>NZ_JAUOOW010000004.1:0-395000 GCF_032654805.1 Kitasatospora brasiliensis
TGCCGGAGGTGATGCAGGGGACGGTGAGTCCGACGCCCGCGACGCCGAGGGCGGCGATCACGCGGCTGGTGCGACTGGACAGGCGAGTGCCGTTGGTGGGCAGCATGAAGACGCGGTCCTCTCCCACGCCTGCGAGGTGAGCTGTCGGATTCGGGCTGGAGTTGCCCGGCCGCGCGGTGAGCGCGGCTTCACCCCTAGCCCTGGACCGTTCCGGGGATCGGTCCGGGGCGACTTACCTGTGGGTCCCCCGCTCCTGCCGTGGTGCGTTATTTCGCTGCCAGGACATCCGACGGCAGGACTCGGCGTTGCGGATGAACCGGGTTCGTGTGGTCACGAACGGGGAGCACGTTAATCAGACTCAAGTTCACATAGCAAACCCTGTGATGCGCATCACGGTTTGGCGGGAACTGCTAAATGCACATTTGATCATGATGGCAAATGATCGTTTTCAAGCAATGCTGTTGAGGAATTCGACAACTGGCTCCGCTTCAGCTGAACGGTGACGACGCATCGACGCGTGGAGCGACGCACCGTGGAAAGCCGGGAGCGGGCAGCGGCCCGAGCGCCCGAGTCCGCCCGGCCCGTTTCCTTTCAAATGACACCAGAACGGACATTTCATTCCGTCACGGCAAAACGAAGGGCCCGGAGCGCAAACCGCTCCAGGCCCTTCGGTGCCCTTCGGCGCGCGCGAACCCGCGCGCGGTGTCGACTACTGCCTGGCGCGCCCCTCGGCGGCCGCGTGGGCGCCGCGAGTGCCCTCCAGGACCCCCTCGGCCTCGGCGGCGGCCGCTGCCTGCGCCTCGGCCCGCGCCAGGTCCTCCGCGGACGGCGCGGGCAGCGCGGCCAGGTAGGTGGAGGCGATCAGCTGGCCGACGGACGGGTAAGCGCCCAGCGGCGCGGCCGACGGGCAGCCGGTCTCCTCGGCGGCGGTGGCGAGCAGCTCGGAGTCCGCCTCCGGGCCGATCACCAGCGGGGCCAGCGCCGGGCGCTGGGAGCCGGTCTCCTTGAGGTGGTTGACGGCCGCGGCGACCGAGCCGGGCACGTCGAGCGCGGCGGCGACGACCGGCACGGCCAGTCGGGCGGCCAGCAGCACGCCGGTGATGCCGGCCGCGGCGGCCGCGTCCTCTCCGCCGACGGTGGTCAGCACCACGCCGTCCGCGGCGGTCGCGATGGCGAACAGCCGGGCGCGGTCGGCTCGGGCCAGACCGGCCTCGGAGAGCCGGACGTGCACGGCCTCGGCCAGCAGCGGGTGCGGGCCCAGCGGGTCGGTGACGGGCGCGCCGTACTCGGCGGCGAGCGCGTGAAGCTCGGTCAGGAAGGTGTGCGGGCCGGGCACCAGGGGCACCAGGACCGGCATCGGCAGCCCGGTCTCGGCGGCCATCGCCAGCAGCTCGGCCACCGTGCGCTCCTCGCCGCCTCCGGCCTCCGTACCGTTCCCCGGGAGGTAGCCGACCGCGGTCCGGACGCCGTTCTGCTCGGTACGGACGATCGAGAGCAGTTCCTCGACGACCGACCGGGATTCGGGCCCGGCGGTCGCGGGCACGGCGAGCACCAGGGCCGGGGCGCCGGCCGGGATCTCGGGGCGCTCGGGACGACGATGGCGCCCCCGCGCACGGGAGCCTGGAGTGCGGACGGGCAGTGGCGCGCCCGGGATGGCTGCGGTGCTCATGCCGGAGATCGTAGGACATCGGCCGGTCCGGCTTGCAGTCGGCTGCCGTACGGGTTTCACGCGATCATGGTGCGGACCCGGTGTGTCTCCGCCGCCGTTCGGGCGCTTTGCCTACAATCCGGACATTCCTCTTCGAGCCCCGCGTGGACGGTCACGGTCTTGACGTCGCCCCAGGGGGCGGGCGTTGCACCTGTGGCGCGTGAGATGTCTCACAGCTGGGGGGAGGCCTGACGGAGGGTCACGGGGACGCGACTCCCGGCATTCGAAGATCAACATTCAGCGGGGAGGTGCTCACGGCCGGTTATTGCGAGCTCGACGATTCCATGGGCTATGTCCGTTTACGTGCCGTCAGGAGAAGGGTCCGTGAAGAGTTCGCGACTGCCGGTGAAAAGCCTCCTGCACCTGCAATGTCCCGTGCTGATGCACGTGCACTGCGGCTATCATCGCGTCAAGTGAGGCGTTGTGCCGGGCCGGTACGGGGCCGGTCCGTTCGTTCGGCGGTGCCGGAGGCGCCGCGCTGGACGACAACTCCGGAGCTCTTCGGGAGATTTCTATGCACGACTCGCAGGACACGCACGGCTCGTACGACACCTACAACGGAATGGCCGCCGCCGATCTCCGGGGAGTGGTCTGGCAGAAGAGCCGGCACAGCAACTCCCAGGGCAACTGCGTCGAGTTCGCGGCCCTCCCGGGCGGCGATGTGGCGATGCGCAACTCGCGGTTCCCGGATGGTCCGGCACTCATCTACACCCGGGCGGAGATCGCCGCCCTGCTGCTGGGGGCGAAGGACGGGGAGTTCGACCACCTGGCGGTCTGACCGACCGTCGCGCTCCATCATCGGGGGGCCGTCGTGGGTGCCGACACCACGACGGCCTTTGTCTTTGTCTGATTGTCCTGCCGACCCGTCCTGCCGACCCGTCCGGCCGGCCTCGGGAGCCCGGAGAGCTCGCGGGTCCAGGGCGCCGGAAGGGCATCGCCTTGCCCTGGGGAGGGGGCCCGGGGTGTGGTCCTCCCGGGACTTCCGCGACCGGCCGCGCGCCGTCCGACACAGGGGCCGCTCCAGGCGCAGGACCTGACCGGCCTGAACCTGATACGCCTGAACCTGATCCGTTCCGAACCCGGCCTGCCCGGAGCCCGACCGCAGGGCTGCTTCCGGTCACAGGATCCGACCCAGCCGCAGGACCTGGCCCGGCCGCAGGGCTGGCCCTAGGCCGAACGCCGATGCCGTCCGCCGACGTCGACCGGGCCGTCGAGCGGTGAGCGGCCGCCGAGCTCCGGATGTCCGTTCAACGGGGCGCCGATCGACTCGGCCTCGAACATCGCCCAGACGACCTTGCCGCTGCCCAGCGGGTGCCAGCCCCAGGAGCGGCTGAACGACTCCACCAGGTGCAGTCCGCGGCCTGACTCGGCGACGAAGTCCGCCTCCCGGGCGATCGGACCGAGGCTGCTCGGATCGCTCACCGCGCAGACCACCTGGGGCGCGCGGTGAACCAGGCTTATTCGGATCGGCAGCCGGCCCTCGGGAGTCGGCTGTATGGGAAAGTCGTACTCGCCCTGGTTGCCGCCCGACGGGTCGGGTCGTGCGCCGATCGCATGCCGGAGCGCGTTGGTCACGAGTTCCGAGGCCACCAGCGCCACGTCGTCGAAGAGTTCCGTCAGGCCCCAGCGCTGGAGCGTGGTCCGGGCGAAGTCGCGCGCGGTTCTGACGGCTTCGAAGCGAGGAGCGAGCGTACAGGTGACCACATGGGGGTCAACCGCCAAAGCCGTACCGGTGCTCATGAAGAGCTCCTCCCATAAGGGGGCGGACACGGCTGGACCCGCCGGGGTCATGCCGGTCACCTCCGACTCGCTCGGCCGCTCGGCCGCCCCTCGACCAGGCGCGCGCGCACTCGAACGCCCGATGGCGCGGGGACGCCGTCGGGTCGGTGCACGGAGTCGCGCGTGGGGTCGACGCGGAGCCCGCGGGAATGCCAGGGGTGTGCAGGTGCACGTGCACCATGGTGGTGTGCGCTCACGGCAGATGCAAGAGTCGATTCACGTGCAGTCGCACTATTGGCATATGCAAACGCCGGATGCACGTGCATCCTGGTGCATGGAGTGCGGAACTGATAGGAACATCCGTCAGTATCGGCACCGTGAGCGCTCAACTGATGGCAGACTGTGCGCTGTTTGCCCTAGGTGGAGGTTTCGACCGCATGACCACAGTTCAGCCGGGCGGCGGCTCGATGGTCCGCCGGATCCTCCTCGGCTCGCAGTTGCGGCGCCTGCGTGAGGCGCGCGGCATCACCCGCGAGGACGCGGGGTACGCGATCCGAGCCTCCGAGTCCAAGATCAGCCGCATGGAACTCGGCCGCGTCAGCTTCAAGGAGCGTGACGTCGCCGACCTGCTCAGCCTGTACGGCGTGGACGACGGCGTGGAGCGGGAAGCCCTGCTCGGCCTGGTCCGCGAGGCCAACAAGTCCGGCTGGTGGCACAGCTTCAACGATGTGCTGCCGGGCTGGTTCCAGACCTACGTCGGCCTGGAGGAGGCCGCCCAGCTGATCCGCACCTACGAGGTGCAGTTCATCCCCGGACTGCTCCAGTCCGAGGAGTACGCGCGGGCGGTTTTCGGCCAGAGTCGACCGGCGATCAACGAGGAGGAGGTGGAGCGGCGGGTCAGCCTGCGGCTCCGCCGTCAGAAGCTGCTCACCGAGGGCGCCAACCCGCGGCTGTGGGCGGTCATCGACGAGGCCGCGCTGCGGCGGCCGGTCGGCGGGCCCGAGGTGATGCGCGGTCAGGTGCAGTACCTGATCGACATCGCGGAGCAGGCCAACGTGGTGATCCAGGTGATGCCGTTCCGGTTCGGCGCGCACGCGGGCGAGTCCGGGGCGTTCACGATCCTGCGCTTCCCGGAGCAGGACCTCGCGGACGTGGTTTACCTGGAGCAGCTCACCAGCGCGCTCTACCTGGACAAGCGGGACGACGTGGACGCCTACATCCAGGTCATGGAGCGGCTCTGTGTGGACAGTCTCACACCGGAGCGCACCATCGACCTGCTCGCCTCGATCCTGAAGGAGCGCTGAGCAACTGCCGTCAGGGGCCTGTGAGATCCCTCCCTCGCGAGGCCCCTCCGGCAGTCGGTCCGACCAGGCCGCCCACCCGCCGTCAGTCGCGGGCCGGCGGCCGTTCGCGTTCCGGCGGGCACGGCTGCGGCGGGAGGCCCAGCCTCCAGTCCAGGTCGTAGCGGCGGAAGAGGTCGGCCCGGATCGGCGCCAACGGGATCTCGGCGTCCGGCAGCAGCACCCCGATGCAGCCGCCCATCAGCGCACTGCGCAGCACCGCGTGCTCCGCGACCGGATCGGGTGCGCCCCAGTCCCGCAGCAGTTCCTGGAGGATGGCGCCGAGCTGCTGCTGCTCCGGGTCCTGGACGAAGGCGCCGGTGTCCGGGTCGAGGATCAGCGCCAGGTGCGAGCGCATCACCCGGGGGTGGTCCATCGCCAGCCCGAGCACGGTGTCGATCGCCCGGGCCAGCCGGGCCTCGGGGGAGGTGCCGGGCGCGAGCTCCGCGAGCGCGCCGGAGAGGGCCTGGTGCATCATCCGGTGCGTCGCGGACTGCATCAGCAGCCGTTTGCCGTCGAAGTAGTACGAGAGCAGCCCGCGGGCCAGCCCGGCCCGCTCGGCGATGTCCGTCAGCGTGGTGCCCGCATAACCGTGCTGGTCAACCAGCTCGACGGTGGCCCGCATGATGCGTCGGCGGGAGCGTTGCCGCATCTCCTCATTGACCGAATCCCCGCGAGGTGCCATCGTGTCTGCTCCGAACGTTCGTTGGCTCCGAGCCAATATACTGGCGGAGCCGACAGCCGCACCGGGGAACCGTGCCCCGACGGGCGCTGCCCGGGCGGCCGCCATGAAAACGGCCGGCTCCACCAACACGGGGGTTTGGTGGAGCCGGCGCCATGGCCTGGCGGCCCGGAGGCTCGGAGGCCGTCCGTAGTCGGAGACGGTCGGTCAGCGCTCGGCCAGGACTTCGACCCGGGCCGCGGTCGACTCTTCTGAGGCGCCATCATAGTTCGGCACTCGCACGGGAGTTGCATTCCTGCGCCGGTCCACCACAGCGCCCACCGTCGCGACCACCAGGCCGATCAGGGCGACCGCCGTGACGAACAGCAGGGCCGGTCGGTAGCCGTCCAGCTGGGCCTGCGGGCTGTCACCGCCCGCGCTTCCGGCCGTGATCATCGCCGTCGCCCCGGCCAGCACCACCGCGGTGCCGACCTGGATCGCGGTGTTCACCAGGCCCGAGGCCAGGCCCTGCTCCTCGTCGGAGACGCCGTCGGTGGCGGCGATGTTCACCGAGGGGAAGGCGAACGCGAAGCCCACGCCGAGCAGCAGCATCGAGGGCAGCACCAGGCCGACGTACGAGCTGTGCTCGTCCAGCCGCAGGAACATCGCGAACGCGGCGACCAGCGAGAGCAGGCCGATCGGCAGCAGCCGCCCGGTGCCGAAGCGGTCCACGATCGGGCCCATGAACGGTGCCGAGAGCGCGATGAAGGCCCCGGCGGGGAGCAGCCCGAGGGCCATCTCAAGAGCGGACCAGCCGAGCAGGTGCTGGAGGTAGAGGGTGACCACGAACTGGAACCCGCCGTACGCGCCGGTCATCGCGAAGGCGACCACGTTGGCGCGGGCGACCGAGCCGTTGCGGAAGATGCCGAGCCGGACCAGCGGGTGCGCGGTGCGGCTCTCCACCAGGAGGAAGGCGGCGGCAAGCGCGGCGACGACCAGCAGCGAGCCGAGGGTGCGCGGGCTCAACCAGCCGGCGCCCTGGGCCTCGGTGACGGTGAACACCAGCAGCAGCACGGCCGAGGTGCCGGTGATCGCACCCAGGATGTCGTAGCCGCCCTTGGCGCGCTCCTCGGCCGACCGGGGAAGCAGCCGGATCGCGAAGAGCAGGGCGAGCAGTGCGACCGGGACGGGCATCAGGAAGGTCCAGCGCCAGCCGACCGAGGTGAGCAGGCCGCTGAGCACCAGGCCGAGCGAGAATCCGCTGGCGCCGCAGGTGGTGTAGATCGACAGGGCGCGGTTGCGGGCCGGGCCTTCCGCGAAGGTCGTGGTGATGATCGACAGGCCGGCCGGGGCGGTGAAGGCGGCGCTGACGCCCTTGAGGAAGCGGGCCGCGATCAGCAGGCCGCCGTCGTCGACCAGGCCGCCGAGCAGCGAGGCGGCGGCGAAGACGCCCAGGGCCACCAGGAACACCCGGCGGCGGCCGAGCAGGTCCGCGGCGCGGCCGCCGAGCAGCAGCAGGCCGCCGTAGCCGAGTACGTAACCGGAGACCACCCATTGCAGGGCGGCGGTGGACAAGTTCAGGTCGGAGCCGATGGAGGGGAGGGCGACGCCCACCATGGAGACGTCCAGGGCGTCCAGGAACATGGCGGCGCAGAGCACGATCAGGGTGCCCCAGAGGTGGGGAGTCCAGTGCGGCCCACTGGTTGACGGGGCGCCAGGTGGCGTGACGGTCGCGGTGGTCATGGGGAGGACAGTACATGCACGTGCATTCAATGCAAATGAATTAGATGTGAACACAATAATTGTCTATGCACGTGCTAGGGTGGCGGCGTGGCTGAACTCGACTCCCCGGCGGAGGCCGGTCTCGTCGCGCAGTGGCGCGAGCTGCTGGCTCGGCATGCCTCCGCGTCCTGCATGCTCGATCGCGAGCTGGGTGAGCGGTACGGGCTGGGCATGAGCGAGTTCGAGGTGCTGGAACGCCTGGTCGAGGCATGCCAGGGCGGCGGGGATGCCGTGCGGGTGAACGAGCTGGCCCCCACCGTCCATCTGAGCCAGAGCGCCCTCTCGCGGCTGATCGCCCGCCTGGAGAAGGCCGGACTGGTCGTCCGGGCGATGTGCGAGAGCGACCGGCGGGGCGTCCAGCTCACCCTGACGGAGGCCGGCCGGGACCGCTACGTTCAGGCCAGGCCGCTCCATCGCGAGGTGTTGGCGCTGACCCTCGGCGACGGGATCGACCCGGCCCGTGGTGCATCCTCGGACTGACCCGGCGTCAATACTGTTTCGGTGGCGTGCTGCTGGGTTCTCAGAGCAGTGAGTGAAGCCCTGGAGCGGCGGCCAGCAGGACGACCACGGCGGGCGTGGCGAGGGCCGCGACGGTGAGCCGCAGTCGGTGCGGGACGGAGAGCCGGGGACGGCCCGCGAGCAGTCGGTCCACCCGCTTCGGGGACTGCGCCAGGCCGGGTGGGCAGGAGCCGAACACCCCGCGGTCCAGGTTGAGTTCGGCCAGCGCGAGGGCGGTGGTGTGCCGGCCGTGCCGACGGGCGGCCCGGTCGTCGGCGGCCAGCTCGACCAGCTCCGCGACCTGGTTGCGGAAGGTGCTGAACACGCCGACCCCGGGGAAACCGGAGGCGAGCGCCTGGGCGAACTGCTGGAGCCAGTGGTGTCGGGCCCGGACGTGGCCGCGCTCATGACTCAGTACGGCCGCCAACTCCCGGTCGGTCAGCTGCTGGAGGGCGCCGGTGGTGACCACCAGCCGGGAGTCCGGCCCGGGTAGTGACCAGGCCTCCGGGCGGACGTTCTCCAGCACCACCAGCCGCTCCCGGCGGCTTCGGTCGGCTTCCATACTGTCGGGCAACTCCGGTGCCCGAGTCGCCAGTTGGGCGTGCCGCCGGTGGCGAAGGGCCTTGGCCGTACGGACCTCCCGGGTGAGCGCGAGCACCGTCTGAAGCCCGCCCGCCGCCAGCACCGCGGCGCACAGCCGGCCCCAGCCCTCGGCGCCCTGGAGGCCGTACGCCGCCTCGACGCCGTGCGGTGCGCCCGCGAACAGCAGCGAGCGCAGTTCGGGCAGGGCGGCGGAGGCCGCCAGCAGCAGGGCCAGCGCGCAGCAGAGCAGCACCGCCACCACCAGGCACTGCCACACCAGCAGTGCCAGCACCGGTTCGCGCTCCGCCCAGCGGGCCCGGGCCAGCAGCCTGGGCGCGACGGTCGAGAGCAGCAGTCCGAGCAGCAGCAGGCCGATCAGGGCGGGCATCGATGGGCTCCCCGAGTACGCACGGCACGCGACAGCGCGCTCCCCGCCAACCTATGCGCTGGCGACGCCCGGTGGAACGGCTTTCGACGGGCCAGTGACCAACGCCACGCCCGGGTGAGGGTCTTGGAGTGCCGGGTGGGAGCGCCGCATGGTCGGCACATGGTGCCGCGTGGTCGTCACATGGTCAGGAGCATGGCGAACATGCCGATGCCCATGGTGAGTCGGCAGGCCTGCGGCAGGCCGGCGGTGCCCAGCGCGAGGGTGCCCGTCGGGGTGCGCAGCAGGCGACTGCCGGTCCACAGGGTGTATCCGCCGAAGTAGAGGAGGAGGACACCGGTCAGCACCGGAAGGCCCAGGGTGGCGGCGTGGTGGTGCTCGTGGCCGGAGGCGGTCGCCATCGCGAGGGCCATGTACGTCATGGCGAGTGCGCCGACCGCGTGGTGCAGCCGGTGCACTCGGCCCGCCTGGGCGTGGATGGCGGCGAGCAGGAAGGCGGTGGCGGGGAGCGCGAAGAGCCCGGCCCAGACGGTGGCCGGAACGGTGGCGCCGGTGACGGCCATCGCGGCCATCCCGAGTCCCATCAGGGCCTCGGCGGCATCGGACTCGCGGGCGAGCGGCCGGTGTGCGCCGTGCGGGGCGCAGGGGGAGTGGCGCAGCCGGAGCAGACAGGAGGAGCCGGCGCCCGCGGTGAGGAGGGCGAGGAGCCAATTGACCAGGGCGGGTCCGTGCAACGGCGGCCTCCCGGGGCGGTGGGCGCCGGAGGGCGGCGAACAGCGAACAGTGGTCGGCGAACAGACGACAGCGAACAGATGATGAAATCTGTCAGCTGTTATCTGTTCGCTGTCAGTTGTTCGCCGTTCGCCGCCCCCTCGTGCGCCCCGACGGACGTCCGGTCCACGATCACCGCCCCCGCCCGGAGGCGGCCAGGCGCGTACGGGGGCGCACAGGGGTGCCCATCGTCGCGGGAGCCCTGGCCGCGCACCGGGTCGCACACCCCGTCGAGCGCGCTCGGCCGCGCTCAGCCCCGGAGCCGCCCGCTCGGCCCCGGAGCCGCCGCTCAGCCCTGGAGCCGCCCCGAGGCGACCACCCGGCTGAGGAACTGCCGGGTCCGCTCCTCCTGCGGATCGTCGAACACCTGCTCAGGCGGGCCCTGTTCGAGCACCACCCCGCCGTCCAGGAAGCAGACCCGGTCGGCGACCTCGCGGGCGAAGCCCATCTCATGGGTGGAGAGGACCATCGTCATCCCCTGCTCCTTGAGGTCCCGCACCACCGACAGCACCTCGCCGACCAGCACCGGGTCGAGCGCCGCGGTGATCTCGTCCAGGAGCAGCAGTCGGGGCCCGGTGGCCAGCGCGCGCACGATGGCGACCCGCTGCTGCTGTCCGCCGGAGAGCCGGTCCGGGTACTCCTTCGCCTTGGCCGCCAGCCCGAGCCGGTCGAGCAGTTCCAGCGCCCGCGCCTCCGCCTCGGCCCGGGCGACCCGGTGCACCCGGCGCGGGGCGAGCGTGATGTTCTCCAGCACCGTCAGGTGCGGGAACAGGTTGTACGACTGGAAGACCACACCGATCCGGCGCCGCACGGCGTCCTCGTCCGCACGCGGATCGGTGATCTCCTCGCCGTCCAGGAAGATCGCCCCGTCGTCGATCCCCTCCAGCAGGTTGACGCACCGCATCAGCGTGGACTTGCCGGAGCCGGACGCCCCGATCAGCGCCGTCACCGAGTGCTCGGCCACGGCGAGGTCCACGTCGCGCAGCACCAGCTGGCTGCCGAAGGTCTTGCGTACCGACTCCAGTCGGAGCACCTCGTTCGACGTCACACCGCACCTCCCTGGAGCTCGCGGCGGTTCATCCGGCCGGTCAGCCAGTCGGCGAACCGGGTCAGCGGAATGGTCAGCACGATGAACACCAGCCCCGCCACCAGGTACGGCGTGAAGTTGAAGGACCGGGCCGCGATGATCTTCGCCGCGTACACCGCGTCGATCGCGCCGCCGATCGAGACCAGCCCGGTGTCCTTCTGGAGGCTCACCAGGTTGTTGATCAGCGGCGGCACCACCCGCCGGACGGCCTGCGGCAGCACCACGTACCGCATCGCCTGCGCGTTGGTCAGCCCCAGCGAGCGCGCCGCGGCCCGCTGGCTCGGGTGCACCGACTCGATGCCGGAGCGGAACACCTCCGACACGTACGCCGAGTAGGTGAGCACCAGCGCACCGCCGCCCAGCAGCAGCGGGTCGGTGGTCACCCCGGTCAGCCGCAGCGCCGGCACCCCGGTGATCATCACCAGCAGGCAGATGATCATCGGGAGCCCGAGGAAGAAGTCCACGTACGCGGTGGCCAGCAGCCGCACCGGCAGGAAGACCGGCCCGCGCAGCGTCCGCAGCACCGCCAGCAGCAGCCCGAACAGCAGGATCAGCACCCCGCAGCCAAGCATCAGCTCCAGGTTGAGCCGCAACCCCTTCAGCACCTCGGGCAGCGCCTGGCGGGCGTAGTCGAGGTTGAAGAAGGTCCGTCGAGTCACCGCCCAGCCGGGGGAGTTGACGACCAGCAGATAGAGGACGGCCGCCGTCACCAGGGTCGACGCGGTGGCGATCAGTGCCGAGCGGCGGGCACGGGAGCGCCGGTAGGCCTCGTGCGCCAGCCGCCGTTCGGACGGGCGGTAGTCGTCCTGCGCCGTCGCCGACTCGGCCGGCCTCACCTTGACCGGACCCGACGCGGCCGGCCCCACCTTGGTCAGACCCACCTCGGTCGGCCCCACCGCCGGGCCGCTCGATGTCTCCCCGTCCGCCCCGGGGCTCAGCTCGGTGCTCACTTCAGCACCGGTGCCGAGACGGCGTCGGAGAGCCACTGCTTCTCCAGCTTCGCCAGCGTGCCGTCGGCGCGCAGCGCGTCCACAGCCTGCGAGACGCAGCCGGTCAGCTTGGAGCCCTTGTCCAGCACCAGGCCGAACTGCTCGGCCTTCGCGGTCGCCTCGAACTGGCCGACCACCTGGGCCTCCGGCACCTCGGCGCCGGTGATGTAGAAGGCGGTCGGCAGGTCCACCACCAGCGCCTCGACCTGGCCGTTCTTCAAGGCCGCCTTGGCCAGGTCATTGGAGTCGAAGACGGCCGGCTGGGTGCTCGGCTTGATGGTGTCGGTGATGGTCTCCAGGCTCGTGGTGCCGATCTGCGCGCCGAGCTTGGCGTCCTTGAGGTCGGCGATGCTCTTGGCGTTCGCCGCCTTGGAGTTCTTCAGCGCGATGACGGTCTGGCGCACGTCGTAGTAGCCGGAGGAGAAGTCCACCGCCTGCTTGCGCTCGTCGCTGATGGACACCTGGTTGAGGTCGAAGTCGAAGTCCTTGGCGCCCGGCGAGGTCGCCTTGTTGAACGGCGCGACCACCCAGCTGACCTTCTCCTTCGGGTAGCCCAGCTTCTCCGCCACGGCGTAGGCCACGGCGGACTCGAAGCCCTTGCCGTTCTCAGGCTTGTCCTCGGAGAACCACGGGTCGTACGCGGGCTTGTCGGTGCCGATGGTCAGCGTCCCGGCGGTACGCGTCGCCAGCGCCCCGGGCGCGCAGCTCGCCGCGGCCCCGGCCGTGCCCGAGGCGCCGGAGGCGGCGTCGGACTTCGAGTCCTGCGGCGCGCAGGCGGTCAGCGCGGCCGCGGCGGCGACCAGCAGGGCGAGGGGCAGTGCGGCGGACGGCTTGCGGATGGTCATGGTGGGGCTCCAGGGAAGGACCGGCGTGGGGGAACAACAGGGAGGGGCGCGGGAGGGCCGTGACCGGGCGACCCGCGACCCGGCGGGTCACTTCCCCCGGGTGGCGGTGTCGGAACACACGCGGCATGGTCGGCGTACGGGCCCGCGTCCGCGGCGCCCCCCGGGCCGGACCGGCGGCAGCCGGAATCGGCGGCGAGCGGTCAACAGCAGCGGCGATGGCGGCAGCGGAGGCCGCGCGCGCGACAGCAAGGGCCGACGTGCCGACGGGAGGGCACCCGGAATGGGTTGTCGTGGCCTTCGGCCACCGTGATCACCGCCGGGAGCATGCGGGGAGGTTCGCATCAGAACGGCACATCTGTCCAGAACATCCAGATCACTGTCCACATGACGGACAGCAGGCTTCTCGCCGAAGGAATCGGCGCCAGGGCGGCGGCGCGCCGGAACTTTGTCGGCCCGGACCCTCTTGAACAGGAGAACCTTTCGTACTTATGGTGTCCCCGTTGAAATAACTCCTGTCGAAGTGAGTCCACGATGCAGAATCTTTCGCCAAGGCTCGCTGTGGCGGCCGACGCCCCGGTCTCGACCCTCGCCGGCCACCCGGCCTGGCTGCGCCTGAAGGAGGCCGTCGAGACGCTGCGCCCGCTCCAGTCCAAGGACGGCTCGATCGACCTGGCCGCCGTCCAGCGGCACACCGTCGACCCGCTGGTCGCCACCGTCCGTGACGCCGTCAAGGAGCTCGCTCCGAACTTCCCGCACGACGCCGCCTACCTGGCCGCCGTCGACGCGGACCTCGCCAAGTGGGCCGACACCGGCTACCGCGAGCCCGACTTCCTGGACTCGCTGCTCGCCTTCCACCCCGCCGACCAGCGCGAGGACGGGCTTGAGCACCTGGTCGTGTTCCCGATGTACACCCAGAACGGCAACCCGGACCGCAACCTGGAAGCCGTCCTGCTGAGCGTCGTGTGGCCCGACTGGCTGGCCGAGCTGGAGCGCACCCGCTTCGACAACCCGATGTTCGTGCCGATCACCTTCACGGACTTCACCGCCGGCTACGACACCAACTCCGCCGTGCTCTTCCCCGAGACGGTCGCCGTGCGCAAGGCGCCGGAACGTTTCACCTGGGGCGGCATCTTCTGCGACCGCGAGGCCGCCCGCTTCCGCGCCGTCACCACCAGCGCCGTCCAGCAGCTCGGCCTGGAGATCCCGGCCGACGCCGAGGGCCTGCTCCAGGACCAGCAGCGCGCGCAGGAGACCTTCGTGCTGTGGGACCTCATCCACGACCGCACCCACAGCCACGGCGACCTGCCGTTCGACCCCTTCATGATCAAGCAGCGCAGCCCGTTCTGGATGTACGGCCTGGAGGAGCTCCGCTGCGACCTCACCACCTTCAAGGAGGCGGTGCAGCTGGAGGCCGAGGGCAACCCGCACGCCCGCGACGTCCAGTACGCGGTCCTCTTCGACCGCCTGTTCCGCTTCCCGGTCTCCGGCGACCGGGTGCGCAACTACGACGGCATGGGCGGCCAGCTGCTCTTCGCCTACCTGCACAAGCACGACGCGCTGCGCTGGCGCGACAACCGCCTCAGCATCGACTGGGAGCGCGCCCCGAAGGTCACCAACGCGCTCTGCGCCGAGATCGAGACCCTGTACCGCGACGGCATCGACCGGCCCAAGTCGGCCCACTGGATCGCCGCCTACGAGCTGGTCTCGCGCTACCTCACCCCGCACCCGGCCTCCACCTGGGCCAAGGGCCCCGAGGCCCTGCCGCTCGACATCACCGACGGCAAGGCCCTCAACAAGGCCCTGTGCGACGCCGTGGTCCCGGACGAGTTCCCGCTGAGCATGTTCTACGAGGCCCTCAACAAGAAGCTGAGCGGCGTCATCGCCGCCACCGCCGGCATCACCGGCACCGGGATCCAGGGAGCCGCCGCGTGACCACCTCCACCAACGCCCCGCTGGCCGGCAAGGTCATCGCCGTCGCCGGAGCCAGCGGCCCGGCCGGGCGCGCCGTGCTGCGCCGCCTCACCGCCGACGGCGCCACCGTGATCGGCGCCGACATCGACGCCCAGCGCCTGGAGTCCGCCCTGGAGGCCACCCGGGTGGCCGTCCGCGGAGCCAAGGTCAGCGGCCAGGTGATCGACCTGCTCGACCCGCAGGAGGTCCACGACTGGGCCGACCACCTGGAGTCCGAGCACGGCCACGTCGACGGCCTGTTCCACCTGGTCGGCGGCTGGCGCGGCGGCAAGACCTTCTTCGACACCCGCCTGGACGACTGGGACTTCCTGCACGACACCGTCGTGCGCACCCTCCAGCACACCTCGCTCGCCTTCCAGCCCGCGCTGGTCCGCAGCTCCGCCGGCCGCTACGCGATGATCTCCGCCGCGGCCGCGCACAAGCCCACCGCCGGCGGCGCCGCCTACGCGGCCGCCAAGGCCGCCACCGAGGCGTGGACCCTCGCCATGGCGGACTCCTTCAAGAAGGAGACCACCGACCCCGACGGCGAGCCCACCGCGGCAGCTGCGATCCTGGTCATCAAGGCGCTGGTCAGTCCCGAAATGCGGGCCGAGAAGCCGGAGGCGAAGTTCGCCGGCTTCACCGACACCGCCGACCTCGCCGGCCACCTGGCGGGCCTCTGGGACCGCCCCGCAGCAGAACTGAACGGACAGCACCTGTGGCTGACAGCCCGATGACCGACCTCACCCGTACGGACGCGGTACGGCGGCACGACCCCGCCGTCCGCGGCTTCGCCAGCGACAACTACGCCGGCGTGCACCCGGAGGTCCTCGCCGCGATCGCCCTCGCCAACGGCGGCCACCAGGTCGCCTACGGCGAGGACGACTACACGGCCCACCTCCAGGACGTCTTCCGCCGCCACTTCGGCGAGAAGGCCGAGGCCTACCCGGTCTTCAACGGCACCGGTGCCAACGTGGTGGCCCTCCAGGCGCTGCTCCCGCGCTGGGGCGCGGTGGTCTGTGCGGAGTCGGCCCACATCAACGTGGACGAGGGCGGCGCCCCGGAGAAGATGGGCGGCATCAAGCTGCTCACCGTCCCCACCCCGGACGGCAAGCTCACCCCCGAACTGCTCGACCAGCAGGCCTGGGGCTTCGGTGACGAGCACCGTGCCCAGCCGCTCGCGGTCTCCATCACCCAGAGCACCGAGCTCGGCACCCTCTACACCGTCGACGAGATCCGCGCGATCACCGAGCACGCCCACCAGCTGGGCATGCTCGTCCACGTGGACGGCTCCCGCCTGGCCAACGCCGCGGCCTCGCTCGGCCAGCCGCTGCGCGCCTTCACCACCGACGTGGGCGTCGACGTGCTGTCCTTCGGCGGCACGAAGAACGGCCTGCTGTTCGGCGAGGTCGTGGTGGTGCTCAACCCGGAGCGGGTGCGCAACATCAAGTACCTGCGCAAGACCTCGATGCAGCTCGCGTCGAAGATGCGCTTCGTCTCGGTCCAGTTCGAGGCGCTGCTCTCCGGGGACCTGTACCTGCGCAACGCCGGCCACGCCAACGCGATGGCCGAGCGTCTGGCGGCCGCGGTCCGCGAGATCGAGGGCGTCGAGCTGGTCCGCCCGGTCCAGGCGAACGCGGTGTTCGCGATCCTCCCGCGAGAGGTGAGCGAGCGGCTCCAGAAGCGCTACCGCTTCTACTTCTGGAACGAGCACACCGGAGAGGTGCGCTGGATGTGCTCCTTCGACACCACGGAGGCCGACATCGACGCCTTCGCGGCGGCCATCGCCGAGGAGATGGGCCGCGCCTGACGGTGCCGGAACAAGATCGTCCCGCCCTGCGCCAGCAGGGCGGGACGATTTGCATGTGGCGGGCCGGTGCCCGTACAGTTCCGGAGTCGCCGCGGGAGACCGGGGCGACAAAGCGGAAAGCGAATCCGATGAATGAAACTCCGGAAAACGGAGCGGAAAACATCTGATAAGCTGGGAACACGAAAGAACGAAGCCCGGAGGGCCTGCTGGAAGGCAGTCCGAAGGAAGCGTCCGTTCCTTGAGAACTCAACAGCGTGCCAAAAGTCAACGCCAGATATGTTGACATCCCCGGCCTCAGGTTTCCTGGGGTTGGAGATTCCTTTTGAAGTAAAACACTAGCGAGGACGCAGTGCGCGGGGCCGCCCTATTCCGGTGGTTGCCGTGCCGCTCAACGCGGGTGTCGACCCGATTACGGGTAAACATTCACGGAGAGTTTGATCCTGGCTCAGGACGAACGCTGGCGGCGTGCTTAACACATGCAAGTCGAACGGTGAAGCCCTTCGGGGTGGATCAGTGGCGAACGGGTGAGTAACACGTGGGCAATCTGCCCTGCACTCTGGGACAAGCCCTGGAAACGGGGTCTAATACCGGATATGACCTTCCTCCGCATGGGGGTTGGTGTAAAGCTCCGGCGGTGCAGGATGAGCCCGCGGCCTATCAGCTTGTTGGTGGGGTAATGGCCTACCAAGGCGACGACGGGTAGCCGGCCTGAGAGGGCGACCGGCCACACTGGGACTGAGACACGGCCCAGACTCCTACGGGAGGCAGCAGTGGGGAATATTGCACAATGGGCGAAAGCCTGATGCAGCGACGCCGCGTGAGGGATGACGGCCTTCGGGTTGTAAACCTCTTTCAGTAGGGAAGAAGCGCAAGTGACGGTACCTACAGAAGAAGCACCGGCTAACTACGTGCCAGCAGCCGCGGTAATACGTAGGGTGCGAGCGTTGTCCGGAATTATTGGGCGTAAAGAGCTCGTAGGCGGCCTGTCGCGTCGGATGTGAAAGCCCGGGGCTTAACCCCGGGTCTGCATTCGATACGGGCAGGCTAGAGTGTGGTAGGGGAGATCGGAATTCCTGGTGTAGCGGTGAAATGCGCAGATATCAGGAGGAACACCGGTGGCGAAGGCGGATCTCTGGGCCATTACTGACGCTGAGGAGCGAAAGCGTGGGGAGCGAACAGGATTAGATACCCTGGTAGTCCACGCCGTAAACGTTGGGAACTAGGTGTTGGCGACATTCCACGTCGTCGGTGCCGCAGCTAACGCATTAAGTTCCCCGCCTGGGGAGTACGGCCGCAAGGCTAAAACTCAAAGGAATTGACGGGGGCCCGCACAAGCAGCGGAGCATGTGGCTTAATTCGACGCAACGCGAAGAACCTTACCAAGGCTTGACATATGCCGGAAACACCTGGAGACAGGTGCCCCCTTGTGGTCGGTATACAGGTGGTGCATGGTTGTCGTCAGCTCGTGTCGTGAGATGTTGGGTTAAGTCCCGCAACGAGCGCAACCCTTGTTCTGTGTTGCCAGCATGCCTTTCGGGGTGATGGGGACTCACAGGAGACTGCCGGGGTCAACTCGGAGGAAGGTGGGGACGACGTCAAATCATCATGCCCCTTATGTCTTGGGCTGCACACGTGCTACAATGGTCGGTACAAAGGGCTGCGATGCCGTGAGGCGGAGCGAATCCCAAAAAGCCGGCCTCAGTTCGGATTGGGGTCTGCAACTCGACCCCATGAAGTTGGAGTTGCTAGTAATCGCAGATCAGCATGCTGCGGTGAATACGTTCCCGGGCCTTGTACACACCGCCCGTCACGTCACGAAAGTCGGTAACACCCGAAGCCGGTGGCCTAACCCGTAAGGGGAGGAGCCGTCGAAGGTGGGACCAGCGATTGGGACGAAGTCGTAACAAGGTAGCCGTACCGGAAGGTGCGGCTGGATCACCTCCTTTCTAAGGAGCACATAGCCGCTTGCAGGCGAATGTCCTGCACGGTTGCTCATGGGTGGAACGTTGACTATTCGGCACAGGAAGAGATCAGAGGTTAGTACTGCCCCTTGGGGCGTGGAAAGCGGTCTGGGATTGACTGTGTCGGGCACGTTGTTGGGTCCTGAGGGAACGGGTTGACCGTTGTCTCAGTGCCGGCCTCACTTGAGGTAGCCCGGTTCGGGTTGCCGAGGGTGTGTGACTGGTCGTTGTTTGAGAACTGCACAGTGGACGCGAGCATCTGTGGCCAAGTTTTTAAGGGCGCACGGTGGATGCCTTGGCACTAGGAACCGATGAAGGACGTGGGAGGCCGCGATAGGCCCCGGGGAGCTGTCAACCGAGCTTTGATCCGGGGGTGTCCGAATGGGGAAACCCGGCAGTCGTCATGGGCTGTCACCCGCTGCTGAACACATAGGCAGTGTGGAGGGAACGCGGGGAAGTGAAACATCTCAGTACCCGCAGGAAGAGAAAACAACCGTGATTCCGGGAGTAGTGGCGAGCGAAACCGGATGAGGCTAAACCGTATTGGTGTGAGACCCGGCAGGGGTTGCCAATGCGGGGTTGTGGGAATGAGCTTCAGTCGTCTGCCGGCGGCTGGGCGAGTCAGAAACCGTATGGGTAGTCGAAGGACATGCGAAAGGTCCGGCGTAGAGGGTAAGACCCCCGTAGACGAAATCTGTACGGCTTGCTTGCTCATCTCCCAAGTAGCACGGGGCCCGAGAAATCCCGTGTGAATCTGGCGGGACCACCCGCTAAGCCTAAATATTCCCTAGTGACCGATAGCGGATAGTACCGTGAGGGAATGGTGAAAAGTACCGCGGGAGCGGAGTGAAATAGTACCTGAAACCGTGTGCCTACAAGCCGTGGGAGCGTCGTTCATCAGCTTGCTGGTGGGCCGTGACTGCGTGCCTTTTGAAGAATGAGCCTGCGAGTTTGCGGTGTGTAGCGAGGTTAACCCGTGTGGGGTAGCCGTAGCGAAAGCGAGTCCGAATAGGGCGGTTGAGTTGCATGCCCAAGACCCGAAGCGGAGTGATCTAGCCATGGGCAGGTTGAAGCGCGGGTAAGACCGTGTGGAGGACCGAACCCACCAGGGTTGAAAACCTGGGGGATGACCTGTGGTTAGGGGTGAAAGGCCAATCAAACTCCGTGATAGCTGGTTCTCCCCGAAATGCATTTAGGTGCAGCGTCACGTGTTTCTTGCCGGAGGTAGAGCACTGGATAGGCGATGGGCCTTACCGGGTTACTGACCTTAGCCAAACTCCGAATGCCGGTAAGTGAGAGCGTGGCAGTGAGACTGTGGGGGATAAGCTCCATGGTCGAGAGGGAAACAGCCCAGAACACCGACTAAGGTCCCTAAGCGTGTGCTAAGTGGGAAAGGATGTGGAGTCGCAGAGACAACCAGGAGGTTGGCTTAGAAGCAGCCACCCTTGAAAGAGTGCGTAATAGCTCACTGGTCAAGTGATTCCGCGCCGACAATGTAGCGGGGCTCAAGCACATCACCGAAGTCGTGTCATTGCAGCATGAAGGGCCAACGCCTGCTGTGATGGGTAGGGGAGCGTCGTGTGCCGGGTGAAGCGGCGGTGGAAACCAGTCGTGGACGGTATACGAGTGAGAATGCAGGCATGAGTAGCGATACAAGAGTGGGAAACTCTTGCGCCGATTGACCAAGGGTTCCTGGGTCAAGCTGATCTGCCCAGGGTAAGTCGGGACCTAAGGCGAGGCCGACAGGCGTAGTCGATGGACAACGGGTTGATATTCCCGTACCCGCTTTGAAGCGCCAACGCTGAACCTCTTGATGCTAAGCCCGTGAAGCCGTCCTGGAGCCTTCGGGCAAAGGGAAGTGGTGGAGCCGGTGACCCAACGGGGTAGTAGGTGAGCGATGGGGTGACGCAGGAAGGTAGTCCAGCCCGGGCGGTGGTTGTCCCGGGGTAAGGGTGTAGGCCGAGTGATAGGCAAATCCGTCACTCATTGAGGCTGAGACCTGATGCCGAGCCGATTGTGGTGAAGTGGATGATCCTATGCTGTCGAGAAAAGCCTCTAGCGAGTTTCATGGCGGCCCGTACCCCAAACCGACTCAGGTGGTCAGGTAGAGAATACCGAGGCGTTCGGGTGAACTATGGTTAAGGAACTCGGCAAAATGCCCCCGTAACTTCGGGAGAAGGGGGGCCATTCCTGGTGACGAGTCTTGCACTCTGAGCTGGGGGTGGCCGCAGAGACCAGCGAGAAGCGACTGTTTACTAAAAACACAGGTCCGTGCGAAGCCGTAAGGCGATGTATACGGACTGACGCCTGCCCGGTGCTGGAACGTTAAGGGGACCGGTTAGCTCCACTTCGGTGGGGCGAAGCTGAGAACTTAAGCGCCAGTAAACGGCGGTGGTAACTATAACCATCCTAAGGTAGCGAAATTCCTTGTCGGGTAAGTTCCGACCTGCACGAATGGCGTAACGACTTCTCGACTGTCTCAACCATAGGCCCGGTGAAATTGCATTACGAGTAAAGATGCTCGTTTCGCGCAGCAGGACGGAAAGACCCCGGGACCTTTACTATAGCTTGATATTGGTGTTCGGTTCGGCTTGTGTAGGATAGGTGGGAGACTGTGAAGCAGCAACGCCAGTTGTTGTGGAGTCGCCGTTGAAATACCACTCTGGTCGTGCTGGATGTCTAACCTGGGTCCGTGATCCGGATCAGGGACAGTGTCTGGTGGGTAGTTTAACTGGGGCGGTTGCCTCCTAAAGGGTAACGGAGGCGCCCAAAGGTTCCCTCAGCCTGGTTGGCAATCAGGTGTTGAGTGTAAGTGCACAAGGGAGCTTGACTGTGAGACTGACGGGTCGAGCAGGTACGAAAGTAGGGACTAGTGATCCGGCGGTGGCTTGTGGAAGCGCCGTCGCTCAACGGATAAAAGGTACCCCGGGGATAACAGGCTGATCTTCCCCAAGAGTCCATATCGACGGGATGGTTTGGCACCTCGATGTCGGCTCGTCGCATCCTGGGGCTGGAGTAGGTCCCAAGGGTTGGGCTGTTCGCCCATTAAAGCGGTACGCGAGCTGGGTTTAGAACGTCGTGAGACAGTTCGGTCCCTATCCGCTGTGCGCGTAGGAGTGTTGAGAAGGGCTGTCCCTAGTACGAGAGGACCGGGACGGACGAACCTCTGGTGTGCCAGTTGTCCTGCCAAGGGCATGGCTGGTTGGCTACGTTCGGGAGGGATAACCGCTGAAAGCATCTAAGCGGGAAGCCTGCTTCGAGATGAGCACTCCCACCTCCTTGAGAGGGTAAGGCTCCCAGTAGACGACTGGGTTGATAGGCCGGATATGGAAGCCCTGTGAGGGGTGGAGTTGACCGGTACTAATAGGCCGAGGGCTTGTCCTCAGTTGCTCGCGTCCACTGTGTTGTTCTGAAACAACGACCCGCCCTGAAATTGTCGGGGTGTGCGGTGCACAGTTTCATAGTGTTTCGGTGGTCATAGCGTGAGGGAAACGCCCGGTTACATTCCGAACCCGGAAGCTAAGCCTCATAGCGCCGATGGTACTGCAAGGGGGACCTTGTGGGAGAGTAGGACGCTGCCGAACAATTCTTCTGAAGAACCCCCATCCGGGATCCGGATGGGGGTTCTTCGCATTTCCAGGGCCGGGCAACCTATTCGTCGGAATCGGATTCGGCTTCGGAGTCGACCTGCGGCCGCGGGGACGGCGCCTGCCCCTGGGCCTGAGCCGCCGCCCCACTCGGAGCAGCGGACGTAGCGGACGTAGCGGACGTAGCGGAAGCGGCTGGAGCGCCGGGAGCGGCGGACGCCGCCGCGGTGGCGGGTGCGGCCGTAGGGTCGGCAGTCCCCCAGGCCGGTCGGCTGAGCCACTTGTCCGCGCTGTTGGTGAGGCGGGCGACGCCCGTACCGTCCGGTCGCATGCTGTAGAGGTCGGCGCCGGCGCCCGCGGGGGCCTGGGTGAAGACGATGGACTTGCCGTCGGGTGCATAGGCGGCCGTGCCGTAGAAGGCGTCCGAGGGCGCGGGGGTGAGGGCGCCGATGGCGCTGCCGTCGGGGTGGACGGTGTAGATGCCGCCGCCGGGGGCGTTGTCGGGGCCGGCCGGGTAGGTGGTGAAGAGGATCTGGGTGCCGTCGGGTGACCAGTTCGCGCGGTCGCCGGCGCGCAGCTCCCAGGGGGTCAGCTGGCGCAGCCCGGTGCCGTCCACGCTGACGACGTAGATGGAGCGGCTGTTGGCGGGCTGTCCGGTGGCGCTGGTGCGGTACTCGAAGGTGAGGAGTTTGCCGTCGGGGGACCAGCTGGGATTGCTGACCGCGCCGGAGTAGGGCTTGTCGTTGGTGAGGAAGGTGAGCCGTTGGACGTTGGTGCCGTCGGGGCTCATCAGGTACAGGTCCGAGTACTGGATCTGGTGGTTGCCGGACGGGTCCAGGGCGCCCCACGACCGGCTGAAGGCGATCTGCTTGCCGTCGGGTGAGAAGGCGGGGGCGCGCTCGTCCTCGTTGGCGCAGTCGGTGGTGCCGCCGTCGCAGAGCCGGTCGACCTGGTGCTCGGTGCCGCCGGCGGTGGGCACGGTCCAGAGCCGGGCGTTGCCGGTCTGCGGGTCGGTGCGGTCGAAGGCGATGGTGGCGCCGTCGGGTGACCAGTCCGGGCGGTCGTCGCGGGTCCGGGCCGGTGGCTGGGTGACCTGGTGCTGGCCGGTGCCGTCGGGGGAGAGGGTGACGATCGCGCTGGTGGTGCGGGAGGAGTCGGTGTAGGCGCGGCTGACGATCAGCCCGTTGTGTGCGGCGGCCGCGGGGGCTCCGACGGCCGCGCCGACCACGCCGGGGGTGGCGGCGGGCGTCGCTTCGGGGGTGGTGGCGGGGGTCTCCGGTCGGATCTCCGAGAGGGGGATCTCCCCGGGTTCGGCCCCGCAGCCGGTGAGCAGGGTGCCGAGAAGAAGAAGGCCCGCACCGGCGCTTGCGCGGGTGCGGGCTCTGCCCCTGGGTGACTGCCGTGTGCCGGTGATCCGTGCCATCTCCGCCTCCGAGCCTTTCGACCGCTCCGACGTGTGGCCCCCGCCGAGGATTCAGGACGAAGGCCCCTGAAAGGAGCTGTCACTGTGTCAGACGGGGAGCGCCGACGGTCGGGCGACACGCGACGGAACGCGCTCACTCGGTCGCGTGGAGTAGGTGCGGAAAGTGGCGGAGGGCGGTAGGGGGGGAGGAGCGCGGGTCAGCCCCGGGCGGCTCGGCGCTCGGCCTTGGCGAGGGCCTCCGCCTCGTCCTCGGCCTCGGCGACCTCCAGGGTGGGGGCGGTGCCGCCGAGCTGGGCGGGCAGCCACCAGGTGTCGTCCGGGCCGGAGGGCTTGCCGGGGTACTCGCTCTGAGCCCGGTCGAGCATCTCGCTCATGGCGGCACGCAGGCGTCGGGTGACCATCACGGGCTTGTCGTCCGGTCCGAGGTGAATCGGTTCGCCGATCATGATGGTGACCGGGACGTGCCGCTTGGTGAGGGTCTTCGGGCGGCCCTTGGTCCAGAGCTGCTGGGTGCCCCAGAGCACGACGGGCAGCAGCGGGGCGCCGGAGTCGGCGGCCATCCGGGCGGCGCCGGTCTTGAACTTCTTCAGCATGAACGAGCGGCTGATGGTCGCCTCGGGGAACACCCCGACCACCTCGCCGGCCTTGAGGGCGCGCACGGCGGCCTCGTACGCGGGCTGGCCGTCGGTGCGGTCCACCGGGATGTGCTTCATGCCGCGCATCAGCGGGCCGGAGATCCGGTGCTTGAAGACGTCATCCTTGGCCATGAAGCGGGTCTTGCGCTTGCCGCCGCTGTACGCGCCGAGGCCGGCGAAGAGGAAGTCCAGGTAGCTGATGTGGTTGCTGACCAGCACCGCTCCCCCCCTGGCGGGGATGTGCTCGGCGCCAACGATCTTGATCCGCACGTCGAGCGCGCGGAAGGCGGTGAGTGCGGCGCCGATCACCGGCGGGTACACGAACTCTGCCACGGTCAGTCCTGACTTCCACGGGCCGGAGCCCGGTTCGGCGGGTACCCGAGCCGTTGCGCGGGCGGTGCCGACCGGAGCACGGCACTCCGCGGCGGTCACGGGTGATACACGGAGATGATCCCCCGAATGGGTGCCTGCTGTCACCTGAGCCGTGCGGTCAAGCGAATATTGGCGATGTGATCTCCGTGATGAATCGGAAGGGAACTTTTCCGCTTCCCATATTCGGCGGGGTGGGGGTGGGTTCGCAGGCTGACGGGTCAGGTGCCGGCGGTGGGGCGGCCCTGGGCGCGCCGGAGCACGAGGTAGACCTCGCAGCCCACGCAGTAGCCGAACGCGGCGTTGACGAAGGAGGCGGTGAACGCGGCCGCGCCGGCCAGCAGGCCGAGCCAGGTCACGCCGCTGTAGCAGCCGAGGGTGGCGACCACGGCGAACACCAGGCAGACGCCTTGGTCGAAGCGGAGCGTCCGTTCGTCCGCGGTCTCGGCGGGCGGGGCGAGCCGGGGGAGCACCAGTACCTGGCACAGCCGGATGTAAGGGGCCAGGCGCAGGCCGCCGATCGCGCCGAGCGCGAAGACGAGCGTCTGGGCGGCCAGCAGGGGACGGCTGCCGGTGTGGAGGGTGAGGAGCAGGACGACCGAGCTGAGCGCGGCGGCCAGGCGGGGGCCGCGGGGGTCGATCTGCAACGGGGCCTCCGGGGGTCGCGACGGGCGGCGGCAACGGTGGTGCTTCAGCGCCTTCGGCGGACGGCGGCCCCGGCCGGGTCGACGGTGCGGCGGGAGGCCGGGTGCGGCGTCGAGCGCGGGTCGGAGTCCGTCGGCCGATCGTACGCGGTCGGGTCTCGGCGGTCGACTGCCTTTCGGGCCCGGCGAAGGCTGCCGCAGACTGGGGGGATGGCCGGGCCGGTGGCGTGCGTTGTCCCGCCTGGAACAGGACTCGAACAGGGTCGGCGCAGGGCTCGACAGGGATGACGGGAGGCCGAGGGTGGGCACCGAGGACGGGGCGGTACGGCTGTCGGAGGCGGAGCTGGGCGGGCCGCTGGGCGCGCGGGCGACGCTGGTGCAGTTCTCGACGGCCTTCTGTCAGCCTTGTCGCGCCACTCGGCGGGTGCTCTCCGAAGTGGCGGGGATGGTCGACGGGGTCGAGCACGTGGAGGTGGACGCCGAGGAGCGGCTGGAGTTGGTCCGCCGGCTGGAGGTGCGGCGGACACCGACCGTCCTGGTGCTGGACGGCGCCGGCCGGGTGGTGCGGCGGGCGGCGGGTCAGCCGCGCACGGTGGACGTGATCGCGGCGCTCGGCCACGCGATGTGAGGAATCCGGCCGTCCGTGTTCCGCCACTTCGTTCCGCCCCGTCGGGTGGAGTGGGCCCCTGGCTGGGGCAGGATGGGCGCAGGCGGCGGAGCAGCCGTACGGCATAAGCTACTGGCCAGTAGTGACCACTGCGCTACCGGCGAGTATGCTGCCAGGAAGTTCCGGACCGGCACGGGAATTCGCTGCCCGGAGCGGGTGCCTTCCGTGTTCGTGCCCGCTTGCACCGCCGCAGCCGCCGGACGAGACCAGTACAGGAGACAAGGCCGTGAGCTTGAGGATCGTTGTCTGTGTGAAGTACGTGCCGGATGCGACGGGTGACCGTCGTTTCGCGGACGACCACACCACGGACCGGGAGGGCGTGGACGGCCTCCTGTCGGAGCTGGACGAGTACGGCGTGGAGCAGGCGCTGCGGATCGCGGAGGCGAACGAGGGCGCCGAGGTGACGGTGCTGACGGTGGGGCCGGACGACGCGAAGGACGCGTTGCGCAAGGCGCTGTCGATGGGTGCGGACAAGGCCGTGCACGTGAACGACGACGACATCCACGGTTCGGATGTGATCGGGACGTCGGCGATCCTGGCGAAGGCGCTGGAGCGGGTCGGGTTCGACCTGGTGATCGGTGGTATGGCGTCGACGGACGGGACGATGGGTGTGCTGCCGGCGCTGCTGGCGGAGCGTCTGGGTGTGCCGCAGGTGACGCTGCTGTCGGAGGTGTCGGTCGAGGGCGGTGTGGTGAAGGGCCGTCGGGACGGTGACGCGGCGACCGAGCTGGTCGAGGCTTCGCTGCCGGCCGTGGTCTCGGTGACGGACCAGTCGGGCGAGGCCCGTTACCCGTCGTTCAAGGGGATCATGGCGGCGAAGAAGAAGCCGGTGCAGTCGCTGGACCTGGACGACCTGGGCATCGAGGCGGACGAGGTCGGCCTGGCGGGCTCGTGGACGGCGGTGGAGTCGGTGGCGGCGCGTCCGGCGCGTACCGCGGGCACGGTCGTCAAGGACGAGGGCGAGGGCGGCAAGCAGCTCGCCGGCTTCCTCGCCGACCAGAAGTTCATCTAATCCCACCCGCTCGCGCATCCAACGATCGATCAGGAGCAACGAATCATGGCTGAGATCCTGGTTCTGGTGGACCACGCCGACGGTGTGGTCCGCAAGCCGGCCCTGGAGCTGCTGACCCTGGCCCGCCGCATCGGCGAGCCGTCCGCCGTCGTCCTGGGCGCCGGTGCGGCCGCCGCCGACATCGCCGCCAAGGCCGGCGAGTACGGCGCGGCCAAGGTGTACGTCGCCGACGGCGCCGAGTTCACCGACCAGCTGGTCGTCCCCAAGGTCGACGCCCTGGCCCAGATCGCCAAGGCCAACGACGCCGCCGCCGTCCTGGTCACGTCCTCCGGCGAGGGCAAGGAGATCGCCGCCCGCGTCGCGCTGCGCCTCGGCTCCGGCATCATCACCGACGCCGTCGACCTGGAGGCCGGTGACGGCGGTCCGGTCGCCACCCAGTCGGTGTTCGCCGCGTCCTTCCAGGTGAAGTCCAAGGTCACCAAGGGCGCGCCGGTCATCACCGTCAAGCCGAACGCCGTCGCCCCCGAGGCCGCCCCGGCCGCGGGCGCCGTCGAGAACGTCGCCGTCGAGTTCACCGGCAACGCCGCCAAGGTCACCTCGCGCACCCCGCGGGTGTCCTCCGGCCGTCCCGAGCTGACCGAGGCCGCCATCGTGGTCTCCGGCGGCCGTGGCGTCGGTGCCGCCGAGGGCTTCGGCGTGGTCGAGGAGCTCGCGGACGCGCTGGGCGGCGCGGTCGGTGCCTCGCGCGCCGCCGTGGACGCCGGCTGGTACCCGCACAGCAGCCAGGTCGGCCAGACCGGCAAGCAGGTCTCCCCGCAGCTGTACATCGCGGCGGGCATCTCCGGCGCCATCCAGCACCGGGCCGGCATGCAGACCTCGAAGACCATCGTGGCCGTCAACAAGGACCCCGAGGCCCCGATCTTCGAGCTGGTCGACTACGGCGTGGTCGGCGACCTGTTCCAGGTGCTGCCGCAGCTCACCGCCGAGGTGAAGGCCCGCAAGGCCTGATCGCCGCACAGCCGTAAGGGCGTGGCGCCGAGTGCTCGGTGCCACGCCCTTCGCCGTCCCCGGAGCCGTTCGACGGTCCCCGAAGCGCGGTGGGCGGGGCGACGGCCCGTAGAGTCGGCGCCGGCGCGTGACGCGGAGGCGGGCACGCGCGGTGAGCGCGTGGCGCACGGGCGCGGCGCGGACGGCAGGGGACGAGGCGAGGACGGTGGCATGGCACTGCTGACGGCACTTCAGGGCGGTTTCGGCGACGCGGCGGACGCGCTGCGGATCGACGGGCGGACGCTCTCCCGGGAGGAACTGCTGGGCGCGGCGACCGCCGTCGCCGACCGGGTGGCCGGCGCCCCGGCGCTCGCGGTGCTCGCCCGGCCCACCGTCGAGACCGTCACGGCCGTGGTCGGCGGTCTGCTGGCGGGCGTCCCGGTGGTGCCGCTGCCGCCCGACTCGGGGCCGAAGGAGCGCGAGCACATCCTGCGCGACTCGGGCGCGGCGCTGCTCGCGCACGCCGCCGGGGAGGCGCTGCCGGAAGGGACCTCCGTGGCCGGGCTGCCGGTCGACCCGGTGCAGCGCTCCGCCACCACGTACGCCGAGCCGGCCGCCGCGTCGACCGGCTTCGTGCTCTACACCTCGGGGACCACCGGCGCGCCCAAGGGCGCGGTGATCCGGCGCGAGGCGATCGCCGCCGACCTGGACGCCCTGGCCGCCGCCTGGCAGTGGACCGCCGAGGACACCCTGGTGCACGGCCTGCCGCTGTTCCACGTGCACGGGCTGCTGCTCGGCGTCCTCGGCGCCCTGCGCACCGGCAGCGCCCTGGCGCACACCGGGCGGCCCACCCCGGCGGGGTACGCGGCGGCGGGCGGCAGCCTGTACTTCGGCGTGCCCACCGTCTGGTCCCGGCTGGCGGCGGACCCGCAGGCGGCGGCCCGCCTCGCCCCGGCCCGGCTGCTGGTCTCCGGCAGCGCGCCGCTGCCCGTCCCGGTGTTCGAGAAGCTGGCGGCGCTCACCGGGCACGCCCCGATCGAGCGGTACGGGATGACCGAGTCGCTGATCACCGTCAGCACCCGGGCGGACGGCGAGCGGCGCCCCGGCAGCGTCGGGCTGCCGGTGGACGGGGTCAGCACCCGGCTGGTCGGCGAGGACGGCGCGCCGGTGCCCCACGACGGGGAGAGCGTCGGCGAGCTCCAGGTCTGCGGCCCGACGCTGTTCAGCGGCTACCTCAACCGGCCGGACGCGGACGCCGAGGCCTGGACGGCGGACGGCTGGTTCCGCACCGGCGACGTCGCGGTGATCGGCGCGGACGGGTTCCACCGGATCGTCGGCCGCGCCTCGGTGGACCTGATCAAGAGCGGCGGGTACCGGATCGGCGCGGGCGAGGTGGAGGCCGCGCTGCGCGACCACCCGGCGGTGGCCGACGCGGCGGTGGTCGGCGTGCCGGACGAGGACCTCGGACAGGCGATCGTCGCGTACGTCATCGCGGAGGGTGCCGTGACGGGGGACCAGCTGACGGCCTTCGTGGCGGAGCGGCTCTCGGTGCACAAGCGGCCGCGCAAGGTCGTCCTGGTGCCCGAACTGCCCAGGAACGCCCTGGGCAAGGTGCTGAAGAAGCAGCTGCTGGCGCAGGCCGGCGGCCGGTGACGGAGGGCGTGTCGGAGACCGCCGGCGATGACGGACGTTCACTCTGATGCGCCGTCGGTGCTCACCACCCGTGACCCTTCCATTGGCGCACTCCACTGCGCGCTGTGAGCGGACGCGTGCCTAACGTGACACGCAGGCAGAACCGAATCGCTGGGCGACGCGCCGTGGCTTCCGGTCGCAGGACCGGAAGCCACGGCGTGCCGGGCGGGGCTCTGCCGGACCGCACGGCCGGCCAGGGCCGGCCACAGCAAGCCGCTGCAAACCGCAGCGATCCGCAGCAGTGAAGGAAGTCAGCACGATGACCACCGTCAACACCGGCGCGCCGACCGCGCCCGGCGAACCGACCGGGCAGCAGGACGCTGCCACCGCTCCTGCCCCCCGCCCGTCCCGCACCGCGCGGCTCCGTCGGGGGATAGCCATGGTGGCCGTGATCGCGACCGGGGTGGGCGTGATCGGGCTCGGCACCGCCGTCAGCCCCGCGGCCGCCGAGAGCGCTCCGGCGCACGCAGGGTGGGACGGCTCGCGGTACTGGTTCAAGAACAGCCAGGGCGAGTGGCGCTGGACCTCGCACTATGACGTCTACCTGGCGCGCACCGGGGGCGGGTCCGGCTCGTCGGGCGCCAAGTCCACGACCAGGTCCTCCTCCGGCGGGATCCAGCAGGGCTGGGACGGCGAGCGGTACTGGTTCCGCAACAGCAGGGGCGAATGGCGCTGGACCTCGCACTACGACATCTACCTGGACCGCACCGGGGGCGGCTCCGAATCGGCGGGCACCGTGCGCGCGGGCTACTTCGACGAGGTCGCGGAGGACCGGGACGTCGAGACCGCCGTGCAGTTCGCGCTCGCCCAGCTGGGCGTGCCGTTCCGGCGGGCCGGCAACGGGCCGGACGGCTACGACTGCTCGGGCCTGGTGCAGCAGTCCTTCCGGCGCGGCGGGATCGACCTGCCACGCGTCGCCAACGACCAGTACGCGGCGACCACGCCGATCAGTGCGAGCCAGCTGCGCCGCGGTGACCTGCTGTTCTGGTCCCCGGACGGGACTCCCCGGGGCATCCAGCACGTGGCGATCTACCTGGGTGACAACGAGTACGTCGAGGCCGCGCGGCCGGGGACCAACATCCGGGTCTCGCGGATCAGCAGCGGCTACTACCCGGCGTACATGGGACGGCCGTAGCGGGGGCGCCGGCCCGGGGGCGTTGATCCGATTGATCCGGGGGCGCCGGTCCGGGGCGCCGGCATGGGGGCGTTGATCCGTCCGCCGGGGGCGCTGGTTCGTCCGGCGCCCCCGGCAGGCGCTTCCGTGCGCGGGGCGTGCACGACGCGTGCGGGGAGCGGACGGGTGGCAGCGCGAGGGGTGTGCGGGGCGCACAAGGGGCGTATGAGTGGGGCGTGCGCGAGAAGTCGACCCACCTGGCCTCCTGTGCCCGAGCAGTGGGGGAGGGGTGCAATTTTGATGTTGACCGGTCTGCATATTCCCGTCCATGGGTGCCTGACCTGGGCACATGCCGCTGTCATGGGGCGGGCCGGAGCACGTGGGCAGGGGTGACCGGAGGCATGGGGAGCGGCGTGGCGCGGGTACCACCACGGGTGGCGCTGGTTCGGCCGACGGGGGCGCTGCCCGGTGCGAACGGCATCGGGGGAAGTCGAGGGCAGGGGACGTTGTGATCGTCTGGGTCAATGGCACATTCGGGGCGGGCAAGACGAGTGCCTGTCGTGAGCTGGTGGAACTGCTGCCGGGGAGCGTCCTCTTCGATCCCGAGCTGGTGGGCTTCGGCCTGCGTCGACTGCTCCCGGACGACCGGCTGACCACGGTGTCCGACTTCCAGGACCTGGCGGCCTGGCGCCGACTCGTCCCCGAGACGGCGGCGGCGCTGATCGGGGAGGTCGGGGGCCCGCTGGTGGTTCCGATGACCCTGCTCAGGGAGGACTACCGGGACGAGATCTTCGGCGGCCTGGCCTCGCACGGGATCGCGGTGCACCACTTCGCGCTGGACCCTGAAGAAACGATCCTGCGTGACCGAATAGCCCACCGTGAGGAGTGTCCGGGCGATCCGGAGGCCAGCGAGCGGGTCCGCACCTGGTGCCTCGAACACCTGCCCACCTACCGCGCCGCCCGCCGCTGGCTGGTCGGGGACGCCCGGATGATCGACACCAGCGCGCTCTCCCCCCGGGAGACCGCGCTGCGGATCGCCGAGCTGGTCCGGGTCGGCGCCGCCCGCTGCCCGATCGTCCAGACCCCGGACCCGACCGGGGACACCGTGGCCTCCGCCGTCCTGCTCTTCGACGAGCAGGACCGGGTGCTGCTCGTCGACCCCGTCTACAAACCGGACTGGGACTTCCCCGGCGGGGTGGTCGAGCGCGGCGAGGCCCCCACCGACGCCGCCCTGCGCGAGACGGCCGAGGAACTGGGCCTGCGCCTGGACCCGTCCGCGCTGCGGCTGCTCGCCGTCGACTGGGAGCCGCGCACCGGACCGCGGCGCGGCGGGCTGCGGCTGATGTACGACGGCGGCCTGCTGGGCGCGGAAGGTCGGCAGAGCCTGCTGCTCCAGCAGGAGGAGCTGCGCGGCTGGCGTTTCGTCACCCTGGACGAGGCCGGCGAGCTGCTGCCACCGGGGCGCTACCGGCGGCTGGCGGCGGCGCTGGACGCGCGGCGCAGCGGTGAGCTGCGGTACCTGGAGGCGGGGAGCCGGGTGGCGGTCGGGCTGGCTCGCGCGGCGGATGTGGCGTAGCGGTCGGCCGCCGGGAGTCTCCCGGTCCTCCCGGTCCTCCCGGTTCGTCGGGTGGCGGGCGTGGGCGGGAGGATGGGGGCATGCCGTTCACGCTGAGCCACCCCGCTGCCGTCCTGCCCCTGCTGCGTGCCGCCGGGGTGCGCGGGCCGCTGGTGGCGTCGGCGCTGGTCGCCGGGTCGATGGCGCCGGACGTGCCGTTCTTCGCCGAGTCGCTGCTGCCCGGGGTGTACGGCCACGGCGGGCTGACGCACCGCTGGTGGGCGGTGCCGACGCTGGACGTGGCGATCGCCGGAGCGCTGGTGGCCGGCTGGCACGGGCTGTTGCGCGGTCCGCTGGTGGCGCTGCTGCCTGAACGCTGGGCGGGCGGTGCCGAGGCACTGACGGTCCGGCGGACCGCAGCCGGTACCGGCAGCGGCCCGGTGGGTACCGCGGCGTGGTTCGCGGCCTCGGCGGCGATCGGTGCGGCCACCCACGTCGGGTGGGACGCGTTCACCCACGGGGGCCGGCTGGGGGTGCGGCTGCTGCCCGTACTGGACCGGCCGGTGGCCGGCGTCCCCTTGTACGAGGCGTTGCAGTACGGCAGTTCGGCCCTCGCCCTGGCGGCGATGAGCGGTTGGGCGGCGCGTGCGGTGCGGGCCGTCGAGCCGGTGCGGCCGTCCGTGCGGCTCGCGCCGGGGGCCCGGCGGGCGGCCGTCGCGGTGCTGGGGGCGGCGACGGCCGCCGGGGTGCTGCACCGGCTCAGCCCGTTGCGGCGGAACCTGGTGCCGGAGGTCTGCTTCGGCGCCGGCGCCGGGCTCGCGGTGGGCGCGGTCGGCTATGCGGCCGTGGTGGCGGCCGCCCGCCGCTTGCGCGGCGGGCGGCGGGACGGCGCTCGGGACGTTTCCCGGGACGTTCCTCGGGACGTTCCTCGGGAGGCCTCGCGGGGCGTCGGTTCGAGCGCCCGTCAGAACGCCCGTCAGGACGTTCGTCAGGGTGATCGTCAGGGTGTTCGCCGGAGCGTTCGTCAGACGGAGCGCAGTTCGGCGTAGCGGCGGAGGAACAGCGCCTCGGAGAGGGCCATCCGCTCCAGCTCCTGCGGGTCGACGCTCTCGTTGACCGCGTGGATCTGGGTGGTCGGCTCCTCGACCCCGATCAGCACGATCTCGGCCTGCGGGTAGAGCGAGCGCAGCGTGTTGCAGAGCGGGATCGAGCCGCCCTCGCCGGAGGCGACCATCTCGGTGCCGAAGGCCTCGGCCATCGCCTCGCCCATCGCCTCGTACGCCGGGCCGCTGGTGTCGGCGCGGAACGGGGAGCCGGTGCCCTGGCGCTCGACGGTGAGCCGGGCGCCGAGCGGGACCTGCGCCTCCAGGTGGGCGACCAGGGCGTCCTGGGCGGCGCCCGCGTCCACGCCCGGCGGGATCCGCAGGCTGATCAGGGCCTTGGCGGTGGCCTGGACGGACGAGGTGGCGCCGATCACCGGCGGGGCGTCGATGCCGAGGACGGTGACGGACGGGCGGGCCCAGAGGCGGTCCGCGATGCTGCCGGTGCCGGTCAGGGCGACGCCGTCGAGCACCTTGGCGTCGGCGCGGAACTGCTCCTCCGGGTACTGCACACCGGTCCAGCTCTGGTCGGCGGCCAGGCCGGCCACCGCGACGTCTCCGTGCTCGTCGTGCAGCGAGGCCAGCACCCGGACCAGGGACTGGAGCGCGTCCGGGGCGGCGCCGCCGAAGGCACCGGAGTGCAGGTTGCCGGCCAGCGTGGTGATGGTGGCCTCGACCACCGTCATGCCGCGCAGGGAGGCGGTCACGGTCGGCAGGCCCGGGGCGAAGTTGCCGGTGTCGCCGATGATGATGGCGTCCGCGGTGAGCAGCTCGGGGTGGGCCTCGGCGTAGCGCTCCAGACCGCCGGTGCCCTGCTCCTCGGAGCCCTCGACGATGATCTTCAGGCCGACCGGGTAGGTGTCGCCGTGGACCTGACGCAGCGCCCGCAGGGCCGTCAGGTGCATCAGGATGTTGCCCTTGCAGTCGGCGGCGCCGCGCCCGTACCAGCGGCCGTCGCGCTCGGTCAGCTCGAAGGCGGGGCTGATCCAGGCGGCCTCGTCCAGCGGGGGCTGGACGTCGTAGTGGGAGTAGAGCAGTACGGTCGGCGCGCCCTCGGGGCCGGGCAGCTCGCCGTACACGGACTGGGTGCCGTCGGGGGTGTCCAGCAGCCGGATGTTCGTCAGGCCCTCGGCGGCGAAGGCGTCGGCGACCCAGCGCGCGGCCTTCTCGCACTCCTCGACCGGGAACTGGCGCGGGTCGGCGACCGAGGGGAACGCGACCAGCTCGGCGAGGTCGGTGCGGGCACGGTCCATCAGGGACCGGACGGCGTCGGCCAGGGGCTGTGACATCGGGGCTCCGAGGGGGCGGTCCGCCCTGGGGGTGGGGTGGGCGGAGGAAGTGGTTGGGGTAGTGCCGATCATAGGCGGAGCGGTGCGGGGGGCTCCCGGGTACGGGGTCCGAGGGTGTGGTGCGGGCCGGGCGGTGGGCGTCGCAGCGGCGGGTGACGGGGCGGCGGGTGTCGGGGCGGCGGGTGTCGGGGCGGTGCGCCCGAGGGGTGCGGGCGGACGCATAGGATTGCTCGTCGTGACTGACTCCGGAAGCTCCGATTCCCGCAGCCCGCTCGACAGCCCGATCGAGGGCGGTCCGATCGACGCCAGTCCGACCGAGGCCGGCGCGACCGACGCGAGTACGACCGCTGCCAGCACGGCCGATGCCAGTGCGACCGATGACGCGGCCTCGCCGCTGGACGGCGTCTGGGACGTGGTGGTGGTCGGCGCCGGACCGGCGGGCTCCTCGGCCGCGCACGCCGCCGCGGCCCGGGGCCGTCGGGTGCTGCTGCTCGACAAGGCCGAACACCCCCGGTACAAGACCTGCGGCGGCGGCATCATCGGCCCCTCCCGGGACAGCCTGCCGCCGGACTTCCGGCTGCCCCTGCAGGACCGGGTGCACGCCGTCACCTTCGCCTACGACGGGAAGTACACCCGCACGCGGCGGTCCAAGAAGATGCTGTTCGGCCTGGTCAACCGGGACGAGTTCGACCTGCGCCTGGTGCAGGCCGCCAAGCAGGCCGGGGCGGTGCTGGTCACCGGAGTGACCGTCACCGGCGTCGAGCAGCGCGGCGGCGAGCACCGGACGGCACTGGTGACGGCGGCCGACGGGCGCACCTTCGAGGCCCGCGCGGTGGTCGGCGCGGACGGCAGCGCGAGCCGGATCGCCCGGCACGTCGGCGTCACCTTCGACCAGATCGACCTCGGCCTGGAGGCGGAGATCCCGGTGCCGGCGCAGGTCGCCGCCGACTGGGCGGGCCGGGTCCACCTCGACTGGGGCCCGCTGCCCGGCAGTTACGGCTGGGTGTTCCCGAAGACCGAGACCAGCAGCCTGACCGTCGGCGTCATCTCGGCCCGCGGCGACGGCGAGCGGACCAAGCAGTACCTGGCCGACTACATCCGCCGACTGGGCCTGTCCGGGTTCACCCCCCAGGTCGAGTCCGGGCACCTGACCCGCTGCCGGGCCGAGGACTCGCCGCTCTCCCGCGGCCGGGTGCTGGTCGCCGGGGACGCGGCCGGACTGCTGGAGCCGTGGACCCGCGAGGGCATCTCGTACGCGCTGCGCTCGGGCCGGCTGGCCGGCGAGTGGGCGGTGCAGGTCGCCGAGGCGGGTGACGCGGCGACGGTGCGGCGCGAGGCGCTGAACTACGCCTTCGCGGTCAAGGCTGGGCTGGGTGTGGAAATGCGTGCGGGCAAGCAGCTGCTGGGCGCCTTCGAGCGGCGGCCGTACCTGTTCCACGCGGCGGTCTGCCTGGTGCCGGCGGCTTGGCGGGCCTTCGCCCGGACGACCCAGGGACACATGTCCTTCTCCCAGGTGCTGCGGCAGTACCGGGCGGCGCGGCGGCTGACGGCGATGGCCTCGCGGTAGGGCTTCGCCGTAGGGCCTTGTGTCAGGGCCTGGCGTCGGCGTGATGGGGGGGGCCGGCGTGATGCGGGGCCGGTGTGACGTGGGGCCGGTGTCCTTCTTCGGCGGGAGGAAGGACACCGGCCCCGTTTCCCTTGGGGCAGGGGCTACTTGAGCCCGGTGTCCAGGGCGGACATCAGGGTGCCGGACGGGGTGTCACCGGACATCTCCCAGATCATGCCGCCGAGCAGGTTCTTCGACTTGAGGTAGGCCGTCTTCTGCGAGATGGACCAGGCGTCGTCGAAGGTCCACCACTGGCCGCCGGCTCCGGTGTAGCCGTACGTCGCAACGGACTTGGGGTCGTGGTAGACGGTGAGGTTGGAGAGGCTGGTGATCAGGTTGTTGTACCCGCGGGTACCCGCCTCGTCGGTGAACTGGCCCGGTGCGGCGCCGTTCGCGGACTGCCAAGCGCCGTTCGCGCCGCCGTCCGCGACGCTCTGCCAGCCGCGCCCGTAGAACGGGAAGCCGATGGTGAGCTTGCGCGGGTTGACCCCGGCGTTCAGGTAGGTCTGGACGGCGGTGTCCACGCTGAAGTGGTTGGTGTAGGGGTCGTTCGGGTCGTTGTAGAGGTTGGAGGCGTGGCCCGTGCGGTTGGGCTCCCAGGAGTTGTCGCTGCCCGAGCCGTGGAAGTCGTAGCCCTGGACGTTGGCGATGTCCATCGAGCCGAAGATCTTCGAGAGGTCCCAGCCGGCGGCGACCTTCGCCGGGTCGGCCGGGGTGAAGGCGGTGAGCAGCTTGTGCGAGCCGCCCAACGCGTCCAGCTGCTTGCGGAATTCGGCGAGCAGCAGGGTCAGGTTGCCCTTGTCGTTGGCGCTCCAGTGGTTGCCCGGGTGGCCGTCACCGGAGCCGGGCCACTCCCAGTCGATGTCGAAGCCGTCGAAGATCCCGGCCGCCACACCGTCGCCGCCGGCGCCGTTGTAGGCGGGCAGGTTGCCCTTGATCCAGGTGTCGACGCAGGACTTGACGAACTTCTGGCGGGACGCGTCGGTGGCGGCGACGTCGGAGAAGTACTTGGAGTAGGTCCAGCCGCCGAGCGAGACGACCACCTTCAGCTTCGGGTACTTGGCCTTCAGCTTCTTCAACTGGTTGAGGTTGCCGCGGAGTTTGCCCCAGCCGTCGTCGGCCACGCCGTCCACCGACTGGTCGGCGCTCATGGGCCGGCCGTAGTCCGCGTCGGCGTCACCGGCGCCGGTGCCCTGGTCCGGGTCCTCCGGGTTGCTGGTGGTGCCCTTGGTGACGCCGGCCATGCAGGTCAGGTTGACCGGATCGATGTTCTCGAAGGCGTAGTTGATGACGTCGAGCTTGGCGGCGGCGCCGGAGGTGTCCAGGTTCTTGACGAAGTACTGGCGGCCGTAGATGCCCCACTGGACGAAGTAGCCGACCCGGGCGTACTTGCCGGCGCCGACCAGGTCCGAGGTGGTCACGGTGAGCGGGGCGGAGGCGGGCGAGGCGTTGTCGGCGGCGTCGCGGGCCTTCACGGTGAACGTGTAGGTGGTGGACGGTGAGAGGCTGCCGACGGTGGCGGTGAGCGTGCTGCCGGTGACCGTGGCCACCAGGGTGCCGCCCTGGTAGACGTCGTACGCGGCGACCCGGACGTTGTCGGTGGCGGCGTTCCAGGCGAGCGTCACGTCCGACGAACTGACGGCGGTGGAGCGGAGGTTGGTCGGCGCGGTGGGCGGTGAGGTGTCGGTGGACGGGTCGAAGGTGGACGCGGTGACGGACCCGCTGAGCGGACCGGTGTTGCCGCGGCTGTCCTTGGCCCGGACGGTCAGGGTGTACGAGGTGGCCGGGGTGAGGCCGGTGGCCAGAGCGCTGGTGGTCGTGCTGGAGGCGAGGACGGTGCTGCCGTTCAGCACGTCGTAGGAGGCCACCGGGAAGTCCCCGCCGGTGGCGGCCGACCAGTTCAGGGCGAGCGTGTGCGCGGTGGACTCGGTGACCGTCGGGGTGCCCGGAGCGGACGGCGGGACGTCGGGGGTGCCGTCGCACTTGTCGCCGTTGATCCGGCAGTTGAGCGGGGTGGAGACCGGGCCGTTGCCGACGAACCAGAAGCTGTACGGCTCGGTGGTGCTGTGGGCGTTGACGGTGGAGTTGTAGAACGCGGCGGTGGCGGTGACGTGTTGGCCGTTGACGGTGGCGGTGCCGTTGTAGCTGTTGCCGATGGTGACGCCGGTCGGGAGGTCGAACTCCAGGGTCCAGCCGCTCACCGCGGTCGCGTTGTCGTTGTGGACGATGTAGGTGCCCTGCCACCAGGAGCCGTTGTTGGCGGTGGTGAAGGTGGCGGTGAGCTTTCCGGCGGCGTTCGCCGGGGCGGCCAGCGCGGTGAGCGCGGCGAGGGGGAGGAGCAGGACGCTGAGCAGTGCGAGCAGTCTGCTGCGCACGCGCGGGCGTCCGGCCCGGGATCGAGCGGACATGGTTCTCCCTGTGATCGTGGGGGTTGAACAGGGTGACGTAGAACCGGGGGTGATCCGTGTGCGATCGGTGCCTGCGCCGTGGGGAGGCGGGGCATGGGCACTGTAGGAGGACTGGACCAATGCGTCAACAGGTCTGTACCACTTGAGGGGCGGCAGGGAACAGGTGACAGATTTCAACTTCTGTTATCTGTCGCCTGTCATCTGTTTTCTGTTCTCTGTCACCCGTCGTCCGTCAGCTGTTCGTCCCCGTCAGCTCGTCCCCGAGCGGGCTGCGGCGGTACAGCACCGAGCGGCCGTGACGGGCCCGGGTGACCAGGCCGGTGGCGGCGAGGACGGACAGGTGCTGGCTGACGGCGCCCGGGGTGACGCCGAGGCGGTAGGCGAGGTCGGTGGTGGAGGCGGCCTCGGCCAGCAGGCCCAGCAGTCGGGCCTTCGGCGCGCCGACCAGCGCCTCCAGGGCCCGTGGCGGTGTCGGCACGCCCCCGACGGCCATGCCCGCCTGGCCGCGGGCGGGGTAACTGATCTGTGGCGCACGCTCGTTGCTGATCATCGTGATCGCGCCGCGGACGAAGAAGGTCGGGCAGAGCACGAGGCCGCGTCCGTCCACCGGGGTCTCCACGTTCCCGTCCGTCCACTGCCGGTCGACCGAGAGCACCCCGTCCTCCCAGTGGAGCCGGTGGTCCAGGTCGGCGAAGAGGGCCGCCGCGCCGTGTCGGGCGAGCAGCCGGGCGCGGTAGACCAGGTCGGCCTCCAGCACCGCGCGGGCCTGCGGCCACCAGTTGGGCGCGAGGCACAGCTCCCAGTACTCCTCCAGGGCATCGGTGATCCGCGCCAACAACCGCTCCGGGTCGGCGAGTCCGGAGGCGAGCACGGTCGGCATCGCCTGACCGTGCAGGGAGAAGGTCTGCTCCAGTTCGGGCCGCAGCTGCTCCGGCGGAAGTGCGCGGACGGTGGCGAGTTCGGCGCGGAATTCGGGGGAGGGGGAGGTCGGGCGGGGCGTCAGGAAGTCCGGGACGAAACGGCTCTCGGCGACGAGCGCGAGCAGCAGGCGTGAGTCCAGACGTTCGAAGGAGGGCCTGAGCTGCTCGAAGGTCCGGGTCTGGAGGTGGTAGACGCCCGGGTGGGTCCACATTCGCAGGCTCAGCACCGCCTCGTGGATCGGGGAGGCGGCGAACCACGTGGTGGCGAGGTCGGCCAGGCGGAGGGTGAACCGGTGCACGGGGCGTCCTTCTACGGGATCGGGCCTTGGATTCAGCCAGAGCCTAAAGGAGTAGCCGGACCGGTCCGTCGAGAGGTGGGATCGCCGCATGACCACCCCGACGGCGGAGTCCTCCGCACCTTCCCCTGCCATGCCCGAAGGTCCCGCGGTGACCGCGAAGACGGGTGCCGACGGAGCCCTCGCCGCTCTGCGGCGGCGCCTGCACCCCGATCCGGCGGTCCGTCGGCTGGCCGGGATCACCCTGATCAACACGGTGGGCAACGGACTGTCCCTCGCCGTCGCGGTGCTGTTCTTCACCCGGGTGCTCGGTCTGAGTGCCGCCCAGCTGGGCCTGGGCTTGACCGCCGCCGGACTGTGCGGGGTGGTCGCCAGCGTGCCGGCCGGGCGGGCCGCCGACCGCTGGGGTGCCCGGAGGGTACTGGTCGCGCTGGTCTCGGTGCAGGCGATCGGCACCGCCGGGTACGCGCTGGTGCACAGCTACCCGGCCTTCGTGGCGCTGGCCTGCCTGGTGTCCGCCGTCGACCGGGGGTCCGCCGCGGTACGAAACGCGCTCTACGCCCAGGTGCTGCCCGCCGACCGCCGGGTGGCGGGCCGGGCCTACCTGCGGGTGGTCACCAACGTGGGCCTCTGCGGGGGCACCGCCCTGGGGGCCGTCGCGCTCCAGTTGGACACCCGACCGGTCTACCTGACGGCGATCCTGGCCGATGCCGCCTCCTTCACGGTCGTCGCCGTGCTGTTCCACCGCCTCGCCGACCTGCGGCAACCGTCGGCGGGCGAGCCGGTGGAGGACGGCGTGGTGAGTCTGCCGACCCCCTCCAGCGAGGGCGCCGACCAGGGCAGCCGTCGGAACCCGGCGCTGCGGGACGGACCGTTCCTGGCCGTGACGGTGCTGAACGCCGTGCTGTGCCTACAGTTCGCCGTTCTGGAGGTCGGTGTGCCGCTCTGGATCGTCCAGGAGACCGACGCGCCGCGGATCACCGTCGCCGGCACCCTGATCGTCAACACCTTGCTGGTGATCGCCCTTCAGATGCGGGCCACCCGGGGCACCGAGGAGCGGGCCGGCGCCACCCGGGCCTGTGGTCGGGCCGGGCTGCTGCTTGCTGCTTCCTGCCTGGTCATCGCGCTCGCCCATGGCCTGCCCGCGGTCCTCGCGGCGGTGGTGGTGATCGGCGGGGTGGCCCTCCAGTCGCTCGGCGAGGTGGTCGGGCAGGCAGGCGGCTGGGCGCTCAGCTACGACCTCGCGGGCGAACGCGACCACGGCGCCTACCAGGGCGTGTTCAACGCGGGCACGGCCGCCGCGATGATGGCCGGCCCGGCGCTGGTCAGCACCCTGGTGATCGGGTACGGCATGACCGGGTGGATGGTCCTGGGCGGGCTGCTGGCGGCGGCGGGCCTGGGCATGCGCCCCGCCGTGCGCTGGGCCGGGCGGCGGGGCAGATGACGGAGGGCGGGCGACAGGTGACGGCGAACAGATGACAGATTTCAATGTCTGTCATCTGTTATCTGATATCTGTCGTCTGTTCGCTGTCCTCCGTCCGCTCCCCGCGCACTACTCCCGAACGACCGCCAGCGCCTCGATCTCGATCAGCACCTCGGGCCGGAACAGCGCCGCGACCTGGACGGCGGAGGCCGCGGGCAGGGGGCCGGAGCCCAGGTACTCGTCACGGGCCTCACGAATGGCAGGGAGGTAGGCGATGTCGGTCATGAAGAAGGTGAACTTCACGACGTCCTCGAACCCGGCCCCGGCGGCGGCCAGGCAGCGGCGCAGGTTCTCGAAGACCTGATGGGCCTGCGCCTTCGGGTCGCCCACGCCGACCACGTTGCGGTGCTCGTCGAAGGCGACCTGGCCGGAGATCTGGACCAGCCGCCCGGTGCCGGTGACGACCTGGGTGTAACCGGTACCGGGGGCGACCCCCGGCGGTTCGGTGATGTGGGTGAGGTGAGAGGTGGTCATGAGGCGGATCCTGGGCCATGATCCATCGCTCCCGCAAGCCACCGAGCTATCGCTTCCCACCTCGCAGCGCACCACCTCGGGCAGCTCGCGGAGGAACGGCCGCTCGGAGGAGGGGAGTTGTTCAGCCCGTCCGGCCGCGCGAGGCACTACGTCGAGGACGCGTCCCGGGTCGGCGGCGTAACCCCCACTGTCCCAGGCCGCGTTCGCCTCCGCCGAGGCCCAACTCCCGTTGCTTCTCCGCCCAATGTCGACCACGGCAGGGCTCGGCGGCGGTGTGCCCGCCGCAGCGTCGGCCAGGACGTCACGGGCGAACACGAACACGTCGGCGGCCTCCCCTCAGGCGTCCCGCCGGGCCTTCGTCCGGGGGCGGTGCGTAGTTGCAGGCCCATCTCGTTGTCGCGCGGCGCGAGCAGCAGGACAGGGGTGGCGGTGGGAAGGGCCACCGTGCTGGCGCCGGCGCGCCGACCGTCACCACCGGATGTCGGCCCGGCGCGAACGCCTGCCGACTCCGGTCGCCGGGCCGTCCATCTCCGGCCACCGGACGGGATTGGCTCTGGCCGAGGGGCGGGTGGGCGTGCCAGAGTCGTGCGGGCGTCGTCCGGGCAGTTCCGGACCGCGCCCGCAGTCCGACCCACCCTCAGCCGGAAGGCAGGCCCCGCCGATGACCAGCGCAGCGCCCCTCGTCCGCGTCAGCACCGCCGACGCCGTCACCACGCTCACCCTCGACTCGCCGCACAACCGCAACGCGCTCTCCACCCGGCTGATGGCCGAGCTGCACGCCGGACTGGCCTCCGCCGCGGCCGACCCGGAGGTCCGCGCGGTGGTGCTCGGGCACGCCGGCAAGGTGTTCTGCGCGGGCGCGGACCTCTCCGAGGCGACCGGCGCGGATCCGACGGTCGGCCCGCGCGGCCTGGTCGAGCTCCAGCGGGCGATCGTCGACTGCGCGAAGCCGGTGATCGCCGTGATCGACGGGCACGTACGGGCGGGCGGCCTCGGCCTGGTCGGCGCGGCGGATCTCGCCGTCGCGGGACCGGCCTCGACCTTCGCCTTCACCGAGGTCCGGCTCGGCCTGGCGCCCGCCGTCATCTCGCTGCCGCTGCGCCCGAAGCTGGAGCCGCGCGCGGCCTCCCGCTACTACCTCACCGGTGAGGTCTTCGACGCCGTCGAAGCCGCCCGGATCGGGCTGATCACCAGCGCCACCGAGTCCGCCGAGGACACCGATGTGGTGCTGAAGGGCCTGCTGGACGCGCTGCGCCTGGGCTCCCCGCAGGGCCTGGCGGAGTCGAAGCGGCTGGCCAACGCCGAGGTGGTGCGTTCCTTCGAGCGGGACGCGGAGGAGCTGGTGGAGCTGTCGGCGCGGCTGTTCGGTTCGGCGGAGGCGCAGGAGGGGATGCGGTCGTTCCTGGAGAAGCGGCCCGCCCGCTGGGTGCGCTGACGGCGAGGGCCCCGGGTGTTCCGTCGGCCCGCCCGGGGCCTGGCCGTCACGCGTGGCCGCGGCCGCTGTGATGTCGGCCTCCCGACGGACGGGCGGACGCTACGGGCCGGTAACGTGAGCGCATGCCGATAACCCGTTCCCTCGTCTCAGCCGTCCGGGCCGGTGGCCGCCGCGTCGCCGGACGCCTCGTTCACCGGGGCTGGCGCTGGGTGCAGCGGACCGGCGCGGTCACCAATCGCAACCCCGGCCCGTACCGGTTCGGCGAGTTGGGCGACGGCACGAGCCTCGCGTTTCCGCTCGGGGCGGTGTTCAACGAACAGTGGATCACCGTCGGGCCGTTCTCGATCATCGGCGAGCGAGTCACCATCAGCGCCGGGTTCCTGCCCGGACTCGACCTCGGGCCGGAGCCGATCGTCCGGATCGGTGGCGGCTGCGTGATCGGCCGCGACAGCCACATCGTCGGCCACCAGTCGATCGTCATCGGCGACGACGTGTGGACCGGGCCGGGCGTCTACATCAGCGACCAGGCACACGAGTACCGGGACACCGAGCTGCCGATCGGCAAGCAGTGGCCGCGCAACGAACCGGTGGAGATCGGGGCGGGCAGCTGGATCGGCACCGGCGCGGTGGTCCTGCCGGGGGCGCGGATCGGCCGCAACGTGGTGGTCGCGGCGGGGGCGGTGGTGCGCGGCGAGGTGCCCGACCACAGTGTCGTCGCCGGGGCGCCGGCCAAGGTGGTGCGCCGCTGGACCGAGGAGGAGGGCTGGCAGCCGCCGCTGCGCCACGACGCTCCGCAGCCGGTGCCGGACGGGGTGACGGCGGAGCAACTGCGGGCGCTGGTCGGCTGGGACCTGCGGCTGCCGGGTGAGCAGGGCTGAGGCGGCCGTCAGGGCGCGGTGCGGAAGGTGACGACGGCGGTGGTGCCGTTCGGGCGCAGCTCGCGCTTGCCCGGGGTGTCGAGCAACGCGGCGTCGTAGCGCGCGAGTTCGGCGCTGTCGACGATGGCGGTGCCGACGAGGCAGGCGAGGAGGACGGTGCCCCCGTCCGGGACGTCGAGCGTGGCGGCCGAGGAGGCCAGCTCCACCGTGGCCTCGACCCGTCCGCGGCGCGTCATCACGTTGAAGTCGACCACCGGGCCGGCCGACAGGCGGCAGTCGGTGGTGGCGTCGCCGGAGAAGGCGAACGGCCGGAGCGGCGTATCGACCAGGTGCTCGGTGCCGTCGACGGTGAGCGCCATGCCGGGGCCCTCGACCAGGGTGATCACCCGGTCGATGCCGGGGAACGGGGAGAACGGTCCGGCCGCGGCGACGTCCGCGAGGCTGACCCGCCAGTCGAAGGCGTCCAGCCCGGCGCCCGCCGGGAACCCGGCGACCTCCCTGGTCACCCCGCCCCCGTTGAGCCACGCCGTTGCCGGGCGCCCGCTCGCCCGCAGGACCTGGAAGCCTTCGCTGGTCGTCATGGGGCCGCATCCTGTCATATGACGGCGGACGGATAACAGATGACAGATTTCAACATCTGTCATCCGTCATCTGTTATCTGCAATCCGTCGTCTGTCATCTGTCCGCCGTCATCCGTGTCCCGTCACCCGCCGTCTGTCCCCCGCGGCCCGACCGACAGCGGCAGGAGCGCCGCCACGCTCGCCGCGAGCGCGACCGTGGTGAGGGCCAGCGGCAGTCCGGCCGCGTCGGCGAGGAAGCCGATCACCACCGGGCCGATGAGCATCCCCCCGTAGCCGAGCGAGGAAGCGAACGCCACGCCCTGCGGCCCGCCCGCCGTGCCGGCCCGGGCGATGGCGAGCGGGAAGAGGTTGGCCAAGCCGAGGCCGACCAGGACGAACCCGCAGATCGCCACCGGCACCACCGGGGCCAACGCGGCAATCAACATGCCGGCCGCCGCCGTCAACCCGCCGAACAGCATCAGCCGGGTCTGGCCGAGCCTGATGGACAGCCAGGTGCCACTGACCCGCCCGCCGGCCATCGCGAACGCGTACGCGCCGTACCCGGTGGCAGCCACCACGGAGCTCGCATGGACGTCGTCGGTGAGGTGAAGCGTGGTCCAGTCGGCGATCGCGCCCTCGCCGTACGCGGTGCACAGCGCGGTGAGGCCGAGCAGCAGGACGAGCATCCGGGTGTGGGTACGGGCCGAACCCGAGTGCGCCCCCGCGCTGTCGGGCGGCCCCGCCGTACGGTTCGCGTGCTCGGGCACGACCGTCGGCACCGCCGGGCTGCGCAGCAGGACGACCCCCGCGCCGACGGTGACGGCCATGCCCAGCGCGGCGCTGAGCGCGAGCGCCCATGAAGTGTTCAGCGGCCCGGCGAGCAACCCGCTGACGCCGGTGCCGACCAGCCCGCCGAAGCTGTACCCCGCGTGGAAGCTGGGCATCACGGGCCGCCGCAGCTGCGGGACCAGGTCGACGGCGGCGCTGTTCATCGCGACGTTGGCCCCGCCGTACCCCGCGCCGAACAGGAGCAGCACCCCGCCGAGCGCGGTGACCGAGTGGGTGTGCGCGGGCAGCGGCACGGCGAGGCTGAGCAGGGCGAGCGAGCCGACGGTCACCGGGCGCGAGCCGTACCGCAGGCAGAGCCGGCCGACCAGCGGCATGGTGAGGACGGCGCCGATCGACAGGCAGAGCAGCGCGAGCCCGAGGGCACTGTGCGAGGCGCTGACCTGGCTGCGGACGTCCGGGATGCGGACGACCCAGGCGGCGAAGAGGAAGCCGTCGACGGCGAAGAATGCGGTGAGGGCGATACGTGCAGGCCCCCAGGGGCTGTCGGTCGCCGGGGGTGTGCTGCGAGACTGGGAGGGCGGGAGGTCGGGTCGAGTGTGTGAACCGATTTTGTTTCGAAGCGACACAAAGTCACAATAGGGGTGTGCAGCTCTCACCATCAAGCCCGAGGCCCGGTACCGGGAACGAATCCGACGCGCAGCGCGACAGCCACCGCCGCGCGGCTCCCGACCGGGGGCGGACGCTGCTCGGCCCGGCGCTCTCCCTGATCCACACCGGTCAGACGCCGACCCGTTCGGCGCTCACCCGCGCACTGGACGTGACCCGGGCCACGGCCGGCGCGGTCACCGCCGAACTTGAGGCGCTCGGCCTGATCGCCGTCGACTCACGCCCGGCCGGCGGCGGCCGCGGACGTCCCTCGCACCGCCTCGCGATCGACCCGCACGGCCCGGTCGTGATCGCCGGACAGATCCACGCCGACGGGCTGAGCGTCACCCTGGCCGGCCTCGGCGGACTGCTCGACCCGCCCGTCCACCTGCCGCTGCCCGCCGCCACCGACCCGGTCCGGATGCTGCGCGCCGTCGCCGTGGCGGGTGCCGAGCTCGCCCGAGCGACCGACCGCCGCTGCCTGGGCGCCGCGCTCGCGCTGCCCAATCCGGTCACCGAACCGGACGGCGCCGCCCTCGCAGCGCTGCACTTCGCCTGGCCCAGCGGCACCCCGGTCGCCGACCTGTACGACGTCGAGGTCGGCCGCGCCGACCACGGCCCGAACGCGCTGCGCCCGCTGCCCACCGCCGTCGCCAACGACGCCAACCTGGCCGCGCTCGCCGAGTACCGGCACGGCGCCGGCCGCGGTGCCCGCCACCTGCTCTTCGTCACCTCCGGCCACCGCGGCGTCGGCGGCGCGCTGGTCATCGACGGCCATCTGCACACCGGCAGCGCCGGCCTCGCCCTGGAGGTCGGTCACCTCGCCGTCGACCCGCAAGGCCGGCCTTGCATGTGCGGTAACCGGGGCTGCCTCAATTCCGAGACCGACCCCGACGCGCTGTTCGCCGCCGCCGGACTCACCCCCGAGCCGGGCCGTCCGCTGCTGGACCAGGCGTGGGAGCTGTGCCGGGCGGCCGCGACGGACGACCGGGCGCGGGCGGCGGTGGAGCACGTCATCGACCGGCTCGGGCTCGGGCTGGCCGGCGTCGCCAACATCCTCAACCCCGACCGGGTGGTCCTCAGCGGGCTGCACCTCGACCTGCTGGAGGCCGCGCCCGACCGGCTGCGGTCGGTGGTCGCCGAGCGCAGCCTGTGGGGTCGTAGCGGCCGGGTGCCGATCGTCGGCGCCGAGCTGGCGCACGGCGCGCTCGCGGGAGCGGCCGAACTGGGCTGGGGGCCGTACCTGGTGGACCCGCAGTCGGTGCCGGTGCTGCCCTGACGCGAAGACGGGGCCCGAAGCGGGCGCTCCGGGGCGTGAGTCCGACGGCGATAAGCGGAACCTGGCCCTTCAGAAAAGGTCACTTATCGTGACTCTCCTACACTCGTAGTGAGCAGCAGGGTTCACCGCGAGGGAGACAGCGACCATGAGCACCCAGCCCGGCATCGTGCCGACCATCGACGTCGACCGCTCCGACCCGGAGTACCGTGCCTGGCTCAAGGAGGCGGTGCGCAAGGTCCAGGCCGACTCCAACCGGTCCGCCGACACCCACCTGCTGCGCTTCCCGCTGCCCGCGGAGTGGGGGATCGACCTGTACCTCAAGGACGAGTCCACCCACCCGACCGGCTCGCTCAAGCACCGCCTGGCCCGCTCGCTGTTCCTCTACGGGCTCTGCAACGGCTGGATCCGGCCCGGCAAGCCGGTGATCGAGGCGTCCAGCGGCTCCACCGCCGTCTCCGAGGCGTACTTCGCCCAGCTCGTGGGCGTGCCGTTCATCGCCGTGATGGCCAAGAGCACCAGCCAGGCCAAGATCGACCTGATCCAGTTCCACGGCGGCGAGTGTCACCTGGTCGAGCGTCCGGACGAGGTGTACGAGGCGTCCGCCCGGCTCGCCGAGGAGACCGGCGGGCACTACATGGACCAGTTCACCTACGCCGAGCGGGCCACCGACTGGCGCGGCAACAACAACATCGCCGAGTCGGTCTTCGCCCAGCTGCGCCTGGAGCCGCACCCCGAACCGGCCTGGATCGTGGCCACCGCGGGCACCGGCGGCACCTCGGCGACCATCGCCCGGTACGTGCACTACATGCAGTACGACACCCGGATCTGTGTCGCGGACCCGGAGAACTCCTGTTTCTTCGACGGCTGGGTGCGCAACGATCCGGACGCCGTCTGCGAGAGCGGCTCGCGGATCGAGGGGATCGGACGGCAGCGGATGGAGCCGAGCTTCGTCCCGGGGGCGATCGACCGGATGATGAGGGTGCCGGACGCCGCGTCGATCGCCGCGGTGCGGGTGCTGGAGCGGGTGCTCGGCAAGAAGGCGGGCGCCTCCACCGGGACGGGCCTCTGGAGCGCGCTGCGGATCGTCGCCGAGATGCGGGAGGCCGGGCGGACGGGCAGCGTGGTCGGCCTGATCTGCGACCCGGGGGACCGCTACCTGGACAAGTACTACTCGGACGACTGGCTGGCGGGCGAGCGGATCGACATCGGACCCTATCGGGCGGCGCTGGAGTCCTTCCTCGCCGGCGGCCCCTGGGCGGACTGACCCGGGTCGCCCAGGCGCCGATCGGTCGCCCGAGCAGCAAACAGCGAACAGCAAACAGCGAACAGCAAACAGCTGACAGGTAACAGATCACAGATAACAGATGACAGCTGACAGATGTTGAAATCTGTCAGCTGTCATCTGTCGGCCGGATCACCGCCCGCCCACCCGCGAGGTCGATCCCCGTACGCTTCGGCGCGCCGTCGTGCTCGTCGTCCCGCAGGACCAGCTCCACTCGCCGCTGCTCCAGCTGCACCCGCTTGCTCGGGTAGAGCAGCGCGTGCAGCTCCTCCGTCGCGGTCGCACCCGCGCCGCGCCCACCATTTGACCCCGACCCCAATCCGGCCCCCGCCGCCGTCGGACGGGTGCGCAGCCGCCGCAGCACCGCGCCGAAGAAGAACACCACGACCAGTCCGGCCGGTAGCAGCAACCCGCCCGCCGCGCCCGTCAGAAGTACGCCCATGCCCACCCAACGGCCCGTCGCGGTCGGGGAGTTCCCCGCCGCCGCGCTACGGCAGCGATGCCGCCGGCAAGTCCGCCGGGACGAGCAGCTGGAGCTCCTCGGTGGACGGGTCGGCAAGGTGGGCGACCCGCACCGCGTGCCGCTCGACCATGGTCTCGAAGACCTGCCGCGCGGTGCGCCCGTTACCGAAGTTGGGGCCGCGCTCCAGCCCGCCGAAGTGCTCCAGCAGTGCCTGCTCGGTCTCCTCGGACAGCGCGTACTCGTGCTCCGCGCACTGCGCCCGGGCGATCTCCAGCAGCTCGTCCGCCGTGTAGTCCGGGAACCCGATGGTGCGTGAGAAACGGGACGACACGCCGGGGTTGGCGGAGAGGAAGCGCTCCATCTCGGAGGTGTAGCCCGCCACGATCACGACCACCTCGTCGCGGTGGTCCTCCATCAGCTTGACCAGGGTGTCGATCGCCTCGCGCCCGAAGTCCCGCGCCCCGTCCTCGGGCGCGAGCGCGTACGCCTCGTCGATGAAGAGCACCCCGCCGCGCGCCCGGTCGAAGGCGGCCGCGGTGCGGATCGCGGTGGAGCCGATGTGCTCGCCGACCAGGTCCACCCGGGCCACCTCGACCAGGTGCCCGCGCTGGAGCACCCCGAGCGAGGCGAGGATCTCGCCGTAGAGCCGGGCGACGGTGGTCTTGCCGGTGCCCGGTGCGCCCGTGAAGACCAGGTGCCGGCGCAGCGAGGGCGCCTTGAGCCCGGCCTGGCGGCGACGTCGGCCGACCGAGATCAGGTCGATCAGCGTGCGCACCTCCTGCTTCACCGTGGCCAGCCCGACCAGCGAGTCCAGTTCGGCGAGCGCCTCCTCGGCCGGCCGGCAGTCCGGGATCGGCGCGATCGCCGCCGTGGCGGCCGCGGACGGTGCCAACGCGGCCACGGCCGCGGTCAGTTGGCCCGATCGCGGGGCCGGCACCTCGGCGGACCCGAACGACGGCGCCGACCCGCGCCCGGCCCCCGCCCCGCCCCCCGGAGAACCGGGACCACCGGGAGCGCCCGGCGCACCGGGACCGCCCGGACCGGCCGACGCCGGAGCCGTCCCGACGTCGTCCGAGGTGCAGCCCTCCGCGACCGGCCCCGGCTCGGAGAACTCGAACCCGGCCCGCTGGTTGTGCTCCGCCCGGCACCGGGTGAGCTGGGTTCGGCAGCCGTCGATGATGTGGAAGCCGAAGCCCCTGCCCTGCGAGACCCGGCAGTCCTCGAAGGTGCCGCGCCCCTGCGCGGAGACGTACACCCCCGCGTCCGTGCTGGCCCGTACGGTGCAGTCGCGCAGCACCGGGTCGGCGCCCTTGGTGACGATCACCCCGGTGGCCACGTCGGAGATCTCGCAGTCGGTGAGCAGTCCGCCGCTGCCGTGGTCGCGGAACCACAGCCCGGTGCCCGCCTCCTGCACCCGGCAGGAGGCCAGGGAGACGGTGGCCCCGCCGCTGACCGAGACCGCCGAGCTGCGGATGCGGCTGAACGAGCAGCCCTCGGCGGTGGCGGCGGAGTCCCGGTCGAGGACGAACAGGGCGTCCGGCAGGTCGTGCAGCGAGCAGTCGGTGAGGGTCAGCCGGGCGCCGTCGCTGACCCACAGCGCCGGGTACTCGCCGGTCGAGCCGTGGATCTGGCAGGACTCGGCGACGGCCTGGGTGCCCTGGTCCCAGATCGACAGCGCCCCGCGCCCGAAGTCCCGGATGGTGCTGTTCGAAAGGCTCAGCCGGGCGCGTCCGCGCAGGTCAGCGCCGTTCTCCGGCAGGTCGTGCACCCGGCAGCCGGTGAGCACCAGCTCGGCCTCGCCGTCCAGGGTGAGGCCGTTCCCGGTGACCCGGTGGATCTCGCAGTCGACCAGCCGCCCGCCCGCCTGCGCCTCGGCCTGCACGCCGCTGCCGCGGATCTCGTAGATCTCGCAGCCGGTCAGCTCGGCCGCGCTGCCGGGGTCGGAGAGCAGGACGCCGGCGCCGGAGGCGTGGTGCACGCGACAGCGGTCCAGGGCGGCGGTGGCACCGCCGAGGACGGCCAGCCCGGCTTGGCCGGCGGCCGCGACCTCGCAGTCCTCGAAGGCGGCGGCGGTGGACTCGCCGCGCAGCCGCAGCCCGAGCCCGCCCGGATTGGTGACGACGCAGCCGCGCAGGGTGGGGCGGGCGCCGCCGGTGACCTCGATCCCGGTGGACGAGCGGGTCTCGATCCGGCAGCCGCTGAAGGCGGGCGACGCCTGCGGCCCGGTGACCAGGACGGCCGGGGTGGAGCTGTCGCCGCCCTCGACCACCAGGTCGCGTACGGTCGCGGCGGCGGTCACGGTGAGCGCCACCCCGGAGGGCGGGTCGATCCGGACGGTGCCGGGCCCCTGGGCGGGGACGATCGTCACAGGTTTGTCCACCAGCACGTTCTCCCGGAAGGTGCCCGGCCGGACGGTCACGGTGTCGCCCGGTTCGGCGGCCGCGAGGGCCTCCGCGAGCGTGTCGTACTCGCCCGCTCGGCGACGCCAGCGGGATGCGCTGTCCTGGGTGACCCGGACCCTGTGCTCAGCCATGACGGTCTGTCGTCCCCACCTTCGTCGAGCCGGCGATCAACGGGCCGAATGCGCGAGGGTGCGCGGGCCGCCCGCCCACCGTAGCGCGCCCACGTGGGTGGTCCGGCCGCCCGCGGTCGCGCGGACCCCGGTAGCGCTCACCGGCGCCACAGCTTCCGACCACTTGTTTCAACGAGCGCGCACACCGGTGGTTCCGTCCGGACGCGCCGGTTCCAGAGCGCGGCCGGTGTCCGGCGCCGCTCGGCGGGCCGGTGCGCCCCGATGTCCGGCACGAGCAGTCGACGCGGGCCGTCCACCGGAACACGAAGCAGGCCTCCCGCCGGAACACGACGTGGGTCCCCCGCCGGAACACGAAGCGGCCCGCCCACCGAAGCACGAAGCCGATCCGGCGGGCTCAGCGCCCGTCGGTGGGCCAGTGCGCCCCGTCCTCCAGCACCTCCACCTCGTCGCCCAGCCGCAGCGTGCCGAGCGCGTCGCCCTCGACACCGGTCGGCCGCTCGGGGATCAGGTTCTGTCCGAAGGAGGCCTTGCGCAGCAGCCGGTGGTGCCGGGCCAGGGTGCGCAGCGGCTCCTTGCCGCGCCGTTCGCCGGTCTCCTGGTCGGTGGTGGTGACCACGCAGCGGCCGCACGGCTTGACCACCTTGAAGGTGACCGAGCCGATCCGGATCCGCCGCCAGGTGTCCTCGGCCCACGGCTCGGAGCCGTCGATCACCACGCTCGGGCGGAAGCGCTCCATCGGCAGGGCCTCGTGGCCGTCCGGGTTCTCGGCGGCGATCAGCTCGTTGAGCCGGTCGAGCGAGGCGTCGGTGGTGAGCAGCAGCGGAAAGCCGTCGGCCATCGAGACGCTGTCGCCGGGCTCACCGTACTCGGGGTCGACCGGCCTGGCGCGCGGGTCGTCCAGGTGCACCAGGCGGTAGTCGTCGAGGTGCTCGGCGATCCACCGCTGAGCCTCCTCGGGGGCCTGGGCGGCGTGGAAGCGGGTGCCCCAGACCTCGACCTCGGTGAGCGGTGCGCCGGCCGAGACGGCGGGGGCCGGGACCTCGATCCGGGAGCCGTCGGGGGCGGTCAGGGTGAGGACGCCGTCGGGCAGTAGCCCCGTCCGGATCTGTCCGATGGCCGGGTTCTCGCGCTGGCTGACGAAGCGCCCGGTCGGGTCTGCCAGCATCCAGCGGCGGTCTCCGGCCAGGCCCCAGGGTTGGACCACGGCGCTGGCCGGGCTCAGGCGGTACATGGACTTGACGGGGTAGACGTGGAGTCCGGTGAGCTGCATCCCTCCATCCTGCCAGTCCGGTTCCGGCCGACACGAAGGCCCCCGTACGCGCACGGACCGCCCGGGACGCCGTGGGGGGCGTTCCGGGCGGTCCGTGGATGACCCGTTTCTCCGTTCGCCCGGCGTACGGGGGGCGCCGGGTGGTGCTCAGGTGGTGCGGGTGCTGGCCGCGTGGGGGCCGGCCTCGGGGTTGTCAGCGGGCTGTCAGTAGCCCTGGCTCTGCGGCTGGTAGCCGCCGTTGCCCTGGCCCGCCGCGTTGAAGGAGCCGGGACCGGGCTCGCCGTACGGGCCGGGCCGCTGCGGCTGCATCGGGCGGACCGGAGCGACCGGCGCCATGGCCGGGCGCAGCTGGGCGCCGCCGAAGGACTGGTCGCCGCCCTGGCTCGGGAGGCCGGGGCCGCCGGCGGTCGGGCCGCCGAACGACTGCTGGCCGCCGAAGCCCTGCGGACCGGCGGGCTGGCCCTGGCCGAAACCGCCCGGGTTGCCGGCCGGCTGCGCGCCGAAGGTCTGCGGGCCGCCCTGGGCGCCGACGAAGGTGTTCTGGCCGCCGAAGCTCTGGCCGCCGGACGGCTGGTAGCCGCCGCTGGCGGTCTGGGTGAAACCGGGGGCGACGGGCTGCGGTCGCTGGTACGGCTGGGGGGAGCCGTAGCCGGGGACCGGCGGCTGCGGGGCGGCGTACGCTGGCGCGGGCTGCGCGGGGATGTACGCCGTGGCGGGGCCGGCGGAGGGGGCGCTGCTCGGGCCGGGGCCCAGGGCGAGGCGGGCGGGCGGCAGCGCGGGGAGGTTGCTGCCGGCGTTCTCGTACCCGTTGCCGTAGCGGTTGTCGGGGGTCTGGCCGAGGCTGGATCCGTAACCGGACGACAGCGCCGGTGGCAGGGCGGCCGGGACATTGATGGGAGCGATCTGCGGGACGCCGCGCTCAGCCACGAGGCTGTCGTAGATCGGCGTGCTGGAGGAGAAGGACGGAGAGGGGTAGCCGACTCCGTCGTAGGAGCGGGGCGAGGTCATGGGGCATACGGTAAGCCCACAATGAGCCTGCTGAGGAGTGCGGGAGGGGGAGCAGTTCGACTGTTTACACAGTCTTCGCTCGCACAAAAGTTTCGAAAGTAGGAAAGCCGGACATACCGGCGTCCGCTTCCGGACAACCTTGGCGGGCCGTCAAAGATCGAACAGCGCGCGGACGGAGCCGCCCGGAGACCTTGCGGTGACCGGCCGGTGGATGGTCAGGGGCCCTGCGGAGAAACTTCTTCCGGCGACGGCGTGCGCCGGCGCGTTCGAGCCCCCGCCGGGATGCGGCGGAGGCTCGTGAATGTTTCGGGAATAAAGGTCCCGTCAGTTCGCCGGGTGTTCGGTTCATGCCCCGCGACCTGCGCCGTCGACCCCGCGCCGCGCTCCGGTACCGACGTCCGGCACGCCTCGTGCGGCGCCGTCGTCCGAGGCTGACGGTCAGTGCGACTGCAACGCCTGGGCCTGCGCGGGCAGGGCCGGCTTGCCGACCTCGGAGGTGCAGAAGGAGCACCGGGTCGCGGCGGCCGGGATGGAGCTCAGGCACTCCGGGCAGTCCGTCTTCGCGGCCGGTACGGGCTTGGCCGATTCGAAGCGCGTCTGGAGCTTGCCGACCGGCAGCACCACGGCGAAGTAGATCACGGCGGCGGTCAGCACGAAGCCGATGACCGCGTTGACGAAGACGCCGTACGGGAACCGGGTGCCGGCCACGTCGAAGGTCTTCTCCGTGAAGTCGCCGACGGCGCCGGACGCGACGCCGACCAGCGGGGTGAGGAAGGCGGTGACGAACCCGGTGACGACGGCGGTGAAGGCCGCGCCGATCACGATGCCGACCGCGAGGTCCACCACGTTGCCGCGCAGCAGGAAGCTGCGGAATCCCTTGAACACCGGGTGACTCCAAATCCTTACGGGGGAGGGGGAGATGGGGCGGCACGGCGGGCGCCTCCCCGGCCGGACATCCTGCCGATCGGCTCGGTCCGAGGTCCAACCGCGTTCACCCGATCCGCGTAACCTCCCCGACATCCGGTGCCAACCGTCCCGGTGCGGAGGCGAGTTACGCGCACCGTCCTTCGACGGTCGAACAACCGGTGGTCCTTCTCGGCGCAACTCGGAAGTTGTGTGCGGCATTTGGATCTGTCGTCCACTGGTCCGGGGCGCCCGTGCTCGCCGGTCGGGTACGGCGGCGACCCGGCGCGACGGGGCGGACCGGGGCGTGGCCGGGGGCGAGACGGGGCGCACAGTGGTCGCAACCAGCGCGCGGCGGAGGCCTCGTGGCGCACATCGGGTGTACAAGCACGGGCGGATGGGCCACCATCAGGTTGCGCGAAGGGGATGTACCAGGCGGGGCACTGTGCCAAGGTCGGTCCATGCCCCACCACTTGTCGGTCGATCCGGCCGGAAACCGTCCGCGTGTCCTGCATCTGATCAGCGACTCACGCCGTGGCGGCGCCCAGAACTTCGCCCGTGACCTCCACCGGGAACTGAGGCGTCGGGGCCAGTCCTCCGCGTTGTGCGCCCTCGCCCCGCACCCGGCCGTCCACCCCGGCCCCGCCGACGCGGGATCGGATTCCGCAGGCCAGGGCCCCGCGGCCCGGCCGTCCGCCGACTGCTCGGACACCTCCGGCCTGCGCTCCGCCGTCGTGCTCGGCCCCGGCCGACTGCGCCCGAGTACGCTCCGGGCGCTGCGTTCCGCCGCCCGCGCCGCCGACGTGGTGCTCGCCCACGGCTCGGACACCCTGGCCGCCTGCGCCCTCGCCCTCGCCGGGACGGGTACGCCCTTCGTCTACGTCTCGGTCGGCCACCCGCGCTACTGGACCGCCACCCGGCTGCGCCGGGTGCGCGGCGGCGCGCTGATGCACCAGGCGGCCGCCGTCACCACGCTCACCGACGAGGCGCGCGCCGTGCTGGAGGAACAGTTCCAGCTGCCCGAGGGGAAGGTGCGCGTGATCCCCAACTCCCGTGCCGCCGAGAGCTATCCGCCCGCCGACGGTCGGGACGACCGGCGCGCCGCGCGGCACGCGCTGGGCCTGCCGGCCGATGTGCTGCTGGTCGCCTGGATCGGGGCGATATCCCCGGAGAAGCGGCTCGACCTCGCCCTCGACGTGCTCGACCGGCTGCCGGACGTGCGGCTCGCCGTGGCCGGGGACGGCCCGCTGCGCGAGACGCTGGCCCGCCACCCGGCCGCCGCCCGCGCCCACTTCCTCGGCCCGCTGCCCGACCCGGCCCCGCTCTACCGCGCCGCCGACGCGCTGCTGCTCACCAGCGACAGCGAGGGCGTCCCGGGCGCGCTGATCGAGGCGGCGCTGGCCGGGGTGCCCGCCGTGGCCACCGATGTCGGCTGGGTGCGCGAGGTGGTCCGGGACGGTGCCACCGGTGCGCTGGTCGCGCCCGGGGACCCGCTCGCTCTCGCCGAGGCGCTGGGCAAGGTGCTGGCGGTCAACCGGGCGGGCCTCGGCGCGGCGGCCCGGGCGCACGCGCTGGAGCACTTCGAGCTGGGCGCCGTCGTGGACGCCTGGCAGCAACTCGTCGCCGAGGTGTGGACGGCGAGCCCCGGGGCGGCCCGCTGACCTCACCGGACCGCTGACCTCACCAGCCCGTCCGTGTGGCCCGGTTGCGCCGTTCGGGCGAACCCGGCCCGTTCGCGCCGTCGCAACCGGCCGGTAGCCAACCGTCATCAGCACACTGCCCGGTGTGAACTCGAAGTCGCTGCTGCGGTCCACCGTCCTGCTCGCCGTCGCCGCCGGGATTGCCGCGTCCCCGGTCCAGGCCGGCGCGAAGACCCACCAAACCCCCGCCGAGGGTGCCAAGTTCGTCAAGCTCGACCATCCGAAACCGGTGCGCGAGAGCGCCCGTACGGAGGCGGTCGAGTTCTTCTGGTACGACTGCAGCCACTCCCAGGCGCTGGAGCGGCCCCTGCAGGCCTGGGCCGGGAGGCACAGCACCGATGTGGTGCTGCGCCGCGTCCCGGCGATCTGGCCGGGCAGCCCGCAGGAGGCCGTCCAGCGCGACCACGCGCGCCTGTACTACACGCTGGAGCGGCTCGGCCTGGTCGACCGCCTCCAGACCGAGGTCTTCCGTGCCGTGCGCGAGGACCGGACCGACCTCACCACCGAGGCGGCCGCCACCGGTTGGGCCGCGAGCCAGGGCGTGGACACCCAGCTCTTCGGCAGCGCCTACCGCTCCGACGCCGTACAGAAGTCGGTCGACGGGGCCGCCGCCGCCTTCGTCCGCTACAAGGTCGACGAGCTGCCGACGGTCGTCGTCGAGGGCGAGTACCGCACCTCGCCGACCAGGGCCGGCGGAGCCGAGCAGATGCCCGGCGTGCTCGACCGCCTGGTGCAGCAGGCGCAGGCGAAGCGCCACTGAGCCCGGGAAGTGGCGGGCCGCCGTTGGGCGTTCAGCTCCGGCGCAGCAGGTAGGTGACGAAGCCGAACGTCCCCCGGTAGCCGTGCAGCCACTGGGTGCGGTGCCGGTCCGCGGCCTCCCGCGCGGCGGCCGCGTCCGGGTGGTCGGGTTGGTCCAGCGCCCACTCGGCCAGCGAACCCGTCCAGCAGAACTCGTAGTCGTCCCACTCCTGTTCGGTGCTGACATGCCCGAACACCGGTGTCCAACCGGCCGAGACGACCCGGTCGGTGGTCGTCGCCAGGTCCGCGAAGTCGTCCCGGGTCGCACCCAGCCCGTCCAGCGCCGCCCGGGACGGCTCGCACTGCCAGAAGCCCTCGCCGACCAGCAACCAGCCGCCCGGCGCCAGGAGTTCGCGGGCCGCGGCGAGCGTCGGCAGCAGGCCGCCGAAGGCGTGGGTGGCGCCGACGCACAGCACCAGGTCGAAGGGCTCCCTCGGGGTGAACTCCCGTGCGTCCAAGTGGTGCAGGCCGATCCGGCGGGCCACACCGAGCGCGGTCGCGGTCTCCCGGGCCCGGGTCAGCGCCGCCGCGTCCAGGTCCACGCCCACCGCGTGCCACTCCGGGTGGGCGGCCAGCGTCCGGACCAGCCAGGCACCCTCGCCACAGCCGAGGTCCACGGCCCGGCCCCGCTCCGTCCCGGCCGTGGCGCGGTCCAGCAGGCGGGCCACCGACTCGTCGGCCAGCGGGGCCGCGATCGGGTGACGGGCATGGGCGAGGCGGGAGATCTGCTGACGGTCCACCCGAGCAGTATGGATCCGGGCCGCGCGGCGCGGAGCGATTTCCCGGGCCGGGGTCTGCTTTTCCCGGGCCGGGGTCCGCTCAGGCCCGCGAGTAGGTCCGGCCCTTCCACGCGGCACCCCGGCCGCGCCAGTGCTGCACCGCCGAGTCCACCGTCATCAGCAGGTACAGCCCCGCGGTGAACGGCAGCAACAGCACGGCCGGGGCCGGCTGCCCGTAATACCGGACCATCGGCAGGTACGTACCCGCCATCAGTGCCCACGCCGCCCCGCCCGCGACCGCCACCGCCGGGGCCCCCGCCACCAGCCCGGCCGCCGTCGCCACCGGCGGCACCAGGTACACCAGCGCCAGCCCCAGCACCGTCCCGAGCAGCAGCAGCGGCGAGTGCCTGAGCTGGGCGTACGCGCTGCGCGACACCATCCGCCACAGCTGCTCCAACCGCGGGTACGGGCGGACACTGTCCACGTCGTCGGCGAGGCCCAGCCAGATCCGGCCGTCGGTGGCCTTCACCGCCCGGGCCAGCGATACGTCGTCGATCACCGCGCCGCGGATCGCCGCGACCCCGCCCGCCCGCTCCAGTGCCTCGCGCCGCACCAGGGAGCAGCCGCCGGCGGCGGCCGCCGTCCGGGCGCCGGGACGGTTGCTGCGGCGGAACGGGTACAGCTGGGCGAAGAAGTACACGAAGGCCGGCACGATCAGCCGCTCCCAGCGGGTCTCCACCCGCAGCCGGGCCATCTGCGACACCAGGTCCAGCCCGTTGCTCTCGGCGGCGGCCACCAGCTCGGCCAGCGAGTCCGGGCCGTGCGCGATGTCGGCGTCCGTCAGCAGCAGGTACTCGGCATCCGGACCGGCCAGCTCCACACCGTGTCGCAGTGCCCACAACTTGCCGGTCCAGCCCGGCGGCAGCGGGGGAGGGGTGGTGACGGTCAGCTCCAGCCCGTCGACCGTGCGCAGCTCCGCCGCCAGCGCGCCGGTGCCGTCCGAGCTGTGGTCGTCCACCAGGATCACCCGGGCCCGTCCCGGGTACTTCTGGGCGAGCAGCGTCGGCAGGCTCACCGGGAGCACCGACGCCTCGTCCCGGGCCGGCACCACGATCGCCGCCTGTGGCCACCGAACCGGCGGGCGGCGCGGTGGCAGCCGTACGTCGGTGCGCCAGAACAGGCCGTGGCAGCACGCCAACCAGAGCCAGACCAGCAGGGAGAACGCGGCGATCCACAGCAGGACGGTCACCCCGGCAGTCTGCCGCAGAACCGGGCCGCGCGGGCGGATCGACTAAAGTCTTGACCTGTGAAGATCGCACTGATGGACTCCGGAATCGGTCTGCTGGCCGCCGCCGCCGCCCTTCGGAAGCTGCGCCCGGACGTGGATCTGGTGCTCTCTTCCAACCCGGCCTCGATGCCGTGGGGGCCTCGAACGCCCGAAGAGGTGACCGAGCTGGCGCTCGGCTGCTGCCGGGCCGCCGCCGCGCTCGAACCCGATGCGCTGGTGGTCGCCTGCAACACGGCATCCGTCCACGCGCTCGCCACCCTGCGGGCCGAACTGGAGCCCGGACTGCCGGTGATCGGCACTGTTCCGGCGATCAAGCCCGCCGCCGCGCTGGGCGGTCGGGTCGCCATCTGGGCCACCCCGGCCACCACCGGGAGCGAATACCAGCGCGGGTTGATCCGTGACTTCGGGGGCTCGGCAGAGGTCACCGAGGTCGCCTGCCCGGGCCTCGCGGACGCGGTCGAGCACGGCGACGACGAGGCGATCACGGCGGCCATCGCCGATGCCGCCTCCCGTACGCCGGTCGGCACCGATGTGCTCGTGCTCGGCTGCACCCACTACGAGCTCGTCGACGACCGCATCCGCGCCGCCGTCGCCCCGACCGCCTCCCCGACGCTCGTCCTGCACGGCTCCGCCGACGCGGTCGCGGCCCAGGCCCTCCGCCGTGTCGCCGACCCCACCCGAACGGGCAGCGGCACCCTCACCGTCCTCCACGCCGGCACCCCCGCCCACCTCCCCCCAGCCGCCGCCCTCTACCCCCAGGGCAACGCCCTCGCTGCCTTCATCGGCTGACGCCGTGCGAGAAGTCGGCCCAGCCGACTTCCCACGCGCGTAGCTCCACCAACCCACGCTGGCGCGCAGAAAGTCGGCCCGCCCGACTTCTCGCGCCAGGCGCTATGCGCGTAGACGACGCGGTGGCGGGATCCGGGGCGGGGGTTTGCGCGGAAAGTCGGCCCGCCAGACTTTTCGCGCGCGATGGCGGCCCACACCTCCCGCGCCTCCCACACCTCCCGCGCCGCCCGCGCCTCCCGCCGCCCACGCCTCCCGTGCCGCTCGTGGCGACGACTACGAGGCCGACTCGTGGGCGCATCCCACCTGCTCCAGTCGCACAGGAAGTCGACCCACCCGACTTCCTGTGCGGCGGCCGCGTTGCCGCAGTGGCGCCCGCCCGGCCGCCACGCATCTATGCGCGCGGATTCATCGCCCGGCGAGGCTCCCTTGATGCGACTGTGCGTGGAAAGTCGGTCCGGCCGACTTCTGGCGCGGTTGTGCCCACCCCCCTGCGTGGGGTTCTGCTTCTCGCGTTCGTATGCGATGGCTGCGGGGCTGGCCTGTGGATGGATCCCGACCACTTGGGTGCGCGGAAAGTCGGCCCGCCCGACTTTTGGTGCAGCGGCCGTTTGGCAACACAGCCCAGGTGAATCTATGCGCGTAGATTTCTGCGAGAGGCTCCGCCGGCATAGGTGTGCACGGGAAGTCGGCCTGGCCGACTTTTGGTGCAACAGTGGGCGGGCCCGGCGGGCAGCGGCGCGAAGCCGGTTCACCGGCGGAGGGTGCGCGAGGTGTCGGGGCTGCTCCAGACATGGACGTGCGCGGGAAGTCGGCTGGGCCGACTTCCCGCGCACTGGACTACGCGACGGCTTGGCGGCGCCAGCGGCGGTAGGCGGGTTCGAGGCCGGAGAGGATGGTGTCGAAGCGGCGGGTGCTGGTGGTGGAGTCGACCTGGAGGCGGCTGATCTGGAGGGGATGGGAGGGAAGTCGGGGGCCGAGGCGGTGGTCGGAGAGGAAGCCGAGGCGGTAGCCGAGCTCCTGAAGGACGGTTTCAGCACGGACGTCGTGGCCGCCGTCCGGGTAGGCGAAGGCGATCGGAGGTTCCCCCAGCCAGCGGGTGAGGGCCTCGTGGGCGCCGGTGATCTCGGTGCGCACGGTGTCGTCGTCGCAGCGCCCGAGGCACGGGTGCCCCTGGGTGTGGTTGCCGATGGCGACGCCCCCCTCCCGCAGGGCGAGCAGGTCGGCCGGGGTGAGCTGCTCCTGGCGGGGCGGCCGGCGGTCGGCGCTGACCCGCAGCTCGTGCAGGCTGCGCCGACGGTCCGGGTCCGGCATGGCCTTGAGCCGGTGGAGCAGCTGGGACGGGTGCCCACAGTCGAGCGAGCGGGCCCGGCCCCCGTGCCGGGCGAGGAAGTCGGCCTCGTGCCACCAGAACGGCCGTTCGGTGCCGATGAGCTCCGAGATGACGAACGCGGTGGCCGGAATGCCCCGGGCGTTGAGGGCCGGCAGGGCGTGGGTGAGCACGCTCCGGTCGGCGTCGTCGAAGGTGACCAGGACGCTCCGGGGTGGCAGCGGCCGCCGCTCGGCCACGGCCTGGAGGACCGCGTCGAGCGAGACGGGCGTGGCGAGCCGTTGCAGCCGGTCGAGCTGGGCGCCGAAGGACCGGTGGTCGGTCACCCCGTGGTACGCGAGCACGGCGAGCCGCTGGGCCGCCCGGGCCCGGAACAGCGGCTGGACGGGGGCGAACCGCAGCCATTCGCCCCGAGCGTCCTGCTGTTCCGTTTCGACGGCCGGACGGTGACGGCCCCCGCCGTACCAGTTCAGGCCGTCCCGTTGTTGGCCGGCCAGCACGTCGGCCGGTCGGCCGAGGCCGTGCAGACGGTCGACGAGCCGACCGATGTCGGGCCGGTCCGCCGGCCATCCGGCGGGCGGAGACAGCGCGCGCATGCCGGGCATCGGCCGGGCGCGGGCTTTGGAGATCGATGTACTGGACTGGGACTGCGGCACGGTTCCCCCTCGTTCGCCGAGCGGCGTGGCGGTACCGCCGGAGGACGGAGCCCGGCCTCCGACTCCAGGGGTGGAGGCTCCGCCCCTGGATATTCCTGTTCTCGGTGGGGGGTCACACCCGTCCCTCGAACGGCTCCTGGATCACTCAATGCCATTGAGACCGCTGCACTCGGTGGATGGTTGTACCGGGGGGACGAGGATTTTTCGTGGACTGATTGTGGAGCCGGAATGCCCGTGCGGACGTCTCCGACACACTTCGGACCGGGCCCCGGCGAGCCTCTGACCGGCCCGGATTCCCCGGTCGCGCGGGGTGCTCGAAACTTCACTCCGTGCGGGCTGCCGCCCGGTCCGCCCCGGGGTACCTTGGGCTCATGGCAGATGCGGACCGTGACCCCTTTCACCTCCACGGGGCCTCCCGGATGACTCGTGCGTGCAGTGGCGGAGCCCTGGTCACCTACCAGCTCCCGCTGACCGTGGTGGGCCTGGCCTGCCTGGCGCTCGGCATCGTCGTGGCCGTGTTCGTTCCGGACAGTGACGGTCCGGCCTGGGCGATGGCGGTGGCCGGCTGTCTGGCCGCCGGGGTCCTGCTGCTCGGCCGGATCGCCTTCGGAGTGCTCCGCGACCGGCGCCGCACCGCGCTCTGAGACGGCGGCGCCCGGACCACACCCACCCCCGTCCCCGTACGGGCGGGCCGACGGCCGTACGGAAGCCGCCCCCACCTGTTGCGTCGATCGCGTTCGGCATTCCGAAACGGCCGATCGAGCGAAATTGGTCAGACCGACTGAATATCGTCCAGTCTGACAATCTCACGCGCTCTTCTTTCACCATTCCCAGACGAAGACTCCATCCCGCCCCTACTGTGAATGCGTTCTCCGGCTCGAATCGCCGCGGAGGGGGAGCCATGGGCGGCAGACCGGATCATGCCGTGGCCGCCTCATGAGACGCGGTGGCGACCTCGCCATCGCTGCTCTGGCCGCGATCGTCGCACTGCCGCTGGCGCTGCTGATCGCGGTCCTGCTCCGCTGCACCACCGACGGGCCGGTCCTCCAACGGCAGACCCGGACCGGCCGGCACGGCCGCGAGTTCCGGGTCCTCCGCTTCCGGACCTCCGACGACGGCCGGTTCGCGGCCCTGCTGCGCCACACAGGCCTGGACGAACTGCCGCGACTGTGGAACGTGGTGCGCGGCGAGATGGGGGTGATCGGGCCCCGGCCCGCCAGCCCCGACCAGGTGGTGCGCTACTCCCGTCGCGAGCGCGGCCGGCTCGCGGTGCGGCCCGGCCTCACCGGCTGGGCCCAGCTGCACGCCCTCGGCCGCGACCGGAGCCCGCTCACCCGCCCCGAGTGGGCCGAACTCGACCTCTGGTACGTCGAGCACCGCTCGTTCCGGCTCGATCTGCACATCCTCGGGCTCACCGCGCTCGCCGCGCTGCGCGGCCCCGCCGCCGGCCGGACGCGCCGGGTCGGCCCGAAGCCGCCCCGATAGGCTGAGGCGCATGGCCATTCCCCCCTTCCTCGCCGAGCTCCGCGCCGTCGTGGGCACCCGCCCGCTGTGGCTGAGCGCCGTCGTCGCCGTCGTCCTGGACGACCACGACCGGGTACTGCTCGCCCGCCGGGTCGACGACGGCCGGTGGGCGCCGGTCGGCGGCATCCTCGACCCCGGCGAGCAGCCCGCCGACGGCGTGGTGCGCGAGTGCGCGGAGGAGACCGGGGTGGCGGTCGTACCCGAACTGCTGGCTTCCGTCACCGTCTCGCCGCAGGTCACGTACCCGAACGGCGATGTGACGCAGTACCTGGTGCTGACCTTCCGCTGCCGCGCGGTCGGCGGCGAGGCACGGGTGAACGACGACGAGTCCCTGGAGGTCGGCTGGTTCGGGCTGGACGAGCTGCCGCCGATGATCGACATCGAGCACGAGCGGCTGCGCCACGCCCTGGAGTGCAAGGGCCCGGCGATCTTCACTCGGGAGGGTCAGGAGCGCCCCTGAGCCGCGGCCACCGCGGCCCCCGGCGGCATCAGCCCTTGTACTGCCGGTAGGCCTCCTCCGCCGCGTCCAGCACCGCGGCCAGGTCGCCGCCGGCCGTCGCGGTCGCGGTGGCGGCCACCGCCCCCTCGACGAACGGGGCGTTGGCGAACCGGACCGGGAACGGCAGGCCGTGCTCGTCCGCGTCGGACAGCAGCGCGCGGACGGTGGTGACCGCCCCGCCCAGGTCGGCGAGCAGCACCACGCCGTGACCCTGGTCCACCCGGCGGGTCGCGGCGGCCACCAGGACGGCGCTGATACCCGGGCCGTCCGACGGGTCGCCGCCGGTCGCGGCGACCGGTGCGGGGGAGTCGGATCCGGTCAATGCGAGCGCGAGCGAGCGCACGGCGGTGGCCAGTTCCCGGCTGTGCGAGACCAGGACGATCCCGACCCGTCCGTGTGTGGCGGGCCGGGCGGAGGCCGGCCGGGGCAGCGGGGTGGGCGAGGGAGGCGTACGGGGTGCCGGGGGGTGGGCCGAGGGGGCGTCGGAGATGGGGATGACATCGGCGCGGGTGCCGTCCCGGCGGCTCATCGGCTGCTCCCTTGAACGGATCGGCGAAGCGGATCGGTGGGGTGGATCGGCGGGGTTGTCCCCGAGGCGGTCTGTGCGGCGGGCTGCGGGGTGCTCGGCGAAGTGCTCCGTGCGGCGGGAGCGGGGCCGTCGGGGGCTCCCCGGCACCCTGGCAGCACTCTGGCAGCTGCCCGCCGCCCCCGCCGGTCGGGACACGCCTCAACCCTCCCTCCGGCGGTTCCCGCCCCCGGCCGGAGGAGTCCTCGTCAACCCGCTGACCGGGCCCGGGCGGTGTGGCTAGGCTGGCTCCGAAACATCGTCGGGAGGAGATCGGTCAGTGGGATCCAACAGCGGAACGGACACGGAGGCCGTCGCGGCGCAGCCGGAGCTGGCGCCGAACGGCAAGCCCAAGGTGGACTTCACCGGCGCGGAGTGGCTGTGCAGCAGCCAGGGCCCCGGGGACGTGCAGATCGCCTTCGTGGACGGCTACATCGGGATGCGGGACGGCCGCCAGGAGGACGGGCCGATCCTGGTCTTCACGCCGGCCGAGTGGCGGGCCTTCGTGCTCGGCGCCCGGGATGGCGAGTTCGACCTCACCTGAGGTCCGCCGGGGCTCTCCCAGGGCCTCTCGTCACGGAAGCGGGCCCCGAATCGACGGGGCCCGCTTCCGTTGGAGGGTTTTTGGGGTCGGAACATCACAACTGATGATCTATTGAGCGCGCCCCGTCAGGATTTCTGTTGACTGTTAGACAAACGCAGCTCAGAGTATGAGCACAGGCAGACGCCGTGCCCACCGCCCCCACGCGGCCAGACACGGCGCCTGCTGTGCGGCCCGGCAAGCTGCCGAGCCATCCTCCCAGTCATCCCCTGCGCACCGGGGTGCGTCGGCCGGTCCCGACCCCGCGAGGGGTCGGCAGTCGCCGGGAGGGTGGTGTCGAAGCCGAGAGCGACTCGGCGACGGCACCGAATGCTCGGGACCCGCACGCCCCCACGCGGCGGCGTCCCGAGCAAGATCCACGGGAGCGACGGGCCGGGGCCCCGCGGATCTGGCTTGTGGTGCATGGAACTGTTGGCTTGTGTGTTCGTGCTCTGTGCGAGTGTGCGACGACGAAGCTGGGTGCTTGGCAGTTCGGCACGACACGTGCACAGTGAGGGAAAACGCGTGTAGGGCCGCGTTTGCGACATGCCGCCCCCCGGAGGGTGACACCCAGAACGGCTGTCGTGCAGAACCGAACGTAGCCCGGACGGTTGCTCAGAGTCAACATTGGTCTCTGAGCGTCGATCTCCCGACCGTCCCCCGGCGGTGCCCCACCCACCTCGCGAGCGCGGTGTGCCGGACACGTACGATGGTCCCATGTCTTTTCTCCGCCGTCGCTCCGGACAGCCCGCCGGCCCGGACTTCGACGTGCTCGCGATGGACCCGGGCGACTGGCCCGGTGACTTCGGTGCGGCCATGATGACCGGCCCGGACGGCTCCTGCCAGGGGATTTTCCTGCGCTACGACCTGTTCGGCGGCAGAGGCCCGGCGATGTTCATCGGCAACCTCCCCGAGGGTTCGCCCGCCCGGGAGACCGGCGACGACGTGCCCTTCGAGGTGCGGCAGCTGCTCGCGGCGCTGGAGAACGACGAGCCGGTCGACTTCGTCTCGGCCGAGGACTTCCCGGTGATGCTCGGGGACGACCTGCTGATCGTGAAGAAGGTCAAGGTCAGCGAGGAGCGCGTGTTCTGCGCCCAGTTCGGCCGCAGCGACGGCGTGCTGGTCACCATCGCGTCCTGGGACCGACCGATTTCGGACGACCTGTATCAGCTGCTGAAGCCGCTCCCGGCGGACATGTTCCAGCAGGGCTGATTCCGGCCGGGCGGACCGCGCCCCCCGGTTCGGCCGCTGCTTGACGGTATCGATCAACGGTTCGTACAGTCGCGGACATGCCGTGCCGTCTTCCGCTGCTGACCCGTCGCAGGCATCTCGACCTGCGGCGCACCGCCAGCGCTGCGTGTCCGGGCCGCTGAGGGGGATTCCGTCCCCCGGCGGCGGGCGGTCGGCCGGATCCGGTCGGCGCCGACACCAGGGGGCGGGCCGTGAGCCGACCTCCGGGGCCGCCACTCGGTTCGCGCGCCCGTCCGGCGTGCCGCCCGCATCCGTCGAGCCCACGCTGCCGCCCGGAGGCATCGCATCATGACGACCCGTGCCGCCAACCGTTCGACCGTCGACCGTCCGTCCGAGGACGGCGACCGCGACGAACGCTTCGCCGAGAAGGCTTCCACCGCGCGCCGTTCGCGGACCACCGCGCCGCCGACGAGTTCCGGCCATCCCGAATCCGCCGCTTCCGTACCCGCCGACCCCGCTCCCGCGTCCGACCGGGCGGCGATCGAGGCCGCGCTGGCCGGACTGCCCCGGGTGGTCGACCTGTTGGCCGCCCGCGCCGAGGAGCACGACCGCGACGCGACCTTCCCGTACCAGGGGATCGAGGCCGTCCACGAGGCCGGACTGCTCACCCTCACCGTCTCCGGTCGGTACGGCGGTCCGGGCGGAACGCTCGCCGACACCGTTCAGGTGCTGTCCCAACTCGGCCGCGGGGACGCCTCGGTGGCCGTGGTCACCGCCTTCACCCTGCTCCGGCACGCCGAGCAGGCCCGCCGCGCCGACTGGCCGACGGCCGGCTACCGGCGGCTGCTCGCCGAATCGCGCCGAGGCCCGGCGCTGGTCAACACCCTGCGGGCGGAGCCCGGTTGCGGGGCGGGCGAGCAGCCCGGGACGGTTGCTCGGCGGGACGGCGACGGCTGGCTGCTGACGGGCCGGAAGGCGTACTGCGCCGGAGCCGAGGCACTCGCCTGGATGGCGGTGACCGCGCGGACCGACGAGGAGGAGCCCCGGGTCGGTACCTTCCTGGTCCGCGGCGAGAGCGAGGGCGTGGAGATCGATCCGACCTGGGACCAGCTCGGACTGCGGGCCAGCGCCAGCCATGACGTCGTGCTGGAGCGGGTCCGGGTGCCGTCCGACCTCGCGCTCGGCCTGACGGCAAGTCACCTGCTGACGAGTCAGGACGTCGACCCGGCGGCCGAACTCTCCCTGGCCTGGCACGATCTGGCCCTCTCCGCCGTGGCGATCGGCGTCGCCCGGGCCGCCGAGGGCTGGCTGATCCGCTTCCTCAACCAGCGCACTCCGGCCAATCTGACCGAGCCGCTCGGCACCCTGCCCCGCTACCGGACGGCCCTCGGTGAGATCGAGGCCCAGCTGATCGGCGCCGAGGAGCTGATCGGGGGCCTGGCTCCCCGGGTGGACCGGGGCGAGCCGGAGGCCGTCGCCCGGACCGGTCCGGCCCACCTGCTGGCCACCCGGGCCGCGACGGCGGTGGTGCAGCAGGCCGTCGCCCTCACCGGCAACCCCGGCCTGAGCCGGCGCCACCCGCTGGAGCGCTACCTGCGGGACGTGCTCAGCAGCCGGGTGCACCTGGCCCCGGAGGAGTCCGTGCTGGAGGCCGCCGGCCGGGCCGCCCTGGAACGGGGTGCCCGGCCGTAGCGAACCCCGCGGCTCAGCGGGTGCCGACCGCGGCACGGACGGCCCGGCGGGCGAGCGCCGCGTCGTCGTAGAGCCGGCGGATCATGATCCGCTGCTCCTCGCCGGCACCCGGGACGTCGTACAGCCGGATCTCGCGCATCAGCACCAGCACCAGGTTCACCAGGAACGCGTCCCGGGCCAGGGTGCCGCCGCTCTGGGCGAGTTGGCTGATCTGACGGCGCGCCGCGGTGTCCCCGGACAGCACGCTCCAGAGCACCGCCAGGTCGTAGCCGGGCAGGTGCCAGCCGGCCTGCTCCCAGTCGACCAGCACCGGGCCGGACGGCGCCAGCAGCATGTTGCTGAGCAGGGCGTCGCCGTGGCAGAACTGGAGCGGGGTGCTGCCGAGGCCGTGCAGCAGGCCGCGCAGGTCTCCGGCGTCCCGGTCGGTGAGCTGGCCCACCGAGTGGTAGCGGGCGATCTCCAACTGGTAGTCCAGGCGCGGCTGGAAGACGTCGGTCGGCGGCCGCCAGAGGTTCAGCGTGCGGACCGCGGTGAGCAGCGCCCGCACCTCGCCAGGGGTGGGCGCGTTGACCGGGTGGCGCTCGCGGGCGGCCGGGCGCCCCGGGACGCGCTCCATGACCAGCACGCAGCGGTCGTGGTCGGCCGCGACCAGCCGGGGCAGCCGCACCGGCGGACGGTGCCGGACGAAGGCCCGGTAGACCGCCACCTCGTGATGGAAGTCGGCCACCAGCTGCTCGATGTAGTCACTCCGCACCGCCTGCGGCGCCAGGCACTTGGCGACCACCGGAGCCCGCCCGATGGTGCCCGCCACCAGGATGTGGCGGCTGCCCTCGCGCAGGACCTGGCGCGGGGTGAACGCGGGACATATCCGCGAGACGCCGGCGAGCGCGGCCCGGACCGCCGGGGTCTGGAGCGCGGAGGGGTCGATCCGCTCCGGGCCGCCGACGGGCTGTCCGGGCCGCCGGGCCCGCAGCACCTGGCCGTCGGCCTGCCGGGCCAGCGGCATCCGGCCGGCCCCCGGCAGGACGGTCTCGGGGGCGCGCAGCCCCAGCGCCGTACGGCCGTTCGGGCCCAGCGCGGTTCGGCCGGCGGGGCCGAGCGCGGTGCGGCCGGTCGGGACGACCCGGGTGTCCGTGGCCCGGCCCTCGACGCCGCGCGGTGCCACCGGACGGCTCGCCGGGGGCACCGGCTTGGGGCCGGGCCGGCCGGCGGCCGCGGTGGGGGGGCGCAGCGCGGGGCGGGTCGCGGTGGGCGTGGGGGTCGTCGCTGAGGAGTACATGGGCTGAGGGTGGTCCCTTCCGGTCCATCGGCGGGTGCTGCCCCGCGGGGGCGGGGAGGGCCGGTGCCGTGTGCTTCCCGGCGTGACGGCGGCCCTGCGGGTGGTGCGCTACGGCACCTGCTGCGGGGGGTGGCGCGCGGGCGCCGGGCACGGACGCGGGGTCAGGAACCCCTGTTCGACGGTGCTCCGGCCGTCCGCACCCTGGGGAATGCGGTCGGCCGGACTGCCGTGGCCGTGCCCGGCGCTCCCGCGCCACCCGGCCGCGCCACCCCCTCGGGTGAGGACCGGGAGCGCCCCGTGACACCGTCGGGGGACAGCCCCGACGCTGGTGGGACGCCGCCCGACCCGGGGGGCGAGGTGACGCACCCCTACAACACACCCCTCGGGCACTGGCTTAGTAGTCTGGCGGGCCCTGGCGAACGGTGGCGAATGCTCGCCCGGTCCTTCCCGGAGCCTCTAGCCTCGGATCAGCCGAGGAACCTGGGGGCTTCGTTGAGCAGGGAACCCAACACCCGACTGGCCGACCTGTTCGTCCTGACCGGATGGTCGAAGGGCGAGCTGGCACGGCTGGTCAACCGTCGGGGTGCCGCGATGGGGCAGCAGCAGCTGTCCACCGACACGTCGAGGGTACGGCGTTGGATCGAGCAGGGGGAGATCCCGCGCGATCCGGTGCCGAGGGTGCTGGCTGCCGTGTTCACGGAGCGGCTCGGCCGTGTCGTCACCACTGAGGACCTCGGTCTGGAACGACACCGGCCCACCAGGTCCGGAGCGGACGCGTCCGCGGCAGTGCCATGGTCGCCGGATCGAACAGCCGCGGTCCTCACCGAGTTCACGGGAATGGACCTCATGCTGAACCGACGTGGATTGGTGGGCGCCGGAGCCGCGCTCACGGCCGGGGCGGTCATCGCCGACTCGCTGAAGGGCTGGCTGAGCGGGGACGCGGTCGCGTACGCGGCCTCGGTTCCCGGGCCGCGACAGGTGGTGGCCGGGAGCGGCGTGCACCCGGCGGTGGACGTGTACGACGCGGGCCCGGTCGGGACCGACGAAGTGGAGTCGCTGGAGCACTCGGTGGAGGTGTTCCGGGCCTGGGACGCGGCCCGCGGCGGCGGTTTGCAGCGCAAGGCGGTGGTCGGTCAACTGAACGAGGTCGGCGGCCTGTTGACGCACCGCCACGCGCCGCCCGTGGAGCAACGGCTGTGGCTGGTCGCGGCGAACCTGGCGGTGCTGGCGGGCTGGATGTCGCACGACGTGGGCCTGGAGCCCACCGCCCAGAAGTACTTCATGATCGCGGCCGACGCGGCCAAGGAGGCTGGCGACCGGCCGCGGGCCGGTGAGGCGATCTCCCGGGCGGCGCGGCAGATGGTGCACCTGGGCCGGGCCGACGACGCGCTCGACCTGATGGGGGCGGCCAACGCGACCGGCGGGCGGCTGATGCCCAGAACGCGCGCCATGCTCAACACCGTGGAGGCCTGGGCGCACGCCTCGATCGGGCACTCCGAGGAGACCTACCGGCTGCTCGGGGAGGCCGAGGACCTGTTCGCCGAGGAGGCGTCGGAGCCGGCGCCGTCCTGGATGCAGGTCTTCGACGAGGCCGAACTGCGCGGCATGCAGGCCCTGGTGCTGCGCACGCTGTCCGAGCACGACCCGCGGGCGGCCCCGCTGGCCCGCGGGCACGCGGAACGGGTGATCACCCTGCGGGAGGGCACCGGGCAGTTGCGCTCGGCGCTGTTCGACCGGATCACCCTGGCCTCGGTGCACCTGATCACCGGTGAGCCGGACGCGGCACAGGCCCAGGCCCAGCAGGTGATGGGCCTGATCGGCCAGAACTCCTCGCACCGGACCTGGGACCGGCTGCGGGAGATGTACCGGCTGACCGCGCAGTACCGGGGGCTGGCGGTGGTGGACGAACTGCGGGAGGAGCTGGGCCGGGCGCTGCGGGCGGCGGACGCCAAGAACCGGCCGCGGCTGGTCTGACGGGGGCCGGGCGTCGTCGGGTGGGTGGGGCGGTTCGGGTGCTCAGGCCGAGGGCGTCGCGCGGAACCGCATGCGCAGGGCGGTGACGGTGCCGTCCGTGCCGAGGACGGGTTCGCCCGCGCACTCCACGCCCTGGTACCGGCCGTCGGGCCGGTGGACGCGCAGGGTGCCGGCGGCGGAGCGGCCGTGCACCAGGGCGTCGGTCATCATCCGTCGCAGCAGCGGCCGGTCCGCCTCGGGGAGGCGGTCGGGCAGCCGGTCGAGGCTGAGCGGGCCGTGTTCCGGGTCGCACCCGAGGAGGAGGTAGGCCTCCGGGCTCCAGTGGGCGGCATCGGTCAGCAGGTCCCACTCGGCCGCGCCGGTCGGGTCGTCGTCGGTCCCGCGGCGGTCGCCGCCCGCGTCGAGGTAGCGGCCGTACGGCTCCTGGGTGGTGCCGTCCACTCTGCCGTCCGTTCCGCTGTCGGCGTCGGCCTCGCCGCCCGTACCGCCGCCGCTGCCGGGGGCGCCGCTCCCGCCTGCCCGGGCGCCGTCCGTGACGGCGGCTTCCGGTGGGCGGGTGGCGCCTAACGGCATGTTCATGGCGGGCCCATCGCTCGGGTGCGGCCCGCGGGTGTGCGGGTCGTTCGGACAGTGAGAAGACTGTCGCACAGCGTCGTCACCCCTGGGGGCGATTTGGACAGAACGCCGGCAAAGTTCCTCTGGCATATGCCACTGTGGCCGGACCCCTCGTCGCCCTGTGTGCGGACCGGGTCCCGAGGCGGTAACCTTCGGTGATTCCGGCGCCCGGGCGCCCACCGCAGTACCCATCAGAGACCCCGGCGACGGAAATCCCGTTGCCACTACGACCGCCGCAACGGATGCTGACCTCATGTTCGAGCCAGTGATAGCACCCAGTGCCAGCCTCCTAGGCCTCCTTCAGCGGGGCCGGGGTGACGGGCAGCTCCATGCGCTGGCCGCCGACCGTGCCGAGGCCATCGCCGCGCTGGAGGAGTGCGTCACCAGGGACCCGCGGGCCGACTGGCAGGTCGAGAGCCGCTCCCTGTACTACGCGCGCATCTACATGGAGCTGGAAGCCCCCCTCGACGGCATCGAGGACCACCTCCACTCCGCCGAGGACCTGGTCACCGACGACGAGTGCCGCACCGGCCTCGCCCTTTCCGTCCTGGGCCACCTCGCCGCGTACGGCCGGCGCGACGCGCTGCTGATGCTGCGCGAGTACGCCGCCACCGGCGCCAACTGGTCCTGGGCCCTCGACGAGCTCGCCCTGCGCGACGACGACCGCGGCCTGCTGCTGCTCGGCACCGCCGTGCTCGACCACTTCCCGCCGGGCCCCGAGGGTGACGCCGAGCTGCGCGAGTTCATCCGCAACGCGTACGAGCCCCGGCCCTGGCGGCTCTGGGCCGCCTACCACCCCAGAGTGGCCGCGGCCAGCGAGCAATCCCCCTTCGACCTGTGGCAACGCCAGATCAACCGCAGTGGCGTCACCCCCGGCTGGTCCACCGGCGACGTGCTGGCCTGGGCCGACCAGGGCGAGCTCGGCGGCCTCGGCGTCGGCGCCTTCCTCGGCCGGCCCGACGCCTACCCGGAGCCCGCGCGCGGCCCGGAGTCGCCCACCGGCCCCGACGCGGTGGACCGCCGCGCCGCCGCGGCCGCCCGCTGTCTGACCGCCGTGGTCCGGCCGGAGGACCGCCCGCTGCTGCTGGAGGCGGCGCGCGACGGCCTGCCGGGCGCCCGCCGGGCCGCCCTGCGCTATCTGGTCGACCAACGGGACCCGGCCGCCATCGAGCTGATCGAGGCCGCCGCCGCGGACGTGGACGACCGGATGGTCCGATCGGCCCTGGAGCTGCTCGGCCGGATGCGCGGCCCCGAGGTGCTGGCGCACGCCCGCCGCTGGGCCGACCCGGCCACCGGCGGCGCCGACAGCGCGCTCGGCGAGGCCGCCGTCCAGCTGCTCGCCGACGCCGGGGAGCCCGCCGACGGGCCGCTGGTGGTGGCCGGGCTGCGCCGCTGGGTCTCGGTGCGCGGGGTCAGCGGTACCGGGCTCGGGTCGCTGGTGGACGGCGCGGGGCGGCTGGCCGCCGCCGACGCCGTACCGGTCCTGCGCCACATCTACGGGGAGGCCGCCTCCTCCGAACTGCGCGGCCGCGCCGCCCGGGCGCTCGCCGCGACCGATGTGCACTTTCCCGAGGGGCCCGCCGTCGAGTGCCTCTGGGACTGCGAGGAGTCCACGCGTGAGCTCGCCGCGCGCCATGTCGCCACCACGGGCGACGCGCGTGTGCTGGAGCGGTTGCGCAGGCTCGCCGCCGACCCGGCCGAGGAGGCCGAGGTCCACGCCGCCGTGCGCGGCCGATTGACCGCCGCCCGGGATGTCGGGCGCTAGGGTCCACAACGTTCAGTGGGCCGGGACGCCGACTACGGTGTCCCGGCCCACTTGCTTCCCGTGGATCCTTGAATCCGAAACCTGGTTCTACTTCACCGCGCCCGCGTCCGGGGCCAGGACGCCGCCGACGACCAGTCCGATGATCAGGATGCCGAGCAGCACCCGGTAGACCACGAACGGCATGAAGCTGTTGTTCGAGATGTACTTCAGGAACCAGGCGATCGCCGCGTAGCCGACCACGAAGGCGATCACGGTGGCCAGGATGGTCGGGCCCCAGGCCGGTGCCGGGCCCTCGCCGATCTTGAACAGCTCCAGCGCCCCCGAGGCGAGCACCGCCGGGATGGCGAGCAGGAACGAGTAGCGGGCCGCCGCCTCCCGGCTGTAGCCGAGCAGCAGGCCCGCGCTGATCGTGCCGCCGGAGCGGGACACGCCCGGGATCAGCGCCAGCGCCTGGGCGAAGCCGTAGATGCCCGCGTGCGGCAGCGTGAGGTCGGAGATCGGACGGGCGCGGCGGACGGCCCGGGTGCGGTCGGCGAAGGCCAGGACAAGGCCGAAGACGATCAGCGTGGTGCCGATGATCCGCAGGTCGCGCAGGTGGTTCTCGATGGTGTCCTGGAACAGCTTGCCCAGGATGCCGATCGGCAGGGTGCCGATGATCACGAACCAGCCCATCCGCGCGTCCGGGTCCGAGCGCAGGGCCGGTCGGAACAGGGACAGCGCCCAGGTCTTGATGATCTTGGCGATGTCCCGGCGGAAGTAGATCAGCACCGCCGTCTCGGTGCCGAGCTGGGTGACGGCCGTGAAGGCCGCACCCGGGTCGTCCCAGCCCAGCAGGGCGGAGAAGACCCGCAGGTGGGCGCTGGAGGAGATCGGCAGGAACTCGGTGAGTCCCTGGATCAGGCCGAGGACGGCCCCGTGGAACCAGTCGATCACCGGGCACCCGCCGGGGATATCCGTCGGGTGTGGGGCAGGGGCGGCATGGGCGGGTCCTTGCGGGTCGGAAGGGCATGCGGAACCGCCGCGGCCCGCCCGGCCCACGGGCCGCGCACGGGCCCGGCGCGCGGCTGATGGTACGGGGTGAAAGTGACAGTTCTTTGTTCCCTCTTTGTTCGACCTTTGCGCACAGGCTCCCGCCCGGTCCGGAGCCGCCCCGAGGCCGGCGTCAGAGCACCGGCCGCGCCCGGACCCAGGTGCGGTCCGCGGTCAGGTAGCGCTCGACCACCAGGTCGGCCTCGGTGAGCGCCCGCTCGAACGCCTCGGTGCTGAGCGGGCGGGACAGGAAGGTCTGGCTCCAGGTGCCGTCCGGGAACTCGTACTCGAAGTGGACGGAGTTGACGCCGTCACCGACCGGTGTGGCGGAGACCAGCCGGGCACGCGCGTCCGGGCCGATCGCGGTCTCCCGAGGGACGTCGCGGTGCCAGTTCTCGCCCTCGCGCTGGACCAGCACGCAGCCGTCCTCGCTGACGTGCCGGCGGCAGGTCTCCAGCAGCCCCTGGCGGACCGTCACATCACCGGCGTGCACCAGGAAGGAGGCGAGCATGACGACGTCGAAGCGCTCGCCGAGGTCCAGCTTCTCGATCGGGCTGCGCACCGTGCGGACGTCGGCGCGCACCCGGGCCAGCATCTCGGCGGACTCGTCCACGGCCGTCACGGTGAAGCCGCGATCGGTCAGCGGGTGCGTCATCCGGCCGACGCCGCAGCCCAGTTCGAGGATGCGTGCGTTGGGTGGCACCGCGGCCTCGATCACGTCCGGGGCGTCGCCCACCGGGAGCCGGCTCCACACCTCGACGGCGCAGCCGTCCGGGGTGATCGCGCCCTCGCCCGTTCCGTCATAACCCTCGCGTCGCTCAGTCGCCATGCCATTCATCCGAACACGGACGGGTGGGCGGGGGAAGAGGGCCTCCAAGCGCCGCGGGGCCGGGCGCGGTTCAGCGCGGGCCGTCCTCCAGGTCGGACAAGGTCGCGTGCAGCCAGTCGAGTTCGGCCTCGGTGGTGGCGCGGGCGACCAGCAGCAGGCCGCGCCGGAACGGGTCGGCGAACTCCTCGGCGTCCACCGGGCGGTCGCCCTCGTAGAAGAAACTGGCCGGTTCGGCGAGGAAGGCCAGCCGGCGGCGGAGCACGGCGGCCTGGGCGGCGGGGTCGGCGAGGTGCCGCAGGAAGGCGAGCAGGGTGAACCAGCGGTTCTCGTCGCTGACGTCGAGCGGCTCGGGCTCGCGCAGCCGGTCGAGCAGGGCGGCGCGTCCGGCCTCGGTGAGGTGGAGGGTGTGCCGGGGCGCGGCGGCGCTGCCCGGCTCGGTTTCCCGGACCAGCAGGCCGTCCGCCTCCAGGCGCTTGATCGCGGGGTAGAGCGTGCCGTCGCTGATCGGGCGCACGTGGCCGGTGAGGGCGGCGAGGTGGCGGCGCAGTTCGTAGCCGTGCAGCGGCCGGTCGTACAGGAACCCGAGGATGGCGAGCTTCAGCATGGGACCACTCTCTCAGATCCTTCCCTCGACATGGCGGTATCTCGCTTTCGCGATACCTCGATACCGAGGTATGGTCCTTGCCGTCCACCGGACCCCCTGGAACAGGAGCGAGTGAGCATGCGCGAGGCCCCCGTCACCCCGAACGGCGACCGGATCCGCTGGGCCGAACTGCCGGGTTCCGAACCGGCCCGGCTCTATCTGCACGGGCTCGGTGCCAGCTCGCCGGCCTACTTCGCGGGCGCCGCCGCCCACCCCCTGCTCGCCGGGCGGCGCTCGCTGCTGCTGGACCTGCTCGGCTTCGGCCTCAGCGACCGGCCGACGGGCTTCGGCTACACCCTGGAGGAACACGCGGACGCGGTCGCGGCGGCGGTCGCGGCCGCCGGACCGGACCGGGTCGAGGTGGTCGGCCACAGCATGGGTGGCGCGGTCGCGATCGTCCTCGCACGGCGGCACCCGCGACTGGTCGAGCGGCTGCTCCTGGTGGACGCCAACCTGGACCGGATCGACCCCGACCCTCGCCGCCCCGGCAGCAGCGGCATCGCGGCCTACGCCGAGGCGGAGTTCCTGGCCGGCGGCCGGGACGAAGTCGCCGAGCGCGTCGGCCCGTTCTGGTGGTCCACCATGCGGCTGGCCGGCCCGGAGGCGCTCCATCGCAGCGCCCGCCACCTGGCCCGGGCGACCGTCCCGACCATGCGCGAGCTGCTGCTCGGCCTCGACCTCCCGCGCACCTTCCTCCACCCGGCGGCGGACGGCGAACCGGTGGGCGCCGACGCCCTGCGGGCGGCGGGCGTACGGGTGGTCGCGGTGCCGGACTGCGGGCACAACATCATGCTCGACAACCCGGACGGTTTCGCGGTCGCCGCGGCCGAGGCGCTCGGGCTGGGGTGAGTGAGCGCGCCGGCCGCGTCCGGGCATCCCGACTGCCCACCCTGGCGGGTGAGTCGACCCTGAGCCCGCGGAGCGCTCAGTGCTCCCGCAGCGGCACGAACCGCACCGGCGTGCCCGGCCGGGCCTGCGCGGCGGCCGGGAGGTCGGCGGCCGGCACGACGCCGATCACCGGGTAGCCGCCGGTGGTCGGATGGTCGGCCAGGAACACCACCGGCTGCCCGTCCGGCGGGATCTGCACCGCGCCCACCACCATGCCCTCGCTGGGCAGTTCGCCCTCCCGGGCGCGCTCGACCGGCGGGCCCTCGGTGCGCAGCCCGACCCGGTTGCCGGTCGGGGAGACCAGGTACCGGTCACGGCCGAGCCGGGCCACCGCCGCCGCGGTGAACCAGTCCGCGCGCGGCCCCAGCCGCAGCCGCAGCACCAACTCGGCCGGGGGAGCGGGCAGCGGCACCAGCTCGGGGCGGGCCCGGTGCGGGGGCGGCGGGCCGACCGGCAGCCGGTCCCCGGCGGCCAGCGGGGCCGGCCCGAGCCCGGCGAGCAGGTCGGCGGAGCGGCTGCCGAGCACCGGCGGGACGGCGATCCCGCCGGCCACCGCCAGATAGCCGCGCACCCCGGCCGTCGCGGCCCCCACCTCGACCACCGCCCCGTCCGGCACCAGGACCGGCGCGCCCCAGGCGGCCGCCCGCCCGTCCACCCGTACGGGCGAGGGCGCTCCGGTGACGGCGACCAGCGCAGCCCCGACGGCCCGCAGCGCGACCCCGCCGAGCGTGGTCTCCAGCCCGGCGGCCCCTGGCTCGTTGCCCACCAGCCGGTTGGCCGCGCGCAGGGCCGGCTCGTCCAGCGCCCCGGCCCGGGGCACCCCGAGGTGTGCGACCCCGCGCCGCCCGAGGTCCTGGACGGTGGTCAGCGGACCCGGTCGGACCACCAGCAGCTCGTTCAACTCCGGCCCCCTCAGGCCCGTTCCGCCGTGAAGCGGACCCGGGTGCCCGGTGCGAGCAGGGCCGGGGGCTCACGGTCGGTGTCCCAGAGGGTGAGCGCCGTGCGGCCGATCAACTGCCAGCCGCCGGGGGAGGGATGCGGGTAGACGCCGGTGTACGGGCCGGCCAGGGCGACCGAGCCGGCCGGTACGGAGCTGCGCGGGGTGGCCCGGCGCGGCACCTCGTACCGCGCCGGAAGGCCGGTGAGGTAGCCGAAGCCGGGGGCGAAGCCGCAGAAGGCGACGACGTACTCGGGCTCGGTGTGGATCCGGACGGCGGCCTCCTCGGAGACCTCCCAGAGCGCGGCGACCTCGGCCAGGTCGGCGCCGTCGTACACGGTCGGGACCTCCACCAGCGGCCCGTGCGCCGCCCCGGCCGCCGCCGGACGGGCGGTGCGCAGCAGCGCCGCCACCGTGTCGACGTCCGCGACGCCGTCCAGTAGCAGGGTGCGCGCGGCCGGCACCAGTTCCTCCACCGCGCCCAGCGCCCCCGCCTCCCGGCGCTCGCTCAGCCAGCCGTACAGCGCCGCCACCTCGGCCGTCCCGGGCAGTTCGACCAGCAGCGCCCGCTCGCCGACCCGCCGCACCGCCCCGGCCGTCACGTGAAGGCCTCCACCCGGACCCCGGCGGAGGCCAGGGCGCCGCGGATCCGCCAGGCGAGCTGGGCGGCGCCGGGGGTGTCGCCGTGGACGCACAGCGAGCGGGCCTCGACGGCGATCCGCTCGCCGCCGACGGCCTCCACCGCGCGGTCCCGGGCGATGCCGACGGCGCGGGTGATCACTGACTCCGGGTCGTGCACCACCGCGTCCGGCTCGCGACGCGGGACGAGGGTGGCGTTGCGGGTGTACGCGCGGTCGGCGAAGGCCTCGGCGACCACCGGCAGCCCGACGCCCTCCGCCACCTCCAGCAGCAGCGAGCCGGGCAGGCCGAGCACGGGCAGCGGCCCGTCGCAGACCGCGCCCGCCCGCAGCACCCCGGCCACCACGGCCTCGGCCTGCTCGGAGTCGCCGACCACCCGGTTGTAGAGGGCGCCGTGCGGCTTGACGTAGGAGACCTTGGAGCCGGCCGCGCGGGCGAACACCTGGAGGGCGCCGATCTGGTACGCGATCTCGTCGGCGAGTTCCTCCGGGGGCACGTCCATCGAGCGGCGGCCGAAGCCGGCCAGGTCCCGGTAGGAGACCTGGGCGCCGATCCGTACGCCGCGCTCGGCCGCCAGGGCGCAGACCCGGCGCATCGTCGACGGGTCTCCGGCGTGGAACCCGCAGGCGACGTTGGCACTGGTCACCACGGACAGCAGCGCCTCGTCGTCGGTCAGCGTCCAGCGCCCGAACCCCTCGCCGAGGTCCGCATTGAGATCGATCACCGCATCGGCCACGCCCGTCCGCCTCCCAGCAGCTGTTGAGCCAGATGGTAGGGCCTGCGGATGAAGGCCGTTGCCCGAGACCCGGAGCCCCGCGGGCGCCGCGGCGTGTGCTCGGGCGTGCACGCCCCGGGGCGGCGCCGCTAGGGGTGGTGCGCGGCCACGGGACGGCTCGCTTCAGGGCGCGGGCGCCGCTTCCCGGAAGGCGCGCTCCAACGGGCGCAGCGTCCGCAGCACGATCAGCAGCGGGATCACGCCGAAGACTCCGAACGACATGTCGATGAATCGCCATGGCACCGGAATCCCGCGCACCGGTCCGCAGATCAGCGCCAGCGGGATGACGGCCCCGCAGGCGAGTGCGGCCCAGCGGATCACCCAGATGTTGCGGACCGGGTCCTTGAGCGGGCCCCAGAAGGCGGCGGCGATCACCAGGTGGGCGAAGGCCGGCCAGTCGGTGCCGTAGGCCAGGAAGGGGTAGCGCTCGTTGGTCTCGACGAGGCCGGTGTGGACCCGTTCGAGCCAGGCCGTCGCCGCGGGGAAGCGGTCGCTCAGCGGGGCGGCGGGGCCGGAGGCGATGTCGAGCAGCCAGCGGGTCTCCGCCTCCAGCGGGAAGGCGGTCAGGCCGCTGAGCACCAGGCAGACCAGGAAGAACCAGAGCCACCGTCGGACCTTGCGAAGGATGACCGCGGGGTCGCCGTCCATCTCGCACACCTCCATGCCGAGCACGTCGAAGGGCAGGCGGAGCCTTGTCCCGCCTGTGCGGAACCGACTCCAGACCGATCTTTTGAACGCGTTCAACTCCATGCTCCTGCTCCTGCCCCTCCCCCTGCTCCCGTCCCGGGGCATTCGGCGCGGAACGCACCGGTGCCCGGGCTCCCCAGGAACCCGGGCACCGATCGCAGCCGGCCGTTACGCCGTGTAGGTGTACGTCACCGGCGCGCTGGTCCCGCCCGCCGTGGTGACCGTGAGGTCCACCGGGCCGGGCTGGGCGCCCGCCGGGGCCGTGGCCGTGCAGAAGGTCGCACCGCAGGAGACGTGGGTGGCCGGCACCCCGCCGAAGGCCACCGTGCCGTACGTCAGGTTGCTGCCGCTCACCGTCACCCGGGTGCCGCCGGTGACCGGGCCGGAGGTGGTGTCGAGGGTGCTGACCGCCGGGGCGGCCGGGGTCGGCGGGGTGCCGGTGTAGTCGAAGGTGGCGGGCGCCGCGGCCGTGCCGCCGGGCGTCGCCACACTGACCGGGGCGTTGCCCGAGCCCGTGGGCGTGGTCACCGTGCACGAGGTGTCGGTGCAGCGGCCGGGCGCCGGGAGGCCGCCGACCAGCACCATGCCGTTGGCCAGGTCGCTGCCGCTGACGGTCACCGCGGTGCCGCCCGCGGCCGGGCCGGTGGTGGTGTCGAGGCCGGTGACGGCCGGTGCGGCCTGGACGGTCGCCGGCAGGTAGCTCTTGCTGCCGAGGTCGTAGCCGGAGACGTGCCCGGTCGGGTCGGTGTCGTTCGGGTTGGAGACCGTCGCGGTGATCGCGCCGACGATCGGCACCCCGGGGGTGGTGGCCAGGTTGAGCTTCATGAAGTTGTACGACCCGGGTGCCCGGGTGGCGGTGAACACGACCTCCACATGGCGGTGGTCGGGGGAGAGGGTCGAGGTGAAGACGTAGTCCTGTGGCGTGGGGAAGAACATCACGCCGTCGGTGGTGACGCCCGGCGGCAGGTCGAGGGTGATGTGCGTCGGCCCGGTCAGGTCCGCGGTGCCGGACGTGGTCCAGTCCACCGACATGTTGCCGGTGGTGAAGAAGCCGCCGGGGTAGTTCCCGCCCTGGGACACGGTCACGTGCTGGGCGGAGGGCGACGGGGTGGCGGCGGTGGCGGTCGCGCCGGTGGCCAGGACGGCCCCGGTGGCGAGGGTGGTCACGGACAGCGCGGCGGCGAGGCCCGCTTTGGCCGGTCGAGTGATCATAGGTCGATCATCACCGAATCAACGCGCCGTCCTCACGGCTTTCTCGAATACGGGTTCGGGAATGGCGGAATCCCGTCGAAACCACGCTCTGAATCAGCCGCGCACACCACCGCCCACCTGCCGCTGTGCCCGGCCGCAAGGTCCGTTTCGGTCGATGTCGGTGCGAACCTCTAATCTTGTCCCCCGTGACCGCCATCGCAGACCCGCCCACCGAGCCCGGCCTCCGTCCACCCGCCGGCCCGGCCGCCGTGCGTCCCGCGCCCGGCCCCGCCGCCGACGAGGGCCTGGCCCGCCGGCTCAAGGCACTGGCCTGCACCGCCCCGCTGCATGACCTGGACAACCGCAAGGTCAACCTGGCCGGCGAGTACGGCGGCTACGCGATGGCCGAGGTCGGCCTCGCCGCGATCGACCTGGTCACCCTGCACATGGACTTCGACACCGGGGCCGACCGCGAGATAGTCCTCGCCCGGCTGCTGCCCCGGGTCGCCGCCCAGGCCGTCGGCCGCCCCGCCGCCGAGCACGAGCGGGTCGCCCGCTGGGTGCTGGAGTCGATGATCAACGTCGGCAGCGTGGACCGCGGCTTCCGCGCCGTCTACGGCACCTTCGGCGCCGACGGCGAGTACATCCGCCGCGACTACGACTTCAAGCTGATCGAGGAGGTCCCGGGCCCCGACGGCGGCGTCTACCTGCGCACCACCGACGAGGCGGTCAACGTCCTGGTCGGCGCGCTCGACACCGACGTCACCTCGGCCCAGATCGCCGCCGAGGTCAAGCTGGAGGTGCTGATCCGCCGCGGCCGCCTGGCCGACGCCCAGCTCGCCGCCGAGCAGGCCCGCTACCGCACCGTCCAGTACGCCGAGACGCTGCGCCGCGCCCTGGACGCCACCCGCCGCAACGTCCGAGCGGTCGACTGGATGCGCGCCATCCCCGACCTCATCGAGGAGGCGCTGGACCACATCGCCGACCGCTACCGGCACGAGAACGCGATTCTCACCAACATCCGCAAGGCCCGCGACGAGGCCGAGGAGCCGGAGCACAAGCGCCGCGCCGCCGAGCTGGTCGACATCGTCAAGGACTGCATCCGCCGCCACACCCAGCTCCAGACCCGTCTGCTGGAGGCCGGCCCGCTGTTCCGGGCCGAACAGGACCGGCAGGCCTTCGCCACCCCCGGCGCCCGCAGCGGCATCGACCTCTACGGCCAGCTGCTCGCCCCCGTGCTGCGGCTGCCGATAGAGCAGGCCGTCCGCCCCACCGGCGCGTTCTTCGCCCGCGGCGCCGGGCTGCGCACCCCGGTCTCCGTTCGGGTCGCCGACCTGGTCGACCTGCTGCTCACCCCGCCGGTCGAACGCGAACACCTCGGCGCCGAGCTGCCCGACCCGGACCTGGTCGCCACCCCGGACGACAGCCGGTTCTCCGAAGCCCAGCTGGAGTCCGCGATGCTCCTGCTCGACCTGCCGCCGGACGCCCCGCGCCGGCTCTCCGGCCTGCTCGCCGACGCCCGCAAGCAGGACCCGGACCTGCCGTACCTGGTCGCCCTGCTCGCCGTGCACGCCGCCAGCCCGCCGGTCGGCACCGCCTACCGCCAGGGCGAGGAGCGGCTGCTGTTCGCCGTGGACGACGGCACCCCGCTGCGCGACCGGGAGTTCGGCGGCGCCGACCTGATCGTGGGCAGCGCCCTGCTCGACGCGGTCGGCATGGCAGCCGACCGCAAGGACGCCGGCTGACCGGCCGGACCAGACCCGCCGGGAACAGACTTTGCCGGGACCGACCTTGACGAACCGTAACCACCGCGCCACCCCCGAGGAGCACCGCCCGTGACGACCCACCACGACACGTCCTGGGCGGCCGAGACCGAACCGGCGGCCCCCGCGCCGATCACCCCGGCCGACGTCGCGGACGCCGCCCGACTGGTCTCCTTCGGCCTCCAGGCCAAGCTGCTGCCCGCCCGCGACGTCGAGTACGCCGAGCTGGTGCGCCGCCACCGCGAGGACCCGCCGTTCGCCCGGCTCGCCGACGCCATCGCCACCGGCATGGGCCTGGTCGTCCTGGAGGTCTCCCCCCGGGCCGGCATGGCCGTCGCCGCCGCCGAGGACTCGCTGTTCGCCGTCCGGATGGGCGACTACTCGCGCCGCGCCGCCTCCGAGTCCACCGACCGCTTCCTGCACGGCCTCGCCCACCTGGCCGTCGCCGCGATGGCCTTCCCCCGCCCCGAGGACCTCGCCGACGACGGCTACCTCGGCCGGATCACCGTCAACGGCGTCGACTCCTTCGTCCGCCAGGCCTGCCGCCGCCTGGAGGAGCAGGCCGACGCCGAGGGCGCCAACACCGACCCGGCCTCCGACGCCCCCGGCCTGGAGGCGGCCTGGCGGGTGTGGGCCCGGCGCACCGCCACCGGCGCCACCAAGGACGCCCGCCGGCTCTCCGGCTCCACCATCGGCATCGTCGCCAAGGCCGTGCTGTTCCTGGTCGACTCCGGCTTCCTCCAGAAGGTCTCCGACGACTCCGGCGGCACCTACCGCACCACCGCCCGCTACCAGCTCCAGGTCCGCGACCTGGCCGGCAGCGCGGCCATGGCCGAACTGCTCGACCTCGGCATCGTCCCGGTCTCCGACGGCACCGCCAGCCTGCTGCCGCCGGACACCGGCGACGAGCTGGTCGCCGACGCCGGCCTGCCGTTCCACTCGCTCTGACCCCCGTCCGACTCACGTAGACAGCACGGAGAACCGCCGCACATGTACGAGCTCAACCGGGTCCGCCTCTACTCGATCGGACCGGCCGGCGCCCGCTACGCCGACACGGTGCTCGACCTGCGCGGCGTCGGCGACCCCGTCGCCGACCCGGCCCCGCAGCAGATCGGCCTGTTCGGCGAGGACACCGAAGGCCCGGTCCGCCGCCCCGCCCCGGCCGGCGTGCTCTTCCTGGAGAACGGCGGCGGCAAGTCCGTCCTGCTCAAGCTGATCTTCTCGGTCATGCTCCCCGGCCATCGCAACACCCTCGGCGGCGCCAGCTCCGGCGTGCTGCGCAAGTTCCTGCTCGCCGACGACTGCGGCCACGTCGCCCTGGAGTGGCAGCACACCGTCACCGGCGAGCTGATCGTGGTCGGCAAGGTCAGCGAGTGGCGCGGCCGCCAGGTCTCCTCCGACCCGCGCAAGTTCGCCGAGACCTGGTACTCCTTCCGCCCCGGCCCCGGCCTGACGCTCGACTCGCTGCCGGTCGCCGAGCGGATCAGCCTGGCCGGCGACCAGAAGGCCCGCGGCCGCCGCCGCACCATGAAGGGCTTCCGCGACGCCCTCACCGAGGCCGGCAAGGGCCACCCGCACCTCGACCTGGTCTTCGAGGACGGCCACGACCGCTGGACCGAACACCTCGGCGAACTCGGCCTCGACCCCGAACTCTTCCGCTACCAGCGCGAGATGAACGCCGACGAGGGAGAGGCGGCCGGCCTCTTCGCGGTCAAGCACGACAGCGACTTCACCGACCTCCTGCTGCGCGCCGTCACCGACACCCGGGACACCGACGGCCTCGCCGACCTCGTGCACGGCTTCGCCGCCAAGCTCGGCCGCCGCTCCGAACTCACCGCCGAACGCGACTTCACCGCCGGCTCGTTGGACCTGCTGGAGCGCATCGCCGAGGCCACCACCGCCCGCGAGACCGTCCGCGAGGCCCACCGCACCGCCGAGCGCCGCACCCGCCGCCTCGCCCACGCCCTCGCCTCCCGCGCCGCCGCCGAACGCGACCGCGCCCAGGACCTCGCCATCGAGGTGGCCGCCGCCGCGAGCGCCGTCACCGCGGCCGAGGCCGACCGCACCCGGCACAGCCTGATCACCGACGAACTCACCCACCGGCACGCCACGTTGAGCCTCACCGCGGCCACCGCCGAGGCCGCCGCGCTGCGCCGCGAACTCATCGACGCCCGCACCCTGCACTCCGCCTGGCAGGCCGCCGAGGCGGTACTGCGCCAGCGCGCCGCCGCCGACCGGGTCGCCCGGGTCGCCGCCGCCATCCGCGAGGCCGAGCTGGACGCGGCCCCCGCGCTCGCCGCCCGCGCCCGCGCCGCCACCGCCCTGGCCCGCGCCCTGGAGGCGGCCGCCACGGCCGCCGAGTCCCGCGCCGACACCGAGGAGCAGCGCGCGAGCGAGCTCCAGGAGGACGGCGCCAAGGCGCAGAGCGGCGCCACCGAGGCCGCCACCGCCGCCCAGAAGGCCCGCAGCGAGGTCGAGCACCTGCGCCAGCGCCTCGCCGAGGTCGAGCAGGAGACCGAGGCCGCCGTCGCGGCCGGCTTCATCGACGCCGACGGCGACGTGGACCCGGCCCGCGCCGCCCTGCACGCCGCCGACGTCGAGAAGGCCGCCGCCGCGGCGCTCGCCCAGGCCCGTACCGCCGCCGAGTCCGCCGCCACCCGGCTGCGCGAGGCCGCCGCCGCCACCTCGCGCGCCGAACTCGCCGCCGAGCGCGCCGGCGACGCCCGCAAGGACGCCGCCCGGGCGCTCGCCGCCGAGCAGCGCACCGCCGCCCTGCTCGCCACCGAGCAGCGCCTCGCCGACCTGCTCTCCCTGACTCCGTACCAGGAGGGCGCCGAGGAGGACGCCGGCTTCCTCACCCCGACCGTGCTCGACCGCAACGCCGAGTACCTGCGCGAACTGCTCGACGAGTCCATCGCCACCGCCGAGCGCACCCTGTTCGACCTCCGTACGGCCGCCGCCGACGACTCCCGCATCCTCGCCGCACTCGGCGACGGCGGCCTGCTGCCGCCCGGCCCGGACGTGCTCGCGACCGTCGAGTACCTCGCCGAGCACGGCATCCCGGCGCTGCCCGGCTGGCGCTACCTCGCCCAGTCCGTCGACCCGGCCGACCACGACGCGATCCTCGCCGCCCGCCCGGAACTGGTCGACGGCGTCGTCGTCACCGACCCGTCCGCGCTGGAGCGCGCCCGCGAGGCCCTGCAAGCCGCCGCCCTGCTGCCGCGCTCCACCGTGGCCGTCGGCGCCGCCGCCTCGCTGATCGCCCCGATCACCGACGAGCCCGCCTTCTTTCTCGTCCCGCCGAACCCGGCCATGCACGACGAGTCCGCCGCCGACGGCGAGCGCCGCGACCTGCGCGCCCGGGCGAGCGCCCGCGAGGAGCACATCCGCGAACTCGCCGGCCGCCTCGGCGCCGACCGCGCCCTGGCCGCCCGCCTCGCCTCCTGGCACGCCAGCTGCCCGCCCGGCACCCTCGCCGAACTCGCCGCCGCCGCCGAGGCCGCCCGCGAGCACGCCGAAGCGGCCGCCGCCGCCCTGGCCACCCTGCGCGCCGACCACGACGAGGCCGAGACCGACCACGCCGTCGCCGCCTCCGCCCACGAGGAGCACCGCGAGGCCGCCCAGCGCGCCCGCCGCCGCGCCGACGCCCTCTCCGGCCTCGCCTTCCGGCTGCGCGAGCGCGGCAACTGGGCCCGCCGCCAGCGCGAACTCACCGAGGACGCCGCCGAGTGCGACCGCCGCCAGGCGCTGTGCGCCGACCGCGCCCGCACCTGCGACGAGGACCGCCGCGCCGCCCAGCGCGCCGCCGACGACGCCCGCCGCACGGCCCGCGCGCTGCGAGCCGAACGCGCCGAGATCCCCGCCGCCGAGCAGTCCGACGAGCCCACCGAGACCGCCCCCGCCGCGCTGCCCGCACTGCGCGAGGCCTACCGCGCCGCCTCCCAGCTGTACGAGAAGGTCGGCGTCGGCGCCGACCTGCGCGCCGAGCAGGCCCGCGCCGAGGGCGACGAGGCCGGCGCCGCGGCCGAACTCGACCGCCTCACCAACAAGGTGCGCACCCGCGCCGAGGAACTCCTCGGCAGCCCCGACGGCGCCGACGGCCCGGCCCGCCAGGCCGCCGCCGCCCGCGCCGAGGAGCTGGTCGCCACCATCGAGGCCCGCTCCGCCGCCGCCAGCGAGCAGCTCGGCCGCCTGCGCGGCGACGCCGAGCGCTCCGCCCCCGCCGAGGGCGAGGCGCACACCGACCTGCCCGAGGACCTCGTCCCCACCGACCCGGAGCACGCCCAGACCCTGCTGCGCACCGCCACCAGCCGTCTCGCCGAACGCCGCGAGGCCCTGGACGCGGCCCGCACCGCCCACGCCGACCTCCAGCGCACCTTCGACGGCGCCCAGGCGGCCGCCGCCGACTTCGACGAGCTGGCCGGCCAGCTCCGTGACGGCCTGCGCGACCACCAGGAGGACCAGGAGGACCCGGTCGAGCCGTACCTGGGCTCGCTGGCCGAGGCCCGCACCGGCGCCACCGAGGCCCGCCGCTCCCTGCGCACCGCCGCCGGCGAACTGTCCTCCGCCGAACTCGCCGTCCGCGACGCCGCCGACGCCCTGGTCCGGCACGCCAACGCCGCCCGCTACGAGGCCGTCCGCACCCCCGCCCGCCAGCAGATCCGCGAACTGCCCGCCTCCGCGCTGCCCGAGCACGCCGCCGCCTGGGCCGCCGCCTTCGCCCCCCGGCTGCGGGTGCTCACCGACGAGCTCACCCAGCTGGAGAAGAACCGCGGCTCGATCGTGGACCGGCTGCGCGGCCTGGTCGAGTCCTCGCTGACCACCCTGCGCGCCGCCCAGCGGCTGTCCCGGCTGCCCGAGGGCCTGGGGGAGTGGTCCGGCCAGGAGTTCCTCCGGATCCGCTTCGAGGACCCGGACCACGCCACCCTGGTCGAGCGCCTGGGCGAGGTCATCGACGAGGCCACCCGCGCCGCCGTCAAGAAGAACAGCGACCTGCGCCGCGACGGCATGTCCCTGCTGCTGCGCGGGGTCGCCGCCGCGATCGGCCCCAAGGGCGTCAGCGTCGAGATCCTCAAGCCGGACGCGGTGCTGCGCGCCGAGCGGGTCAGCGTCGGCCAGATGTCCGACGTCTTCTCCGGCGGCCAGCTGCTCACCGCCGCCATCGCGCTGTACTGCACGATGGCCGCGCTGCGCGCCAACGACCGCGGCCAGTCCCAGCTGCGGCACGCCGGCACGCTGTTCCTGGACAACCCGATCGGCCGCGCCAACGCCACCTACCTGCTGGAGCTCCAGCGGGCCGTGGCCGACGCGCTCGGCGTCCAACTGATCTACACCACCGGCCTGTTCGACACCACCGCGCTCGCCGAGTTCCCGCTGGTGATCAGGCTGCGCAACGACGCCGACCTGCGGGCCGGCCTCAAGTACATCTCGGTCGAGGAGCACCTGCGCCCCGGCCTGCCCGCCGCGCCGGACCCGGACGGCCCGACCATCCACGGCGAGATCACCGCCACCCGGATGTTCAAGCGCCCCGCGGAGGTTCCGGCCCAGGCGTGAAGTCACTAGCGTGGCCGCCATGTTGACGATCGCGCACCTCAGTGACATCCTCCCCCAGCCTTCGGCCGGGAGGTGCCCCCACCGGCCAGGTCCGCGGCGGGGACGGCGGCAAGCGCGCCCGGCGGCGGGCCGAGCAGGTGATGGCGTACCTCGACGCCCTGCCCGGCCCGCTGGACGCGGTGCTGGTCACCGGGGACCTCGCCGACCACGGCCTGCCGGAGGAGTACCGGGAGGTCGTGGAGGTACTGGTCTCCCGGTACCCGGTGCTCACCTGCCCCGGCAACCACGACCGCCGCTCGCCCTACCGGGAGGTGCTGCTCGGCGAGGCATCGGGGGAGGAGGCGGTCAACCGGCTGCACCGACTGCCCGGCGCCGACGTGCTGATGCTCGACTCCTCCGTGCCCGGGCGGGACGACGGCCGGCTGGACGAGCCGACGCTGGACTGGCTGGACGCGCAACTGGCCGAGGGCCGCGACGAGTTGCCCGCCCTGGTGGCCTTCCACCACCCGCCGGTGGAGCACATCCCCTACGTCGACGGGCTCCGCCAGTTCGGCGAGGTAGGCCTGGCGCGGGTGCTGCGCCGGCACCCCCGGGTGGCCGCCCTGCTCTGCGGTCACTCGCACACCCCCGCGGCGACCACCTTCGCCGGCCTGCCGCTGCTGGTCGCGCCCGGCGTGGTCTCCACCATCACGCTGCCCTGCGAGGGCGGGCGCGGCATCTCCTTCGACCACCCGCCGATGCCGGCCTTCCACGTCCTGGACGGGGACGGCCGGCTCACCACCCACTACCGGGCGCTGCCGCTCCAGGGCTGACGGTGCGCGCCAACGGGCTCCGCGTTACGGATGGTTGGTCCGCACTCGGGCCTGGTACGGCGGCTGGTACGGCTGGGGGTGCGTCTGCTGCCCCGGCCCGTACGGCGGTTGCGGCTGCTGGTACGGGTACGGGTACGGGTACGGGTACGGGTACGGCTGGGGCTGCGGCGACTCGTACGGCTGCCGGTACACCGAGGAGGACGCGGGCCGGGGCAGCGGCCGCGCGGCCGGCGGCCCGGACGGCGCCCGGCTGCCCGCCATCGGGTGCGCCGAGCCCGGCGCCCGCGTCCGCTGGGCGGCGATCTGGCGGGAGATCAGGATCTCCAGCAGGCACCACATGGTGCCGAACACCCCGAGCCCCATCGCCAGCAGCGCGGGCGTCAGCAGCCAACTGCCCGCGTACGAGGCCAGGGTCGCCACCACGACGCCCACCAGGGTGAAGGACAGGCACAGGACCGCCCGGACTGCGGCGGCGCGCACCTCGTCGGGCAGGCGGCGACGGCGGCGGCGTGGCACGGACATCGAGCGACCCCCAGGCGCGTGGCGCGTGTTCGGTGAAGGATACGGAACGGGCGCACACCAAAAGCGCCCCTCGCCACACTCTGCCCCGTCGAACCGGGACTATGCGTCCGAAAGCGCCGAACTGCCGCCAAATCGTGTCATCCGGGAAACCCGGAGCGGCCGACGGCGACCGGGCTCAGCCCAGCTGGAGGTTGAGCTCCTCCAGCGCGCCGGTGACGATCGTCCGCATCGCCTGCTCGGCGTGGGCGGCGTCCTCGGCGCAGATCGCCTCCGCGACCTCGCGGTGCAGCCGGATCGCGTACGGCTCCGGCTGATGAGGCATCAGATGGTACTCGGTCCGGCCGGTGAGCACCGCCGCGACGGTGTCCCCGAGGTGGGCGAACATCTCGTTGCCCGAGGCGCGCAGCACCAGCGAGTGGAAGGCGATGTCGTGCTTGAGGAAGGTGGTCAGGTCGGCGGCCCGTGCGGTGACCGTCAGATCCACGGCCAGTGAGCTGAGTTCACGCCGGTCGTCGTCGCTCGCGTGGGTGGCGGCGAGCGCGGCCGCGGCCGGTTCGACGGCCATCCGCAGCGAGCCGAGCGAGCGCAGCTGGGCGGAGCGGTCCGAGCCGGCCAGGCGCCAGCGGATCACCATCGGGTCGAAGACGTCCCAGAGCGACTTCGGCTGCACGGTGATCCCGACCCGCCGCCGGGACGCCACCATGCGCATCCCCTCCAGGACCCGCACCGCCTCCCGGACGACCGTCCGGGAGACCCCGAACCGCTCCTCCAGCTCCTCGGTGCGCAGCACCGCCCCCTCGGGGAGCTCCCCCGACGCGATCGACGGCCCGAGTTCGTCAAGCAGCCGCCCGGGCAGCCCCTGGATCTCCATCCGCCCAGCCTAGACGTCCGCCGGGTGCGAGCCTCCGCCGCCCCGCGCGCCGTCACGCCTCCCCACGCGCCGTGACGCGAGCCGTCACTCCGCCCTGCGACCCAGACCACACCGCAAAAGTATGACGATTTGGTTTCCATCACTTGAATACGTCATATCTTTGAGGCGATAGTGGCGGCCAGGCAACGAAGGAGCACCACCCCATGGCTCTCAACGTCGAGAACCACGACCTCCCGCAGACCCCTCTCACCATCGTGGTGATGGGCGTCTCGGGCGTCGGCAAGACCACCCTGGCCCGCCTGCTGGCAGACCGCCTCGACCTCCCCTTCGCCGAGGCGGACGACTTCCATCCCGCGGCCAACATCGCCAAGATGTCCGCGGGGACCCCGCTGGACGACCAGGACCGGGCCCCCTGGCTGCGCGCCATCGGCGCCTGGCTCAAGGAGCGGACCGAGACCGGTACCGGCGGCGTGGTCACCTGCTCGGCGTTGAAGCACCGCTATCGCGACACCCTGCGCGCGGCCTGCCCGGGCGCCTTCTTCCTGCACCTCAGCGGTGGTCACGAGCTGGTCGAGGACCGGCTCAGCCACCGCACCGGCCACTTCATGCCGACCTCGCTGCTCGACTCGCAGTACGCCGCCCTGGAACCCCTGGCGGCGGACGAGCGCGGTGCCGTCCTGGACGTGGGCCCGTCCCCCGAAGAACTCGTCGAGATGGCCGCGGCGCTGCTGCGGCCCGTCAATGGAGACCTCGCGTGAGTATGTCCCCCACCCTGCTGGCAGCCGCCTCACCGGTCCTGCCGCACACCAGCAGCGACTCCCAGCTGCTGATCGCGGTGCTGCTCAGCATCGGTGCGATCGTCGTACTGATCACCAAGCTGAAGCTGCACCCGTTCCTCGCCCTCACGCTCGGCTCCGGTCTGCTGGCCGCCGTCGCGGGTGCGCCCTTCGACAAGCTGCTCAGCAGCTTCTCCACGGGCTTCGGCTCCACCGTCGCCAGCGTCGGCCTGCTGATCGGCCTCGGCGCGATGCTCGGCAAGCTGCTCGCCGACTCCGGCGGCGCCAACATCATCGCGGACACCGTGCTCTCCCGCACGGGCAACAAGGCGCTGCCCTGGGCGATGGCGCTGATCGCGGCCGTGCTCGGCCTGCCGCTGTTCTTCGAGGTCGGCGTCGTCCTGCTGATCCCGATCGTGCTGCTGGTCGCCCGCCGCGGCAACGTGCCGCTGATGCGGATCGGCATCCCGGCGCTGGCCGGCCTGTCGGTGCTGCACGGCCTGGTGCCCCCGCACCCGGGCCCGCTGGTCGCCGTCGACGCGCTGAAGGCCGACCTCGGCATCACCCTGGCCCTCGGCCTGCTGATCGCCGTCCCGACCCTGATCATCGCCGGTCCGCTGTTCGCGCGGCTGGCCGAGCGCTGGGTCGGCCCGCTGGAGATCCCGGCGGCCACCGCCCCCGAGGAGACGGCCAAGCGCGACCGCACCCCGTCCTTCGCCGCGGTGCTGGCCACCATCCTGCTGCCGGTCGTGCTGATGCTCGGCAAGGCGCTGGCCGACGTGGTGATCGACAACCCGAAGGCGCTGGGCCAGCGGGTGTTCGACTTCATCGGCTCCCCGCTGATCGCGCTGCTCGCCGCGACCCTGCTCGGCATGGTGACCCTCGGCAAGGCGGCCGGCTTCGACAAGGCCCGGATCTCCGACACCGTCGGCAAGTCGCTCGGCCCGATCGCCGGCATCGTGTTCATCGTCGGCGCCGGCGGTGGCTTCAAGCAGACCCTGATCGACGTCGGCGTCGGCAACGCGGTGAGCGAGTGGTCCGGCAAGTGGCACATCTCGGCGCTGCTGCTGGGCTGGCTGATCGCCGTGCTGATCCGCCTGGCCACCGGCTCGGCGACGGTCGCCACGATCACCGCGGCCGGCATCGTCTCCCCGCTCGCCGCGAACATGTCCTCGACCCACGCGGCCCTGCTGGTGCTCGCGATCGGCGCCGGCTCGCTGTTCCTCTCGCACGTCAACGACGCCGGCTTCTGGCTGGTGAAGGAGTACTTCGGGATGAGCGTCGGACAGACGCTGAAGTCCTGGTCGGTGATGGAGACGGTGATCTCGGTGGTCGCCATCGCCCTGATCCTGCCGCTCAGCCTGATCATCTAGCGCGCCAAGCGCCAAGCGCCAACGCCGAGGGGCGGCACCCGTGACCGTACGGGTGCCGCCCCTCGGCGTTTCCACGTGCCCTTGGGCCCCTCAGTCCAGCAGCCCCGACAGCACCGCGGCCGTCGCCGCCAGGAGGTCCTCCGCGACCGTGCCGCCGGCCGCCGTCCGGGCCAGCAGCCCCTCGCGCGCCGCCAGGATCACCGCCGCGGCCTGGGCGGCGCTCGCGCCCGGGGGCACCAGCGACGGCAGCTCCCGTTCCAGGACCTCCGCCAGCGCCCGTGCGACCGCCCGGTCGTGTGCGGCGACCTGCTCGGCCAGCGCCGGCGTCCGGGCCGCGACCAGCCGGAACTCCAGGAACAGCAGGATCCACCCGCTGTCCGCCGGATCGACCCGCATCAGCGCCTCGACCAGCCGCCGCGCCCGCTCCCGGGGCGCCAGCCCCTCGCAGGCCGCGGCCAGGTCCGCCAGCTCGGCCATCCGCCGCGCGGCCTGGTCGTCGAAGAGCGTCAGCAGCAGCTCCTCCTTGCCGCCGAAGTTCGAGTAGAAGGCGCCGCGGGTGTATCCGGCGGCGGCGCAGACATCCTCGATGCTCGTCCGGGCGAAGCCGGCGGAGAGGAACAGCTCGCGGGCCGCGGCGAGCAGCCGGGCGCGGGTGTGGATGCGGCGTCGGGGCGGTCGGGGGGCGCCGCCATCGGTCGGGGGTGGGTTCACAGCAGAACGGTACATGGTGTATTCAGTACGGGTCGTATTCAATACGAGCCGTACTGAAACGAGGGGTCAAGTCGTGAGTCGACTGCTGATCACCAACGCCCACCTGTTCCACCCCGAGGACGGCACCCGCACCGACCTCGGCTGGCTGGAGGCCGCCGACGGCCGGATCGTCGCCACCGGCACCGGCCGCCCGCCCACGGCCGCCGAGGGCGTCCGGGTCCTCGACGCCGCCGGCGGCACCGTCCTGCCCGGCCTGATCGACGCCCACGTCCACCTGCTGGTCACCTCGCTCGACCTGCCCGACGTCGCGAACTGGACCCCCGGCTACGCCACCGTGCGCGCCCTCGCCGAGGCCGAGCGCATGCTGCGCCGCGGCTTCACCACCGTCCGGGACGTCGGCGGCGCCGACCACGGCATGGCCCGGGCGCTGGCCGAGGGCCTGGTGCCCGGCCCGCGCCTGCTGCACGGCGGCAAGGCCCTCTCCCAGACCGGCGGCCACGGCGACCTGCGCCCGCTCGGCGACGACTCCCTGCCCTGCTGCGAGGCCCGCCCGCACTTCGGCCGGATCGCCGACGGGGTGGACGCGGTGCGGGCCGCCGCCCGGGACGAGTTCCGCAAGGGCGCCCGCCACCTCAAGGTGCTGCTCTCCGGCGGCGTCGCCTCCCCGCACGACGAGATCGGCGCCGTCCAGTACAGCGAGGAGGAGATCCGCGCGGCCGTCGAGGAGGCCGAGAACCACAACCGCTACGTCACCGTGCACGCCTACCATCCGCGCGCGATCGACCGGGCGCTTCGGGCCGGGGCGCGCTGCGTCGAGCACGGCAACCTGCTGGACGAGGGCACGATCGCCCTGCTGCTGGAGAAGGAGGCCTTCCTGGTGCCCACCCTGGTCGCCTACGAGCAGACCGCCAGGCTCGGCACCGCCTCCGGCCTGCCGGCTGCCTCACTGGCCAAGCTCGCCGAGGTCCGCGACCGGGGCCTGGAGGCGCTGGAGCGCGCCCACCGGGCGGGCGTCAGCCTCGTCTACGGCAGCGACCTGCTCGGCCCGCTGCACCCGGCCCAGCTGGAGGAGTTCACCCTGCGCGCCCAGGTCCAGCCGATCGCGGACGTGCTGCGCTCGGCGACCACCACGGCGGCCCGGCTGCTCGGCCTGGAGGGGGAGATCGGCACGCTCGCCCCCGGAGCCCACGCCGACCTGCTCGTGCTCGACGGCGACCCGCTCGCCGACCTCACCGTGCTCACCCGCGCCGACCTCCACCCGAAGCGGGTGGTCAAGGCCGGCGTCGTCGTGTGAAGAAGCGGGCGGGCGCCCGGGGAAACCCCGGACGCCCGCCCGCTACGAACGACTTACTCGGACCGCTCCTTGGACCGCTTCGCGAGGCTGTGCCTACGTGGTTCCACGCTTCGCGAGGCTGTGCCTACTTGGTTCCACGCTTCGCGAGGCTGTGCCTACTTGGTTCCACGCTTCGCGAGGCTGTGCCTACTTGGTTCCACGCTTCGCGAGGAAGGCCTCGACCTCGGCCCGGATCTCCGGCGTGTCCAGCCCGCGCACGGTCATCGTGGTGCGGCGGCGCAGCACGTCGTCCGTGGTGTAGGCCCACTCGTTGTCCGCCGCGTACGCGACCTGGGCCCAGACGTCCGGGCCGTCCTCGTGGATCGGCCGGCCGAGCTCCGGGTTCTCGTCGATCATGCGGGCGATCTCGAAGGACAGGGTGCCGTAGTGGCTGGCCAGGTGCTTGGCCACCAGCGGCTCCATCCGCGAGCCCGGCTCACGGTCGATCAGCAGGCGGTGCGCCACCGCGTTCGGCGCGCCGACGCCCGGCAGCGGGACGGTCGGGGCGATCGGGGACATGTCCTCGCCGAGGCTGGTGCCGGGCACGTGGGCCAGCTTCTCCAGCACGGTGCGGCCGATGTGCCGGTAGGTGGTCCACTTGCCGCCGGAGACCGACAGCATGCCGCCGCGGCCCTCGGTGACGACGGTCTCGCGCTTGGCGGCGGCGGTGTCGCCCGGGCCGCCCGGCAGCACCCGCAGGCCGGCGAAGGAGTAGGTGATCAGGTCGCGGTCGAGGTGCTCGTCGCGGATCGCGTGCGCGGCCTCGCCCATGATCTGGTCGATGTCCGCCTCGGTGGCCCGGACGTCCTTCGGGTCGCCGGTGTACTCCTCGTCGGTGGTCCCGAGCAGGACGTGGTCCTCCCACGGGATGGCGAAGGAGACGCGGTACTTGTCGATCGGGATGGTCAGCGCGGCACGCCACGGCGAGCGGCGCTTGACGACCACGTGCGCGCCCTTGGAGAGGCGGATCGACGGCGCGGAGCCGGCGTCCTCCATCTTGCGCAGGTGGTCCACCCACGGGCCGGTGGCGTTGAGCACCAGGCGGGCGTCGATGCCGAACTCGGTGCCGTCCAGGCGGTCGCGCAGCTCGGCGCCGGTGACCCGGCCGCCGGTGAAGCGCAGCCCGGTGACCTCGGCGTGGTTGAGCACCACGGCGCCGGCGTCGACGGCGGCGCGCACGGTCATCACGGCGACGCGGGAGTCGTTCATCTGGTGGTCGCCGTAGACGGCCACCGAGCGCAGGCCCTCGGTGCGCAGCGCGGGCACCTGCTGGGCGGCGTGCGCGGCGGTGGAGACCCGGCCCATGCCGTCGCGGAACGCGGACAGCGCCGAGTACAGGAAGACGCCGGCGCCGAGCTTGGCGGCGCCGTGCGGGCCGCCCTTGTAGACCGGGACGAAGAAGGTCAGCGGGTTGACCAGGTGCGGGGCCACGTCGGTGGAGAGCGCGCGGCGCTCCTTGTGGTTCTCCGCGACCAGCTTGACGGCACCGGTCTGGAGGTAGCGCAGACCGCCGTGGACGAGCTTGGAGGAGGCGCTGGAGGTGGCGCCGGCGAAGTCGCCGGCGTCGACCATGGCGACCTTGAGGCCGGCCTGGGACGCGGTCCAGGCGACGGCCGTGCCGAGGATGCCGCCCCCGATCACCAGCAGGTCGTAGGTGGCCTTGCCGAGCAGCTCGCGGGTCTCGGCGCGGGAGGCGGTGCGGCCGGCGGTGCGCTCGGCGCCCAGGGTCGGGATGGTTGCCATGGTGGTTGTGTACGGCGCGCGGGTCGGGCGGCGCCGTTACTCCTCTCGTGTGCGGTGCGGCCTCTTGGGAGAGGCCGGTCGGCCCGGTGCGGCGGGCCGGTGGAACTCGGTGACACCCGTTGCCGGAACAGCGGGCAGCCGGCCGGGGCCGGGGCCCCGACCGGCTTGTCGGTCAGTTGTTCTCTTCCTCCTCCACCCAGCCCATGGTGCGCTCCACGGCCTTGAGCCACTTCTTGTACTCGCGCTCCCGGGTGTCCTCGTCCATGCGCGGGGTCCACTCGGCGGCGCGGTGCCAGTTGGCCCGCAGGGTGTCGAGGTCGTTCCAGAAGCCGACGGCGAGTCCGGCCGCGTAGGCGGCGCCGAGGGCGGTGGTCTCGGCCACGTACGGGCGTTCGACCGGGGCGTCCAGGACATCGGCGATGTTCTGCATGAGCAGGTTGTTGCTGGTCATGCCGCCGTCGACCTTGAGGGCGGTGAGCTCGACCCCGGAGTCCTTCTGCATGGCGTCGACGACCTCGCGGGTCTGCCAGGCGGTGGCCTCCAGGACGGCCCGGGCCAGGTGGCCCTTGGTGACGTACCGGGTCAGACCGGCGATCACACCGCGGGCGTCGGAGCGCCAGTACGGGGCGAACAGGCCGGAGAAGGCCGGGACGAAGTAGGCGCCGCCGTTGTCCTCGACGGTGTTGGCGAGGGTCTCGATCTCGGCGGCGGTGGAGATGATGCCGAGCTGGTCGCGCAGCCACTGGACGAGCGAGCCGGTGACGGCGATCGAGCCTTCCAGGGCGTACACCGGGGCCTGGTCGCCGATCCGGTAGCCGACGGTGGTCAGCAGGCCGTGGTACGAGTTGACGATCTTCTCGCCGGTGTTCAGCAGCAGGAAGGTGCCGGTGCCGTAGGTGGACTTGGCCTCGCCCTCGTCGAAGCAGGTCTGGCCGAACAGCGCGGCCTGCTGGTCGCCGAGCGCGGAGGCGACCGGGACGCCGGCCAGGTCGCCGACGGCCTCGCCGTACACCTCGGCGGAGGAGCGGATCTCCGGCAGGACGGCCATCGGCACGTCCATCGACTCGGCGATCTTCTCGTCCCACTGGAGGGTGTGGAGGTTCATCAGCATGGTGCGGCTGGCGTTGGTGACGTCCGTGACGTGCTTGCCGCCGTTGACACCGCCGGTGAGGTTCCAGATCACCCAGGTGTCCATGGTGCCGAACAGGATGTCGCCGGCCTCGGCGCGCTCGCGCAGGCCCTCGACGTTGTCCAGCAGCCAGCGGATCTTCGGGCCGGCGAAGTAGCTGGCCAGCGGGAGGCCGGTCTCGCGGCGGAAGCGGTCCTGGCCGACGTTGCGGCCCAGCTCGCGGCAGAGCCCCTCGGTGCGGGTGTCCTGCCACACCAGCGCGTTGTGCACCGGCTCGCCGGTGTTCTTGTCCCACAGGACGGTGGTCTCGCGCTGGTTGGTGATGCCGATCGCGCGGATGTCGTCCTTGGTCAGGCCGGCCTTCTCCAGCGCACCGCGCACGACCGACTGCACCCGGGTCCAGATCTCGGCGGCGTCGTGCTCGACGTAGCCGGGCTGGGGGAAGATCTGCCGGTGCTCCTGCTGGTCGACGGCGACGATCCGGCCGTCGGCGCCGAAGATGATGCAGCGGCTGGAGGTGGTGCCCTGGTCGATCGCGGCGATGTAGTTACCGGTGGAGGTCATGGGGAGGGTCCTCGGCTCGGGTTCGGGGGTTACGGGGTGGGTGGGCCTGACACGTTCGTTCGGTCAGTCCCCGTGCTCGGCGGGGTCGAACCCGGCCTTTAGAACATGGCGTTGTAGAGGCCGCCGGCGGCCAGGCCGCCCAGGATCGGGCCGACGACCGGGACCCAGGCGTACGACCAGTCGGAGGTGCCCTTGTTGGGGATCGGCAGCAGCGAGTGCGCGATGCGCGGGCCGAGGTCACGGGCCGGGTTGATGGCGTAGCCGGTGGGGCCGCCCAGCGAGAGGCCGATGCCGACGACGGTGAAGGCGACCATCAGGGTGCTGGTGCCGGACTGGGAGAGGCCGGAGTTGGTGCCGATGGTGAGGATCGCGAAGCAGAGCACGAAGGTGCCGATGACCTCGGTGATCACGTTCTGGAGCGGGTTCCGGATCTCGGGGCCGGTCGCGAAGATGCCCAGGGTGGGTTCCTTGTTCTCCTGGAACTGGCCCAGGTAGGTGGCGTAGACCAGAACCGCGCCGATGATCGCGCCGAGCAGCTGGGAGCCGAGGTAGAGCGGCACCTGGCTCCACTCGCCGCTCTTGACGGCGAGCGCGATGGTGACGGCCGGGTTGAGGTGGGCGCCCGACTTCGGGGCCGACATGTAGGCGGCGATGAGGACCGCGAATCCCCAGCCGAAGGAGATCGCCAGCCAGCCGGCGTTGACGGCCTTCGACTTCTTGAGCGTCACGGCGGCGCAGACGCCACCGCCGAGAAGTATCAGGGCGGCGGTGCCGAGGGTTTCGCCGACGAAGACGTCGCCGGTGGAGAACGCGGACACAAAGACTCCCTTGTCCATGAGGCCCGGAGGTTGCGGGTGGGGGCAGGCGGCCGGTCGATCACCGTGCGGGGTGAGCGCCTTGTGGGAGTGATCTCTCCGGCCATCGTTCGACAATGTCGACCGTCATGCGGAAGCTTCCTCCCCAGGTCGCCCCCGCGTCAAGGCGGGGTTACGCAGCTGTGACCCGCGCCTCGGGCGGTCCGTCGACGTTACCGAGCGGAGTGCCGCGAAACAGGACAAAACGCCAGAGGCGCGGACAGGCCTCCAGCCCGTCCGCGCCTCTGCGTGACGAATCGACCGCCGCCCCGGCGGTCCGCGCTCAGAACCTCCCGGCGCCCAGGTCGCGGGAGATCGCCCGCGCCGCGCTGCGCACCGAGGCCACCAGCGAGGGCTTCACGAAGCCGTCCTCGCAGACCCGCTCGACCGCTCCGCTGATGCACACCGCGCCCACCGGGTTGCGCCGCCGGTCCTGGATCAGCGCGCCGATCGAGGCCACGCCCTCCCAGGTTTCCTCGATCGAGTCCGCCCAGCCGCGCTCCCGGATCAGCGCGCACTCGGCGTCCACGTCGGCCGCCTCGGTCAGCGTCCGCAAGGTGTACGACTCGTACGGTCCGTCGCCCAACTCCCCGCGCGCGACCGGGTCGTAGGCCACCAGCACCTTGCCCAGCGCGGTGCTGTGCAGCGGCTGCATCGAGCCCACCTCCAGCACTTGCCGGGTGTCGTCCGGCCGGAACACGTGGTGCACCACCAGCACGCCCTGCTGGTGCAGCACCCCCAGGTAGACCGTCTCGCCGGCCGCCCGGGCCAGGTCGTCCGCCCACACCAGCGCCCGCGCCCGCAGCTCGTGCACGTCCAGGTAGCTCTGGCCCAGCCGCAGCAGCTCGGCGCCCAGCTGGTACTTGCCGCTCTCCGGGTCCTGCTCGACGAACCCCTCCTGCTGGAGCGTGCGCAGGATGCCGTGCGCGGTGCCCTTGGCGAGGTCCAGTGCCGTCGCGACCTCGGACAGGCCCAGCCGGCGCTCACCGCCGGCCAGCAGGCGCATGATCGCGGCGGCCCGGGAAAGCGACTGGATCGGGCCGGGCATGGGAACCTCCGCGCTGACAGGCGGTCGACATTGTCGACCACAGTGGTGACGGGACGAGTCTGCCAGGCCGCCCTCACTCCGCGCACATCCCCCCGGGTGAGCGACCCCCGACCCGAGCCGACCCGCCCGTACGGACCGACGCCCGCCCACGCGTCGTCAGGCCACCGCCCGCAGCACCGCCACCTCCGCCGCCAGCGCCGCGATCCCGTCCGTCCCGACCCGGCAGCAGCCGCCCACCAGCCGCGCCCCGTCCCTCAGCCAGCCGCCCACCCGGGCCGAGCGGAACGTCGGTTCCCCGCGCCAGCCCCGGTGCCCGGCGTCCCAGCACTCCCCACTGTTCGGGTAGACCACCACCGGCTTGCCGGTCACCTCGGCGGCCACCGACACCGCCCGATCGGCGTCCTGCGGCGTACAGCAGTTGACGCCCACCGCGACCACCTCGTCCACCCCGGCGGCCAGCGCGAAGGCCTCCGCCAGCGGCTGTCCGGCCCTGGTCCGGTCGCCGTCGATGCTGTACGACAGCCAGGCCGGCACCCCCAGCCCGCGCACCAGGCCCAGCAGCGCCCTCGCCTCGTCCACGTCCGGCACCGTCTCCAGCGCCAGTACGTCCGGCCGGGCCGCAGCCAGCACCTCCAGCCGCGGCCGGTGGAAGGCCGCCAGCTCCGCGACGCTCAACCCGTACCGGCCCCGGTACTCCGAGCCGTCCGCCAGCACCGCCCCGTACGGACCCACCGAGGCCGCCACCCAGCGCCGCCGCCCGCCCGGTCCGGGCCGTGCCGCCTCCCGGGCCAGCTCCACGCTGCTCGCCAGCAGGCGCGCGGCCTGCGCCCGGCCGACCCCGCGCCGCGCGAAGCCCTCGAAGCTCGCCTGGTAGCTCGCGGTTATCGCGACGTCCGCGCCGGCGGAGAAGTACGCCCGGTGCGCCGCCGCCACCGCCTGCGGGTCGTCCGCGAGCAGCCGCGCCGACCACAGCTCGTCCGACAGGTCGTGCCCGGCCGCCGCCAACTGGTTCGACATCCCTCCGTCGAGCACCAGCGGACCGGCGGCCAGCGCGGCGGCGAAGTCCGGCGGGGGAGTGGTGGGCATGACGGCCTCCTCTGGCAGAGTTCCTGGTCACAGCCTAGAAGGCGGGCGACCCGGCCGAGGGCAAAACCATTTGCCCCCGGGGCACGCAGTCGCTACGTTGTGCTCAGTCCGAGAAGAACGGCGGGGCCGGCCCCCGAAGACCAGCACCACCGCAGGACAGCACCGGCGAGCACCGCCCTCGCGCCGGTCGGCACGGAGAGGAGCCCGGCGATGGCAGCGGACGGCCGGCAGCCCTCCACCGGGCCCGAGGCCGAGCAGGAGTGGCTCGCCGCGTACGACCCGCGCGCCTACACCCCGATCGCCGTCACCGTGGACGTGGTCGCCCTGACCCTGCGCCAGGGCAGCCTGCACGTGCTGCTGGTCGAGCGCGGCGCCCCGCCCTACCAAGGCTGCTGGGCGCTGCCCGGCGGCTTCCTGCGAGCCGGCGAGGAGGGCCTCGACGAGGCCGCCGCCCGCGAGCTCGCCGAGGAGACGGGCCTGCACAGCGCCTCCGAGGCCGAGGTCAGGCGCTGCCGCCTCCACCTCGAACAGCTGGGCACCTACGGCGCCCCCGAGCGGGACCCGCGGATGCACGTCGTCTCCGTCGCCTACCTCGCCTTCGCCCCGGACCTGCCCGACCCCCAGGCCGGGACGGACGCCGCGGCCGCCGCCTGGCACCCCGTCTCCGACCTGGACCTCCGGCCGCACGGCCGGTCCCCAGCCGCCGGTGCGCCCGCCGACACCCACGGGGGTGGTGTCGACGGGCGCACCGGCCCCGATCCGCTCGCGCTGGCCTTCGACCACGCCCGCATCCTCGCCGACGGCCTGGACCGGGTGCGCGCCAAACTCGAATACAGCCCGCTGGCCACCGCCTTCCTTCCGTACGACTTCACCATCCCCGACCTGCGCGCCGTCTACGAGGCCGTCTGGGACGAGAAGCTCCACCCCGGCAACTTCCACCGCAAGGTGCTGTCCGTGCCCGGCTTCGTCGAGAGCACCGGCAGCACCACCGAGCGCGGCGGCGCCCGCGGCGGCCCCCGCGCCCGCACCTACCACGCCGGCGACGCCCGCCAGCTGCACCCCGCGCTGCTCCGCCCCACCCGCGACGCCGTCGACGACGCCGAGGCCCGCTGACCCCCGGTCTCCCGCAGCCCCCGGCAACGCCGCCGACCCACCGGGCTACCATCCGGCCATGACCACTGACGAAGCGACACCCGCCGACGAAGCGACCCGGGCGGTCCACCGGCCGTTCTCCCACTGCCACTTCTGCGGAACGGCCTACCCGCCCGGCACCCGGGCCTGGCCCCGCACCTGCCCCGGCTGCGCCGAGATCAGCTACCGCAACCCGCTGCCCGTCGCGGTCACCGTCCTGCCCGTCACCCGCCCCGACGCCGACCCGGCACTGGTCGTCATCCGCCGCACCATCGAACCCGGCTACGGCGAACTCGCCTTCCCCGGCGGCTACATGGACTTCGGCGAGAGCTGGCAGCACGCCTGCGTGCGCGAACTGCACGAGGAGACGGGCATCGTGGCCGACCCGGCCGAGGTCACCCTGATCCACACCGCCTCCGACCCCGGCGGCCGCTTCGTCATGCTCTGCGGCCTGCTCCCGGCCCGCCCGCTCGCCGACCTCCCGCCCTCGCGCCCCACCGACGAGACCGAGGGCTGGCTGCTCGCCGACGCCGACACCGCCCTCGTCTGGGACTTCCACAACGGCGTCCTGCGCCGCTGGTTCAGCGGCGAGTTCGCCCCCCGCTGACCTCCCGTCCACCCATCGGCCGACCCTGGCGCGGCGGGCGATCACATGGCATGGTCTGCACCGACAGCCCAACCGGACGGGTCTGCCACGAGCCCTCCCGTCCCCACCACCGGCCGGGAGACCACCACCGTGAGCACCCCATCCCAGGACCAGCCGCTCTGGCGCCCCAACCCCGCTCGCGCCGCCGCCACCAGCCTGGTGGCCTTCCAGGCCTGGGCCGCCGAACACCACGGCGCCCCGGCCACCCCGCTCGCCCCGGCCGCCGACGACCAGCAGGCCGCCCAGCTCTACGCGGACCTGCACGCCTGGTCCACCGAGGACCTCGACCGGTTCTGGACCGCCGTCACCCAGTGGTTCGACGTCCGCTTCACCGAGGCCCCCGAAGCCGTCCTCGCCGACCCGGCCATGCCGGGCGCCCGCTGGTTCCCCGGTGCCCGCCTCAACTACGCCGAGCACGCCCTGCGCGCGGCGGAGGACCAGGCCAACGCCGACCGCCCCGCGATCCTCCACCTCGACGAGACCACCGAGCAGCCCGTCGTCCTCACCTGGTCCGAACTGCGCCGCCAGGTCGGCTCGCTGGCGGCCGCCCTGCGCGCCCGCGGCGTCGGGCCCGGCGACCGGGTCGGCGCCTACCTGCCCAACATCCCGCAGGCCGCCGTCGCCCTCCTCGCCACCGCCGCCGTCGGCGCGATCTGGACCAGCTGCGCCCCCGACTTCGGCGCCCGCAGCGTCCTCGACCGCCTCCAGCAGATCGAACCCGCCGTCCTGTTCGCCATCGACGGCTACCACTACGGCGGCAAGGACCACGACCGCACCGACGTCGTCGCCGAACTGTGCCGCGAACTCCCCAGCCTGCACACCGTCGTCCACGTCCCGCTGCTCGGCGCCCCCGCCCCCGAAGGCGCCCTGACCTGGGACGACCTGGTCGCCGACGACGTCGAACCGGTCTTCGAGGCGGTCCCCTTCGACCACCCGCTCTGGGTCCTCTACTCCTCCGGCACCACCGGCCTGCCCAAGGCCATCGTCCAGAGCCAGGGCGGCATCCTGCTGGAACACCTCAAGCAGGCCGGCCTGCACCTGGACCTCGGCCCGCAGGACCGTTTCCTCTGGTACACCTCCACCGGCTGGATGATGTGGAACTTCCTGCTGGCCGGCCTCCTCACCGGGTCCACGATCGTCACCTACGACGGCAGCCCCGGCCACCCCGACACCGGCGCCTTCTGGTCGGTGGCCGCCCGCACCGGCGCCACCGTCCTCGGCACCTCCGCCGCGTACGTCATCGCCAGCCGCAAGGCCGAACTGCACCCCGGCCGCGACCTCGACCTCTCCGCCGTCCGCTGCATCGGCACCACCGGCTCCCCGCTCCCGCCGGACGGCTTCCGCTGGATCTACGACGAGGTCAAGCAGGACGTCTGGCTCGCCTCGGTCAGCGGCGGCACCGACGTCTGCTCCTGCTTCGTCGGCGGCGTCCCCACCCTCCCGGTGTACCTCGGCGAGATCCAGGCCCCCTGCCTCGGCGCCGCCGTCGAGTCCTGGGACGTCCAGGGCCACCCGCACACCGACACCGTCGGCGAACTCGTCGTCACCAAGCCCATCCCCTCGATGCCCACCGGCTTCTGGAACGACCCCGAGGGCACCCGGTACCACGACAGCTACTTCGACACCTACCCCGGCATCTGGCGCCACGGCGACTGGATCACCGTCACCTCCCGGGGCACCGTCGTCATCCACGGCCGCTCCGACTCCACCCTCAACCGCCAGGGCGTCCGGATGGGCTCCTCGGACATCTACGAGGTGGTCGAGCGGCTGCCCGAGATCGCCGAGTCCCTGGTCATCGGCCTGGAGGAGCCCGACGGCGGCTACTGGATGCCGCTGTTCGTCGTGCTCGCCCCCGGCGCCGAACTGAACGACGACCTCATCGGGCGCATCCGCACCTCGGTGCGCACCGAACTCTCCCCGCGTCACGTCCCCGACGAGGTCATCGTCGTCCGCGGCCTCCCGCACACCCTCACCGGCAAGCGGATCGAGGTCCCGGTCAAGCGCATCCTCTCCGGCACCCCGCTGGAGCAGGCCGTCAACCCCGGCTCCGTGGACCACATCGAGCACCTGCGCTTCTTCGAGCAGCTCCGCCTCGACCGCCAGGCCTGACCGGCCCGAGGCACACGAAAGGGGCGCCCCCACCCCATCGGCGGGAGCGCCCCTTCTCCGTATCCGTGCCCTTACTCGCCCGAGAGCACCTGCTGCGCCGCGGCCCGCGCCTCCTCGGCACTGTCCGCGGCCCGGGCCGCCTCGGCCGCCCGGCGGCACTGCGCCAGCGTGTACTTGGCGAGCGCGGTGCGCACATAGGGGATCGAGGCCGCGCCCATCGACAGGCTGGTGACCCCCAGCCCGGTCAGCACCACGGCCAGCAGCGGGTCGGAAGCCGCCTCGCCGCAGACGCCGCAGCTCTTGCCGGTCGCCCGCGCGGCGTCGGCCGCGGCGGCGACCAGGTCGAGCAGCGCCGGCTGCCACGGGTCCTGGAGCCGGGCCAGCGCACCGACCTGACGGTCGGCCGCGAAGGTGTACTGGGCGAGGTCGTTGGTCCCCAGCGACAGGAACTCGACCTCCTGGAGGATCGCCCTGGCACGCAGCGCGGCCGACGGGATCTCCACCATCGCCCCGAACTTGGCGTCCAGCCCGGCCTCCCGGCAGGCGGCCGCGAAGTCCTTGGCGTCCTTGCGGTCGGCCACCATCGGGGCCATCACCTCAAGGTGCACCGGCAGGCCCTCGGCCGCCGTGGCCAGCGCCCGGAGCTGGGTCCGCAGCACCTCGGGGTGCTCAAGGAGGGTGCGCAGACCGCGCACGCCCAGCGCCGGGTTCGGCTCGTCGGCCGGGGTCAGGAAGTCCAGCGGCTTGTCCGCGCCCGCGTCCAGCACCCGGACCACGACCCGCCCCTCCGGGAAGGCCTCCAGCACCGTGCGGTACGCCTCGACCTGCTTCTCCGCGCTGGGCGCCTTCGCCGAGTCGTCCAGGAACAGGAACTCGGTACGGAACAGGCCGACGCCCTCGGCGCCGTTCGCCAGCGCGGCCGGCACGTCGGCCGGGCCGCCGACGTTGGCCAGCAGCGGCACTCGGTGCCCATCCGAGGTCTGCCCCGGGCCGGAGGAGGCGGCCAGCGCGGCCTTGCGCTCGGCGGCGGCCGCCCGCAGCTCCGCCTGCTTCTCCTCGGACGGCTCCAGCAGCACGTCACCGGAGCTGCCGTCCACCGCGACGACGGTGCCCTCGGCGACCTCGATCGCCCCCGGCAGCGCGACGACGGCCGGCACGCCCATCGCGCGGGCCAGGATGGCGCTGTGGCTGGTCGGCCCGCCCTCCTCGGTCACGAAGCCGAGCACCAGCGCCGGGTCGAGCAGAGCGGTGTCGGCCGGCGCCAGGTCCCGCGCGAACAGCACGTACGGCTCGTCGCTGTCCGGCACACCCGGCATCGGCACACCCAGCAGCCGGGCCACGATCCGGTTGCGCACGTCGTCCAGATCGGCGACCCGCCCGGCCAGGTACTCCCCGGCGGAGGCGAGCAGCGCACGGTAGGCGGCGAACGCGTCGTAGACGCCGCGCTCGGCGCTGCTGCCGACGGCGATCCGGCGGGACACGTCGGCCATCAGCTCCGGGTCCTGCGCCATCAGCGCCTGGGCCTCCAGCACGGCCTGCGCCTCGCCGCCCGCGAGGTTGCCGCGCGCGATCAGGTCGGCGGCGACCGCCTCCACGGCAGCCTGGGCCCGCGCCTGCTCGCGCGGGGCGTCCTCGGTCGGGATCTGGGTGGCCGGGGGCTCCAGCACCGCCGTCCCCATGTGCCGCACCTGGCCGATCGCGACCCCGTGGCTGACACCCACGCCGCGCAGTGTCTTCTCCATCTACCTGTCTCCGCTGAGAGGAGCGGCCCCGCCGGGAACCGCTGAGTGCCGGGCCGCCCCGTCACTTACTGCGGGGCGGGCGTGTGTCGGTGGTCGAGAGCTCAGCTCCAGCTGAACAGGGGGGCGCCGGAGAGGACCTCGCCGTCCTCGCGCAGACCGCCGAGCGAGTCGGCGTTGGCCTCCAGCGCCACGATCGGCGAGATCGGCGACTTGCCCGCGGCCTCGACGGCGGCCGGGTCCCACTTGATGACGGCCTGACCGCGGGTCACCGTGTCGCCCTTGTTGACGAGCAGCTCGAACCCCTCGCCGTTCAGCTGGACGGTGTCGATCCCGAGGTGGGTCAGCACACCGTGGCCCTCGGCGTCCACGACGACGAACGCGTGCGGGTGCATGGAGACGACGACACCATCCACCGGAGCGACCGCCTCGGTCGGCTGGCGAACCGGGTCGATCGCGGTGCCCGGGCCGACCATCGCGCCCGAGAACACCGGGTCCGGCACGCCGGCGAGCCCGACGACCTTGCCGGTCAGCGGCGACGTCACAGTGGTCATGGTTGTGCCTCCCAAGTGCGCAGTACAGCGAGCGGCCGCGAGGAGCGGCGCGACAAACGACTGAAGCCTAAATCATGTCAACTTCGGACATCCGCTGACATTCCCGGGCGAAGAACCGCCCCGCCCACCTACTGGTCGGCGACCCATCGAACCCGGAGTGGTCTAGTCCTCTCGGCCGATGCGCCGCACTCTACAGGCATCTTGGCGAATCGGACCCATTGCTGTATATGCTCGCGAGAGCAACAAATCATGCCGCCGTCCGGAGGACTCCGGGTGCGCCTCGATTCGCGCTCCGGCTGGCGACCCGCTATGGTTGGTCGAGTCGCCGCAAGTCGGCGGTTAACACCAGATTTCAGATGCGAAAAGCTCCGGTAAACGGAGCGGAAAACGTCTGATAAGCTGGGAACACGAAAGAACGAGCCCGAGGGCCTGCTGGAAGGCAGTCCGAAGGAAGCGTCCGTTCCTTTGGAGAACTCAACAGCGTGCCAAAAGCCGCACGCCAGATGGCGTTGACATCCCCGGCCTCAGGCTCTCTGGGGTTGGAGATTCCTTCCTTGAAGTAAAACACTAGCGAGGACGCAGTGCGCGGGGCCGCCCTATTCCGGTGGTTGCTGCCGTCAACGCGGGTGTCGACCCGATTACGGGTAAACATTCACGGAGAGTTTGATCCTGGCTCAGGACGAACGCTGGCGGCGTGCTTAAATACATGCAAGTCGTGAACGGTGAAGGCCCCCGGGTGGATCAGTGGCGAACGGGTGAGTAACACGTGGGCAATCTGCTCCTGCACTCTGGGACAAGCCCTGGAAATGGGGTCTAATACCGATATGACCTTCCTCCGCATGGGGGTTGGTGTAAAGCTCCGGCGGTGCAGGATGAGCCTGCGGCCTATCAGCTTGTTGGTGGGTAATGGCCTACCAGACGACGGGTAGCCGGCCCGAGAGGGCGACCGGCCACACTGGGACTGAGACACGGCCCAGACTCCTACGGGAGGCAGTGGGGAATATTGCACACGGGCGAAAGCCTGATGCAGCGACGCCGCGCGAGGGATGACGGCCTTCGCTGTAAACCCTTTCAGTAGGAAGAAGCGAAGTGACGGTACCTACAGAAGAAGCACCGGCTAACCACGCAGCCAGCAGCCGCGGTAATACGTAGGTGCGAGCGTTGTCCGGAATTATTAGCGCAAGAGCCAGGCGGCCCGTCGCGTCGGATGTGAAAGCTCAACCCCGGGTCTGCATTCGATACGGGCAGGCCAGGGAGGTGGTGGGGAGACTGGAATTTCAGGTAGCGGTGAAATGCAGATATCAGGAGGAACACCGGTGGCGAAGGCGGATCTCGGGCCATTACTGACGCTGAGGAGCGAAAGCGTGGGGAGCGAACAGGGATTAGAGGCCCTGCAGTCCACGCCGTAAACGTTGGGAACTAGGTGTTGGCGACATTCCACGTCGTCGGTGCCGCAGCTAACGCATTAAGTTCCCTGCCTGGGGAGTACGGCCGCAAGGCTGAAACTCAGCGAATTGACGGGGGCCCGCACAAGCAGCGGAGCATGTGGCTTAATTCGACGCAACGCGAAGAACCTTACCAAGGCTTGACATATGCCGGAAACACCTGAGACAGGTGCCCCTTTGTGGTCGGTATACAGGTGGTGCATGGTTGTCGCGCCCGTGTCGAGATGTTGGGTTAAGTCCCGCAACGAGCGGCAACCCTTGTTCTGTGTTGCCAGCATGCTCTCTTGGGGTGATGGGGACCACAGGAGATTGCTGGGGTCAACTCGAGGAAGGTGGGGACGACGTCAAATCATCATGCCCTTATGTCTGGGCTGCACACGTGCTACAATGGTCGGTACAAAGGGCTGCGGCGCGCGAGTGCGGAGCGAATCCAAAAAGCCGGCCTCAGTTCGGATTGGGCCCGCAACTCGACCCCATGAAGTTGGAGTTGCTAGTAATCGCAGATCAGCATGCTGCGGTGAATACGTTCCCGGGCCTTGTACACACCGCCCGTCACGTCACGAAAGTCGGTAACACCTGGAAATGGTGGCCTAACCCGTAAGGGGGATGGCGCCGTCGAAGGTGGGACCAGCGATTGGGACGAAGTCGTAACAAGGTAGCCGTACCGGAAGGTGCGGCTGGATCACCTCCTTTCTAGATAATATGAAGCCGCTTGCAGGCGAACGTCCTGCACGGTTGCTCATGGGTGGAACGTTGACTATTCGGCACAGGAAGAGACCAGGGGCCAGTACTGCTCGGCGTGGAACGCGTTCTGGGATTGACTGTGTCGGGTACGTTGTTGGGTCCTGAGGGAACGGGTTGACCGTTGTCTCAGTGCCGGCCCTCACTTGGAGGTAGCCCGGTTCGGGTTGCCGAGGGTGTGCGACTGGTCGTGTTGTTTGAGAACTGCACAGGACGCGAGCATCTGTGGCCGCTTTATGGGCGCACGGTGGATGCCTTTGGCACTAGGAACCGATGAAGGACGTGGGAGGCCGCGATAGGCCCCGGGGAGCTGTCAACCGAGCTTTGATCCGGGGGTGTCCGAATGGGGAAACCCGGCAGTCGTCATGGGCTGTCACCCGCTGCTGAACACATAGGCAGTGGAGGGAACGCGGGGAAGTGAAACATCTCAGTACCTGCAGGAAGAGAAAACAACCGTGATTCCGGGAGTAGTGGCGAGCGAACCGGATGAGGCTAAACCGGAATGGTGTGGAGACCCGGCAGGGGTTGCCGTTCTCGGGGTCGTGGGATTCTTCTTGATCGGTCTGGCCGGTCGGCGAGTCAGAACCGTATGGGTAGTCACGACATGCGAAAGGGTCCGCGGGGGAGGGTAAGACCCCGCAGACGAAATTCAGCGGCTCGCTTGGAGAACACCTAAGTAGCACGGGGCCCGGGAGAACTTGTGTGAATCTGGCGGGACCACCCGCTAAGCCTAAATATTCCCTAGTGACCGATAGCGGATAGTACCGGTGAGGGAATGAGAAAAAGTACCGCGGAGCGCGGAGTGAAATAGTACCTGAAACCGTGTGTGCCTACAAGCCGTGGAGCGTCGTTCATCAGCTTTGCTGGTGGCCGTGACTGCGTGCCTTTAAAGAATGAGCCCGCGAGTTTGCGGTGTGTAGCGAGGCAACCGTGGGGTAGCCGTAGCGAAAGCGAGTCCGGAATAGGCGGTTGAGCTGCATGCCCAAGACCAGCGAGTGATCTAGCCATGGGCAGGTTGAAGCGCGGGGTAAGACCGTGTGGAGGACTGAACCCACCAGGGTTGAAAACCTGGGGATGACCTGTGGTTAGGGGTGAAAGGGGCCAATCAAACCCGTGATAGCTGGTTCTCCCGAAAATGCATGAAAAGGTCACGTTTCCTGCCGGAGGTAGAGCACTGATAGGCGAAGGCCCTACTGGGTTACTGACCTAGCCAAACTCCGAATGTGCCGGTAAGTGAGAGCTGTGGCAGTGAGACTGTGGGGGATAAGCTCCATGGTCGAGAGGAAACAGCCCAGAACACCGACTAAGGTCCTTGCTGCAAGCAGTGGAAAGGATGTGGAGTCGCAGAGACAACCAGGAGGTTGGCTTAGAAGCAGCCACCCTTGAAAGAGTGCGTAACAGCTCACTGGTCAAGTGATTCCGGGCGCTGACAATGTAGCGGGGCCTGCCAATATCACCGAAGTCGTGTCATTGTGGCATGAAGGGCCAACGCCTGCTGTGATGGGTAGGGAGTGTCGTGTGCCGGGTGGCTGGCGGTGGAAACCAGTCGGACGGTATACGAGTGAGAATGCAGGCATGAGTAGCGATACAAGAGTGGGAAACCTTGCGCCGATTGACCAAGGGTTCCTGGGTCAAGCTGATCTGCCCAGGGTAAGTCGGGACCTAAGGCGAGGCCGACAGGCGTAGTCGATGGACAACGGGTTGATATCTCTGCACCCGCTTTGAAGCGCCAACGCTGAACCTCTTGGATGCTAAGCCCGTGAAGCCGTCCTGGAGCCTTCGGGCAAAGGGAAGTGGTGGAGCCGGTGACCCAATGGGGTAGGTGAGCGATGGGGTGACGCAGGAAGAACCAGCCCGGGCGGTGGTTGTCCCGGGGTAAGGGTGTAGGCCGAGTGATAGGCAAATCCGTCACTCATTGAGGCTGAGACCTGATGCCGAGCCGATTGTGGTGAAGTGGATGATCCTATGCTGTCGAGAAAAGCCTCTAGCGAGCTCATGGCGGCCCGTACCCAAACCGGACTCAGGTGGTCAGGTAGAGAATACCGAGGCGTTCGGGTGAACTATGGTTAAGGAACTCGGCAAAATGCCTGGTAACTTCGGGAGAAGGGGGCCATTCCTGGTGACGAGTCTTGCACTCTGAGCTGGGGGTGGCCGCAGATTCAGCGAGAAGCGACTGTTTACTAAAACACAGGTCCGTGCGAAGCCGTAAGGCGATGTATACGGACTGACGCCTGCCCGGTGCTGGAACGTTAAGGGGACCGGTTAGCTCTGATTCGTCAGGGCGAAGCTGGAGAACTTAAGCGCCAGTAAACGGCGGTGGTAACTATAACCATCCTGCTGTGCGAAATTCCTTGTCGGGTAAGTTCCGACCTGCAATGAATGGCGTAACGACTTCGACTGTCTCAACCATAGGCCTCGGGTGAAATTGCATTACGAGTAAAGATGCTCGTTTCGCGCAGCAGGACGGAAGACCCTTGGACCTTTACCAGCTTGATATTGGTGTTCGTCTGGCTTGTGTAGGATAGTGGGAGACTGTGAAGCAGCAACGCCAGTTGTTGTGGAGTCGCCGTTGAAATACCACTTCGGTCGTGCTGGATGTCTAACCTGGGTCCGGTGATCCGGATCAGGGATGGCGTGTCTGGTGGGTAGTTTAACCAGCGGTTGCCTCCTAGCGGTGCAACGGAGGCGCCCAAAGGTTCCCTCAGCCTGGTTGGCAATCAGGTGCTGGAGTGTAAGTGCACAAGGAGCTTGACCGTGAGACTGACGGGTCGAGCAGGTACGAAAAGTAGGGGACTAGTGATCCGGCGGTGGCTTGTGGAAGCGCCGTCGCTCAACGGATAAAAGGTACCCCGGGGATAACAGGCCGATCTTCCTCAAGAGTCCATATCGACGGGATGGTCGGCACCCGATGTCGGCTCGTTCGCATCCTGGGGCTGAGTAGGTCCTAAGCGCTGGGCTGTTCGCCCATTAAAGCGGTACGCGAGCTGGGTTTAGAACGTCGAGACAAGTTCGGTCCCTATCCGCTGTGCGCGTAGGAGTGTTGAGAAGGGCTGTCCCTAGTACGAGAGGACCGGCCTGGACGAACCTCTGGTGTGCTGTGCTGTCCCGCCAAGGGCATGGCTGGCTGGCTACGTTCGGGAGGGATAACCGCTGAAAAGCATTCCAAGCGGGAAGCCCGCTTCGAGATGAGCACCCCACCCTTGAGAGGGTAAGGCTCCCAGTAGACGACTGGGTTGATAGGCCGACATGGAAGCCCTGTGAGGGGGTGGAGTTGACCGGTACCAATAGGCCGAGGGCTTCGTCCTCGCCGTTTGCGTCCACTGTGTTGTTCTGAAACAACGACCCGCCCTGGAATTGTCGGGGTGTGCGGTGCACAGCTCTACAGTGTTTCGCGGTCATAGCGTGAGGGAAACGCCCGGTTACATTCCGAACCCGGAAGCCAAGCCTCATAGCGCCGATGGTACTGCAAGGGGGACCTGTGGAGAGCAGGACGCCAAGCCGAACAATTTTAGAGAAGCCCCGCCGGGAAACCGGTCGGGGGCTTTGTTGTAGGGTCATCATGCATTGTCGTCACAAGAGACAGGAGGCCCCCGGGTGGGGTCCAGGAGACGCGGGTCCAGACCGATCGCGTCCTCACCATCCCCAACATGCTGAGCATGGGCCGGCTGGTCGGTGTTCCGATCTTCCTCTGGCTCATTCTCTGCCGGAGTTCGGCGGCCCGAAGAACGACGTCTGGGCACTGCTGATCCTGGCGCTGGAGCGGGGTCAGCGATTACCTGGACGGAAAGCTCGCCCGACGGTGGGGACAGATCTTCACGGGCGGGGCAATTGCTCGACCCGCTGGCCGACCGGCTCTATGTGCTTTCCACGCTGGTCGGATTCGACCTGGGCGTGAGATCTGCCGTGGTGGCTCACCGCGATCCTGTTGGCCCGGTGAGGTCTTCATCGCCATCGCTGCTGCCGATTCTGAACCGGCACGGCTACGGTCCGCTCCAGGACGAGTTTCCCGGGGAAGGCCGCGACTCTTCAATCTGATGTGTACGCGTTTCCGCTTCTGCTGCTCGGCAGCGTCGACAGCTGGATCGCCCGGCCGGCCGAGGTGGTGAGCTGGGCGTTCATCTGCGGGGGACCACGCTGCACTGGTGGGCCGCGATCCTTTACGCGGTTCAGGCGAGGCAGATCGCCCGGGTATGCTGCGGCTCGGCGTCCACAGTCTGAGACGTGATCTGAGAGCTCCCACGCCCCTTCGGTGCGTCGACGATACCTTCCGCAGATCCTCTGGAACGCTTTGATGGACCTGCCGGTCCACCACCGCGAAGGAGGACGCACCTGCACGCCAAGTTGTAATGGGCAGGGGCGAGGGCACCCCGACTCCGCTCGATGACCTTCAGCATGCCGGAAGCCGCTGCCTGGTCGCCAATAGCCGATCATGGAGCACGTGCTTCGGCTGAAGCGGCACGGCCTTCTCCGACACCGTCGTCACGGTTCAGTTCCTAAGGCCACTGGTCAAGAACTATTTCCGGTGATGGCGAAGAGTTGGGCATGCATCTCACTTATGCCCACGAGGAGACGCCACTGGGCACTGCGGGGAGTGTCAACGCAGAGGACGCGCCTATACGATTCCTTCTGGTGATCTCCGTGACGCGCTGACCGACTTCGACCTCTCGGAATTGATCGATCTTCACCGCAGCAAGAACGTTTCATCACCGTCTGTCTCACGAGGGTGCCGAACTTCTGGAGTTCGGCATCACGATCACGGACGACGAGGGGAGGGTGAGCGCTTCCTGAGAAGCTGACCTGGGGGCAGGTCTTCCGACACTGTGAACACCGGTATCTACGATGGAGCCGGAGGTCTCGACTACGTCGCGGCGGGTGAGTCCGTCGACTGGTCGAGCGATGTCTTCCCACAACCCTGGGAAGGAGGCAAGCGGGTTCAGGCTACGTCGCCGAGGGCTACTGGGAGCAGGATGTACCCACGAGCTATGGCAAAGGCCCAGGCGGACGTCCTGGAGGGCGCTAAGGTCGACGTCGAGCTCGACGGGTTCGAGATCTCGCCGGGCGTCTGGGTGGCCGAGGGGCCGAGGTGGACCCGGAGGCGGTGCTCCGCGGGCCGCTGTACATCGGGGACTACGCCAAGGTCGAGGCCGGCGGAGCCCGCGAGCACCGTGCTGGGCAGCACGTGGTCATCGCCAAACGCGGCGCGTTCCTGCACAAGGCGGTGGTCCACGACAACGTGGACAAGCCGGGCCGTGCAGAGCAACGGTGGGGGCTGCGGTCGGCAAGAACACCGATGGCTGCGGGCCGCGCGGATCGAGGACGGCGCGGTGACGGGGACGAGTGCCTGGTCGGCGAGGAGTCGATCATCGGGGGTGAACGTCCGGGTCTACCTGTTCAAGACATCGAGGCCGGCGCCGTCGTCAACACCTCGGTGGGGAGTCGCGGCTGGGGAGCACCTGTTCGGGGTCCGCGGCCCGGGCATCCCGAACGTCGAGATCACTCCCGAGCTGGCCGCATAAGTGGGGCGTACGCGACGCTGAAGAAGGGCGCCACCGTCACCATTGCGCGACCACCGCGGGTGCGCGCGCTCAAACGGGGCGATGATCCGGCGCTCCAGACCTCCGGGCAAGATCGACGTCCGCGACCTTGAGAACGTGCCTATACGGCCCGGCAGCACACGGCGCGGGGGGAGCGCGGGGCGGGATCTTCTGCGGACCACGCCGGGGTGCCGGACTCGCTGGACATCCTTCTTCATCGAGCGCGGGCGGACCTCCGCAGGCCGGGCCAGCGCAAGCTGATCGCGTCTACGCGCGCCATGAGTTCCGACGGGCCTTCCCGGTGAGATCGGGGACCTGACCTTCCCGTCCAGCGTCTTCGACTCCTACGCGGGCAACCTGCTGCGGACGGTGGACATCACCGGGGTCCGGGAGGCCGGGCTGAAGGTGGTCGGGGACATTGCGCACGGCAAAGTGCGGGCCTGGTTCTGCCGAGCATCCCCGGCCGGCTGGGGTGGAGGCGCTCACCGTCTCCACCGGGCTGGACGAGGCGCGGCCGACCGAGGACGCGGAGGAGCGCAGGGCCGGTCTGGCCAGGCTCGGCGAGCTGCGGCCTCCCTCGCGGGCGGCGTTCGGCGTGCGGTTCGGACCCGCGGGTGAGCGCGTCGCGTTCGTGGACGAGCTGGCCGGGTGATCGACGACGACCGGGCGCTGCTGGTGCTGTTGGACCTGGTCGCGGCCGAGGGCGCAGGGTCAGGTGGCGCTGCCGGTGACCACGACCCGATCGCCGAGCAGGTCGCCGCCTACCACGGCACCCAGGTCATCTGGACGACGACGACGCCGACGACCTCGCGAAGGCGGCCTCCGCCGAGGGCACGGTGCTATGGGACGGCGTGGCGGCTTGGGGAAGCCCGAGTTCAGCGGGGTGCTGGACGGGGCCGCGGCCTCGTCCGCTGGTCGGCCTGGTGGCGCGCACCCAGGTCGGCCGCTGAGCGATCGACGCGCGGATTCCGGTACGCGCGCCATCCGGGCGGCGGGACATCGCGACGCCGTGGGCGGCCAAGGGCATGGTCATGCGCTCCGTGGTGGAGGCGGGAAGCCGGCAGCCGCCGGTTGACACCACCGACGCGTCCGCGGTCGAGGCGGACGACGCTGGACGCTGGTGCTGCCGACCCGGCCGAGGCGGTCACCCACCTGTGGGAGGGGAGGGCTCCCGACGACGAGAGGCCACCGGAGGCGCTGCTGGACGAGCAAGGCCGTGGTCGACGGGGCGGGGCGGTGACGGAGCCCAGCACGGGCCGGGCTCTGAGACACTGAACGGCGGGCGCGGTGGACCGCGCGCCCCGCCGTCCGTTTTCACGTCATTCGGAGTGATCCGTCACTTGCGTCATGTGTGCAGCGTGTGTGCAGCTCAGGGGCCGTGCACGGGCCTCTTCGACGCCATGGGACGATGGTCTCCATGCCAGCGACGCCGACGCCGAGTGCCCCGAACGGACGGTACAACCGTCCGGATGCCTCGATGTCCCTGCTGACCAACGTGATGGACCACAGCCTGGACGAGGGCTACGCGGAGGCGGCCGCCGCGCGCGGCGGTGCCCGCGACAGCCGGATGCCCGGCACCCTGCCGGGCCTGCTCACCCTGGGGGCGGGGCTGGCCCTGGTCGGCGCGGTGGTGACGGTCGGCGCGGTGAACGCGCACAAGGCCGAGCCGACGCTGGCCAAGGAACGGGACGCGCTGATCCACCGGATCAACGACAGCAACACCTCGGCCGACCACTTGCAGAAGCAGGTGCAGGAGCTGCGGCTCAAGGTCGACAACACCCAGCAGCAGGCACTCGCCTCGGGGGACGGTGACTCCGGCGGGCTGACCGGGGCCGTGGGCCTCGGCGAGGTCACCGGGCCGGGCTTGAAGCTGGTCCTGGAGGACGCGGCCGGTACCGGCCACGGCGGCAACGTCGACCCGCGGGCCGGGCAGGGGTTCTCCAACAGCGGCCGACTGCGGGACCGCGACCTCCAGCTCGTGGTGAACGGCCTCTGGGGCTCCGGGGCCGAGGCGATCGCGATCAACGGCCAGCGGCTGACCGCGCTGTCCGCGATCCGGGCCGCGGGCGAGGCGGTGCTGGTGGACAACCGGCCGCTGGTGCCCCCGTACAACATCCAGGCGATCGGGGACGGCTCCAAGCTCCTCGGCGCCTTCGAGAAGGACATGGCCGGGCAGTACCTGCGGCTGCTGCAGGAGCAGTACGGCATCAAGTCGACGCTCTCCGCGCAGAAGAGCCTGACGCTGCCGGCCGCGGTGGGGGTGACCCTGCGGACCGCGCAGCCGGTGGCCTCCGAGCCCTCGCCCGCGGAGGCCCCGCCGGCTCAGAGCGGCGCCGTGTCGGCCGGAGCCGGAACCCCGCAGAGCCCTGGCGCGTCCGTCTCACCATCGGCCTCGTCTTCCACATCCGCCTCGCCGGCCGCGACCGGCGGCAGCCCGAGCGCCAAGCGGCGTCCGACGACCGGAGCCGCCAAGACCACGACAGGGACAGGAGCAGCCAGACCGTGATTGCCGTACTGGGTCTTGTGATCGGGGTGGTCGTCGGCCTCTTCGTCCAACCCGAGGTGCCGGACGCTGTCGTGCCCTACCTGCCGATCGCGGTGGTGGCGGCGTTGGACGCGGTGTTCGGCGGTGTCCGGGCGATGCTCGACGGGATCTTCAACGACAAGGTGTTCATCGTGTCGTTCCTGTCCAACGTGGTGGTCGCGGCGCTGATCGTCTTCCTCGGCGACCAGCTGGGCGTCGGCTCGCAGCTGTCCACCGGTGTGGTCGTCGTCCTCGGCATCCGCATCTTCTCCAACGCGGCCGGGATCCGACGCCATGTCTTCCGCGCCTGAGCCGGGCCGCGAGGCGGCGGAGGAGAAACCGGAGTCCGCGGCGGCCGAGCAGGAGGCCGGGACGCCCGGCGGAAAGCCGGACGGGAAGGCTGCCGCGAAGGGCGCCGAGGCGCCCGACCCGGGGCCGGACGGGGAGTCCGGGCCGGATGGTGCGGCGGAGGCGGACGAGGCTGCTGAGGCGGCCGGGAAGACCGCCGAGGCGGCCGAGGCCGAGGAGGCCTCGGCGGGGAAGCCTGACGCTAAGGCTGAACTTGAGGGCGCTTCGATCTCCGAGCCGACGCTGCGGCTCACGAAGGCGATCGAACCGGCACCCGAGGCCGTGTCGGAGGCCAAGGGCAAGCCTGAGCCCGAACCTGAGCCCGAACCTGAACCCGAGACGGTGGCCGAGCCGGAAGCGGAGCCCGAGCCGACCGTCGAGGAGGCCGCCGAGCAGCCGTCCGGTCCCGACCGGAACGCCGGCCGGCAGCGGCTGAAGGCGGCACTCTGGCCGCCGCGGCTGTCCCGAGGGCAGCTGGTGGTGGCGCTGCTGCTGTTCTCGCTCGGTCTGGCGCTGGCGATCCAGGTGCGGTCGACCAACGACCACCACAGCCAGCTGCGCGGAGCCCGCCAGGAGGACCTGGTGCGCATCCTCGACGAACTGGACAGCCGTCAGCAGCGTCTCCAGCAGGAGAAGACGGAGCTTGAGCAGTCCCTGGCGAAGTTGGAGAACAGCTCCAACCAGGCCAAGGAGGCCCAGGAGCAGACCAGGAAGAAGATGACGGAACTCGGCGTGCTCGCCGGTACCGTCAAAGCCACTGGTCCGGGCATCGTACTCACGGTCGATGATCCCCAAGGGCAGGTGAAGGCAGATATGCTGCTGGACACCCTGCAAGAACTTCGAGCGGCGGGGGCGGAGGCGATTCAGATCAACGATGTGCGCGTGGTGGTCAACACCTACTTCACCGACCAGTCGGGCGGCGGGGTGCAGATCGACGGGAAGAAGGTCTCGCAGCCCTATCGGTTCACCGTCGTCGGAAACCCGCAGGACCTGACACCCGCGCTGAACATCCCGGGAGGTGTCGTCCGCACCCTGGAGAACAACCAGGCGCGGGCGACGATCGCCCAGCAGCAGAAGGTGGTCGTCGACGCCCTCGTGGACCCGAAGTCACCGCAGTACGCCAAGCCGGCTTCGAAGTGACGGGGCGCCCGACGAACGGCCCGTCAAGGGCGGGCGGCACCCGCCGCGAGGCGTCGCCGTCACATGGGCGAGACTGGTTCGCACCAGTACGCTCCGTAGCAACAACCGCAGCACCAGCCGTCGGAGTACCACTCCGGCGGGGCCGAGCCGCAGCATCCGGGCTCGCAGTATGTCCGAGGTTCTCACCCTGCCCCGCGGGCGGGTCTGTCACACGCAAGGGGATTCGCCCGTGAGTTTCTTCTCGAAGTTGTTCGGTCGCAACAAGGGTCGCGACGCGGCCGCCGTCGAGGCGCCCACCGCACGTCACCGCCGGCCCGAGGACGAGGCGGCCGTGCCCGGCATGCGCCCCGCTCCCGAGGCCGGGCCGTACGCAGGTCAGCAGCTGTACCGGGACGGCGGCGCCGCCCAGTACGCGGGGAATCAGGCGGGCTACGGCGCGTCGGTTGACCCCTCCGGCGAGCCGCGCATAGGTTTCCCGTCAGGACCCTCAACCTCTGGTGGAGGGTTTGCTCCGGATCCGTACGCCGGGCACAACCCGTCGGGTGTGCCGCGCCAGGAGGCTGTGAACATGGCTGGCCCCACTCCCTGCCCCCGGTGCGCCAACCCGAACCCGGCCTCGGCCCGGTTCTGCTCCAACTGCGGGGCGGCGCTGCGCGGTGGCCTGCTCCCGGAGGGGGCGGCGGAGACCACGTCGACCATCTCCATCTCCGGCCTGGAGTCGTACGACCCGAGCGCCACGACCGGCACCGGCGCCACTCCGGCCCTGTCGGCCGAGGTGCTGTCGGCGATCGACGCGCTGCCGCCGGGCTCGGCCCTGCTGATCGTGCAGCGCGGCCCGAACTCGGGCAGCCGCTTCCTGCTGGACTCGGACGTCACCACGGCCGGGCGTCACCCGCAGGGTGACATCTTCCTGGACGACGTCACGGTCTCGCGCCGCCACGTGGAGTTCCGCCGCACCCCGGCCGGCTTCAGCGTCGCGGACGTGGGCAGCCTCAACGGCACCTACGTGAACCGGGAGCGGATCGACGAGGTGGCGCTGAACAACGGCGACGAGGTGCAGATCGGGAAGTACCGGCTGGTGTTCTTCGCCGGCCACCACCGGGGGTACTGAAAACGACGCAGGCAGGAGCCCGAGTGAATACGAACATCCCTTCCTCTTCTCTCGGGGCGGCCACTCCAACCCCGTCCGGTCCGCACGCGGACCGCGGCGGGCGCGGGGTGGTCGCGGGCCCGCGGCAACCGGTCCGGGCGGAGCGCCCAGCCGGGCGTCGGCGCGGCGGTGACGAACTGCTGAGCATCGGCGCGGTGCTGGCCTTCCTGCGCGACGACTTCCCCGAGGTCACCATCTCCAAGATCCGCTTCCTGGAGGCGGAGGGACTGGTCGAGCCGCAGCGCACGCCCTCGGGGTACCGCAAGTTCAGTCCGGCCGACGTCGAGCGGCTGGCCTACGTCCTGCGCATGCAGCGGGACCACTACCTTCCACTGCGGGTGATCCGCGAGCACCTGGACGCCATCGAGCGCGGTGAGAACCCGCCCGCGCTGCCCTCCGCCGACACCCGGCCCGGGCCGCTGGAGGAGGCGGACCGGGAGTTGGTGGCCGCCGGCGAGGTGCCCTCCGGGGTCCGGCTGGGGCGCGCCGAGCTGCTGGCGGCGGCCGAGGCCGGGGAGCCGGAGCTGGCCGAGTGGGAGTCCTACGGGCTGGTCGCCCCGGGCCCGGACGGCGGGTACGACGGTGAGGCGCTCCAGGTGGCCAGGCTGGTCGCGGAGCTCGGCCGGTACGGTCTGGAGCCCCGGCACCTGCGGGCCATGAAGGCGGCGGCGGACCGCGAGATCGCGTTGGTGGAGCAGGTGGTGGCGCCGCTGCGCCGGCACCGCAACCCGCAGACCCGGGCGCACGCGGAGGCCACGGCCCGGGAACTCGCGACGCTGTCCGTGCGGCTGCACGCGGCGATGGTCCAGGCCGGTCTGCGAAACCGCGGATAGCGGCCGCGGCGCCCATCGGGCGCCGGACGCACCCCGCTGACCAGCGGCGTCGGCCCTGCGCTTTCATATCCGGGAGCGGAGCCATAGGGTTGCCTGTGTGAATGAGCTCGACGTCGTGGGTGTCCGGGTGGAGATGCCCTCCAACCAGCCGATCGTGCTGCTGCGGGAGGTCGGGGGAGATCGCTACCTGCCGATCTGGATCGGCCCCGGCGAGGCGACCGCGATCGCCTTCGCCCAGCAGGGCATGACGCCGGTGCGCCCGCTGACGCACGACCTGTTCAAGGACGTCCTGGAGGCGCTCGGCCAGCAGCTCACCGAGGTCCGGATCACCGACCTGCGGGAGGGCGTGTTCTACGCCGAGCTGGTGTTCGCCGGCGGGGTCGAGGTCAGCGCCCGGCCGTCCGACGCCATAGCGCTGGCGCTGCGCACCGGCACGCCGATCTACGGGAGCGAGGAGGTGCTCGCCGAGGCGGGCATCGCGATCCCGGACGAGCAGGAGGACGAGGTCGAGAAGTTCCGGGAGTTCCTGGACCAGGTCTCGCCGGAGGACTTCGGGGGCGGCGGCCCGCAGTAGCGGGGGCCGGTGCGGGGGCGACGGTACGGCCTTTGGGCCGCCGTTTTGCGAAAGAACGCCCACTTACCCACACTAGGGGCACGAAAAACCACTCTCCTGAGTGATGTGGTTTGCCTGACCCGGCGTGGCGATCGTTGACGGGTCATAGGGGACTGCCTACCGTCAGCAGGAGTGGCTGTCCGGGTGGCCGATGCCCGCAGTCGGGTTGCCCGCAGCACAAGTGGACGGAGGCAGGCATGAGCAGCACCGGCGATGACGCGGTGGTGGGAGGCCGGTGCGCCGTGCACATGCCGCGCACCGCTCGTACCGTCACGGATCTGCCCCGGGTGGGCAGGTTTCCGGCCGTACAACCGGGCCAGCCGGCCATCGAGCGGCTGGCCCCGACGTCCGACCTTCTCGGCTTCCGCGGCCCGACGGCCTGTGCGGCGGCCGGCATCACCTACCGCCAGCTGGACTACTGGGCCCGGACCGGACTGCTGGAGCCCAGCGTCCGCACCGCGTACCCGTCGACCAGCCAGCGGCTCTACAGCTTCCGCGACATCCTGCTGCTGAAGATCGTGAAGCGGCTGCTCGACGCGGGTGTCTCGTTGCAGAACATCCGGGTGGCGGTCGCCCACCTCCAGGCCGCCGACTCGGCCGACCTGGCCGGGATGACGCTGATGTGCGACGGTGCGACGGTCTACGAGTGCACCACGCCGCAGCAGGTGGTGGACCTGCTGAAGGGCGGTCAGGGAGTCTTCGGCATCGCGGTGGGCGCGGTCTGGCGGGAGCTGGAGCTCACCCTCGGGCGACTGCACGCCGAGCGCACCGACACCGGCGAGACGCTGGTCGGCCACGACCCGGCCGACGAGCTGGCGCAGCGGCGCAACCGGGCGGTCTGAACAGCCGATCGACGGGGCCGCGGGCCCGGACGGGGAACCGTTCGGGGCCGCGGCCCCGTCGTTTTGCCTGGTTGACGTGATCGGACGTGATCGAGGGAGGGCACGTGGAGGTCGGCACCGGGATGATGGGGCTGCTGCGGCGCAGGGCCGGACTGCTGGGGGCGCGGCTGCGTCAGCGGTCGACGCAGCGCAGGGTGTTCCAGGTCGGGACGGTGCTCTGCTCGCTGGCACTGGCGCCGAGCGCCTGGGTGTGGTTCTCCGCCGGGGACCGGGTCGGCACGGTCGCGAGCGCGCCCGCCGCGCCCGTCGCGGTGGTCTTCGGCGCCGGGCTGGACCAGGGCAGGCCCTCTCCGTACCTGGAGCACCGGCTGGTCGCGGCGCTGGACCTGTACCGGGAGGGGAAGGTGCGGGCGATCCTGGTGACCGGGGACAACGGGCGGGTCGAGTACGACGAGCCCGACGCGATGTACACCTACCTGACCCAGCACGGGGTGCCCGAGGACCGGGTGGTCCGGGACTACGCGGGCTTCGACACCTGGGACTCCTGCACCCGGGCGCGGCGGATCTTCGGGGTGGACCGCGCGGTGCTGGTCAGCCAGGACTTCCACGTCCGCCGGGCGCTGGCGCTGTGCGAGGCGGCGGGCATCCGCTCGTACGCGGTCGGGGTGCCGGAGCCGCACGACGTGACCTGGCTGTACGGCGGGCTGCGGGAAGTCGCCGGGGCGGGCAAGGCGGCGGCCAACGCCTGGCTGCGGCCGGACCCGGTGTTCCTCGGGCCCCGGGAGGACGGCATACCGAAGGCGCTGGCCGAGGCCGCGGGGAAGTAGCCGGCGGGGCGTCCGGCGGCCGGGTTCGTACGTACTGTCGGACCCGTGCGCGATGATCGGCGGGTGCGATCTCTGCCGAGCATCATCCACCTCGACATGGACGCCTTCTTCGCGGCGGTGGAGCAGGCGGCCAAGCCGAGCCTGCGCGGCAAACCGGTGGTGGTCGGCGGGCTCGGCGGGCGCGGGGTGGTCGCCACGGCCTCGTACGAGGCGCGGAAGTTCGGGGTGCACTCGGCGATGCCGATGGCGCAGGCGCGCCGGCTCTGCCCCAACGCCGCCTTCCTGGTCGGGCGGTTCGAGGCCTACCGGCAGAACAGCGAGATCGTGATGGGGCTGCTGCGGCAGCTGTCCCCGTTGGTGCAGCCGCTCAGCCTGGACGAGGCCTTCGTGGACCTGGAGGCCGGTCCGTACGGCCCGGTGCTGGCGGAGACGGACCACGAGACCGGCGAGCGGCTGGTGCTCGCCCTGGCGGAGGACCTGCGGGCGGACATCGAGCGGCTGACCGGGTTGACCGGCTCGGTCGGGGCGGCCGGCTCCAAGCTGATGGCCAAGATCGCCTCCGAGAAGGCCAAGCCGAACGGGCTGGTGCTGATCGAGCCGGGGCAGGAGCGGGCCGTGCTCGGCCCGATGCCGGTGCGGGCGCTGCCCGGGATCGGGCCGGCCACCGAGCAGGTGCTGCGCCGGGCCGGGCTGAACACGGTGGCCGACCTCGCGGAGGCGGGAGAGGCGGAGCTGGTGCAGCTGGTCGGGCGGGCGCACGGTGCCGGGATCTTCCAGATGTCCATAGGACTGGACGAGCGGCCGGTGATCGCCGACCAGGACGCGAAGTCGGTGTCGGTGGAGGACACCTACGAGGTGGACCTGACGGACCGGGAGCGGGTGCTGCGCGAGGTGGAGGCGCTGGCCGCCCGGTGCGTGCGGCGGCTGCGGGCGGCCGGGCGCTCGGGGCGGACGGTGGTGCTCAAGGTCCGGCGGTTCGACTTCTCGACGCTGACCCGCTCGGAGACGCTCGGCGGGCCCACCGACGACGAGGCGGTGATCACCGCCACCGCGCGTCGGCTGGCCGAGCAGGTGGACATCACCGGCGGCGTCCGGCTGCTCGGCGTCGGCGTCGCCCAGCTCGCCGACTACACCCAGGAGGACCTGTTCGCGCAGGCGCTCCGGGAGGAGGCCGCCGAGCAGGCCGAGGAGGCGGCGGCCGCAGCGGCCCTTGCGGCCTCCGATGCCTCGGACGCCCCGGCGGTTCCGGCGGAGGAGGACGCGGAGGCCGCCGTGGTGCGGCGCTGGCTGCCCGGACAGGACGTGCGGCACACCGAGTTCGGTCCGGGCTGGGTGCAGGGCAGCGGCGTCGGGAGGGTCACCGTGCGGTTCGAGACGCCGTGGAGCGAGCGGGGGCGGGTGCGGACCTTCGCGATGGACGACCCGGCGCTCGAAGCGGCTCGGCCGCTGCCGCTGCGGCAGGTCCAGGGCGGGGAGGACGAGGAGCACGAGACGGGCCCGAGTGGCTGAGACGGACCCGGGTGGCTGAGGAAACGAAAGCGGCCCCACCCGGTGGGGGAGTACCGGGTGGGGCCGATCACCGTGCCGGCTCCGTACGTTCGTGATGCCCTCGCGACGTACGGAGGCCGGGTGCCCCGCGCCCTGTCCCTGAGCGCGGGGGCCGGACGCCTCGTCAGGCGTCGGTCTTGACCAGCTCGGGGCTGGAGCTCTGTTGGGCCGAGCCGCCGACGACGGTCGGGGCGGCGGCCGACTTGACGCCGCGGATCAGGAACGGGACGACGCCGGCGACGATGCAGACGACGGCCGCGGTCCAGAACGCGTGCTTGTAGGCGTCCAGGGTCGGGAAGGTGAACGGGATCTGCGGCGGCAGCTTCATGGTGTCGCCGGTCAGGATGGCGGCCATGACGGCGGTGCCGATCGCGCCGCCGACGGTGCGCAGCACGGCGTTCATGCCGTTGGCGATGCCGCTCTGCTCGGCCGGGACGGCGCCGTTGATGTAGGCCGGCATCGCGGAGAACGCGAGGCCGATGCCGAGGCCGAAGATCGCCGAGGCGGTGTAGATGTCGGCCTCGTGGCTGTGGCGTACGGCCAGGTAGGCCATCGCGACGGCGCCGAGGACGCCACCGAGGACCAGCGGCAGGCGCGGGCCGCGGCGGCCGATCAGCAGGGCGCCGAGCGGGGCGGCGACCATCGAGCCGAGGGCGGACGGCAGCAGCATGACGCCGGCGTGCAGCACGGTGGCGGTGAAGCCGTAGTGGGTCAGCTTCTCCGGGGTCTGGGCGAAGTTGCTGATGACCATGAACGAGCCGTACATGCCGAAGCCGATGAGCAGGCCGGCCAGGTTGGTGAAGGCGACGGCCGGGCGGGACATCATCTTCATGTCCACCAGCGGGTGCGCGACCTTGGACTCGATGATCACCCAGACCAGGGCGACCACGGCGGCGACGGCGAACAGGCCGAGGGTCTTGGTGGAGGTCCAGCCCCAGTGGTTGCCCTGGCTGACCGCGACCAGCAGCGCGGAGAGCCAGCCGGCCAGGGTGAGGGCGCCCAGCGGGTCGGCGCCGCCGTCCTTGTCGACGACCGGGTCGGACGGGACGCGGAAGGCGACCAGGGCGACCGCGAGCAGGCCGAAGAGGAGGCCCATCCAGAAGATCGACTTGTAGCTCCAGTGCTCCAGCAGGAGACCGGTGGCGACCAGGCCGAGGCCGGAGCCGACGCCCATCGAGGCGCTGATGGCGGCGACGCCGCCGGTGACCTTCTGCTTGGGCAGCTCGTCCCGGACGATGCTGATCGCCAGCGGCAGCACACCGCCGCCGGCGCCCTGGAGGACGCGGGCGACGACCAGCCAGGTGAAGGAGTGGGTGCTGACCGCCAGGGCCGAACCGGCGACCAGTCCGGCCAGCGAGATCAGCAGCATCGGCTTGCGGCCCCGGAGGTCGCCGAAGCGGCCCAGGAGGGGAGTCAGCACGGCTGCGGAGAGCAGGTTGGCGGTCATCAGCCAGGTGATGCTGGAGGCGGAGACGTCCAGTTCCTTGGCCAGCGACGGCAGGATCGGGACGACCGCGGTCTGCACCACGCTGAACGACAGCATCGCCAGGATGAGGGCCGGCAGGACCCGGGCGTTGCTCTGCTTCTCGGCCGCGGTGGTGGGCTGTGGTGCCTCACTCACGGTTGCTTCCTCCCGTACATAGTGAATGAACTGAAGTAACTTTGCAGGGGATACTTCAGAGTGTCAAATATCGAGTGGTTAAGCTTTGGCAAAGGGGAAGGGTCGGGTACGCGACAAGAGGTGCGGGGGTGTGGTGGCACGGCCAGGGCCCCGGACGGGTGTCCGGGGCCCTGGCCGTGGGGTGCCGTCAGGTGAGGTCGCGGGGGGTGTCGGTGGTCGGGTCGGTGGGGGAGGCGGGGGTGGTGGTGTCGTGGACTTCGATGTGCTCGCGGCGGACCTCCTCCCGGATCACCTCCTCGGTGGTGTAGCGCTCGACGACGAGGCGGACCCGTTCGACGGGGGCGAAGCGCTTGCGGATCACCGGGCGTTCCTCACGGAGAGTGACCTCCTCGACGGCCTCGGCGATCTCCTTGTCGGTGAGGCCCGCGCGCTCGGCCTCGCCGACCGGCATCCGCTCGACCCGGACGCGCTCATGCACCAGCGGGATGCGGCGCTCGACCTGTTCGGTCGTCACGTACCTGCGCAGCTTCGCGGTGCCGATGGTGTGCCACTCGGTGGTGATGTCCAGCCGTTCCTCACGGCAGGTGATCTCGACCGGGCTGCTGGTGGTCGCGGCGGCGGGCGTGGGAGCGGGTTGCGCCTGGTGCTTCGGCTCCACGATGGGGGCCGCGGCCGCGGGCGCCGCTGCGGCGGCCGGCGCGGGGGTACCGAGGGGTCGCAGGTCGGCCTCCGCGGCGGCGGGAGTGGCGGCGGCCGGGATCGGGGCGGGCTCGGCGTGGCGCTCGGCGGTGTGGAAGGTGAGCGACTTGGCGGGGGCCGCCGCGGTCGTCGCGGCGGCGGCCGCGGTGGTGCCGAAGTCGAGGTCCGGCTCCTTGGCGCGGCTCCCGGCCTCGCCGCTCGGGTGACCGTCCGCCGGGGTGTCGAGCCCGTAGTAGCGGTAGAGCTGGAGCTCCTGGGCGGGGGAGAGGTGCTGGCCGACGCCGAAGTCCGGCGACTCCTTGACCAGCGACTTGTCGTACGGCACCCGGAGCTCGTCGCCGGCGAACTCACTCGTGGTCAGCGGGACGAAGGCGTCCCGGCCGAAGATGCCGGTCCGGACCGCGGCCCACTCGGGCCGGCCGGTGGCGTCGTCCAGGTAGACCTCGTCGACCGTGCCGATCTTGTCTCCGTTGCGGTCGACGGCTCTGTGGCCGATGAGGTCCCGGGGGTCGATGTCGGTCTGCACGCTTTCCTCCAGTGCGCTGCCAGTGCGCTGAGCCGCGGAACTCCGCAGGAAGGCGGCCGGAGCACCCGTTCCGTCCGCCACTTCATACCAAAAGCCATGAATCGGGCGGACGCGACCGGAGTGCGCCGGACGGGCTGCGCACTGGACCGTCCGAGGGGACGCGCGTAGACCCCGAACGACCTGATGCACCGGTGATCGGGGGGCCTCCCGCTGGTACCCTGGGCGGCGACCGCAGAGCCCGCTCGGGAGAGTCTTCGATCACGAAAACCGCTGGTCGGAGCGCCGAAGGAGCAACTCCTCCCCGGAATCTCTCAGGCATCCGTACCGTGTGGGGTAGGTCACTCTGGAAAGCAGGGCAGGAGTGTCGGCACGGGAGCCGGCGATCACCACCCTCACCGACGGTGCAAGCCGGCGGAGCGCCCACAGCGCCCCGTGCGGGTGAAGCTCTCAGGTCCCGATGACAGAGGGGGAGGCCTGTCGGGTTCGTCCGTCCAGGCTGGTCCGTCGCCCGCAGGGGCGAAGGCCGGCCCACGTACGTGCCCCAGCCGGTCCGTGACCAGGAGGCCTCGACCACCATGAACGCCCAGCCGAACGCGGGACGCCCCACCAGCGCCTCGACCCTCACCGAGCTTGAGCTGGCCAGCCCCTTCGAGAACCGCCACATCGGCCCCGACGCGGCCGCGCAGGAGAAGATGCTGGCGTCCGTCGGCTACGGCTCGCTGGACGAACTCGCCGCCACCGCGGTGCCCGAGGCGATCCGTTCCATCACCGCCCTGGACCTGCCCGCGGGCCGGACCGAGGCCCAGGTCCTGGCCGAGCTGCGCGAGCTGGCCGGCCGCAACCAGGTGCTCCAGCCGATGATCGGCCTGGGCTACTACGGCACCTTCACCCCGCCGGTGATCCTGCGCAACGTCATGGAGAACCCGGCCTGGTACACGGCCTACACGCCGTACCAGCCGGAGATCTCGCAGGGCCGCCTGGAGGCGCTGCTCAACTTCCAGACCCTGGTCTCCGACCTGACCGGCCTGCCGACCTCCGGCTCCTCGCTGCTGGACGAGGGCACCGCCGCCGCCGAGGCGATGGCGCTGGCCCGCCGCGTCACCAAGGTCAAGGGCGGCGTCTTCCTGGTCGACGCCGAGACCCTGCCGCAGACCGTCGCGGTGATCAACACCCGTGCCGTGCCGACCGGCGTCGAGGTCGTCGTCGCCGACCTGTCCGAGGGCATCCCGGCCGAGATCGTCGAGCGCGGCGTCTTCGGCGTGCTGCTCCAGTACCCCGGCGCCACCGGTGTCGTGCGCGACCTCACCCCGGTGATCGAGCAGGCGCACGGCCTGGGCGCGATCGTCGCCGTCGCCGCCGACCTGCTCGCGCTGACCCTGCTCAAGTCCCCGGGCTCGCTGGGCGCCGACATCGCCTGCGGCACCTCGCAGCGCTTCGGCGTGCCGATGGGCTTCGGCGGCCCGCACGCCGGCTACCTGTCGGTGCGCTCCGAGTACGCCCGCTCGCTGCCCGGCCGCCTGGTCGGCGTCTCCGTCGACGCCGACGGCAACCGCGCCTACCGCCTGGCGCTCCAGACCCGCGAGCAGCACATCCGCCGCGAGAAGGCCACCAGCAACATCTGCACCGCCCAGGTGCTGCTCGCCGTGATGGCCTCGATGTACGCCGTCTACCACGGTCCGGACGGCCTGGCCGACATCGCCCGCCGCACCCACCGCTACGCCGCCGCCCTCGCCGAGGGCCTGCGGGCCGGCGGCGTCGAGCTGCTGCACGGCGAGTTCTTCGACACCGTCACCGCCGTCGTCCCGGGCCGCGCCGCCGAGATCGCCGCCGCCGCCCGCGCCAACGGCATCAACGTGTACCAGGACGGCGAGGACCGGATCTCGGTCTCCACCGACGAGACCACCACCCGCGAGCACCTGGCCGGCGTCTGGGCCGCGTTCGGCGTCGAGGGCGTGGAGATCGCCGAGAGCGCCGAGGCGCTGCCGGCCGCGCTGCTGCGCGAGGACGAGTACCTGACCCACCCGGTCTTCCACAGCCACCGCTCGGAGACCGCCATGCTGCGCTACCTGCGCCGCCTGTCGGACCGGGACTACGCGCTGGACCGCGGCATGATCCCGCTGGGCTCCTGCACCATGAAGCTCAACGCCACCACCGAGATGGAGGCGGTGACCTGGCCGGAGTTCGGCCAGCTGCACCCCTTCGCTCCGATCGACCAGGCCCAGGGCTTCCTGACCCTGATCCGCCAGCTGGAGCAGCAGCTGGTCGAGGTGACCGGCTACGACGCCGTGTCAATCCAGCCGAACGCGGGCTCGCAGGGCGAGCTGGCCGGTTTGCTGGCCGTGCGCGCCTACCACCACGCCAACGGCGACACCCAGCGCGACGTCTGCCTGATCCCGTCCTCGGCGCACGGCACCAACGCGGCCTCCGCGGTGATGGCGGGCATGCGCGTGGTCGTGGTGAAGACCCTGGTCGACGGCGACGTGGACGTCGAGGACCTGAAGGCCAAGATCGAGCAGAACCGCGACAACCTCGCCGTTCTGATGGTCACCTACCCGTCCACCCACGGCGTGTACGAGACCCAGATCACCGACATCTGCGCCCTGGTGCACGAGGCCGGCGGTCAGGTGTACGTGGACGGTGCCAACCTGAACGCCCTGGTCGGCCTGGCCAAGCCGGGCAAGTTCGGCGCGGACGTCTCGCACCTGAACCTGCACAAGACCTTCTGCATCCCGCACGGCGGCGGCGGCCCGGGCGTCGGCCCGGTCGCGGTGCGCGCCCACCTGGCGCCGCACCTGCCGAACCACCCGCTCCAGGCGGAGGCCGGCCCGGCCACCGGTGTCGGCCCGATCTCGGCCGCGCCGTGGGGCTCGGCGGCCATCCTGCCGATCTCCTGGGCGTACGTCCGGCTGATGGGCGGCGAGGGCCTCAAGCACGCGACCCAGGTCGCGGTGCTGAACGCCAACTACATCGCCAAGCGCCTGGCGCCGCACTTCCCGGTGCTCTACACCGGTCCGGGCGGGCTGGTCGCGCACGAGTGCATCATCGACCTGCGTCCGCTGACCAAGGAGACGGGCGTGACGGTGGACGACATCGCCAAGCGCCTGATCGACTACGGCTTCCACGCGCCGACGATGTCCTTCCCGGTGGCCGGCACGCTGATGATCGAGCCGACCGAGTCCGAGGACCTGTACGAGATCGACCGGTTCTGCGACGCGATGATCACCATCCGCGGCGAGATCGACAAGGTCGGCTCGGGCGAGTGGGCGGCCGAGGACAACCCGCTGCGCAACGCCCCGCACACCGCCGCCACGCTGGCCGGCGACTGGGCGCACGGCTACTCGCGGCAGGAGGCCGTCTTCCCGGCGGGCGTGAACCCGGCGGACAAGTACTGGCCGCCGGTGAGCCGGATCGACGGCGCGTACGGCGACCGCAACCTGGTCTGCTCCTGCCCGCCGCTGGACGAGTACGGCGTCTGACGGACCCCAGCGGTGACGCGGCAGGGCCCCGGCGGAGTTTCCGCCGGGGCCCTGCCCCTTCGTGCTGTTCTTCGTGCTGTTCCTGCTGTGGAGTCGGCGGCTGCCCCCGCCGTACGGTCGGACCGGGTGGTCAGGCCGCGTGGGCGACAGGGCGGCGCGGGGCGATCACCCGGCCGTCGGGCAGCAGTTCTCCGGTGTCCTCGAACACGACGACGCCGTTGCAGAGCAGGCTCCAGCCCTGCTCCGGGTGGCGGGCCACCGATTCGGCCGCCTCGCGGTCCTCGGACTCGGCCGACGGGCACTCAGGACGGTGCTGGCACATACGCGTACCCTCGCTTCGCTCTGCGATCCTCCCCGTGGGGCGGCCGCCGGAGGTGGTGCCGTCCGGGGCCGCCGCGGTAGTCGGATCCTGTCCGCGCGCCGACCAGGTGTGGACCGACGCTCAAGTGGGTAGGACAGGTGGTCCTTCCACGCTGGTTCCCAGTGTCGGCATCCGCGGACCCGCGCGCAGGGATTTCGTGACATGCGCCACAACTCCTGGGCAGAGATCACCCGTTCAGGTGGGGCCGACGGGGTGGGGTGCGCCAGTGGGCCAGCCGGGGCATGACCCGTTGGGGTCATGGCGGATGGCCCGGCCGGGTGGTCCCGTCCGGTGAGGTGTGCCGGGGGCATGGCCGGGGGCCGCCGGGCGGGTGGGCCCGGCGGCCCGTGGGGGTTGCGGCGGGTCAGGAGGAGCCGAGCAGCAGCGGTCGGGCGAGCGGGGCGCGGGCGAGCAGCGGCAGCAGTTCGGCGGCCGGGCTGGCGCGGTGCGCGGTGACGCCGAGCGGGGCCGGGGCCAGCGGGATCAGCAGGTCGCCGGAGGGCCCGGTGTCGGGGCTGTGCAGCCACAGCGCCGTGGCGTACTGGCCGGGGAAGGTCAGCAGTCGGGGCTGCCGGGGCGTCCGGGAGCTCTGGGCGAGCTGCCAGGCCTCGCGCAGCGCCCGGACCGTCGAGTCGAGGTACGGACCGGCGGTGAAGTGGGAGAAGGTGTGGCCCTCGGCACTCTGCACCACCTCGGCGGCGGCGGCCACCTCGGTGCCGTCCTTGATCAGGAAGCGCCATCCGGTGCGGCGGGCGGCCGGGAGCTCCGGGCGCGGGCCGTTCAGGACGTGCACCGCGAGCGGGTGGGCGGGGAGCAGGGGGCCGTTCGGATGGCGCAGCGCTGCGGCGGCGGGCTGGCGCAGCGCGGTCTCCGAGTCGAGCGCGCCCAGGACCGCGCGCAGCGCGCTCGGCGGGGGCTGGGGGGTTTGCAGAGTCATGGCGGGGTCCGCCTCTCCAAGCGAGATCGGCGTGCGAGTGCGGCATACCGGCGCGGCGCGGCGGCGCGTCATCGGTGACGGGGCCTGCCGGGTCCGGTTGTGCAGGATCGCGGTGCCGGCGCGGTCGCCGCCGTAGACGGGCTTCGGGGCAATGGCGGACCGGCCGGAGCGCTGTGCGAATTCGAACGGGTGCGCAGGGTGATCTGTTTATCACGGGCCGTGGTGACGGGCAAGTCTACAGTTCGTCTGATTTTCCGTCAGATGCCTTGCAATGCAAGCCAGTACAAGCGTTCGGGTATCGATCTTCGAGGTGGGCATATTGGTTGCACGGTCGGTCGACCGGGTGCTCGACGGGGTGGCTCTGGAGGAGGGGACCGTGGGCGAGAAGGTCGTGGCGACTCGGGCGGAACTGGCGGACCGGCAGCTGTACCGGCGCAAGCTCCAGGCGTGCCTCGAAGCGCTGGGACGGATGATCCGGGAGGACCGGTTCGACCGGCCGCGGGCGGTGATAGGCCTGGAGATCGAGCTCAACCTGTCCGACGAACAGGGCCTGCCGGCCATGAACAACGCGCAGGTGCTGAGCGAGATCGGCTCCAGCGACTTCCAGACCGAGCTCGGCAAGTTCAACATCGAGGTCAACATCACGCCGCACCGGCTCTGCGGGCACGTCTTCGAGGAACTGCGCGAGGAGATCGACACCGGGCTGCGCTACGCCGACCGGCGGGCGGCCGAGGCGGGCACCCGGATCGTCATGGTGGGCATCCTGCCGACGCTGGAGCACGCCCACACCGGGCTGGACTCGATGAGCCACAACCAGCGGTACAGCCTGCTCAGCGACCAGATCCTGGCCGCCCGGGGGGAGGAGATCGCGCTGGACATCGAGGGCGTCGAGCACCTCCAGCTGGAGTCGATCACCATGGTCGCCGAGGCCGCCGCGACCTCGCTCCAGCTGCACCTCCAGGTCACCCCGGAGCGGTTCTCCTCGGTGTGGAACGCGGCCCAGGCGCTCTGCGGGCCGCAGCTCGCGCTCGGCGCCAACTCGCCGTTCCTGTTCGGTCGGGAGCTGTGGCGGGAGACCCGTCCGGTGCTCTTCCAACAGGCCTGCGACACCCGTTCGGCGGAGCTCAAGGCACAGGGCGTGCGCCCGATCACCTGGTTCGGCGAGCGCTGGGTGGACTCGGCGTACGACCTGTTCGAGGAGAACCTGCGGTACTTCCCCGCGCTGCTGCCGATCTGCGACGACGAGGACCCGCTGAAGGTGCTGACCTCCGGCGGCGCGCCCAGGCTCGCCGAGATGCGGCTGCACAACGGCACCATCTACCGCTGGAACCGGCCGGTGTACGACGTCGCGGGCGGGGTGGCGCACCTGCGGGTGGAGAACCGGGCGCTGCCGGCCGGGCCGACGGTGGCCGACACCCTGGCCAACGCCGCCTTCTACTACGGGCTCGTGCGGGTGCTCGCCGAGCAGCCCCGGCCGATCTGGACCCGGCTGCCGTTCGAACGGGCGGACGAGAACTTCCGGCAGGGCGCCCGGTACGGCATCGACGCGGTGTTCCAGTGGCCCCGCCCCGGGCGGGCCGGGCGCGGCGGCGGGTTGCAGACGGTGTCCGCCGTCGACCTGGTGCTGAACGAGCTGCTCCCGATGGCCTACCAGGGACTGGACGAGTGGGGCGTGGAGCCCGCCGACCGGGACCGCTACCTGGGCATCATCGAGCAGCGCTGCCTGCGCCGCACCAACGGCGCGTCCTGGCAAGCCGCGACCTTCCACCGGCTGCGCGAGCAGTACGGGATGGACCGGCCGGCCGCGCTCGCGGCGATGACCAGGCGCTACGCCGAACACATGCGCGGCGGCGAGCCGGTGCACACCTGGCCGGTGGCCTAGGCGCCCGTCGGGGCCGTGCGGCGGTTGTGTCAGGATGATCGCTCCGGCGGTCGGCCGACGGCCGGAGCGACCGCCCGTCCGCTGGAGCCCCCGTGACGACCGTCCCGACCGCGCCGGAGACCGCGAAGCCCACCCGTCGGCTGTTCGGCGTGGAGCTGCTGATCGTCCTCGGCCTCTCCCTCGGGGCCAGCGGGATCAGCGCGCTGATCAGCTTCACCGGCTCGCTCACCGAACCGCTCAAGCTCGGCCAGCAGGTCGCCACGCTGAACGGCTCGCGGGCGCCCGGGCGGCCCTGGCTGGACCTGGTGTGGCAGCTGTACTACATCGGGCGCGGGCTGATGCCGGTGGTGCTGGTCGGCTACCTGCTGGTGCGCGAGGGCGTCGCGCTGCGGGTGCTGGGCTTCGACCTCGGGCAGAAGCCGCGCGACCTCGGCCGGGGCGCCGCCGTCGCGGCCGCGATCGGCGGGTCGGGACTGGCGCTCTACCTGGCCTCGCAGGCGGCCGGGTACAACCTGACGGTGGCGCCGTCCGGGCTGCCGGACGTGTGGTGGCGGGTGCCGGTGCTGGTGGCTTCGGCCTGGCAGAACGCCATCCTGGAGGAGGTCGTCGTCCTCGGCTACCTGCTGCGCCGGGTGGGGCAGCTGGGGTGGTCCTGGCTGGCCGCGGTGGTGGCGAGTTCGGTGTTGCGCGGCTCGTACCACCTGTACCAGGGGGTCGGCGGGCTGGTCGGCAACATGGTGATGGGCGTGGTGTTCTGCCTGCTGTACCGGCGCTGGGGGCGGGTGATGCCGCTGGTGGCGGCGCACGCGCTGATCGACACGGTGGCCTTCGTCGGGTACGCGCTGCTGGCCGGGCACGTCAGCTGGCTGCCGACCCCCTGACCGACGGCGCCGGGCCGCGCGGCGGGCGGGCGAGCAGCCGGTCGACGTGCCGGCGCCCCAGGCCCTGGCCGGGGTCGACGCGCAGCAGCAGGCGGTCCCGGCGCCACCGGGAGCGGCGGACCAGGCGCGGCGGGATGACGTCGTCCACCCAGGTGAACGGCCGGCCCCCGGCGTAGCGCAGCAGCGGGGCCCACTTGGCGGCGGAGAACAGCTGAGCGGGCGCACGCGGGCGCACGCGGTGGTCAGGAGGCGAGGGTGGGCTCCTGGACGGCCACCGGTGCGCCCGGCGTGCCGCGACGGCTCAGCCGACGCACCTGCGGGTCCACCAGGACGGCCACGCTGAGCACCAGGCAGGCGGCGGCACAGGCCCAGAGCGCGCCGGACAGTCCGAGTGCCACGGCGGCGGGGCCGGCCAGCGCGGTGCCGATCGGGGCCAGCGAGTAGGAGCCGAGTTCGTCGTACGCGGTGACTCTGGAGAACATCTCCTCGGGTATCTCCTGCTGGAGCGCGACCATCCAGTTGACGCCGAAGACGGTGACGCCGACGCCGGACAGGAACATCGCCACCACCAGCAGCGGCAGCGACACCTCGGCGGCGAGGGCCAGGGCGGGCACGCCGAACAGGAAGACCCCCCAGTTGCCGACCAGCAGGATCCGGCGGGGGCGCCAGCGCGTCATCAGCACACCGGTGGCCACCAGGCCGACGCCGTACGCGGACATCGCCAGGCCCCAGGCGCCCGCGCCGCCGAGCCGTTCCTTGGCGGCGGCCGGCCCGTACACCGACTCGACCGCGCTGACGCAGGCGAGCAGGACGGAGAACTGGAGCACGATCACCCAGAGCCAGCGGCGGGAGGTGAACTCCCGCCAGCCCTCGCGCAGGTCGCGCAGCATGCTGGAGCCGGAGGGGGCGGGGGCCTGCTCCGGCTCCAGGAAGAAGCGCAGCGCGGCGGCGACCAGGAAGCAGAGGGCGTCCAGGGCGAGCACCCAGCCGGGGCCGACGGCCGCGGTGAGCGCGCCGCCGAGGGCGGCGCCGCCGATCTGGGAGGCGTTGAGTCCCATCCGGAAGACCGCGAAGGCGCGCGCGGCGTGCTCCTGGGGGACGGCCTGCATGATCATGCCGCCGGAGGCCGGGGCGTAGAGGGCGTAGCCGGCCCCGCCGGCCGCGGAGAGCACCAGCAGCTGCCAGAGCGGGACGTCCCCGGCCAGCACCAGCGCGGCCAGGACGGCCTGGGAGACCCCGCTGAACACATTGGCGGCGACCATGATCAGGTGGCGCGGCAACCGGTCGGCGAGGGTGCCGCCGAGCAGCATCAGCAGCACCATGGGCACCAGGCGGGCGGCGGTGACGTAGCCGACCTCGGTGGTGGTGCCGCCGGCGCCGAGCACGGCGAAGGCGGTGGCGATGGGGGCGCCGGCGTTGCCGAGGCCGCTGATCACGGTGGCGGAGGTCTGGATGCGGAAGTTGCGGCTCGCCCAGGCGAAACGGCGGGGGTGCGGGGGAGGGATTGGCACCCGGAGACTATGCCGAAAGGTCGTACAGGTGTCCATCCCGTTTTCGTACCGGAGCCCGGAGCGGTTCAGCCGAGGTGGCCCCAGAGGAAGGTGAGGGTGCGGCGCCAGGCGATCCGGGCCTGGAGGGGGTCGTAGGTGCCGATCAGGTTCTCGTCGTTCATGAAGGCGTGCCCGGCCGGGTAGAAGTGGATCTCCGGACGGACGTCGGTGGCCTCGCCGATCCGGATCGCCGCCTCGTCCACGGCCGTCATCGGGATCGAGCCGTCCAGCTCGCCGAAGTGGCCGAGCACGTGGGCGGTCAGGCCGCGGTAGTCGAAGTCCGGGTCGGGCGGCAGGCCGTAGAACGGGACCACGGCGGCCACCTTGTCGCCGGCCCGGGCGGCCAGCAGCAGGGCGAAGCCGCCGCCCATGCAGAAGCCGACCACGCCGACCGCGTCGCCGACCACCCCGTCCAGCGCGAGCAGGTGGTCGACGGCCCCGGAGAGGTCCGCCACCGCCCGGTCGACCGGGAGTTCGCGCCTGAACCGGGCCGCCTCGGCGCTGTCGTGGGTGGTGGCGCCGCCGAACAGGTCGGGGGCGAGGACGGTGAAGCCCTCGGCGGCGAAGCGGTCGGCCATGGCGGCGATGTGCGAGGTGAGCCCCCACCACTCCTGCACCACCACCAGGCCCGGGCCGACGCCCTGCGGCGGACGGGCCAGGTAGCCGTGCGCGGTACGGCCGTTGCTCGGGAAGGTGACGTTCTGCCGGGAGCCGCCCTGGTCAGGCATGGCTTCCTCTCGGTGGGTCGGGCCGCGCGCGGCGGGGGTGCGGGTCGCGAGCGGCAGGGGTCGGCGGGCCGGGTCAGCCCATCTCCTCCAGGGCGCGGCCCTTGGTCTCCTTGATGCAGAAGGCCACGAACGGGATGGAGAGCAGGGCGAAGGCCGCGTAGATGACGTACGTCGCGGAGAGGTTCCAGTCGGCGAGGTCCGGGAAGCTGACGGTGATCGCCCAGTTGGCGATCCACTGCGCCGAGGCGGCGACGGACAGGGCCAGCGCGCGGATCCGGTTGGGGAACATCTCGCCGAGCAGGACCCAGACCACCACGCCCCAGGAGAAGGCGAAGCAGAGCACGAAGACGTGCGCGGCGAGCAGGGCGACGGTGGCGTGGGTGTTGTCCAGGGTCGCGGTGTCGCCGGTGCCCTCCCGGTAGGAGAACGCCCAGGCGGCGGTGCCCAGCGCGGCCGCCATGCCGATCGAGCCGGCCAGGGCGAGCGGCTTGCGGCCGATCCGGTCCACCAGGGCCATCGCGATCACCGTGCCGATCACGTTGATGATCGAGGTGGAGAGGCTGATCAGCAGTGAGTCGGACTCCTTGATGCCGACCGACTGCCACAGGAAGGACGAGTAGTAGAAGATCACGTTGATGCCGACGAACTGCTGGAACACCGAGGCGCCGATGCCGACCCAGACGATCGGCAGCAGGCCGAAGCGGCCGCCCAGCAGATCCTTGAGCCGGGGCTTGCGCGCGGACTCCAGCACCGAGCGGATCTCGGCCACCCGGGCGTCCAGGTCCACGCCCTCGCCCTCGACCTCCAGCAGCACCTTGCGGGCCTGCGCCTCGCGGTGGTCGGCGATCAGGAAGCGCGGAGACTCCGGGATGGCCAGCGCCATCAGCCCGTACACCAGGGCCGGGATGGCCTCGACGCCGAGCATCCACTGCCAGGCCTGGACGCCGCCGAGGTGGTTGGTGGACTCGCCGCCGGCGGCTTGGTTGAGGGCCCAGTTGGCGAGCTGGGAGACGGTGATGCCGAGCACGATCGCCATCTGCTGGAAGGAGGCGAGCCGGCCGCGGTAGGCGGTCGGGGCGACCTCGGCGATGTAGGTGGGGGCGATCACCGAGGCGATGCCGATCGCGATGCCGCCGACCACGCGCCAGGTGGCGAGGGTCTCGATGTTCGGCGGGAACATCGAGCCGATGCCGCTGGCCGCGAACAGCACGGCGGCCAGCAGCATCGTGCGCACCCGGCCGAGGTGGTCGGCGAGCCGGCCGGCGATCACCGCGCCCACCGCCGAGCCGAGCAGCGCGATGGCCACCACGAAGGCGGTGGTGCCGTGGCCGACCGCGAAGTGCTTCTGGATGCCGGTCACGGCGCCGTTGATCACCGCGCTGTCGTAGCCGAACAGGAAGCCACCCATGGCGGCGGCCGCCGAGATGAACACCACGTGACCGAGGTGGGCCTCGCCGGCCGCCCGATGGCTGTGGACTGAGGACACGCGCGCTCCCGGGGGTCGACGGGCCCGCTCTGACGCCGAGTGGGCAGGGCTCGTCTCACATTCGATCAGCGCCGGGCCCGGCTTGCCCGAGTTGGCCGCCGACCGGGTGATCCCGGGTCAGTCGGCGGCGCGCGGCCGGTCGGCGCGCCCCTGGCCCGGGCGGGGACCGGTGCCGCCGGCCCCGGTGGTGCGCCGCCGGTGGCGGCGGAGCAGCTGGGTACGGGCGGCGGCGTACTGGTCGCGGGCGCGTCCCGGGCCCGCGGCGCGCTCGGCGAGGTGGTCGGCGATCGCGTACTGCGCCTCGGCGGTCTTTTTGTCGTCGTACTTGAACTTGGCCCGCACCTCGTTCACGGTCAGCCGCAGCCCGCGCAAGCCGGGCAGCTGCCGGGCCAGCCCGTCCTCACCGGGCACCACCCGGACCTCCGGCGTCTCGGGCTGGAAGTGCGCCAGCTGGCGGTTGAGGATCTCGGCCTTGCCGGCCGCGGACTCCACCACCTCGGCGGTGCAGTGGAAGTGGACCGAGGCGTAGTAGCTGGTCGGCGTGCCCGGTGCGCCGCGCCAGTGGCCCGGGGCGAAGGCGTAGCCGTCGGTGACCGCGAGGGTGACCCGGGGGTCGGCCCGGACGGCGGCCAGCAGCGGGTTGGGCGCGGCGAGGTGGAGCAGGATCTCGCCGCGTTCGGCGTCCAGCAGGAAGTGCGTCGGGACGAGCACGGGCCCCTCGCCGGGCGCGCCGTTGGCGGCGAGCAGGCCGAAGTCGCGGCCCTCGGCCAGCCAGGCGCGCCACTCCTGCTCGTCGCCGCGGTCCCAGGATCTGATCAGCATGGTGAGCCTCCCGTCAGCGGGGGTAGTCGCGCAGGTGCGCGGGGAGCGGGACGGCGGTGCCGGGGTGCGGCTCGGGGGTGCCGTGCACGGTGGTGACCGGGATCAGGCCGGACCAGTGCGGCAGGTCGGCGTCCTCCGGATCGTCGGCGGCGTTGTCCTCGCGGGTCTTGGCCGAGACCTCGTCCAGCTCCAGCCGGATGACGGCGGTGGCGGCGAGTTCCTTGGCGTTGGCCGGGCGGATCTCGGCGGAGCGGCCCGGCACCGCGTGGTCGACCAGGGCGGCGAGCGCGACGTCCAGCTCCTCGGGGTCGGTGACCTGGTGCGCGGTGCCGTGGGCGACCACCGAGCGGAAGTTCACCGAGTGGTTGAACGCGGACTTGGTCAGCACCAGCGCGTCGACCTGGGTGACGGTGACGCAGACCGGCATGCCCTGCTCGCCGGAGGCGCCGCGCAGCGGGCGGCTGCCGGTGGAGCCGTGGACGTAGAGCCGGCTGCCGACCCGGGCGAAGATCGTCGGCAGGACCACCGGGGCGCCGTCGACGACGAAGCCGAGGTGGCAGAGGTAGGTGCTGTCGAGGATGGCGTGGATCGCCTCCTGCTCCCAGGTGGCCCGGTCGCGGTAGCGGGTGGGGGTGGTCCTGGGGGTGCGGGAGTAACTCTGCGAGCCTTCCGGGCTGGCTGACATGACATCCTCTATGTACTAGTGCATAATTTGGTTTGTGCTAGGAGACTATCCGCTGAAAGGGCGACGCGCCAGTGAGATCGCGGCCCACATCGAACAGGGCGTGAGCGGTGGACAGCTCACCCCCGGAACCGCGCTGCCCCCGCTGCGCGACCTCGCCGCCGAACTGGGCGTCAACCCCAACACCGTCGCCGCCGCCTACCGGCTGCTGCGCGACCGCGGCGTGATCGAGACCGCCGGTCGCAAGGGCAGCCGCATCCTCCCCAGGCCCGCCCTCACCCCGCGCGACCAGATCCGCATCCCCGTCCCGCCGCACGCCCGCGACCTGTCCACCGGCAACCCCGACACGGCCCTGCTGCCCGACCTCGCCCAGGCCCTCGCGGTCGCCGCCGAGGCCGCGCGCACCGACCCGGTGCTCTACGGGCACGCGGCCGTCGACCCGCGGCTGCTCGCGCTCGCCCGAGCCTCCTTCGAAGCCGACGGCCTGCCCGGCGGCCCGATCGTCGTCGCCTCCGGCTCGCTGGACACCATCGAGCGGACCCTCGGCGCCCGGCTGCGCCCCGGCGACGCGGTGGCCGTCGAGGACCCGGGCTGGGGCAGCCTGCTCGACCTGCTGCCCGCGCTGGGGCTGAAGCCCGTCGCGGTCCGGCTGGACGACGAGGGCCCGCTGCCCGCCTCGCTGGCCGCGGCGCTGGCCGAGGGCGTGCGGGCGGTGGTGGTCACCAGCCGGGCGCAGAACCCGACCGGGGCGGCGCTCACCGCGCGCCGGGCCGAGGCGCTGCGGGCCGTGCTGGCCGGGCACCCCGAGGTGCTGCTGATCGAGGACGACCACGGGCACGGCATGGTCGACCAGCCGTACCACCCGCTGGTCGGCGCCGGCACCCGGCACTGGGCGGTGGTGCGCTCGGCGGCCAAGGCGTACGGGCCGGACCTGCGGATCTCGGTGGCGGTCGGCGACGAGGAGACGATCGGGCGAGTGGCCGGCCGGCTGCGGCTGGGCGCCGGCTGGGTCAGCCTCCTGTTGCAGCGGGCCCTCGCGGAGCTGTGGCAGGGCGACGCCGCGCCGGTCCACCGGGTGGCCGCCGTCTACCGGGCCCGGCGGGACGCGCTGCTGGGCGAACTGGCGGCGCGCGGGATCGCGGCGCACGGGGAGAGCGGGCTGAACGTCTGGGTGCCGGTGCCCGACGAGACCTCGGTGCTGGCGGCGCTGGTGCAGCGCGGCTGGGTCGCCGCGCCCGGCGCGCGGTACCGGATCCAGTCGCCGCCCGGGCTGCGGTTCACCGTGGCGGGGCTGGAGCCGGCGCAGGCGCGGGAGCTGGCGGAGGACCTGGCGGCGGTGCTCGGGACGGGCGGGGGCGGGTCCCGGCTGGTGTGAGTGCCGCCGCGCGCGAACGGCCGCCCCCGCGGTGCCGGCGGGAGCGGCCGTTCGGCGTCGGTCAGCCCTTGGCGAGCAGCGACTGGGCGTGCGCCCGCACTTGATCCTTCGTCAGATAGGCGTCGGTGTACTCGAAGTCGCGCAGCCGGGCGGGCTGGCGGGCGAGGAAGCCGGTGCGGACGAAGTCGTCGCCGGCCGTCGCGTTGAGCAGCCAGTTGGCGCCCACCCGGAACTTGGCCGCATTGGTGCGCATCGCCATCAGGTGGTAGCCGCGCGCCACCAACTGGGCGGGCACCCCGCGCAGTTCCACACCCAGCGGCTTGGAGACCGCGTCCTTGCCGCCGAGGTCGACCACCAGGCCCAAGTCCTTGTGGTAGTACGGCTCCAGCGGCTGGTGGCGGAGCGAGGCGATCACGTTGCCGGCGACCGCGCGGCCCTGGCGGGCGGAGTGCTGGGCGGTCGGCGGGCAGACCGCCCCGTCGCCCTTGGCCAGGTCGGGGACGGCGGCGGCGTCGCCGAGCGCGAACATGCCCTCGAACTGCGGCACCCGCATCTCCGCCGTCACGGCGAGCCGGCCGCGGACCGTCTCGGCGTCCAGGGTGCCGATCAGCGGGCTCGCGGCCACGCCCGCGGTCCAGATCAGGGTGCGGCAGGGAAGGACCCTGCCGTCGGTGAACTTGACCGTCTCGGCGCCGACTTCGGCCACCGAGACGCCCAGCGACACCTCGATGCCGCGGGCGCGCAGCACCTCCAGGGCGGCCTCGCCGAGCGGGTCGCCGAGCTCCGGCATCAGCTTCGGGGCGATGTCGATCAGGTGCCACTTGATCTGCCGGGCGTCCAGGCGCGGGTAGCGGTGGGTGGCGGCGGTGGTCAGTCGCTGGAGGCAGGCGGCCGTCTCGGTGCCCGCGTAGCCGCCGCCGACCACCACGAACTGGAGCCGGGACTCGCGCTCCTTCTGGTCCAAGGTGGCGGAGGCGAGGTCGAGTTGGGAGATCACGTGGTCACGGACGTAGGCCGCCTCGGCGAGCGTCTTCATGCCGCGGGCGTAGTCGGTGAGGCCGGGGATGTCGAAGGTGCGGGTGACGCTGCCGGGGGCGAGCACCAGGTAGTCGTACTTCTGCGCGATCACCTCGTCGGTGATCTTGCGGATGACGCACACCTTGGAGGCGGGATCCACGCCGATCGCGCCGCCGGGGACGATGTGGGTGCGGCGCAGCGAGCGGCGCAGGGAGATGGCCACGGACTGCGGGGTGAGGACGCCGGCGGCGACGTGGGGGAGGAGGGGGAGGTAGAGCTGGTAGCTGAAGGGCGTGACCAGCGAGATCTCGGCCTCCGATGGTGACAGCTTGTGTTCGAGACGGCGGGCGCACTCCAAGCCGGCGAAGCCACCGCCCACGATCAGGATCCGAGGTCGTTCCATCGTTCATCCCTTTGCCGTGAAGGTCCCCATTACTGTCCGCCACACTCGCACGGAGCAGCGGGGGCTGCCACTGGGGAGGGGCGGATGAGGGAGGGGGCGGGCCGGGGCCGTGGGGGGCGGAGGGGAGACGGCGGCTGCCGCTGGGGAGGGGCGGATGGGGGAGGAGTGGGGCGGCGGCCGGGACACCGATAAGCTGTCGGCCGTGCTACCCGAGGTGACGGCGATCCGGTACGTGACGCCACTGCGAGAAGGCGGCTCGATGCCGGGCCTGGTCGAGGCCGACGATCGGCGGCTGTACGCGCTGAAATGGGTCGGTGCGGCGCAGGGCCGCAAGGCGTTGGTCGCGGAGGTGCTGGCCGGGGAGCTCGGGCGGCGGCTCGGGCTGCCGGTGCCGGAGCTGGTGACGGTCGACCTGGACCCGGTGCTCGCGCGCAGCGAGCCGGACCATCAGATCCAGGACCAGATGCGGGCCAGCGGCGGGACCAACCTCGGGATGGCCTTCGTCAGCGGCGCGCTCAACTTCGACCCGCTCTGCTTCGAGGTGGACCCGGAACTCGCCGGGCAGGTGCTCTGGTTCGACGCGCTGATCGGCAACGTCGACCGCTCCTGGCGCAACCCCAACCTGCTGGTGGCGACCGGCGGGCTGCGGCTGATCGACCACGGCGCGAGCCTGATCTTCCACCACAACTGGTCGGGCGCGGCCGCCTGGATCCGCCGCCCGTACGACGCCTCCGACCACGCGCTGCTGCGGGCCAAGCCGGACCTGGCGGCGGCCGACAAGGCGCTCGCACCGCTCGCCGAGGCGGCGATCGAGGGTGCGGTGGCGCAGATCCCCGAGGTCTGGCTGATGGACGAGTTCGGCTTCGACTCGCCCGACGAGGTGCGCGCCGCGTACCGCGCCCAGCTGACCGAGCGACTGGCCGGTCCGCGCGACTGGCTGCCGGAGGTGTCCGCATGACCGAGCCGTCGCCGTCCGCGCTGCCGGCCACCGTCGAGCTGCACGACTACGAGTACGCCGTGATCCGCGCGGTGCCGAGGGTCGAGCGGGGCGAGTGCGTCAACGTCGGGGTGCTGCTGTACTGCCGGCAGAGCGCGCACCTGGCCGCCCGTACCCATCTGGACCAGGCCCGGCTGCTGGCGCTGGACCCGGTGGCGGACGTGCAGGGTGTGCGCCGGGCGCTCCAGGGGATCGAGGCGGTCTGCCATGGTGGCCCGCAGGCCGGTCCGGCGGCCGGGGACAACCCCGGGCAGCGGTTCCGCTGGCTGACCGCGCCGCGCAGCGCGATCGTCCAGCCGGGGCCGGTGCACACCGGGCTCACCGCGGACCCGGACATGGAGCTGCGGCGGCTCTTCGACCAGCTGGTGCTCTGACCTCGCGCGCGGCTCGCCGACGGTTGCCCGGGTCAAAGCTTGAGTTGCTGAAGCACCTGGCCGTACGCTGACCCCATGGGTTCGACAGCGACGACGACCGTACCGACCAACGCCGAGTTGATGGAGGCGTTGGCCGCCGTCGGTGCCGCGTACTTCCACGACTTCGCGGCGGCGGCCGCCCGGCACGGGCTCTCCTCCTCGCAGGCCAAGGCGCTGGGCGCGGTGCAGGAGCCGGTGCCGATGCGGGCACTGGCCGGGCGGCTGGGCTGCGACGCGTCGAACGTCACCGGGATCGTGGACCGGCTGGAGTCGCTGGGCCTGGCCAACCGGGAGGCGGCCGCCGGGGACCGCCGGGTGAAGATCGTGGTGATCACGGCCGAGGGCCGGGACATCCTGAACCGCATCCGCGGCGAGATGGCCCGCACCCACCAGGCCTTCGAGGCGATGACCGACGAGCAGCGGATCGCGCTGCACTCGATCTGCGCCCAGGTCCTGCCGGTGCTGGCCGGCCGTACGGGCGGCGCGCAGTAGGGCGTCTCCGGGGCCGGCGCCGCCCGCGTTCCGGCCCGGTCAGAGCGGCTCGGCGAGTTCCGGCGGCAGCGGCCGGCGGTGGAGCAGGGTGAGCGAGCGGGTGGTCCGGGTGAGGGCGACGTAGAGGTCGCGCGGGGCGAGCCCGCCGGGCTCGACCACCACGACCGCGTCGAACTCCAGCCCCTTGGCGTCCGCCACGGTGAGCGCGCCCAGCTCCGCGGCCAGGGCGTCCGGTGCGATCACGCCGAGGGTGCCAGGGCCGCGGGGCAGCCGGGCCAGCGCGGCGGCGAAGTCGCCGTCCGGGACGGGGAGCGCGCGCGGCCGCTCGGTGCCCGGGCGGATGGACTCGGGCGGCCGGTGGCCGGGCAGTGCGGTGCGCAGGACGGCGGCGGCGAGGGCCATGACGGGCTCCGGCGTGCGGTAGTTGACGGTCAGCCGCTCCTCGCGCCAGCGCCCGGGCAGGTGCGGGTCGAGCATCTGGGCCCAACTGCGGGCGCCGGCGGGCGATCCGGTCTGGGCGAGGTCGCCGACGATGGTGAGCGAGTCGGTCGGGACGCGCCGCAGGACGGCGCGCCAGGCCATCGCGGACAGTTCCTGGGCCTCGTCCACCACGACGTGGCCGTACGCCCAGGTGCGGTCGGCGGCGGCGCGTTCGGCGGTGGTGCGGTACGGGCCGTCGTCGCGGAAGCGCTCGGCCAGGGCGGCGGAGTCCAGCAGTGCGTCCCCGGTCTGTCCGGTGATGGTCAACACGCCGTGGGCGTAGGCGAGTTCGTCCTGATCCCGGCGGGATTCGGTGGACTCCCGTTCGGTGCCGAGGAGTTCGGCGGCCTCGTCGAGCAGCGGGACGTCCTCGACCGTCCACGGGGAGCCGGCCGGGCGGAGCAGGGCGGCGGCCTGCTCGGGGGCCGCCTCGGCGAGCAACTCGCCGTCGGTGAGCAGCCGTTCGAGCAGCTGCCGGGGGCTGAGCCGGGGCCAGAGCGGGTCGAGCGCGGCGCGGACGTCCGGGCGCTCCCACAACTCGCGCGGGGCGTAGTGGGCCTCCTCTTCGTCGTACGGGCGGCCGAGGGTGAGCGCCTGGGCGATGGCGAGGGCGTCGAGCAGGGTGCCCAGGTAGAAGCTCCGGGCCCGGTTGTGCGGCAGCCGCAGGCCGCGGGCGGCGTCCCGGGCCTCGGCGCAGGCCCTGGCGGAGACGCGCAGCCCCTCGCCGAGGTCCAGGCCGTCGGCGGGGGCCGTCTGGTGGGCGGCCACCGCGCGGCGCAGCACCTCGGCCATCCAGGGGCCTCCCTTGGCGAAGGCGGTGGCGGGGGCGTCGCTTCCGGTGGCGGTGACGCCGGGGACGAGTTCGCCGACGGTGCGCAGCACCACCTCGGTCTCGCCGAGGGCGGGCAGCACCTCGTCGATGTACCGCAGGAAGCCGGCGTTGGGGCCGATCACCAGCACGCCCCGGCGCTCCAACGCGGCGCGGTGGGTGAACAGCAGGTAGGCGGCGCGGTGCAGGGCGGCCAGCGTCTTTCCGGTGCCGGGGCCGCCCTGGACCACCAGGGCGCCGCGCAGCGGGGAGCGGATCACCCGGTCCTGCTCGGCCTGGATGGTGGCGACGGCGGTGCCCATCCGGCCGGTGCGCTCGCGGTCGAGGGCGGCGAGCAGCGCGGCCTCGCCGACCAGCCCGCGCCGGCCGGGCTCGTCCAGCCCGGCGAGGTCGAGTGCCTCGTCGTCCAGGCCGGTGACGGTGCGCCCCCGGGTGTGCAGGTGGCGGCGGCGCACCACGGGGCCGGGGTGGGCGGGGGTGGCGGTGTAGAAGGGGCGGGCGGCCGGGGCGCGCCAGTCGATCAGCAGCGGTTCGTACGCCTCGTCGGCCAGGCCGGTGCGGCCGATGTAGTGGACGGTGCCGTCGCGCTCGTCGAGCCGGCCGAAGCACAGGCCGCGCTCGACCGCGTCCAGTCGGGCGGCGTGGCGGGCGGCCTCGCGGGCGCGCACCTCGCGTTCCAGCCGGGCCTGGTGGGTGCCGCCGGGCGCGGCGTCGTCGTGGGCGCCGTCGGCGGCGCGGCGGGCCCGTTCGCGCACGGTGTCCAGCCGGGCGTAGAGCCGGGTGAGCTGGGCCTGCTCGGTGCGCAGGGCCTTGGCCAGGGCATCGCCGGGATTTCCGGGAGCCATGGGAGTCGCTGGAGTCGCTGGAGTCGCTGGAGGTTCGCTCATCGATGTGGTATCCTTGCGGTGAGAAGGCTGCTATCCTTCACTTGAAGTGTGCTCAATTGACCCAGCCTACCCCATCCGCCGACGTCCGGCGTGACCTCGGCTGTTACTCTTGCGAAGCGTGAGCGCGAAGCCCCAGATCCCCAATGTCCTGGCCTCCCGGTACGCCTCGGCGACCCTGGCCCAGCTGTGGTCCCCCGAGCACAAGGTGGTCCTTGAGCGCCACCTGTGGCTCGCCGTCCTGAAGGCCCAGCAGGACCTCGGCATCGAGGTTCCGGCGAATGCCGTCGCCGACTACGAGCGAGTGATCGACCAGGTCGACCTCGGCTCGATCGCCGCCCGTGAGCGGATCACCCGCCACGACGTGAAGGCCCGCATCGAGGAGTTCAGCGACCTCGCCGGCCACGAGCAGATCCACAAGGGCATGACCTCCCGGGATCTGACCGAGAACGTCGAGCAGCTCCAGATCCGCCAGTCCCTTGAGCACGTGCGGGACCGCACCGTCGCGGTGCTGGTGCGCCTGGCCCGGCTCGCCGCCCAGCACTCCGAGCTGGTCATGGCCGGCCGTTCGCACAACGTGGCCGCGCAGGCCACCACCCTGGGCAAGCGGTTCGCGTCGATCGCGGACGAGCTGCTGGTCGCCTTCCGCCGCCTGGAGGAGCTGATCGCCCGCTACCCGCTGCGCGGGATCAAGGGCCCGGTCGGCACCGCCCAGGACATGCTGGACCTGCTCGGCGGCGACACCGAGAAGCTGGCCGAGCTGGAGCGCCGGGTCGCCGCGCACCTCGGTTTCGAGAACGTGCTGACCAGCGTCGGCCAGGTCTACCCGCGCTCGCTGGACTTCGAGGTGCTCACCGCCCTCGTCCAGCTGGCCGCCGCGCCGTCCAGCCTGGCGAAGACCATCCGCCTGATGGCCGGCCACGAGCTGGTCACGGAGGGCTTCAAGGAGGGCCAGGTCGGCTCCTCCGCGATGCCGCACAAGATGAACACCCGCTCCTGCGAGCGTGTCAACGGCCTGGCCGTCATCCTGCGCGGCTACGCCTCGATGACCGGCGAGCTGGCCGGCGACCAGTGGAACGAGGGCGACGTCTCCTGCTCGGTGGTGCGCCGGGTCGCGCTGCCGGACGCCTTCTTCGCCTTCGACGGCCTGCTGGAGACCTTCCTGACCGTCCTCGACGAGTTCGGCGCCTTCCCCGCCGTGATCGAGGCCGAGCTGGACCGCTACCTGCCGTTCCTCGCCACCACCAAGGTGCTGATGGGCGCGGTGCGCGCGGGCGTGGGCCGGGAGACCGGGCACGAGGTCATCAAGGAGCACGCCGTCGCCTCCGCGCTGGCGATGCGCGCGGGCGCCCGTGAGAACGAGCTGCTCGACCGCCTGGCCGCCGACGAGCGGATCCCGCTGGACCGGGCCGGGCTGGACGCGCTGCTGGCCGACAAGCTGTCCTTCACCGGTGCGGCCGGCGCCCAGGTCGCCGAGGTGGTCCGCCGGGTCGAGGCCGTCGCCGACGCCTACCCGGCGGCCGCCAAGTACGCGCCCGCCGACATCCTCTGACGGAGTATCAGCGCTGGGGCCCCGCTGCCGGACCGGTGGCGGGGCCCTCGCGCGTGGTGGGGACGTGGCCCGGGTCGAGCGGCGGAGCGGTGGGGCCGCACGGCCAGTCGCAGTTCGGCTCGGCCACCGGCTGCTCCTCGGACGCGAGCACATTGCCCCGTACGGTCGCGAAGGCGATCAGCCCGCCGCCGGCCAGCAGGCCCGCGCAGATCAGCATCGCGGTGTGGAAGGCGGAGTCGACCGCGGAGGGCACCCGGTAGGCGTCGCCGCTCAGCCCGGCCAGGGCCGGCAGGGCGGCCACCGCGAGCAGCCCGGCCGCGCGGGCGGCGGCGTTGTTGACCCCGCTGGCGATGCCCGCGTGCCGCACCTCGACGGCGGCCAGCACCGTCGCCGTCAGTGGCGCCACCAGCAGCGTCATCCCGCAGCCCATCACGGTGACGGCGGGCAGCACGTCCGCCCAGTACGAGGAGTCGGGGCCGGTGCGCAGCATCAGCAGCACCCCGGCGGCGCACAGCAGCGGGCCGACGGTCAGCGGGATGCGCGGGCCGATCCGCTTGCCGAGCCGCCCGGCGCGCGCCGACAGGGCCAGCATCAGCACGGTGATCGGCACCAGGGCGAAGCCCGAGACCAGCGGCGAGAACCCGGACACGATCTGGAGCTGCACCACCAGCAGGAAGAAGACGCCGCTGAATGCCGCGTACACGCACAGGGTGACCAGGTTCACCGCGGTGAACAGCCGGGAGGAGAACAGGCCGAGCGGCAGCATCGGCTCGGGCGCCCGGCGTTCGACCACCACGAAGGCGGCGGCGAGCAGCACCCCGAGCACCCCGCTGACCCAGACCGCGGGGGACAGGCCCTCGCCGGCCGCGGTCAGCGCGTAGGTGATCGCGCCGAGGGCGAGGGCGGCGAGCAGGGCGCCGAGCGCGTCGAAGCGGCCGGAGGCGCTCTCGTCCCGGCTCTCCGGCACCGACCGGGTGGCGACGGCGATCACGGCGGCGGCGAGCGGCAGGTTCAGCAGGAAGATCCAGCGCCAGCCGGGGCCGTCCACCAGCCAGCCGCCGAGGAAGGGGCCGACCGCGGCCGACACCCCGCCGAGGCCGGACCAGAGGCCGACCGCCGCCGAGCGGTCGTCAGGGTGGAAGACGGCCTGGAGCATGGCGAGCGAGCCGGGGGTGAGCAGCGCGCCGCCGATGCCCTGGACGGCGCGGGCGGCGATCAGCACATGGATGTTCGGCGCGGCGGCGCAGGCCGCGGAGGCGGCGGCGAACCAGACCACGCCGATCAGGAAGACCTTGCGCCGCCCGTAGCGGTCGCCGAGCGCGCCGCCGAGCAGGATCAGGCCCGCCAGGGTGAGCAGATAGGCGTTCAGCGTCCATTGCAGGGACGCCAGTGTGGCGCCGAGATCGGCGCCGATCCGGGGCAGCGCGACGTTCACCACGGTGCCGTCGAGCATCGCCATGCTGGAGCCGAGCACCGTCGCCAGTAGTACCCAGCGACCCTGCGCGGTGCCCAGGCGCAGGGTGCCGGCCTCGGAGGTGGCCACGGGCGAATCCTGCGTTGTCCGGGGCGTACGTGACAAGGGTCACCGGTGGGCGTGTTGGCCGGATGCGGTGGGTGAGCGGGCGGGTGCGCGGTGTCGTGAATCTCGGCGCAGGGTCGTGGATCAGTGGCCGGGAGTGAATGGGTTGTGTACGTATCGTGTGGTCGGGCCTGCGGAGGGTCACCGGGGGGCGGGGGGTCGTCGCCGTTTCAAGAGATCGACATTGCTTCACCCGAACGGATGGGTTTTAGTTCAGCGACCGCCCGGCCAGTCCGGACGGATCCGCCGGGTGGAACGCCGAGTCCTGCCGCTGCCCGGTGGTTCGAAACGAACTCTGTACGGCAGGAGCGGGGGACCCACAGGTAAGTCGCCGGACCGGAGTTCGCGCCTCAGTGCGCGGGCGTCCAGGACCGGCTCGGGGTGAAGCCGCGCATGCGCGGCCGGGCAACTCCAGCCCGAACCCGACAGCTCACCTCGCAGGCGTCGGAGAGGAAAATTCCATGCCTGCTCAGGCTCGTCGTATCGCCCTGCCCCGCGCCGCCCGCATCGGCATCGCCACCGCCGTCACCGGTGTGTCGTTCGCCCTTCCGCTGGTGACCGCGATCAGCGCCCAGGCCCACCAGGCTCCGGCTGCTCCGGCCGCGCAGGCCGCTTCCGCCGCCAAGTCGGCCGCTCCGGCCGCTTCCGCCGCGTCGGAGAGCTACCGCGTCGTCAGTGGCGACACCCTGTCCAAGATCGCCGACGTCAAGGACGTCGAGGGCGGCTGGCACGCGCTGTACGAGCAGAACCGCTCGGTCGTCGGCGCCAACCCGGACCTGATCTTCCCTGGCCAGCAGCTCGCGCTGCCGGGCCACGCCGCCGACGCCGCCCCGGCGAAGCCCGCGGCCCCGGCCAAGCCGGCCGCCCCGGCGACCCAGGCCGCCGAGCCGCAGGCCCAGGCCCAGGTCCAGGTGCGGACCGAGGCCGCCCAGCCGGCCGCGCAGCTCCAGACCCAGCTCCAGGTCGCCACCCCGACCCAGGCCGTGACCGCCACTCCGGTCGCCGCCGCCACCTCCGGCTTCGTCGCCCCGCTGGCCAACCCGAAGCTGGGCACCGCCTACGGCGTGGCCGGCTCGATGTGGGCCTCCGGCCACCACACCGGTCAGGACTTCGTCGCCGCCACCGGCACCCCGCTGCGCGCGATCGCCAACGGTGTCGTGGTCAAGGCCGGCAACGGTGGTGCCTACGGCAACGAGGTCGAGATCAAGCTCGCCGACGGCCACTACGCCGAGTACGCGCACCTCTCCAAGATCGGTGTGAAGATCGGTCAGAGCGTCACCGCCGGCCAGCAGATCGGCCTCTCCGGCGCCACCGGCAACGTGACCGGCCCGCACCTGCACTTCGAGATCCGCAACGGCTCGGAGTACGGCTCGGACATCAACCCGGTCGCCTTCCTGCGCGCGCACGGCGTCGCGCTCTGAGCCTGAGGCTCGGCAGTAGGAACCAGGAACCACCGCTGCTGCGGGCGAACCGATCCTCCGGGATGGTCATGTCGGGTGACCGCTCGACCGGGTGATCGCCGCACGGCGGCCATGGGCGCGGGACACGCCCAGGCCGGCCCGGCCGTACGGGGAACTCCTCGTACGGCCGGGCCGGCCGCTGTCGTTCCCGCTCCGTTCGACCCGTCGAACGCGGCGTCAACTCCGGTGCGCGGGGCGTCGATCGCCGGTGTCGCGGGCTTCGCGGCCGCGCGATGCTGTCGGACGGTCAGCGCCCGGCCGGTCCGGCGGGCGGGCGGGTCCGGGAGTCGAGGAGGCCGGATGGCGGTCCGGAGCGAGGGCGTGGCGGGGGAGACGGCCGGGCGGGAGCGGTCCGGGCCCGACGGGGTCGACCGGCTGAAGGCGGACTCGGTCGGCCTGGCCGGCGTGGTGTTCATGGCGCTCGCCGGCGCCGCCCCGATCACCGCGATGACGGGCAACCTGCCGATCATCGTCGGCCAGGGCAACGGCGGTGGCGCGCCCGCCGCGTACGTGGTGGCGACCGTCGCGCTGACGGTGTTCTCGATCGGGTACGTGGCGATGGCCCGGCACATCACCGCCGCCGGGGCGTTCTACGGCTACATCTCGCACGGGCTGGGGCGGGTGGTCGGGATGGCCTCGGGGCTGCTGGCGGTGCTCGCGTACGTCGTCACCGAGGCCTCGGCGATCGGCTTCTTCGCCTACTCCCTGCGCGGGCTGGTCCGTTCGCAGCTGGGGGTGGAACTCGGCTGGGGCTGGTACGCGTTGGCCGGGGTCGCGGTGATCGGGGTGATGGCCTGGTTCGACCTGCACCTGACGGCCAAGGTGCTGGGGATCGCCCTGGTGCTGGAGATCGGGGTGCTGGGCGCGGTCTCGCTGGCCGTGCTGTGCTCCGGCGGCGGGCCGGAAGGTCTGCTGCCCGGCTCCCTGAACCCACTGAACTCGCTGAAGGGAGTGGGGAGTTCGGGTGCGGAGGCGGCCGGGCTCGGACTGTTCTTCGCGTTCTGGTCCTGGGTGGGCTTCGAGTCGACCGCGATGTACGGCGAGGAGTCCCGCGACCCGAAGCGGGTGGTGCCGCGGGCGACGCTGATCTCGGTGGTCGGGGTCGGGCTGTTCTACGTCTTCGTGTCCTGGATGATCGTCTCCGGCAACGGAGTCGAGCACGCCATCGCGGTGGCGAGCGGCACGGTGCCGGGCAAGGACGGCAACAGCCTGTTCTTCGACCCGTTGCGCGCCCACCTGGGGGCCTGGGCGGTGAAGGTGTTCCAATGGCTGGTCGTCAGCGGCTCGTTCGCCTGCGCGATGGCCTTCCACCAGTGCGCGGCCCGCTACCTGTACGCGATCGGACGGGAGGGGCTGCTGCTCCCGGCGCTCGGCCGTACCCACCCGCGGCACGGCTCGCCGTACGTCGCCTCGGTGGCGCAGTCGCTGACCGCGGCGGGGCTGGTGGCGGGGTTCCTGGCGGCCGGGATGGACCCGTACGCGCACCTGTACACGCTGCTGGCGCTGCTCGGGACGATGGCGATCCTGGTGGTGCAGACGCTCTGCTCCTTCGCCGTGGTCGGCTACTTCCACGTGCTGCGGCGGCATCCGGAGACCGCGCACTGGTTCCGGACGCTGGTCGCGCCGCTGGTGGGCGGGGCGGCGATGGCCGGGGTGGTGGTGCTGCTGGTGCTCAACAAGGACGCCGCGGCCGGGGCGGCCGCGCACACGCTGCTGTTCCGGCTGATCCCGTACCTGGTGATCGGGGTGTTCGTGGGCGGGGTGGTGCTGGCGCTCGTGGTGCGCCGGTGGCGGCCGGAGCTGTACGCGCGGATGGGGCGGGTGGTGCTGGAGGACGCGGTCGAGCGCTGACCGGGCGGCCCGGCTGGGGGAAGGGTCAGTGCCGGTGGACCGGCAGGCCGTGCTGGGCGGCGGCCGCGGTCAGCGGGTCGTCCAGGGCGGCGCGCAGCCGCAGCCGGGAGCCGTGCACGGAGACCGGGGTGTCCAGGTGGTGTTGCTCGCCCAGGGCGCGGACGGTGAGCGAGGAGGTCGTGCCGAGCAGGCTGCGGACCCGTTCGGCGGTGGTGGGCTCGGGGACCTCGGGATCGCCGGTGGGCAGGCTCATGGACGGACCTCCAGTTAGTTAGGTGAGCCTAACCTAATGTCCGAGTGGAGGTGTGGCAAGCAGGCGGAAGGGCCCGGACGCGGGGGTGGCGTCCGGGCCCTTCGGCGCGGCGGGTCGTCAGGAGACGACGGCCTGGGCGTCGATCTCGACCAGCATCGGCTCCTGCGGCAGCTCGACGAAGATCGTGGTGCGGCACGGCTTCACGCCGCCGGGCTTGACGTTCTCGTCGATGAACTCGGCGTAGACCTCGTTCATCAGCGGGAAGTCGGCGCGCTTGGTGAGGTAGACGCGGAACATCACCACGTCCTCGATGGTGGCGCCGCCGGCCTCGACGATGGCCTTGACGTTCTCCAGGGTGCGGCGGGTCTGTGCCTTCACGTCGCCGTGGTGCAGGTACTCGCCGGTGGCCGGGTCCTGCGGGCCCTGGCCAGAGACCTGGAGGATCGGGCCCTTGCGGACGCCCTGGGAGAACATCCAGGCGGGGGCGGGGGCGCCGTCGGTGCGGATCTCGGTCTTGTCGGAGGACATCGGGGTTCCTTACTCGTTGATGGGGCGTCAGATGTGGTCGGGGCGGCCGCAGTCGGCCGACACGGCGCGGGTGGTGGCGAGCAGCTGCGGGAGCAGGTCCAGCACCTGCTCGTACGGCAGGACCACGTCCGGGACGGAGATGGAGGCGGCGGCGACCACCCGGCCGCTGGCGTCCCGGACCGGCGCGGCCACGCAGTTGATGAAGGACTCGTGCTCGGCGTGGTCCTGCGCCCAGCCCTGGGCGGCGACCTTCTCCAGCTCCGCGAGCAGCGCCTCGGGGGTGGTCAGGGTGCGCTCGGTGTGCGGGGTGAAGTCGATCCCGGCCACCACCCGGCGCCGCTCGGGCAGCGGGAGGTCGGCCAGCAGCACCTTGGAGACGGCGGCGCTGTGCAGGGCGGCGCGCAGGCCGATCCGGGAGTACATCCTGACCGGGTGGCGGGAGTCGAACTTGTCGATGTAGACCACCTCGCCGCCCTCGTACGCGGCCAGGTGCACGGTCTGGCCGGTGGCGGCGTTCAGCTCGGCCAGGTGCGGGGCGGCGATCCGGCGCACCCCGCGCTGCTCCAGGGCCAGGCCGGAGAGGGCGAAGAGACCGGCGCCCAGGTGGTAGCGGTAGGCCGCGTCGCGGTAGACGAATCGTTCCTCTTCCAGGCTCTGGAGCAGCCGCAGCACGGTCGTCTTGTGGACGCCGAGCACCTCGGCGAGCTGGTCGAGGGAGCGCTCGCCCTCGCCGAGTTCGGCGAGGATGCGCAGGGCGCGGGTGACGGTCTGGCTCATCGTGCTCCGCTTCGAGGGCTGGGGTTCCCGCTCATTGTGCCCGGGACCGGTCGGCGGACGGCGCCCGGTCGGTCGGGCCGCAGCGCAGGGCCGGGCCGGTGATGCCCGCCGCGGTGACCCGGGTGGCGGCCCACTGGGCGGGGGAGGCGTCGAGCAGGGCGGCCACCACGGCGGGGTCCGGCAGCTCGGCCTGGTCGCCGTGGGCGGTCAGCGCGCAGGCGGCGCTGAGGTGGCCGAGCCGCAGCCGGCGGCGCTGGTCCAGGCCCCGGACGGTGCCGGCCAGGTAGCCGGCCGCGAAGGCGTCGCCGGCGCCGGTGGCCTCGACCACCTCGACCGCGAGGGCCGGCTCGGTGACCGCCGTACCGTCCCGGTCCAGGGCGGTCACCTGTCTGGCGGCGTCCTTGACCACCACGGTGGCCGGGGAGGGGAAGCGGCGGCGCAGGGTGGCCGGGTCGCCGGTGCCGAAGGCGGCCTCGGCCTCGTCGGCGCCGAGCAGCAGCAGGTCCGCGGCGTCCAGCAGCGGCGGCAGCACGGCCGGGTCGCGCTCGCGCCAGAGCGAGGGGCGCCAGTTGAGGTCGAAGCTGACCGTCCGGCCCGGGCGGCGGTCGGCGAGCAGCGCGCCCAGCAGGGCCAGGCAGTCGTCGGAGAGCGCGGCGGTGATGCCGGACAGGTGCAGCAGCCGGGCGCCGGCCAGCAGGGCGGCCGCCGCCGGGTCGGCGAGCAGCTCGGGGGAGAGCGCCGCGGCCGCCGAGCCGCGCCGGTGGTAGTGCAGCCGACTGCGGCCGGGGCCGAGGTCGTGGCGGTCGCCGGTGGTGCCGCCGACCTCCTTGAGGTAGAGGCCGGTCGGGCGGTGCGGGTCGACGGCGACCCCCGAGACGTCCACCCCGCGGGCGGCGACCTCGGCGAGCAGCCGGCGGCCGAAGCCGTCGTCACCGACCCGGCTGATCCAGGCGGTCGGCACCCCGAGCGCGGCCAGCGCGCCGGCCACGTTGGACTCGGCGCCGCCCACGGACAGCCGGAAGCTGCCCACCGACTCCAGCGGGCCGGGACGGTCCGGCAGCAGGACGGCCATCGACTCGCCCACGCACACGGCCGTCGGGGGAGGGCCGGGGCGGGTCGGGCCCTGGGTGTCCTGTCGCGGCATGTGCGGGGCTCCTCGTCTGCGGCCGTTCCGTCGAGAGCGGGCCCACCGGGTCGACTCCGTTGCCGGTGGGCGCCGCGTTGCCGGTGAGCGCCGTACCCGAGTCGACCCCGTTGACCGGGAGTCAGGTCCGTTGACCGTGATCCGGCGCCGATGCTAGAACCGTGCTGCCAGCATGTGCAACCCTCGTTGCACATGTTGCAACCTGTGCGGATGGAGGAACACGGTGGAGCAGACCTTCACAAGCAGTGCGACCGGGCCGGGCATCGCCCGCGGCGCGGTGGCCGCCCTGGCCGACGAACCGCTCGACTGGCGGTTCAAGGCCGCGCCACCCGGCGCGTGGGGCCGCACCACCCGGGAGTGGCTCGCCACCGGCCCCACCCTCTCCTCGCTCGGCACCCCGCTGCTCACCCTCGACGGCGCCGCCCTCGACCACAACATCCGCACCATGGCCCACTGGTGCGCCAAGGCCGGGGTCGCGCTCGCCCCGCACGGCAAGACCACCATGGCGCCCGCCCTCTGGCAGGCCCAGCTCGACGCCGGCAGCCACGGCATCACGCTCGCCAACCTGCCCCAGGTGTGGATCGCCCGGGCCTTCGGGGTGCAGCGCGTCCTGCTCGCCAACACCCTGCTCGACCCGGCCGGACTCGCCTGGCTGGCCGAGGAGCTCGCCGCCGACCCGGACTTCGCCTTCCTCTCCTGGGTCGACTCCGTCGAGAGCGTGCGCCTGATGGACGAGGCGCTGCGCGCCGCCGGAGCCGAGCGCCCGATCGAGGTGATGGTCGAACTCGGCGGCCCCGGCGGGCGGACCGGCGCCCGCGGGGTGGACGCCGCGGTCGCGGTCGCCGCCGCGGTGCTGCGCGCCCCCACGCTGCGCCTGGCCGGAGTCGGCGGCTACGAGGGCGCGCTCGCCCACGACGCCTCGGCCGAGGGGCTGGCCGCCGTCCGCGGCTACCTCCGGGAGCTCGGCGAACTGCACGGCCGGCTCGCCGGCGCCTACCCGGACGGCGTGCGGCCGGTGGTCTCGGCCGGCGGCAGCGCCTACTTCGACCTGGTGGTCGAGGAGCTGGCGAAGCTGCCGGAGGCGTTCGTGGTGCTGCGCTCGGGGGCGTACATCGCCCACGACGACGGCTTCTACCGGGGCATCTCGCCGCTGGCCCGCGGCGGCGGGGAGGTGCCGTTCCGCGGCGCGCTGCACGGCTGGGCCCGGGTGGTCTCCCGGCCCGAGCCGCAGCTCGCGCTGCTGGACGCCGGCAAGCGCGACCTGCCCTTCGACGAGGGCCTGCCGGAGCCGCAACGGGTACGCGGCGGCGCCGAGTTGACCGGCACCGCGGCCAGGATCACCGCGCTCAACGACCAGCACGCCTTCCTGCGCGACGCGGGCGACCTCGCGCCGATCGGCGCGGTGCTGCGGCTGGGCGTCTCGCACCCGTGCACGGCCTTCGACAAGTGGACGGCCATCCCGGTGCTGGACGACGCGAACGCGGCCGAGCCGAAGGTCACCGGCCTGGTCAGGACGTTCTTCTGATGCCCGGGCAGAGATCGGCCCGGGCGACGGTCTTCCGGGGCGCGACCGTCGTCGACGGCACCGGCGCCGAGCGCTACCGGGCGGACGTCCGGATCGCCGACGGCCTGATCGCCGAAATCGGCGAGGGCCTGGACGCGCCCGAGGTGGTGGACGCCGACGGGCTGGTCCTGGCCCCCGGCTTCATCGACATGCACGCCCACTCCGACCTCGCCCTGCTGCGCGAACCCGAACACCCGGCCAAGGTCACCCAGGGCGTCACCTGCGAGGTCCTCGGCCAGGACGGCCTGTCCTACGCCCCGGTGGACGGCATCACGCTGCCCGCGCTGCGCCGCCAACTCGCCGGCTGGAACGGCGATCCGGACGGCTTCGACTGGGACTGGCGGGACGTCGCCGGCTACCTGGACCGCATCGACCGCACCGGTGTCGCCGTCAACGCCTGCTACCTCGTACCGCACGGCACGCTGCGGATGCTCGCCATGGGCTGGGCCAACCGCGCGCCCACCCCGGCCGAACTCGACCGGATGCGGCAGGTGCTGGCGAAGAGCCTGCTGGACGGTGCGGTCGGCATGTCCAGCGGCCTCAGCTACACCCCCGGGATGTACGCCGACACCGCCGAGCTGGTCGAGCTGTGCACCGTCGTCGCGGCCTACGGCGGGTTCCACGCCCCGCACCAACGCTCCTACGGCGAAGGGGCGTTGGAGGGATACGCGGAGATGGTGGAGATCGCCCGGCAGAGCGGCTGCGCACTGCACCTGACCCACGCCACGATGAACTTCAGGGTCAACCGGGGCCGGGCCGGCGAACTGCTGGAACTGCTCGACCAGGCGCTGGCCGACGGCGTCGACCTCACCCTGGACAGCTACCCCTACCTGCCCGGATCCACCACCCTGGCCGCCCTGCTGCCCAGTTGGGCCACCGAAGGCGGCCCGGCCGCGACGCTGGCCCGGCTCTCCGACCCGGCGCAGTGCGCCAGGATCCGGTACGAGGTGGAGGAGAAGGGCAGCGACGGCTGCCACGGCGTGGTCACCGACTGGACGACGATCCAGATCTCCGGCGTCCGCTCGGCCTCGCTCGCCGGGGCGGTCGGCCGTACCGTCGCCGAACTCGCCGTGGAGGAGCGACGGACCGGCACCGAGGTGTTCCTGGACCTGCTGCGCCGGGACGAGTTGGGCACCACGATCCTCCAGCACGTCGGGCACGAGGACAACGTCCGGGCGATCATGCGCCACCGCGCCCACACCGTCGGCAGCGACGGGCTGCTGGTCGGGTCCCGGCCGCATCCGCGGGCCTGGGGCACCTTCCCGCGCTACCTCGGCCACTACAGCCGGGAGTTGGGCGTCCTGACGCTGGAGGAGACGATCGCCCGGATGACCGGGCGCCCCGCCGCCCGGCTGGGCCTGGACCGGCGCGGCCGGATCGCCCCCGGCCACCACGCCGACCTGGTGCTCCTCGACCCCGACGCCGTCCGGGACGCCGCCACCTTCGAGCACCCCCGGCGGCCCGCCGAGGGCATCGAGTACGTGTACGTCAACGGCACCGCCGTCGTCCGGCAGGGCCGCACCACCGGGGCCCGCCCCGGGCGCGCCCTGCGCCGCACCGACCGAGGAACCCTGGCCATATGACCGAGCACCCCGCCACGACCGATCCTTCGCCGCCGAGTGAGTTGCCAAGCGCGCTGCTGCGTGAACCGCTGGGTGAAGCCTCGCAGGAGTCGCTGCGCGAGCTGTTGCGCGCCGACCCGGTGATCGCGGTGGTCCGCGCACCCCGGATCCCCGACGCCGCCGCGCTCTGCGCCGCACTCGCCGATGGCGGCATCAACCTGACCGAATTCACCTACACCACACCGAATGTGACGGATCATCTGCTCCAGGCCTCGAAGGCCGGCTGGCGGGTCGGCGTCGGGACGGTGCTGACCGCCGAGCAGGCCCGGCGCGGGATCGAGGCCGGGGCGTCCTTCCTGGTCACCCCCGGCTGCCGCCCGGAGGTCGCCGAGGCGGGGGCCGCCGCCGGGGTGCCGGTGGTGCTCGGGGCGCTCACCCCGACCGAGGTGGCGCACGCGGTGGACCTCGGCTCCGCCGCCGTCAAGATCTTCCCGGCCCGGGCGTTCGGCCCCGGCTACTTCAAGGACCTGCGCGGCCCGTACCCCGACGTCCCACTGGTGGCCTCCGGCGGGGTGAACGCGGGCAACGCGGCCGAGTTCCTGGCGCACGGCGCCCTCGCGGTCTGCGCGGGAACGGACGTGGTGCCGCCGGACGTGGTCGCGGCGGGGGACTGGGCGGAGATCACCCGGCGGGCCCGCGCGTTCACGGCGGCCTGCGGGGAAGCTGGAGAGTAAGGGGCGTCGGCGGGCGAGGCGGGCTGTCGGGACGGCCGGGATTGGACGAGAATCGGGGGCACCCGGCTCAACTCCCTCCCCGCCCGGCCACGTCCGGGCCCCGGACCCGGCAGGAGGAACCGCCATGACCTCGACCCGCCCCGGCCCCGACTGGCTCGCCGACGCCGTGCTCTACCAGATCTACCCGCAGACCTTCGCCGACTCCGACGGTGACGGCATCGGGGACTTCGCCGGCATCGCCGCGCACCTGGACCACCTCTCCTGGCTCGGCGTCGACACCGTCTGGCTCAATCCCTGCTTCGCCTCGCCGTTCCGCGACGCCGGGTACGACGTCACCGACTACCTCGCCCCCGCCCCGCGCTACGGCAGCGCCGAGGACCTGGCGGCCCTGGTCGAGGCCGCCCGCCGCAAGGGCATCCGGGTCCTGCTGGACCTGGTCGCCGGGCACACCTCCGACCGTCACCCCTGGTTCCTGGCCTCCGCCGAGGACCCGTCCGACCACCGGTACATCTGGTCCGACCGCCCGGTGGACGGCTTCGTCGCCTCGCCCGGCAGCCGCCCCGGCTGGTATCGGCCGAACTTCTTCGACTGCCAGCCCGCGCTCAACTTCGGCTACGCCCGCAGCAGTTCGGCGGAGCCCTGGCGGCAGGCGGTGGACGCGGACGGCCCGCGCGCCAACCGCTCGGCACTGCGCGGGATCATGGCGCACTGGCTCGGCCTCGGGATCTCCGGCTTCCGGGTGGACATGGCGTACTCGCTGGTCAAGGACGACCCGGGCAAGGTGGAGACCGCCAAGCTCTGGACCGAGCTGCGCGACTGGCTGGACCGCACCCACCCCGAGGCCGCCCTGCTCGCCGAGTGGGGGGACCCGGCCGCCGCCGTCGCGGCCGGCTTCCACGCCGACTTCTTCCTGCACTTCGGCGGCGAGGACCACGGCCTGCCGCTGCGCTCGCTGTGGAACAACAACGGCGGGACGGTCGAGGAGTTCTGGCACCAGGAGGCCTGCTACTTCGAGGCCGAGGGCCGGGGCACCCCGCAGCCCTTCCTGGACGCCTGGCGCTCCGCCGCCGAACTCACCGAGGGCAGCGGGCAGATCGTGCTGCCCACCGCCAACCACGACTTCTCCCGGCTGGCCACCGGCCCGCGCACCGCCGAGCAACTCGCCCCGGCCTTCGCCTTCCTGCTCACCTGGCCCACCCTCCCGGCCGTCTACTACGGCGACGAGATCGGCATGCGCTACCTGCCGGGCCTGCCCGACACCGAGGGCAGCGTGCTCGGCCCGGGCTTCAACCGGGCCGGCTCGCGCACTCCGATGCAGTGGACGCCGGGCCCGACCGCCGGCTTCTCCAGTGCGCCGCCCGAGCGGCTGTACCTGCCGGTGGACCCGGACCCGCGCCGCCCGGACGTGCTCTCCCAGCGCGCCGACCCGACCTCGCTGCTGCACACCGTCCGGCGGCTGATCTCGCTGCGCCGGGAGCACCCGGGGCTGGGTTCGGCCGGCGGGGTGGAGGTCCGGCACGCCGGGTACCCGCTGGTGTACACCCGGGCCGGGCGGTACCTGGTGGCGGTCAACCCGCGCCGGGAGCCGGCCGCCGTACGGCTGTCGGACCTGTCGAGGGTCATTCGACCGCTGGACGTCCAGGGCGTGCGGGTGGCGGACGGGGAGCTGCGGGCGGACGGGTTCTCGTACGGGATCTTCGATCTGGGCTGAGCGCGGGACCTTCGGTCCGGGCCGAGCAAGGGGTCCCGGGCTGAGCGCCGGGCGAGGGAGCCGGGCCGGATGCGGGGCCCGGCTTTCGATCCCTGTCGGATGGTTGTAAGCTACATCGATAGTTGGTTGCATTCACCACCCGTATTGGTTGTATTTGCCACCCACTAGTGAAGCTGAGAGACACCACCGGAGGACGGTACGAACACCATGGGCACACCCCGGAACCCCGCCGCAGCGCCCACCCTGGGGCACTCGCTCAAACACCTGGCCATCCACCTGATCACCCCGCTGCTGATGTGCCTGGGCATGGCGCTCGCCTATCAGGGCGCCTTCCACCAGCCGCAGCCGCACCACCTGGAGGTGGCCGTGGTCGGCACCACGCCGCAGGCCACGGGCCTGGCGCAGGCGATCCAGGCCAAGGCCGGGGACGCGCTCGACGTGCGCACCGTGGACGACCGCGCCGCCGCCGAGCAGCAGCTGCGCGACCGCGAGCTGGTGGGGGCCTTCGTCCCGGACGCCAAGAGCCCCGAGCTGATCGTCGCCAAGGGGAACTCGGAAACCTCGGTGGTGGCCGCCACGGCGGTGTTCACCAACGTCACCGACCAACAGGGCGTGCCGCTGCACGTCACCGACCTGACCACCCCCGCCAAGGGCGACCCGACCGGTCAGGGCCTGTTCTTCCTGCTGGTCGCGCTGAGCATCGGCTCGTACGCGAGCGTCGCGGTGATCGGGGCGGCCGGCGCGGGGCTGAGCATCGCCGTGCGGGCGCTGGTCGGGGTGGTGGTCTCGCTGGCGGTCAGCGTGATCGGGATCGTCACCGCGGGGCCGGTCTTCCAGGTGGTCGACCACGACCACGCCGCGATCTGGGCGCTCGGCTGGCTCTACTCGGCGGGCATCGTGCTGATCGGCATCGGCCTGCACAGTTTCCTGAAGAAGTGGACCACGCTGGCGCTGATGGTGCTGTTCGTGATGCTGAACTTCACCTCCTCCGGCGGGGTCTACCAGCCGGAATTGCAGAACGGTTTCTTTGCGGGCCTGCACGGCTTCTGGACCGGTGCCGGCTTCCTGGAGGGCGCACGCAGCATCCTGTACTTCGACGGCGGCGCGGGCCTCGGCGGGCACCTGGTGACCCTGCTGGTCTGGCTGCTGCTCGGCGGCGCGGCCATGGTGGCCGCGGCGATGTACGAGGGCCGTGGACGGCGCCCGGTGGAGACGCCGCAGGAGGCCGAGGAGGAGATGGAGGAGGCGGTCGCGGTCTGACCATCCGACCACGACCGCCCCGCAGGGGCTTCACCCGGGCCACGGGCATCGGCACCGGGTGGGGATCGACGGCCCGCGCCCGGCTCCGGACAAGCCGGACGCGGGCCGTCGCACGTGCCGATCCACCGTTATCGCTGCCGCTGCCGCTGCCGCTGCCGTTCTACCGGTACGCCGCCTGCCCGGTGAGCGCCTGGCCGACCACCAGGGTGTGGATCTCGCTGGTGCCCTCGTAGGTCAGCACCGACTCCAGGTTGTTGGCGTGCCGGATCGGCGAGTACTCCAGCGAGATGCCGTTGGCCCCGAGGACCGTCCGGCACTCGCGGGCGATCGCCAGCGCCTCGCGCACGTTGTTGAGCTTGCCGACGCTGACCTGCTCCGCGCGCAGCCGCCCGCCGTCCTTGAGCCGGCCGAGGTGGACGGCCAGCAGCGCGGAGTTGCCGAGCGCGAGCGCCATGTCGGCGAACTTGCGCTGGGTCAGCTGGAAGCCGCTGATCGGCCGGTCGAACTGGACCCGCGTGTCCGCGTACCGCAGCGCCGCCTGGAGCGAGTCCCGGGCGGCGCCGACCGCGCCGAACAGGATGCCGAACCGCGCCTCGTTCAGGCAGGACAGCGGACCGCGCAGCCCCCGCGCCCCCGGCAGCCGCGCCTCGTCGGGCAGCCGGACGCCGTCCAGGTGCAGCTCGGAGGTGACCGAGGCGCGCAGCGACAGCTTCTGCCTGATGTCGCGGGTGGTGAAGCCGGGCGTGCCGCGCGGGACGAGGAAGCCGCGCACGCCGTCCTCGGTGTTCGCCCAGACGGTGGCGACGTCCGCGATACCGCCGTTGGTGATCCACATCTTGGTGCCGTCGAGGATCCAGTCCGAGCCGTCGCGCACCGCGCGGGTGCGCATCCCGGCCGGGTTGCTGCCGAAGTCCGGTTCGGTGAGCCCGAAGCAGCCGATCGCGGTGCCGGCGGCGAGCCTCGGCAGCCACTCCCGTTTCTGCTCCTCCGATCCCCACCGGTGGATCGAGTACATCGAGAGCGAGCCCTGGACGGAGACGAAGCTGCGGAAGCCGGAGTCGGCGGCCTCCAGTTCCAGGCAGGCCAGGCCGTAGGAGACGGCGTTGGTGCCGGCGCAGCCGTAGCCCTCCAGGTGCATCCCGAGCAGGCCCAACGCGCCGAGTTCGGGGGCGAGTTCGCGGGCGAAGTGGGCGTTGTCGAACCACTCCGGCAGGTGCGGGCGGACCCGGTCGGCGAGGAACTTGGCCACGGTGGCCTGGATCTCGCGCTCCTCCTCGGTGAGCAGGGTGGCGAAGTCGATCAGGTCGAGCGGGTCGGACATGGCGGTGCTCATGCGTGGTCCTCGGGGTGCTTGTCGGGTGTGGGCCGGTCGTGGGGGGCGTCCAGCCAGGCGGTCAGTTCGGCGGTGTGCTCGCCGAGCCGGGGCGGGGGCAGCTGGTAGCGGGGCGGGGTGCGGGAGAGGCCGATCGGGTTGGCGACCAGGTCCAGCGGGCGGCCGTCCGGGCCGGGCAGCGGTGCCCGGGGGTGCAGGCCGAGCGAGTCGGCGAGGTCGAAGGCCTCGGCCAGGTCGTTCACCGGGCCGCAGGGCACGCCGAGTGGGGTGAGCAGCGCGAACCACTCGGCGGCGGTGCGCCGTTCGAGCCGGGCGGTGAGCTCGCGGGCGAGCTCCGTCACATGGGCGACCCGGTCGGAGTTGGTGGCGAAGCGCGGGTCGGAGGCCAGCTCGGGCGCGCCCACGCCCCGGCAGAGCGCGGCGAACTGCCGGTCGTTGCCGACCGCGACGACCAACGGGCGGTCGGCGGCGGTGAACACCTCGTACGGCGCGATGGACGGGTGGCGGTTGCCGAGGATGCCGGGCACCGCGCCGGCCAGGGTGTAGCCGGCGGACTGGTTGACCAGGCCGGAGAGCAGCGTGGAGAGCAGGTTCAGTTCCACCAGCTGGCCCCGGCCGGTGGACTCGCGCTCGCGCAGCGCGGCCAGCACGCCGACCGCCGCGTGCAGCCCGGTCAGGACGTCCACCAGCGCGACGCCGGCCTTCACCGGCTCGCCGGGGGCCGGCCCGGTGACCGACATCAGACCGCCGACGGCCTGCACCAGCAGGTCGTAGCCGGGCAGTTCGGCGCCTCGGCCGGAGCCGAAGCCGGTGATCGAGCAGTAGACCAGTCGCGGGTTGAGGCTCTGGGCGTTCGCCGGGCCGAGTCCGTGGCGGTCCATCGTGCCGGGGCGGAAGTTCTCCACCAGCACGTCGGCCCGGCGGACGAGTTCGACGGCGCGGGCCTGGTCGGCCGGGTCGCGCAGGTCGAGGGTGAGGGAGCGCTTGTTGCGGTTGACGGAGAGGAAGTAGGTGGCCTCGCCCTGGGCGTGCGGCGGGCCCCAGGCGCGGGTGTCGTCGCCGGTGCCGGGCTGCTCGACCTTGATCACGTCGGCGCCGAGGTCGGCCAGCAGCATGGTCAGGTAGGGCGCGGCGAGGACCCGGCCGAAGTCGGCGACCAGGAGGCCGTCCAGTGGGAGCCCGGTCACGACCGCCTCCTCGCCGGACCGTCCGTGGACGTCGAGCCATCGGAGGTCGAGCCACCGGAGGTCGCTCCGCCGGCCGTCGCTCCGCCCGCCGTCGCGTCACCGGAGGGCGCGTCGCCGCGCAGGTGCGGGCGGGCCAGCAGCAGATAGAGGCCGCCGGCCGCGAGCACGACCACCGCCGAGAGCAGCACCAGGTAGTCGTCGTACCAAGCGGCGTCCGGGGTGCGGCCCCAGCAGATGTTGACGATCGCGGCGACGCCGTAGACCAGGGCGCCGATGTTCACCGCCAGGCCCCAGCGGCCGAGCCGGAAGTCCCCGCTCGGGCGCCAGCCGCGCAGCCGGGCCCGCAGGGCGGCCAGCACCACCATCTGGAAGGCCAGGTAGATGCCGATGCTGGAGAAGGAGATGATCTTCGTGAGCGCCCCCTCGGACAGCGCCGAGGCACCCACGATGATCACGCCGGGCAGCGCCGCGGCGAGCAGCAGCGCGTACGGCGGCACCCGCAGCCGGTCGGAGACGGTGGCCAGCAGCCGACTGCCCACGATCATCCGGTCCCGGGCGAAGGAGTAGGCGAGCCGGCTGGCGGCGGCCTGGAGGCTCAGCACGCAGGACAGGAAGGAGATCAGCACCACGCCGATCACCACCCGGGCGCCGGCCGCGCCGAAGGCGTCGTGCAGCACCGCGGCCACCGGGTCCTTGTCGTCGCCGGAGACCACCGCGCCGATGTCCCGGATCGACATCACCAGGGCCAGGCTGACGCCGATCGCGGCCGCGCCGCCGACGTAGATGGTGCGCCGCATCGACTTGGGGATCTGCCGGCCCGGGTCGGGCACCTCCTCGGCGACGTCGCCGCAGGCCTCGAAGCCGAAGAAGAGGAAGACCGCGATCAGCCCGGCGGCCAGGAAGGCGTCGGCGTAGTTGCCGTCGCCGCCCGCGCCGAAGCTGTCGAAGACCACGCCGAGGCCGTGGTAGCGGTGCGTCAGCAGCAGCCAGGCGCCGACCGCCAGGGCGCCGAGCAGCTCGGCGGCGAAGCCGAACATCGCCGCCGCCGACAGCACCCGGGTACCGCCGAGGTTGATCACGGTGGCGAGCGCCAGCAGGCCGAGCGCGCACCACACGGTGGTCGCGGTGCTCGGCTCGACGCCCAACAGGACGGCCACGTACGGGCCGGCGCCGTAGGAGACGGCCGCGATGGTGGACATCAGCGCCAGCAGGTAGACCCAGCCGGTCAGCCAGCCCCAGGTGCGGCCCCAGAGCCGGCGGGCCCACGGGTACACCCCGCCGGCCACCGGGAACTGGGCGACCACCTCGCTGAACACCAGGGCCACCAGCAGTTGGCCGAGGCCCGCGATCAGGAAGCTCCAGACCATCGGCGGCCCGGCGGTCTGGAGGGAGGAGGCGAAGAGGGTGTAGACGCCGACGACGGGGGAGAGATAGGTGAAGCCGAGCGAGAAGTTCGCCCACAGGCTCATGTCGCGTTTGAACTCGGAGGTGTAGCCGAGGGCGGCCAGCCGTTCGGCGTCCGGATCGGCGGAAGGGAGGGTGGCACGTGCACTGGCATCGGTCATGACCAGCTCCTGGGAACGTGTCGTGATGCGTGGGGAGCGCTACGGGGGTTGGCGCCGGGGAGTGCTGCGGGGGTTGATGCCGGGAAGTGGTGCGGGTTGACGCTCGGGCCGAGGTTGCGGGAAAACATACGAGATTGAGTTTCTAGCGGCAAGGGTGCGCGCCCGACCGGAGGTACTCTGCGGGGAACATCCGGCCGCGCGGCGATCCGGCGGCGGCGACCGAGGAGGGGCGGCGTGATGACCATCGGCAGTGCGACCCCGCTGCTCAGCGCCGTCCTCGCCCCGCTGACCGACCTCGGGCGCGCGGACGCGGTGGCCCGCCGGATCACCGAGGCGATCGCCCTCGGACTGGTCGCCGACGGGGACCAGCTGCCCAGCGAGAACGACCTCGCCGACCAACTCGGCGTCGCCAACGGCACCGTCCGCGAGGCGCTCGCGCTGCTCCGCGAGGCCGGACTGATCGAGACCCGGCGCGGCCGCAACGGCGGCAGCTTCGTGCGCACCCCGGCCGAGGGCTCGGAACGCCTCCAGCTCGCCCGGCTGAGCGACCTCGCCACCGTGGACCTGCGCGACCTCGGGGACGAGGAGTTGGCCGTCTTCGGCACCGCCGCCCGGCTGGCCGCCGAACGCGCCCCCGCCGACCTCGGGACCCGGCTCACCCGGCTGGTGCACGAGTTGCGCGATGCCACCGGGCCCGCCGAGCAGCGCCGTGCCGACGCCCGCTTCCACATCGAACTCGCCGTCGCCGCCCAGTCGGTACGGCTCACCCAGCTCGCCGTCCGGCTCCAGGCCGAACTCGGACCGCTGCTCTGGCTGCCCGCGCCGTACGGGCCGGACCAGGAGCGCTTCGCGGAGCAGCACCGGGAGATCCTGGTCGCCGTGCTGGCCGGGGACGCGGCCGGTGCCCGGGCCGCCGCCGAGGCGCATGTGGTGGCCTGTGTGCACCATCTGGTCCGGCGTCACCTGGAGTTGGCGGACGACGGCTGAGCCGGGGGCGTGCCGTCGTCCCCGGAACCCTCCCTCGCCGTCGGAGCCGTCATGACCAGCACCTTCAGCCCTGCCCTGCCCGCCGTCCTGCCCGTTGCCCTGCCCGATGCCCTCGACCGTCTCGCGGTGGAGCGGTGCGCCCGGCGGATCGCCGCCGCCGTCGAATCGGTGCTCGCCGAGCTGGACGGCCTGCGGGCGGCCGCCGCCGACTGCTGGAGCCGGGCGGCCGCCGCGGGGCGCCGGCCCGCCGCCGCCGAACTCGCCGCGGTGCACGGGGCGGTGAGCGAGCTGCTGGCCGGGACCGGCTCGCGCTGGTTCGGCTGCGGGGCGGTCGCGGCGCCCGGCGCGCTCGCCGACGCCGAACTGCACGTGGAGTGGTGGTACCGCGGCGCGCGCGGGGCGGGGGAGCGGCGGCTGCGGCTCGCGCTCGACCCGGCGGACGCCGAGTTCTACGACTACCGGGTGCTGCCCTGGTTCGCCCGGCCCCGGGACGAGGGACGGCCCGTGGTGGCCGGGCCGCATGTCGACCTGCTCTGTGCCGACCGGTACGTGCTGTGCTGCGCCCGCCCGGTGGTCGTCCCGGGCGCGGGCTTCGTCGGGGTGGCGGCCGGGGACGTCCCGCTGGCCGCGCTGGAACGGCTGCTGGTGCCCGCGTTGCGCGCGCTGCCCGGCGAGGCCGCGCTGCTCGACGGTGAGGGGCGGGTGTTGGCCGCCACCACCCCCGCCCTGCCGGTGGGTTCGCTGGCGCGCGGGCTGCTCGCGGACCCGGCGGTCGGGCGGGGGGCGGTGCCGTCGGAGGCGGTGGACTGGACCGTGGTGGGCGGCCGCGGCGACTTGTTCGTATGACCTTCATTCGTGAAGGTATTAATGGCTTCGCCTCCGGCTAGTCGGGCTTCCGGCGGCCGGGCGGCGTGCTGAAGCAGCAGTCCCCGCAGAGCCCGGCGCCCGGCCCCACCCGGTAGTAGAGGCAGCAGCTGTTGCGCCGGAACGCCGTGCCGCGCGGCCCGGTGCGCAGCGTGCCCGACCCGGCCAGCGGCTCGCGCTCCAGCAGCTCCGCGACCAACGCCGTTGCGGCGCCCGGCGCATGGGCGTCCAGCACCCGCAGCGTCCCGGCCAGCGCGGAGGCGGCGTTGCCGAGCAGCAGACGGCGGGAGAGCGGGGCGGCGGCCCGTACGGCGGCCGCCAGTGGCTCCAACTGGCCCAGCAGGACGGCCTGGTGGAGCTGGTCGGCGAGCGTCCCGGCGGCCGAACGGGCCGGCTCCGGCGGGCTCCACAGGTCGAGCGGGCCCTGATCCGGAATCCGCACCCAGGCGTCCTCCAGGGTCGGGACCGTCCCCAGCAGGACGGCCGAGCCGAGGCCCACCGACCAGAAGCGGGCGGCCAGCCCCAGGTGCAGGATCGAGGCGGCGACCCGGGGCTCCCCGGTGCCGAGGCGCTGGGCCACCACCCGCAGCCGCGCCGCCAACGGAGCGTCCGGGCCGGTGCCGTGCAGCTCGGCCAGCGGCCGGAAGCCCTCCGGCGGTCGCCCGGTCGGGGTGGTGTCCAGCGCGAAGTACGGTCCGACGGCGGCGAGTCGGGCGTAGTCGGACGTCCCGTGGCCGGGCGTCCCGTGGCCGGGAGTCTCGTGACCGGGCGTCTTGTGGTTGGGCTCGGAGTTCAACGGCCGTCCCCTGTGCGGTCGTTGAACTCCGAGCCGGTCGGTGTCCGGCTGGTCGGACGGTCGAGGGACAACGGGGCCTCCGGGTCTTCGGGTGCGGCGGTGGCGTCGCGCGCGGCCGCAGTCGTCGCCCGAAAGACCCTGGCGGGCCCGGTCGCTCCGGTGTCAGCCGCGCACGGAGAAGTCGCCACCGGTCGTGCGGATGAACGGTACCGTGCCCTGGCAGTCGGACACCGGCTGGCCGAACACGCCCCAGACCCAGCCCATCCGGTCCCCGTGCCGCCCGTTGTCCTCCAGCGAGATCGAGACCTTCTGGCCGACCAGGTCCACGCCCGGGAACCACGGTGCCTCGCCCTTGGTGACCACCCCGGTGGCGATCGCCTCCCGGCCGCCGACGGCCAGGCAGCCGATGTCCCCCTCGAAGTCGGCGACCAGCCGGCCGTCGGTGTGCACATGGCGGACGTGGAAGTGACCGGCGGTGGTGCGCGGGTCGGTGTTGGTGGCGGCGTGGGCGTCCACCGAGATCCGCACCGGGTCGCCCTCGAAGCCCTGGAAAGCGGTGGTGAGGATGGTGTCGCCGGTGCCGCGCACGCTCACCGGACCGAAGTCGCTTGCGGTGGAGGTTGATTGAACGGTCGGGGTCGGGGTCGGCGCGGCGGTGGCGGCCGGCGCCGCGGTCACCGCCGTCGCGACCAGCAGGAGGAGGGAGGCTGCGGCGGTGGCGAGGCGGCGTTCCATGGCGTTCGTTCTCCTTCGACGCGGTGGGTTGTGATGCATCGATCATGCTCGCCGCCGGCCGTGCGGACCTCCCGCTGCGGAGGGGAGTTGAGGGCGGGCCGCTCGCTCCCGAGGAGGAGGTCGCCTCCCCCGGGAGAGCTGCCCGTAGGCTCGGCCGGGTGCGCACCGACTCCCTCTCTGCCCCCTCCGGGTCCCCACGGTCGCGGTCGGTCCGGATCCGCCGACGGCTCGCCGTCGCCTCCGTGCTCGTCGTCCTGACACCGATCCTGCTGGCGCCCGCGGACGCCCGAGGCGCGGCCTTGCTGCTCGCCCTGACCGCCGCGCTCGCCGCGGCGGTGGCGCCGCTGCCCTGGCCCACCGGGCGGAACACGCCCGGCGTGGTCGGCTTGGCGGTGGCCGGTGCCTCGCTGCTGGTCGACCTGCTCTACTCCGGCCCCTACCGGCTGCCCGCGTTCTGGCTGCCCTTCGAGTGGCTCGCCCTGCTCGCGCTGCTCTTCCGGGCTGTCCGCCGACTGCCCGACCGCTGGGTCGGGCCGGTCGGCGCCCTGCTCGGGCTCGCGGCCCTGGTGCTGCCGCTGCGGTTCGCCCTGCGGACGCCGAAGGACAGCGCGGCCGGGGTGGTGGCCGGGCTGCTGGTCTCGCTGCTGCCGGTGCTCGTCGTCGCGGGCGTGGCGCTCTACCTGCGCGTCCTGGACGCCCGCCGGGAGCGGGCGGTGGTCCGGGCCCGGCGCGAGCAGCGGCTCGAAGTGGCCCGGGGGCTGCACGACTTCGTGGCCCATGAGATCACCGGCATCGTGCTGGAGGCCCAGGCCGGCCAACTCCCGGGCCAGGAGCCGGAGGAGACCGCCGCGCTGCTGCGCCGCCTGGAGCAGGCCGGGCTGCGGGCGCTGGACTCGATGGACGAGATGGTCGGCGCGCTGCGTGAACCGGATGGCCAGGAGGGCCAGGACGCCGGGCCGGACCGGGGTGAGTCGGCAGGCGGAGCGACCACCCGCCGACTGGGCCTGGCCGACCTCCCCGAACTGGTCGACCGCTTCGGCGCCACCGGCAGCCTGCGCGCCACCGCGGACCTGGTCCCCGACACCGCCGGGCGGCTCTCTGCCGAGGCCGAGGCGACCGCCTACGCCGTCGTCCTGGAGTGCCTCACCAACATCCGCCGGCACGCCCCGCAGGCCGGCGAGGTGACCGTCCGGGTGGCGCCCGGCGTGGACGGCGCGGTCGAGCTGACCGTCACCGACGACGGCGGACCGGCCCGCACGCCCCTGCCGCGCCGCCGCCCGGGAGCCGGTGGCACCGGCCTGGCCGGCCTCACCGCCCGTGCCGCCGCCCACGGGGGCTCGCTGACCGCCGGCCCCGGCACCCCCGCGGGCTGGCGGGTCAGCTGCTCGCTGCCGGGGCGTTGAGGCGGGGCGTTGAGGTGGGGTGCTGAGGCGCGCGCCCGGCGGCGCCGACCCGGTGGGCCGGCGCCGCTCCTCGGATCCGCCGGAGGGGGTCAGCGGCCCTGGCTGTTGCCGCCCTGGCTGTCGCCACCTTGCCCGTTGCCGCCCTGCCCGTTGCCACCGCCGGTCTGCCGGCCGCGGGTGCCGCGCGGGCGGGTCAGGGTGAAGCGGTCGACCGGCACCAGGTCCCCGTACGGCCCACTGACCGAGTAGTAGGTGACGCCGATGGTGGTCTGCCCGTCCCGGCCGCCCGGGTCGACGTCGAAGGACGCGAAGCCGTACGGGTTGTCGGCGTCCCGGAAGGCGGACCAGGGGGCGTCCTCGATCACGTACACCGGAGGGCGCTTGCCGGTGGCCGGGTCGGCGGCGCCGACGCCGGTGATCACCCGGGCCTTGGCCGGACTGAAGAAGAGCTGGTTGGACGGGGCCGAGGTGCCGCCACCGCCGATGACCATGTGCACGGTGCCCTTGGTGGTGTCGATCCTCGAAGTGTCGGTGGAGACCGGGATCGGCGTGCGGGTGTCGGTCGGCTGCTGGCCGCGGATCGGGTGCGAGCGCTCGTAGTGGTGCTCGTGGCCGCAGACCACCAGGTCCACGCCGTACTTGTCGAACAGCGGCACCCAGGCCTCGCGCACCCCCAGGTCGGCGCCGTTGAACTTGTCGGCGGTGGAGATCACCACCTGGTGCATGCAGACCACGATCCAGTCGATCCCCGGGTCCGCGTTGGCGGCGATCAACTCCCGCTCCAGCCAGCGCTGCTGGGCGCCTCCGGAGTAGCCGTGGACGTAGCTGCTGCCACCGTCCTGGTAGGCCACGTCGTCGTTGTTGAGGCTGATCACCCGCACCGATCCGGCCGTGAACGAGTACCACAGGCCGCTGGTCTCCGCGTCGGAACGGGCGTCCGGCAGCTCGAAGTACGCCTGGTAGGCGCCGTAGCCGATCGGGCCGTTGCCCTTCTCGTTCTCGTGGTTGCCGGCCGCGGGCATCCAGGGGCGGTGGCGGGCCGAGCGGCTGTTGTTCTCGAACCAGTCGGACCAGGTGCGGACCCGGTCGGTGGCGATATTGGCGTAGCAGAGGTCGCCGTTGAGCAGGTGGAACAGCGGGGCGATCCGCTCGACCCCGGCGGTGGTGTCGCCGGCGGCGGGGCTGCCGAGGTTGTCGTTCACCCAGCCGTTGGCGGTCTTCTTGCCGAGGGTGGGGGTGCCCTGGTCGCCGAAGCTGGTGAAGGTGAAGGCGGAGCGGCCGCGCGGGGCGGTGCGGACGGTGCCGAGCTCGGGGCTGGTGCCGTCGTGGACGGCGGCGTAGACGTAGTCCGTGTCGGCGAGCAGGCCGGTCAGCCGGGCGTGGTGCACCTGCACCTCGGTGCCGGAGGCGGCGTCCCGGTAGGTGCGGGTCGCGGCCTGGACCGTCCGGCCGAAGCCTCCGTTCGAAGTTCCGTACACCACCCGCGGGTTGGCGACCGACGTGGTGGTGTGCCAGGAGACCACCACCTCGCGCGAGGCGTCCGAGCCGAACTGGAGGTGCAGGCCGGCCACCCGCGGCGCGCCGGAGCGGCCCGGCCGCTGCCAGAGCAGCGGGGAGGCGGCGGGAGGCGTGGTGGGGGAAGCGGCGGCCGGGGTGGCGGAGAGGCCCGAGAGGGAGACGGCGCCGCCGAGACCGACGCCGGTCGCACCCGCGAGGAGCCCGCGCCTGCTGACGGAAGGACGTCCACTGGAATGGTTCATGACGGCCAGCCCACCGGACGAAGGTGAACCGCGCCCGGACCGCCACGTGAACTTTCCCGTCCGGGGGCCGTACGCCAGACTGCTGGGCGTGACGACTACGAACGGCGAGGCCCCCCGGATGATCCGCACGCTGATCGCGGACGACCAGGAGGCCGTGCGGCGCGGCGTGCGGCGGATCCTGGCGGCCCAGCCGGACATCGAGGTGGTGGGCGAGGCGGCGGACGGGCTGGCCGCGCTGGAGCTGGCGGCCGAACTGCGGCCGGACGTCGCGCTGGTGGACATCCGGATGCCGCGGATGGACGGGCTGGAGCTGACCAGGCGGCTGGCCGGACCGGAGGCGGCGGAGCCGGTGCGGGTGGTGGTGCTGACGACCTTCGACCTGGACGAGTACGTGTACCCGGCCCTGCGACACGGGGCGTCCGGCTTCCTGCTGAAGCGTTCCGGCCCGTCCCTGCTCGCCGAGGCGGTGCGGGCGGCGGCGGACGGGGAGAGTCTGATCAGCCCGTCGGTCACCGTCCGGCTGCTGCGGCACGTGACGGCGCCGCGCCGCCCGGAGCGCCGGCGGCCCGCCTACGTGGCGCGGCTGACCGAACGGGAGGTGGAGATCGCCGGGCACGTCGCGGCGGGCCGCACCAACGCGGACATCGCCGCCGAGCTGTTCATCTCCGCGGGGACGGTGAAGACCCATGTCGCCAGCATCCAGCGCAAGATCGGGGTGGCGAACCGGGTCGGGATCGCGGTGCACGCCTGGGAGATGGGCTGGGCCGCTCAGTAGCGGGAGCCGCGCGGTAGCAGGAGTCGTGCGATGGCAGGAGTCGTGCGATGGCGGGACGGGAACGCGTCCACGGGGCCGAGGGGATGCTCCGTGGACGCGCGGAACCTGTGAGACTGGGGTGGCTTCCGGACGTGAAGTCCTCCGGCCGTAGTTCGATCGTCGACCGAGGTAGTGCCCAGCGGCAGACCCTGATCCGTCTCGATCTGTCGCCACTGCCTCCTGCGGTCGAACTATTTCAGCTGCCTCACAGGTCCAACTCCCATCATGCGCCTCCTACGTGCCGTGCACCAGAGGTGTGCGGCATGAATTCGGGCAATTTCGGGCGATCTTCGCACATCGGGCGGCAGGGGCTTCAGGGGCGCGGCCAGCCGTCCACGAAGGCGAGCGTCCGCTGGTACGGTCCCTCGGGCCCGGTGCTGCGGTACTCCTCGGTGCTGCTGCCGGTGCGGACGGTGCGGTCGCCGTCGTGGCGCTGGGCGGTGGGGCGCAGGGTTTGGTCGACGGTGGAGCGCTCGGTGACGTGGCCGCCGGTCGCCGCGGTGGCCTCGCGGTGGTAGCCGAGGTCCATGCTGGTGCTCTGGTCGGTGTTGCCGGCCGCGTCGTGGCTCACCCGGTAGCTGACGTCCAGCGGTTCACCCTCGTGCACGGTGGTGGTGCGGTGCGGCCCGCCGCCCCAGGTGGCGGTGGTGCGGGTGAGGTCGGTGCCGTTGTGCAGCGTCAAGTCGTTTCCGGTGTCGCGCAGTTGCTGGGCGGAGCGGAAGGCGAGGTCGTCGCGGACCTCGGTGGTGATCCGGCCGTGCGAGGTCTGAACCCAGCCCCGGGCGAGGTCGTGCCGGGCCGCGGTGACCGTCCAGTCGCCGCTGCCGCCGCCGTGGTCGGCGAGTTCGGTGCCCACCGCGGCCTCCGGGGCGACCCGGTAGTCGGTGAGCTGCCCGGTGGTGCGGGCGGCGCCGTGGTCGGTCTCGGCGAAGAGGTTGACCTGGCCGGTCCAGACGTCGTTGCTCTGCGCCTCGGCGGCGTTCACGGTGACGCCCACGGTGTGCGGCCGACCGTCCAGCAGCAGGCCGACGTACGGGGTGAGGTCGAGCCGGTAGGCGGGCAGGTCGAAGGCGAAGATGCCGGGGACGGGCCGCCAGAGCAGCGGGTCCCAGCCGCCGGTGTAGATCACCGGGTACGGCCAGACCGCGCCGGCCACCCGGCCGTCCACGGTGAGCCGCAGCTCGCGGAACGGGCCCTTGCCGCAGATGCCGGTGCCCGGGTTGGCGGCGGCGAAGGCGTCCGGCGCGGAGGCGTAGGCGAACTCCTCGCAGGCGCCGCCGCCCCGGGCGTAGACCTCGGCGGTGAGGCGCTCCAGGTTCCGCGGGAAGGTGAGTTCGCGCCCGGCGGTGGGGGCGGCCTGGGTGAGCCCGAACGGCCCGGTGGTGAGCAGCCGGTCGGCCGTGCGGGCGGCCGGCCGGCGGTCGTCGGCGGTGTAGAAGGTCAGCTTGGCGGTGATGGTGAAGACGCCGGTGTAGGTGGCGTCGGTGACGTTGGCGAGGTCGAAGGAGAAGTCCTGCGGGCCGTCGGCGAACAGCGGGGCGTAGCGGGTGAGGTCGTGCTCCAGGTTCCACGCGATGCCGTCCTTGGACGGCTCCGGGGTGGAGGAGAGCAGCACCTGGACGCCGCCGACGCGGACGCTGAAGATCCGGTCGAACTGTCGTCCGGCGACCTGCCCGTGGAGGTCCAGGACCACGGCGGACCAGGGGCCGGCGCAGTCGGCGGGCGGGGTGAGGGTGGCGGTGTACGGGGTGTCCGGCGGGTTGCCGTACCCGTTGCGGAACTCGCGTTCGTGCATCACCTCGACGGTGCAGGAGCGGGTGTCGGGGCGGGTCAGCGGCCGGGTGGCGGTGACCGGGTCGTGGTAGTCGGTGCCGAAGTCGGCGTGGGCCGGGCCGGCGGCGGTGAGGGTGCCGGCCAGGGTGAGGACGGCGGCGCCGACCAGGCCGGCGGCGCGGCGGAGCAACGGGCGCAGGGGCAAGGCGGGTTCCCGGGGGTCGGGCGGCCCGCGGGCGGGTGCCACGGGCCGGTCGGATGATCCGGGAATCCTTCCGGGGGTGGCATGGCTGCGTCAAGGCTCTTCGGGGCGACTTCGGGGCGACTTCGGGGTCGCTGGGTCACTTCTGGGCCGCGTCCTTGCGGAGGAAGTGCTTCAGCTTCTGCCAGGTCCAGGTGTTGACCACGTCCTCGGCGGTGAGCCAGCCGCGCTGCGCCGTGCCGATGCCGAAGCGCGGGTAGGCGAGGTGGCCGGTGGCGTGGGCGTCGCTGTCGATGGTGAAGCGCACGCCGTGCCGCCTGGCCCGCAGGATGTCCTCGTCGCGCAGGTCCAGGCGCTGGGGGGAGCTGTTGACCTCGATCGCGGTGCCGGTGCGCGCGGCGGCCTCGAACACCGCGTCCAGGTCGACGTCGATCGGCCCGCGACTGCCGATCCGTCGGGTGCTGAGGTGGCCGATGATGTGCACGTACGGGTTCTCGCAGGCACGGACCAGTCGGCGGGTCTGGGCGGCGCGGTCCAGGTTGAAGTGCGAGTGCACCGAGGCCACGCAGACGTCGAAGCTGGCCAGGAACTCGGGCGGCCAGTCCACCGCGCCGTCCGGGTCGATGTTCAGCTCGGTGCCGTGGAGCAGCCTCAACTTCTTGTGTCGGTCCGCGAGTTGCCGAAGCTGCTCGCGCTGGGCGAGCATCTTCTCGTCGGTCATCCGCTGCATGACCAGGTTCGGCGCGTGGTCGGTGACGGCGAAGTAGGAGTAGCCGCGGGCGGCGGCGGTGTCGACCATCTCCTCCAGGGTGGCCAGCCCGTCGGTCAGGTCGGTATGGGTGTGCAGATCGCCGCGCAGGTCGGACTCCTGGACGAGGTCAGGGAGTTCGCCGTTCAGCGCGGCCTCGATCTCGCCCCGGTCCTCGCGCAGCGGCGGCGCGATCCACGGCAGGCCGAGCGCGGCGTACACCTCGTCCTCGGTCCGCGAGACCACCTTCCGGCCGCCGTCCACCTCGAACAGCCCGTACTCGGAGAGCTTCAGGCCGGCCCGGACGGCCATCGTGCGCAGCTTGATGTTGTGCGCCTTCGAGCCCGTGAAGTAGACCAGCGCCGCGCCCCAGTCCTCCTCCGGGACGACCCGCAGGTCCACCTGGACGCCCTGGGTGGTGCGCACCGAGGTCTTCGTCGTCCCGCTCCCGATCACCTCGGCCACGTACGGGAGTTCGGTGAGCGCGGCCATCAGCGGGGCGGAGTCCTCGGCGGTCGCGAGCACGTCGATGTCGCCCACCGTCTCGCGCATCCGGCGCAGCGAGCCCGCGTACGCGCAGCGGGTGCAGCCGGGGACGGCGGAGAGCGCGGCGACCAGCTGCTCGGCCAATTCGGTGGCGGTGTCCAGCAGGGTACGGCCGCCGGACTGCCGCATCAGCTCGATGCCGTGCAGGATCTTCTCGCCGCTGCGCTCGCCGAAGCCGGGCAGGTCGGACAGCTTGTCGGCGCTGACCGCCGCCGCGAGGTCGTCCACCGAGGCGATCCCGAGGTCGCGGTAGAGGGCGAGGGCGCGCTTGGGGCCGACGCTGGGGACGGCCATCATCTCCCGCACGCCGGCCGGGATCTTGGCGCGCAGCGTCTCCAAGGCGGTGATCCGGCCGGAGGCGAGGAACTCGGCGATCTTCTCGGCGGTGGACTTGCCCACGCCCGGGATCTGCTGGAGGCCCTTGACGTCCAGGCCTTCGAGGTCCTCGGGGTGGCCGCCGACCGCGCGGGCGGCCTTCTCGTAGGCGCGGGCCCGGAAGGCGTCCCCGCCGGTGATGTTGATCAGGTCGGCGTACTCCTGGAGCAGCTCCCTGACCTGGTCGTTGAGCCGGGGCATGGGGCAAGTCTAGGGCTGGCGGGGTCGGCTCGCCGGGTGTGTGGGTGAGCGCCGTCAGTCGTGGGCGACGGCCAGCAGCAGGACCACGGTCAGCCCGCCTCCGGGGGGCGTCTCCACCGCGAGCCGGCCGCCCGCGGCCAGCACCAGGCTTTGCAGGGCCGGACCCACCGGGCCGTCCGCCGGGACGCCCGGGAGCGGCCACTCGCGCGCCCCGGGCGGCTCGTGGGTGCCGCGGTCCGAGATCCGGATCTCGACCCGGCCGCGGTACGCCGCCCGCCCCACTGTCCGTCCTGATGCCCGTCCTGATGTCCGCCCCGGCGTTCGCCCCGGCGTGCGCAGCACGGACGCGCCGCCCGTCACGCCGACCCGGACCAGCACCCGGCTGCCCGCCGGGCTGCGCCGGATCGCGTGGTCGACCAGCCCGGCGACGGCGGCCTCCAGCCGTCGGGCGTCCCCGGCCGCGACCGGGAGGCCGGGGGCCACCCGGACGGAGACGGCCTCGGCCCGGCCTCCGCCGCGCACCACCCGGCGGACCACGTCGGCCACCTGGACGTGCCGGGCCATCGGCTCGCAGCCGGCCTGCCGTCCGGTCCAGCGCAGCCGCTCCAGCTCGGGGCGGGTGAGCGCCCTGGGGGCAGCCGGCGCGCCGGGCGCGAACGGACCGAGGCCCTCCTCGGCCTCGGCGGTCGTCAGGGCACCCGCGCGTGCGGACCCGCTCCTGCGGCCGGTGCCGCCCGTGCCGCCCATGCCGACGGTGCCGCCGAACGCGCCGAGCGCCCGGGCCCCCGACGCGACGTAGCCCCAGAGCCTCCGGCGTGCCATCGTCCTGCCCCTCGTGTTCCCCGGCGGCTGTCATCGGTTACGCGGCCGGTCGGGATGGACCGCTTCCCGGGCCCTTCCTGCCAGCCTGCGCCTCGGCCGCCCGGGTGACAATCCCGCTCCGGGGCGCGGTCGACCCCCGGGCCCCCGCCGAGTGGCCGGTCGGACACCCGCCGTCCGGCGGGGTCGGCCCGCTTCTTCCGGCTTCTTCCGGCTTCCTTCGGTCTCCTCCGGTTCCTTCGGCGAACCGCAAAGAGTTCTTCGCGAAAAACCCTTTGCAAAGAAGTCTTTGCGGTTCTAGTCTCCTGCCATGACCGAAGAACACGGCTGGAAGCACAGCGAAGACCAGCGCGTCGTCTCGCTCACCGCCGAGAGCATGCGGGCGATGGCACACCCGGTGCGCTTGCGGGTGGTGGGGCTGCTGCGCAAGCACGGGCCCTCCACGGCCACGCGGCTCGCCGCGGAGCTGGGGATCAACTCCGGTGCGACCAGCTACCACCTGCGCCAGCTGGCCGCCGCGGGCTTCGTCGTGGAGGACGAGTCGCGTGGCAACGCCCGCGAGCGCTGGTGGCGTTCGGCCCACCGCCTCACGCTCTGGTCGGTGGAGGAGATGGCGGACGAGCAGCTGGGCGAGGCCGCCGGGTACCTGCGGTCCGTGCTGGCCGCGCACACCCTGGCGGCCCAGCGCTCGCTGGACGCCTTCGAAGCGATGCCGCGGGACTGGCGCAAGGCGCTGAACCTGAGCGACATGGTGCTCCAGCTGACGCCCGCCGAGGCCGAGCGGCTCTCCGGCGAGCTGAGCGAGGTGATCAGGCGCTATCGCTGGGTGGGCGCCGAGGGGCCGGTCCCGGAGGGGTCGCAGCAGGTATCCGTCGTCGTCCACGTCCTGCCGGACGTGCGCGACGACACCGACGAGGGGGAGCGGACATGACCAGCACCACGACCACCACCACGAGACCCGCCGTCGACGGCCCCGGGCACAGCTACCGGCCGCTGGCCGGGGTGCTCACGGCCACGGTGGTCTCGGTGACGGGCACCCGGGTCTCGGCCATCGCCCTGCCCTGGTTCGTCCTGGCCACCACCGGCAGCGCCACCATGACGGGTCTGGTCGCCTTCGCCGAGATGGCGCCCTATGTGACGGTCAAGGCGCTGACCGGGCCGTTGGTCGACCGGCTCGGGCCACGCGTGGTGTCCTGGACGACGGACGCGGTCAGCGCCGCGGCGGCCGGGCTGGTCCCGCTGCTGCACGCGCAGGGGCTGCTCCCGTTCTGGGTGCTGCTGGTGATGGTCGCGGTGATCGGGGCGATGCGCGGCCCGGGGGACTTGGCCAAGTCCGTCATGGTCCCGGAGGCGGCCGACCACGCCAGGGTGCCGATGGAGCGCGCCACCGGGCTGTCGGGCGTCACCGAGCGGCTGGCGTCCACGATCGGCCCGGCGGTCGGCGGCGGGCTGGTCGCCCTGATGGGGCCGCTGGCCGGTCTGGCGGTCAACGCGGGCACCTTCGCGCTCGGGTCGCTGATCATCGCGCTCGCGCTGCCGCGCGGCATGGGGCGCCCGGCGGTGCCCGCCGCGGCCTCCGACGTGTCAGAGGCCGGGAAGGAGGAGGAACGGCCGGCCGGCTACTGGCGGATGTTCCGCGAGGGCTTCACGTTCCTGCGGTCCGAGCCGTTGTTGCTCGCCGTGACGGTGATGGTCGGCATCACCAATCTGATCGACGCCGGCTTCATGACCGTCCTCCTCCCCGTCTGGGCGCGGGAGTCCGGCAACGGTCCGGCGGCCATCGGGCTGTGCGCCGGTGTCATGGGCGCCACGGCGGTCGTCGGCAGCCTGATCGCGGCGGCCGTCGCCTCCCGCCTGCCCCGGCGCACGGTCTTCTTCGTGGGCTTCCTGCTGTGCGGCGCCCCCCGCTTCCTGGTGCTGGCCTTCGACGTGCCGATGTGGACGGTACTCACGGTCTTCGCGATCGGCGGCTTCGGCTCCGGCTTCCTCAACCCGATCCTGGGCGCGGTGCTCTTCGAGCGGGTGCCCCGCCATCTGCTCGGCCGCGTGCAGGCCCTCGGCTCCTCGCTGGCCTGGGCCGGCATCCCGCTCGGCGGGCTGGTCGCCGGTGCGTCGATCGCCCTGGTCGGCCTGATACCCAGCCTGCTCGCGGCGGGTGCCCTCTACTTCGCGACCACGACGCTGGCCGGGCTGCGGCCGGAGTGGCGCGAGATGGACCGCCTCCGGGGGCAGGCACGTAGCGGATCCGTCGATCCGGAGCCCGCTCACCGCGGGTGACAGGCTCGGGGGACCAAGCAGGTCAGCGGTTCCGGCCGGCGGCGTGGGCGAGGCCGGCAGTCGGCCGGTGGCCCGCCCAGCGGAAGAGCAACAGGCTGGTCAGGGCCGCGAGGGCGCACCAGGTGGAAACGAAGGCGAGGTGCCAGAGCAGCGCGCAGACGACGGCGCCCGCGCCGGTGAGGAAGCCGACCCGGCGCAGCAGGCGATCACCGCTCAGGAGAAGGGAGCCGACGGTAGCGAGCAGATATCCGGCCAGCAGGAGAGCCGGGTACGGGACGCCGACGGCATAGCCGAGGGTGTGGCCGTGCACGGTGGCCGACACCGGGTGCGCCGCGACGGCCACGGCCAGCGGGACGGCGACCGCGGCTCCGAGCAAGGTGAGGGCGGCGGGCATCCATCGCTGCCGCCCGGTGGCCGCGCACCACACGGCGGCGGGAACCAGCACGGGCAGCAGCGGAAGGGCGATCACCGCCCAGGTGGTGCGGGCCGCTCCAGTGAGGCCGTCCGGCAGCTGGCCGTTCGTACCGAGCCAGACCAGCGCCTCGACCAGCTGGTGCACGCCCAGCACCAGGGGGAGCGCGGCGAGCGGCAACCGCTCGGGCCGGCCGGACCGGTGGGCGCGGACCAGGCACGCGACCCCGATTCCCGCGACCAGCCCACCGGCCACGGCGTCCGCCTGCGCGCTCCAACACATCGGGGCCTAACCGGTGCTCCCGGGGCGGCCGTCCTCCTCGGACCCGCCCGTCGGGCGGTCTCCCGGATCGTCCGGGGCCTGCTCGGCCGTGTCTTCCGCCGGGTTGTCCGCCGTCTGGTCCTCCGGCAGCGTCCCGATGCCCTCCAGGGTGTCGCGGACGGTCCCGGGCATCGCCGGGTGGCGGCCGATCACGATCACCCCGGTGACGATCGCCAGCAGTCCGATCGATTGCCAGGCCAGCGCCCCCGGGGTCACCCGCAGCCGGTCGCCGAGGAAACCCACCGCGCAGGCGATCCCGGACAGCGGTTGGGCGGCGGTCAACGCCGGCAGGGACATCCGCAGCGGCGCGGCCTCGAAGGCGCTCTGCACCAGCAGCAGCCCGACCACGCCCGCCACCACCACCGCGTACGGCTGCCAGCTGCGCAGCACCGCGGACAGGCCCTCGTGGTCGAAGCGTTGCGTGGTGGTGCGGGTCAGCGCGTCCTGGAGGCCGTAGAGCAGTCCGGCGGCGAGTGCCAGCAGGGTCGCCTCCTCGAACAGCGGCAGCCGCCGGGCCATCGAGACCAGCAGCAGGACCAGCCCGACCACGGTGCCGACCACCAGCCAGTGCCGCAGCTCCCCGGCGGGTGGCCCGCCGCCCGTCGGCTGCCCGGCCACGATGAAGGCCGTCACCCCCAGGGCCAGGAGCAGGACCCCGCCCCAGCCGGAGCGGCCCAGGGTCTGCCGGGTCAGCACCCGGGCCAGGGCCATGGCGAAGATCAGATTGGTGGCCAGCAACGGCTCGACCAGTGACACCTCGCCTTGATTGAGCGCGAGCGCGGAGAGGATCAGACCGCTGACCATGAACCCGGTGCCCAGCAGCCACTGCGGCATCCGCATCAGGTCCAGCAGCAGCCGCCAGCGCAGCATGTCGGAACGCGGAGCTTGCTGCGCCGCATGCTGCTGGAGGACGAAGCCGAGCCCCAGACAGCAGGCCGCACTGAGAGCGAGGAGGAAGACCGCCACGGAGGGACCACCAGGTTGTCGCTGCCCGTGCCGCGCCGACGGGTCCAAGAGGGTGGATCGGCTGTCGCGGCCGCTCCCGTCAGCCTACCGCCGGGTCCCCGCCCTGGCCGATCACCCGACACTCGCCCGGTGCGGCGGGGCGGGCCTTCACCCTCATCGGCGGCAAACCGCAGCGACGGCACACGGGTCGGCGCGCCGAACGCGGACAAGGGCTACGGCTCTCGCGCTTGCCGCATCCCCTCCACCTCCGGCACCGCCCGGCACCATTCCCGAACGCATCGACCGGCTCAACGGTCGAATCCGCAGAAATGGTGAACGTCCCTGCGGCGGGTTCGACCCGGCCCGCTCCGACGCCACAACGTCGTCGAGTGCTGTTTCCACCGCTTCCACCGCCTCCAGCAATGGCGCGGCATCGACACCCGCATCCGGCGGGTCCCGGGGCTGTCTTCGAACTCCCGTCGTCAGCGCAGGGTCGGGCGGGGCGGAGGTGGGGCGCCCCGCCTGTGGCTGGGAATCGGCCACCGGTGGTAGCGCCGTGAGGACGACGGGCCCCGGGCATCCCGGCAGCGCTTGCCGCTACCGGCGGGGCAGGCGCACGCTGGTGTGAGCGGCCGCCGCGGGGCACCGTTCGTGTCGGCCGGGACAGGCGGCGACGGGGGCCGGTGCCAGGAGGTGTGGCGATGCACAACCAGTGGGACGTGGAGCTGAGCTTCGAGGAAGACGGCGTGCACACGACGTGTGAGGCCAGGCTGACCGGTGCGAGGGCGCCGGGGCTGAGCGCGCACGGCGAGTCCGTGAAGAGCGTGGAGGACCGTCCGCTCGCCAGGATCGGCGAGGAGGTCGCCGCCTCCCGGGCCCTGGAGGAACTGTCCCGCAAGCTGCGGACCCAGGCCACCGGGGAGATCGACGACGAAGGGCGCCGCCCGGACTACCTGATCTACTGAATCCACCATCCGGGGCCGAAGCGTCCGCTCAACCTGGTGGGCGCGCCGGTTCCGGGGCCTGCGACGGTGTTGGTGGCGCGCGCTCAGGGGAATCGTCGGCGCAGGAAGTCGGCCCGCCCGACTTCCTGCGCCGACTTCCTGCGCCGATGACCCGCGTGCCGACGACGCGAGCGCCGGCCAGCGGGTGCGGGTGCTGGTGGCGGCGTCGTTCGGTGGCCGGGGTGGCAAGCCGAGGTGATCGCAGGGAGGCGATGGGCTGGGCCTACCCGGTGGACTGCCCGCGTGAGAAGTCGGGTGGGCCGACTTCTCACGCGGGTGGGGGAGTCGTCAGTCCTGGTGGGTGGGGGTGAGGAAGGCGGTCACGCGGCGGTTGACCTCGGTGGCGGCGGCCACGGGGAGGTTGTGGTGGGCGGCGTTCAGGAGGACCGCGACGTCGGCTTCGGGGAGGGCGCGGCGGGCGGCGTCGGCGACCTGGTGGGGGTTGTGGGCGCGGCTGTGGGCGGCGAAGAGGGCGAGGACGGGGGTGGTGAGGGTGCGGATTCGGTCGGCGGAGGGCTGGGGACCGGTGACGACGCGGGAGGCGGGGAAGTCGGCGTAGCCGAGGGCGTACACCTCGCGCCAGGTGGGATCGAGGCGAGGGGTGGTGCCGGTGTCCCAGTCGAGGAAGGAACGGGCGCGGTCCGCGGTGCGGCCGGGGAGGAAGAGGGGCACGGCGCGCAGCAGGTAGCCGGGGCGGAAGCCGGCGAAGCACTGGGTGGCGTCGAGCAGGGCGAGTCGACCGACCCGGGCGGGGGCGTGCAGGGCGTACTCCAGGGCGATCCAGCCGCCGTACGAGTGGGCGCAGAAGTCGGCCTGCCGGACGCCGAGTTCGTCGAGCACGGCGTCCAGCCAGCCGAGCAGGCCGGGGACGCCGTCGAGTGCGGCGCCGTCGTGGACGCTGCGGCCGGGGTCGCCGATGAGGTCGATGGCGAGGACGCGGTGCCCGGCTTCGGCCCAGGCGCCGGCGTTGGCGAACCAGATGGTGGAGGTGGCGCCGCCGCCGTGCAGCAGGACGAGCGGACGGCCGTCGGCGGGGCCGCAGGCGTTGATCCGGGTGGTGCCGTGGGCGGTGCGGACGGTGAGCGCCTCGACCGGGACGGACCAGCGGGCCAGCAGGGCATCGTAGGCGGCGAGGAAGGGGGTCAGGGAAGGGGCGGTGCGGGCGGACATCGGGGCCTCCGCGGGTGTGGTGTGATGGCGACCTGGTCGGCGAAATCACTCGCTGAGCAAGTATCTCGCTGAGCGAGAGAAGAGTCTCGCACATGCTTACCGAGGAAGGGCGACAGGGTGTCCGACGTTGCGGAGCCGATGGGGCTGGTCCACCTGCTGCGTGCACTGACGGTCGAACTCGACCTGTTCGGCGCCGAGTTCGCGGCCCGCAACGGTCTGCATCCGACCGATCTGCGGGCGCTGATCCACCTGCTGGACGCGGCCAGGGCCGGGGAGGTGGTCACGCCGGGCAGGCTCGGCGAGGCGCTGGGCCTGAACTCGGCGGGGACCACCGGCCTGGTGGACCGGCTGGAGCGGCTCGGGCTGATCCGCCGCGAGCGCGACCCGCAGGACCGGCGCAGGGTGCGGCTGCTGGTCGAGCAGCGGGCGATGGAGATGGGGGAGGGCTTCTTCGGCGGGCTGATCGGCGATCTGGTCGCGGCGATGCAGCAGTTCGGGCCGGGCGAGCTGGAGACGGCCCGGCGCTTCCTGACCGCCATGACCGGGGTGGTGACGGCCGCCCGCGAGAAGTGACCGGGCGCGGGTCGGGGAGGTGGCCGCGCCGGGCCGGCTACGCGGGCCCGAGGGCCCAGCTGATCACCGACAGCGTGGCCATCGACGCCAGCGTCGACCAGAGCACCGCGTCCCGGGCGAGGGCGGTGCCCCGCTCGTACTCGCGCGCGTAGGTGTACACGTTCTGCGCGGTGGGCAGCGCGGAGAACAGCACCACGGTGAGCAGTTGGTGCGCGGGCAGGTGGAGCAGCGGCCCGGCCACGGCGAGTGCGACCACCGGCTGGGCGAGGGTCTTGAGCGCGACGATCAGCCCGACCTCGGTGCGACGCGGCCGGCCGGCCGCCGGCGGCCGGTTGTGCAGCGAGATGCCGAGGGTGATCAGGGCGGTCGGCACGCCCGCGCCGCCGAGCAGTTCACAGGAGCGGTTCAGTTCGGCGGGCAGGTGCACGCCGGTCGCCGAGACGACCGCGCCGAGCGCGGCGGCCAGCAGGATCGGGTTGCGTACGGGCAGGGTGAGCAGCGCGCGACGGCCGGCCGCGCCTCCGTCCAGCACGGCCAGGAGGGTGGGGGTGACCAGCAGGATCTGGAACAGCACCACGGGTGCGACGAAGGAGGCGTCGCCGAGGACCTGCATGGCCACCGGGATACCGAGGTTGGCCGAGTTGACGTAGCCGGCGGCCATCGCGCCGATGGCCAGTTCGCCGGGCTCGCGGTGGAACAGCAGTCGTCCGGCGAGCAGCCCGAGGCCGATCGAGACCAGGGTGCCGGCGGCGAAGGCGAGCATCGAGGCGTTGGCGAAGCGGTCCAGCGGGGTGCGGGCGATCATCAGGAACAGCGCGGCCGGCATCGCCACGTGGAAGACGAACCGGTTGAGCACCGTCTCGGCCTGCGGCCCGAGCAGTCCGGTGCGGCCGACGACGTAGCCGGCGCCGGTGAGCGCCCAGATCGGCGCGAAGGCGGACAGCAGGGGGTGCAGGGCTGGCATGGTTCCTCGGATCGCTCGGACGGATCTGCCGGGTGCGACGGGGGTCTCCCGTCGGGGGCGTCAACGTCCGAGCGCGGTTCCCCCGAAGCCGTGAACCCCCGGGGCAGTAAAGCAGCGGCCGCCGGACCGGGCTTCACCCGGCTCGGGTGCCTAGGATGAGCCGATGGAGGACCAATACCTGAGCCTGTCCGAGGTGGCGGCGATCGCGCGCCGGGCCCACCGGGGGCAGGTGGACAAGAACGGCCACCCGTACGAGGAGCACATCGCGGCGGTCGCCCACGGGGCGGCGGCGCGCGGCGGCAGCGAGGCGCAGATCGCGGCGGGCTGGCTGCACGACACCGTCGAGGACGACCGGCTGAGCCGGGAGTGGCTGGCGGGGGCCGCGCTTCCGGAGGAGACCAAGGCGATCGTGGACGCGCTCACCCGGCGTCCGGGCGAGCCGGTCGAGGAGTACACCGCGCGCATCCTGGCCACACCGGGCGCGCTGCTGGTCAAGCGCGCGGACCTGGCACACAACTCGGATCCGGTCCGCCTCGCCGCCCTGGACCGGGCGACCGCCGAGCGGCTGGCCGCCAAGTACGCGCGGATGCGCGAGCTGCTCGGGCTCACCGACGAACTGTAGGGGGCCCTGCGACGAGCCGTACGGGGAACCACGAGAGGGCCCGGACCACGCGGATCGCGCGGGTCCGGGCCCTCTCGGGCACCCCGGTGGTCCCTGTCCGACCCCCGGGGTGAGGGGGAGTGGTCAGGGGGCGGTTGGGATTCGGTGAGCCGATGGGGTCGGCTTAGTACCAGTGGTGGGTCTGCCAGAACGCCCAGGCGCCGTTCGGGCTGCCGTAGCGGGAGTTCATGTAGTCCAGCGCCCACTTGATCTGGGTGGTCGGGTTGGTCTTCCAGTCCGAGCCGTGCGTGGCCATCTTGGAGCCCGGCAGCGCCTGGGCAAGTCCGTACGCACCCGAGCTCGGGTTGGTCGCGGTCACGTTCCAGCTGGACTCGTGGGAGATGATCTGGCTGAACGAGGCGAGCTGGTTGGCCGGGACGATCTGGGCGGCGATGGCCTGCGGGGAGGCGGTGGCGGCGTTCGCGGTGGCGGGCAGGACACCCGCGCCCAGGGCGGTCAGACCGGCGGTGGCAGCGAGGATCGCGGCGGAAGTGCGCATGCGGAGCTTGAAAGCGGGCATGAAGAACTGGACCTCAATCAGGTTGGGCCGGGTCACTCCCCGCTCCAGGACCACGTCCGGAGGAGGGCCGGAACGGTCACGGGGTGTGACGCGGCAGTGAGCCGTTCACCGGCGGGACAGGTGCCGGTGTGGCTGACGACTGAGCCATTGTTGGCAGACGGGATCGGTCGTCGCCAAGCCCCCTCGGTTACGACTCGCGATCGTACGGACGTGATGGCCGTGGATTCGAAGGACGGGCTGCGGCGGGCGCTAACGAGCGGTGCTGAGCTGGGCGAACACGGCGGGCACCGGGGCGCAGCGGGTGGCGCGGGGGCGTCTACTACCGCCCGTCGTTGGTGTTGATCGCGTGTGAGCGCACTCACCGCGCGGGGGTCCACGGGCGTCACTCGCAGGCCCGGTCGACGCACGGTGGGTGCAGACGATCAACCCCGCGCTGAGACCGGCGCCACAGCGTCACGGCTGTCGGCTACCGAAGATCGCCCAGCCGCCGGTGCCGCAGCGCCCGGGCCGCCAGCCGGTCCGTCTCACCGGCCGCCGCCAGGGTGGCGAGCGCCGCGCCCACCGCCCGTCCGAGCCGCTCGCAGAAGGCCGCGGGCTCCTCGGCGGCGTCCGGCAGTTCCGGGACCACCTCGTCGACCAGCCCGACCTCGGCCAGGTGCTGCGCCCCGATCCCCTGGGTGCGGGCCAGCTCGGGGGCGTGCGCGCCGTCCCGGTGGACGATCGCCGAAGCGCCCTCCGGCGGCAGAGGCGCCAGCCAGGCGTGCTCGGCGGCGATCACCCGGTCCGCCGGGAGCAGGGCGAGTGCCCCGCCGCCCGAGCCCTGGCCGAGCAGCACGGCCAGCACGGGGGTGCGCAGCGCGAGCAGGGTGGTCAGGGTGTGGGCGATCTCCACCGCGATGCCGTCCAGCTCGGCCTGGGCGGACAGCTCGGCGCCTGCCGTGTCCACCACGGTGACCAGCGGCAGCCCGAGCTGCTCGGCCAGGCGCGCGGTGCGCCGTACGGCCCGCAGGTCGGCGGCGGTGAAGGGGCGCTCGTGCTCGGGGGTCTGCCGCTGCTGGCCGACGACCAGGACGGGACGCCCGCCGAGCACGGCCAGCGCCCGGACCAGCGCGCCGCCGCGGCCGCCGGGGGCGTCCAGCAGCACCAGCTCCTCGGCGGTGTGCCGCAGCAGCTCGCGGGCTCCCGGACGGTCGGGGTGGCGGGTGCGGCGGACGGAGTCCCAGGCGTCGGGGCGCTCGCGGCCGGGGTGCTCGCGGCCGGGGTGCTCGGGGGCGGGGTGCTCGGGGGCGGAGGAAAGGTCGGCGGAAGACTCCGTAGGAGCGGCGGAAGACCCGGTAGGAGGGGAGGGCGGGACGGTGGCGAGCACGGCGAGCGTGCGGCGGAGCAGCTCGCGCAGCTCCTGTGGCGGGACGACGGCGTCCACCAGGCCCTGTCCGGCGAGCGTCTCGGCCCGCTGGACGTCCGCCGGCAGCTCCACGCCGCGCAGTTCCTCGTACACGCGCGGGCCGAGGAAGCCGAGCCGGGCGCCCGGCTCGGCGAGGACCAGCTGGCCGAGCGTGCCCCAGGAGGCGAAGACCCCGCCCATGGTGGGGTTGCGCAGATAGGTGAGGTAGGGGAGACCGGCCGCGCGGTGCGCCTGGACGGCGGCGGTGATCCGCAGCATGCAGAGGAAGGCCGCCGAGCCCTCCTGCATCCGCGTCCCGCCGGAGACCGGCAGGGCGAGCAGCGGCAGCCGCTCGGCGGTGGCGCGCTCGACGGCGCGGGTGATCCGCTCGGCGGTGGCGACGCCGATCGAGCCGCCGAGGAAGCCGAACTCGGAGGCGACCAGGGCGACCGGACGGCCGTCGACCAGGCCGAGGCCGGTGAGGACGGCTTCGTCCAGGCCGGTGCGTTCGCGGGCCCGGTCGAGCGAGGCGCGGTAGCCCGGGTCGGCGGGCGGGCCGGGCGGCGGCTCGTCCCAGCTGTGGAAGCCGTCCGGGTCGACCAGCAGCCCGATCAGCTGGTGCGCCGTCAGCGATGTTCCCGAGCCCGTACCCATGCCCCACCCCGTCAGAGATCGTGCCGGCCCACCATGATCGGCCGTCTCGGACGGCACTCTATGCGGCCCGGTTCGGGCGCCGCGAGTGCCCGCACCGCCGGGTGCGGCGGCTGTGGCGCTGGTTCGACGGCGGTCGACCCATGCGCCGGACGGGCGGTTCGTGGGCGTTTCGCGGACGGCCCCGGGGCCGGCGCGCGGGGGTCGACGTACGGCTCAAGTCGCCTTCGGTAAAGGGAAGTTACTCACTGGTTAATAGTTTCCCAGGGGGCTTCCGGAGTTGACGGTGTCCCGCCATGCTGGTGGACATGACTCGCACTCTACGCGCGTGGAAGACCCGCGCCGCCGCCGTCACCGCCGTCGCCCTGATGACCCTCGCGCCGGTCGCCGTCGCCACTCAGGCGCACGCCGCCGTGAGCGGCACGGTCTGTCTCTCCGCCCTCCCGTCGCAGGCCTCCGACACCCTCAACCTGATCGCCTCCGACGGGCCGTTCCCGTACTCCCAGGACGGCGTGGTCTTCCAGAACCGGGAAGGCGTCCTGCCCGGCGAGTCCTACGGCTACTACCACGAGTACACCGTCATCACCCCGGGCTCGCCGACGCGTGGCGCCCGCCGGATCGTGACCGGCCAGGCGTACCAGGAGGACTACTACACCGGGGACCACTACGCCACGTTCTCGCTGATCGACCAGACCTGCTGAGCACCGTCGGACAGGGGTGAGCCCGGTGCGGCCGCAGCAGTCGCGCCGGGCTCACCGCCGGATCGGCCCCCTTCGGGCTCGGCCTGCCACGTATCTCGCCGACCCCGCAAGCCAGTTGAGCGCCGCCGACGAAGGGGCCGGGTGGATCCCTCCGGCACTTGCTAGGGTCGGGGCATGGCACCACCGAGCAGCGCGAACCCCCCGGGGCGGCTCCGGCGAGACGCGCAGCGCAACCGCGACCTGCTGCTCGCCGCCGCCCGCGACATGTTCTCCAGGCACGGCCTGGACGTGCCGCTGGACCAGATCGCCAAGGAGGCGGGCGTCGGCAACGCCACCCTCTACCGGCACTTCCCGACCCGGGAGGCGCTGATCGGCGAGGTGTTCGCGGACGCCGGGGTCGGCCTGGCCGACGCCGGTGCGCAGGCGCTCGCCGCCGAGGACGCCTGGAGCGGCCTCGAACGGTACTTCGAGCGGATCTTCGAGCTGGTCGCCGCCGACCGGGGCATCAACGACCTGGTCACCCAGGCCATCCCGATCATCCCCGGCATGATCGAGATCAGCCGGCAGCACGCCGCCACCGTCGGCACCCTGATCGCCCGCGCCCAGGAGCAGGGCACCATGCGCCGCGACGTGGTCACCATGGACCTGCTCTTCCTGCTCGGCCCGCTCTGCCGCGCCCTGCCGGCCGCCACCGAACTGCGCCCCGACCTCTGGCGCCGCTACCTCGCCCTGCTGCTCGACGGCTTCCGCACCCGGGCCGGCCATCCGCTGCCGGTCCCGCCCGTCGGGGAGGAGCACCTGGACCGGATGTTCGCGGACCTCTGGGAAGCCGACGCACCGGAGCGGCCCGGGACGGCCGGGCCGCCGGAGAGCTGAGCACGCCGCGCCCACACCGCATCAGGGATGCGTACGGAACGCCCGGCCCCGCGTCAGAACCGCGTCAAGGAACCGAAGCCGCACCGGTACCAGCCGCTTTGCTGGGAGGCGGACCCCGGAGGCGGACCCGGGAAGCGGACCCGGGAAGCGGATCGGGCGGAGAGACAAGGGGCGGGGCCATGGCGGACAGCGGTGCGGGTGCGCACGAGGGCCGGATCGTGGTCGGGGTCAGCGGCTCGCTCGGCAGCCTCGCCGCGCTGCACCACGCGGTGGCCGAGGCCCGTCGGGCCGACGTCGAGGTGCTCGCCGTGCTCTGCTGGAACCCGCCCGGCGACGAGTTCGGCTACCGCCGTACCCCGTGCCCGCCGGTGGTCAACGCCGGACGCGAAGCCGCGGTGGCCCGGCTGCGCCAAGCCCTCGACGAGGCCTTCGCCGGACGCTACGCCGGAGTCCGGCTGCGCTGCCAGGCCGTGCGCGGCGACACCGGCCACGCGCTGGTCCGCTGCGCCGACCGGCCCGGCGACCTGCTCGTCCTCGGCGCCGGACGCGAACGCGGCCGCCTCGCCCGGCTGGTGCACCCCTCCGTCACCGCCTACTGCGTCCGCCACGCGTCCTGCCCGGTCCTGGCCGTCCCGCACCCGCCGTTGCAGCGGGATCTGGAGGCGCTGGAACGAGGTTGCGGGCTCCGGGAGTTGGCGACGGGCAGCGGCATCTAGGGCACGCCCTGCCGGGCGTCCCCGCCGATGGGACAGGCCCAGTGGCGTTCAGGACGGCTGGCGGTCGGAGCCCAGCTCGCGGGAGATCCGCAGGCCGACCTGGGCGACCACCGGACCGAGGGCGCGGACCCGGGCGGCGGTCATCCGTGAGGTGAGGCCGGAGACGGACAGGGCGGCGGTCACCTCGCCGGTGTGGTCGAAGATCGGGGCGGCGACGCAGCGCACCTCGGGCTCGTTCTCCCGGTCGTCGATCGAGTAGCCGCGGGCGCGGATGCGGGAGAGGTCGGCGCGCAGCCGGGGTTCGTCGGAGATGGTCCAGGCGGTGACCGGGCGCAGACCGGCCGCGACCACCTCGACGACGGCCTCCTCGGGCAGCCAGGCGAGGATCGCCTTTCCGGTGGCGGTGCAGTAGGCGGGGGCCCGGCTGCCGACTCGGGAGGCCATCCGGACGTTGGTCTCGTCCTCGACCTTGTCGAGGTAGACGATCCCGGGGGTCTGCCAGACGGTCAGATGGACGGTCTCGCCCGCCTCCCGTTGCAGCCGGCGCAGGTGTTCGGCGGCGACGGTGCGCAGGTCGAGGGTGGTCAGATAGGCCTGACCGAGCCGCAGCGAGCCGTGGCCGAGCCGGAACCAGCCGGTCTCGCGGTCCCGGTCGAGCAGGTGCTCGTCCAGCAGGGGGCCGGCCAGGCGCAGCACCGTGCTCTTGTTGAGGCCGAGCCCGTCGGCGAGTTGGGCGAGCGGCACGCCGCGCCGGTCGCTGTGGTCGCGGACGTAGCCGAGGACGGCGAGCGCCCGGCGCAGCGAGGAGGACTGATTGCGTTCGGTCGCGGGTTTCTTGGGCGCCGTCTCCGTCATGGGTCCGTTCCCTGGTGTCGTTCTGCCGGTGTTCCCGCGCTCGTCGGCGGCGGTTGTCAGAACGTACCCGTTCGAAGCCGGATCGCCGCATCTTCGATACAACGTTGTGCAGTGCAAAACTTTCGCCAAGCCCCTCTTGTTGGCGCCGATCGCCCCCGCCTAACGTCCCTGCCATCGAGCAGGCGACGTCGCCCCACCCGAGCGCTGCGCCCTGTCGTACCCCCACCACTTCACCCACCATCGGCCCCGGTCAGGGCCTGCTTCGACGTGCTCGGCCCCGGCGGCCCACGTCTCGGCGGCAGCTGTCGGGAGGGGAGGTCTCCATCATGCGACTCATCGGACGGACCGCCGCGGCCGTCGCGCTCGCCGGCAGCTGCCTGGCCGCCACCGCCTGTGCCCCCGGCACCGCCTCGTCGGCGAGCGACAAGGCCGGCGACGACCGGACCGGCACCGTGCAGGTCTGGCTGTACAACGAGGCGGGCAACGCGGCCAAGGAGGCCGTGGTCGCCAAGGCGGTGACCGAGTTCCAGGCCTCCCACCAGGGCGTCACCGTCAACGTCAGCTACATCGACACCGACGCCTCGGCCCGCGCGGCCAAGATGAAGGGCGCTTTCAACGACCCGAACAGCGCCCCCGACCTGGTCGAGTTCGGCAACACCGACCTGCCCGGCTACGTGGCCGCCGGCGGCCTCGCCGACATCACCGCCGAGCTGGACACGTGGCAGGACAAGGGCGACCTCGACCCGGCGATCGCCAAGACCGCGGTGGTGGACGGCAAGACCTACGGCCTGCCCTGGTGGGTCGGCGTGCGGGCGCTGTACTACCGCACCGACCTGTTCACCGAGGCCGGCCTCACCCCGCCGACCTCCTACGCCGAACTGGTCACCGCCACCCAGAAGATCCACGGCGCGCACCCGGACACCTTCGGCATCGCGGTCGGCGGCAAGTACACCTTCGCCGCGCTGCCGTTCGTCTGGGACGCGGGCGGCGACATCGCCACCCAGGACGGCTCGAAGTTCAAGGCGGCGATCGACTCGCCGGCCTCGCAGGCCGGGATCAAGCGCTACACCGACCTGTTCGGCGCGGACGGCTGCCCCGCCCAGCAGTGCGCGGACCTGACGGGCGGAAAGACCGCCGACCTGTTCGCGGCCGGCAAGTCGGCGATGGCGGTGCTGCTCAACTCCAACCGCGGCAAGGTCGACGCGGGCGCCGTCAAGGGCAAGTACGGCGTGGTGCCGCTGCCCGGCGAGAAGCCCGGCTCGATCGCCCCGGCGTTCGCCGGCGGCAACAACCTGGGCGTGATGAAGGCGGCCAAGCACCGCACCCTGGCCGTCGAGTTCGCCGAGCTGCTGGCCAGCCCCACGTACCAGGAGCAGATGTACGACGCGATGGGCAACCTGCCGACGCTCAAGTCCGTCAGCGGCAAGGTCGCGGCGAAGGACGCGTTCCTGAAGCCGTTCACCGACACCATCGCGGCCGGCACCAAGTTCGTGCCGCTCGACCAGGCGTGGGCTCAGATCGACGCCCAGTCAGTGATCCCGACGATGCTCCAGCAGGTCGTCACCGGCAAGGCGGACGTGGCCAAGGCCTCGGCCGACGCGGCCGCGCAGGTCTCCTCGGCCTTCGCCGCGCACTGACCGCCTGGCACTGAACGCCGCGTACCGGCCGCCGCGCACTGAACGCCGCGCACCGGCTGCCGCGCATCGGCTGCCGCTCACCGGCCGCCGCGTACCGACGCAGAGCCTTCGTCGCGCACCGTCGCAGAGAGCAGGTCCCGCACGTGTCCGTATCCACCTCGACCGCCCCGGCGCCGCCCTCCCCGCAGCGGCGCCGTGGGGGCAGGGCGCCGGCCGCACCCCCGGGCGGCCGGCGCCGGCGGCCCCCGTTGCTGCTGCTCCTGCCGGCCGCGGTCATCCTGATCCCCCTGGTCGCGTACCCGATCTACCAGCTCGGCCTGCTGTCCGTCCTGGACTTCGGCCAGGCCCAGGCCTCCGGTGGCGCTCCGACCTCCTTCGTCGGCTTCGGCAACTACACGAAGATCCTGGAGGACGAGCAGTTCTGGACGGTGCTGCTCCAGACCATCGGCTTCGCCGCGTTCTGCGTGGTCGCCACCCTCGCCGTCGGCGCCACCCTCGCGGTGCTGCTCACCAAGGTCGGCCGGTGGCCCCGGCTGGTGCTGACCACCGCGGCGATGGCCGCCTGGGCGGCGCCGGCGATGACCGGCTCGACGGTGTGGAGCTTCCTGTTCGACACCAACCTCGGCCTGGTCAACCACACCCTGGAGGGCCTGGGGCTCTCCGGCTTCCACGAGTTCAACTGGTTCTACGACAAGTGGACGGCGTTCCTGATCGTCGGGGCCGTGGTGGTGTGGCACTCCTACCCGTTCGTGATGGTCACCCTCTACGCGGGCATCCGGGCCATCCCGGAGGAGATCCTGGAGGCGGCCGCCCTGGACGGCGCCAACACCTGGACCACCTTCCGCCGGATCACCGCGCCGATGCTGCGGCCGATCCTGACCATCGTGGTGATCCAGTCGGTGATCTGGGACTTCAAGGTTTTTACCCAGATCTATGTGATGACCGAGGGCGGCGGCATCGCGGGCCAGAACCTGGTGCTCAACGTGTACGCGTATCAGAAGGCGTTCGCCTCCTCGCAGTACGGGCTGGGCGCGGCGATCGGCGTGATCATGCTGCTGATCCTGGTGATCCCGACGGTCCTGTACATCCGCACCCTGCGACGGACGGGGAACGAACTGTGAGCCCGGCGAACCCCCTCGCTGCCGTGAAGCCGGCCCGGAGCACCCGCGGCGCCCGGAACACCCGGGGCCGGTGGCGGCTGGCCGCCAACACCGGCGCCGTCCTGCTGGCCGTGGTCACCGCCTTCCCGATCTTCTGGATGGTGCTCTCGGCCTTCAAGCCCAAGGGCGAGATCCAGTCGCTCGACCCGAAGCCGTGGACCGCCCACCCCACGCTGGAGAGCTTCCGTCAGGTGCTCAGCGTGGACGGCTTCGGCCGGTACTTCCTGAACAGCCTGGTGGTCGCGCTGTCGGTGGTGGTGCTGTCGGCGATCGTGGTCTTCCTGGCGGCCGTGGCCGTGACCAGGTTCCGGTTCAGGTTCCGCACCACCATCATGGTGATGTTCCTGATCGCCCAGATGATCCCGGTCGAGGCGCTGACCATCCCGCTGTTCTTCATGTTCCGCGACGCCGGGCGGTTCGCCCCCGGCATCGGGCTGAACACCCTGGCCTCACTGGTCCTGGTGCAGCTGGCGTTCTCGCTGCCGTTCGGGATCTGGATGATGCGCGGCTTCGTCGCGGCCGTGCCGGCCTCGATCGAGGAGGCGGCGCAGATCGACGGCGCCGGCCGGACCCGCATCCTGTGGCGGATCCTGCTGCCGCTGGTGGCGCCGGGCCTCGCCGCCACCAGCGTGTTCTCCTTCATCGCGGCTTGGAACGACTTCGTCTTCGCCAAGACCTTCATCATCAGCGCCACCCAGAACCAGACCCTGCCCTCGGCGCTGCTGGTCTTCTTCAAGCCGGACGAGAACGACTGGGGCGGCATCATGGCGGCGTCCACGCTGATGACCGTGCCGGTGCTGATCTTCTTCATCGCGGTGCAGCGCAAGCTGGTCTCCGGGCTGGCCGGCGCGGTGAAGGACTGACCTCCGCCGACCGAGGAGCACCCGGGAGTCCCGTCACCGTTCGGGACTCCCGCGGTCGTTCGGGACACGGCGGCTCGGAAGGGCGGCCGCTCAGCGAACGCGACCGCTCAGCGAACGCGGCCGCTCAGGAAACACGGCCGCTCAGCAAACGAGGCCGCTCGGGAAACGAAGCCGCTCAGGAAACGAAGCCGCTCAGGAAACGAAGCCGACGATGTCGCCGTCCTTCCAGCGCTGCGCGAGCCGGAGCCAGCCGACCACCTCCGCGACGGCCTCGGCCACCTCGCGCTCCGGCACGGGGGTGCGGCCCTCGCGCTCGGCCTGTTCGAACTGCTCCAGCGCCTCCCGGCAGTCCGCGGCCGACCAGGTGCCGCAGGAGGGCACGTCGCAGGAGGGCAGGTTGCCGGGCAGACCCGCGTACTGGAACTCCGCGACCGAGACGGCGGTGATCCCGTACGCCTTCAGGCCCTCGTCGACCACGTCCAGCCAGTTGCCCCGGAACGGGCCGAAGGAGTCGACCTCCAGGGGCTGCCCGACCAGCCAGCACAGCCGCCGGTACGCGTAGCCGTACTGGAAGGCGTGGTCCTCGTCCTCGGAGTAGGGACCGCCGTGCACCACGGCGCGCAGCGCCTCCCGGGCGGTCGGAGCGCCCTGCGCGATCTCGTCGGTGAAGTGCTCGTCGGACCTGTCCAGGGACGGGCCGAAGTACGCGAGGGCCTCGTCGACCGCCCCGTCGTTGCCGCTGCCGACCCGGGCACGGAGCTCCGCGGGGTCGACCAGGTACGCGCTCAGGAAGGAACTCATCCCAGCACCGTAGCGGTCGTGACGGACAGTCGGCCGGGCGGGGCCTCCGGGCGAACCAGCGTGCCTGATGGGCAAGTTGGCGGGACGGAAGGGAAGGATCCGGACCGGACTCAGGCGGCCGCCGCGGAGCCGCGGGCCGGGACGGCGACCAGCGCGAACTCCGCGCCGGCGTCGTCCCGGACCAGCGCGGTGCGGCCGAACGGCGCCGGGGCGGGCCCGGCGAGCACGGCGCCGCCGAGGGTGCGCAGCCGCTCCGTCGTACGGTCGGTGTCCTCGGTCGCGAAGTGGGCCAGCCAGCGCGCGGCCGCGCCCGTGCCCGGGGTGGCGGGGCCGATGCTGCACGCGGGGTGCCCGGCGACCCGGGCGAGGGTGTGGCCCGCCCGCGGCCGGTCGTAGGTGTAGCCGAAGACCCGGCGGTAGAACGCCCGGGCGGCGTCGGGGTCGGGGGAGAGGTGCTCGTTCCAGGCGAGCGCGCCCGGCTCGTCGACCAGCCCGGCGCCGTCGATGGTGCCGGCCTGCCAGAGTCCGAAGCGGGCGCCGAGCGGGTCCACGGCGAGCACGGCGCGGCCCTGTTCGGGCACCTCGTACGGCCCGCGGACCGGGCGTCCGCCGCCGGCCCGGACGGCGGCGGTGGTGCGCAGCGGGTCCGGGCAGGCGAGGAAGGTGGTCCAGGCGGCGGTCGGGTCGGCCGGGCGGGCCCGTTCGAGGGCCGCGACCTGGGCGCCGTACCGGGTGGCCACCGCCTCGGTGGGGCCGGTCGGGACGAACTTCCAGTCGAACAGCGCACCGTAGAAGGCCTGCGCCCGGGCGGTGTCCGGCGTCGAGAGCACGACCCAGCACGGGATTCCGGCGCGGTAGTTGCCCGGCTTCGGCATGCGGCCCTCCTGGCGGGTTCGGCGGCGGGCGCCCGGCGCCTTCGGCGCCTCTCGCCAGCCTCCGCGCCCGGCGGGTGCGCGGCAAGCTCAGGAGACCCCGTGCGGCCGGAACTGGATGCTGATCCGGGGGCCCACCGGGCGGGCCGTCTTGGGGATCGCGTGCTCCCAGGTGCGCTGGCAGGAGCCGCCCATCACCACCAGGTCGCCGTGGCCGAGCGGGTGGCGGACGGAGGCCGCGCCGCCGGAGCGGGGCCGCAGGGCCAGGACGCGCGGCTCGCCGACGGAGAGGATCGCCACCATGGTGTCCTCGCGGGCGCCGCGCCCGATCCGGTCGCCGTGCCAGGCCACGCTGTCCCGGCCGTCCCGGTAGTAGCAGAGGCCGAGGGTGCGGAACGGCTCGCCCAGCTCCTCGGCGTAGTGGTGGCTCAGCAGCGCCCGGGCCTGGCCGAGCACCGGGTGCGGCGGTTCGGCCCGCTCCGGGTAGGAGGCCAGCAGGCGGGGGACGTCGACCGTCCGCTCGTACATCTCGCGGCGCTCGGCCCGCCACGGCACGGTGGTGGCCAGCTGCTCGAACAGCTCGTCCGCCCCGTGCAGCCAGCCCGGCAGCAGGTCCAGCCAGGCGCCGTCACCGAGCGGCTGCCGACGCAGGCCGTCGAGCGGGCCGAGGCGGATGCCGCCGCGGTCCGCGTCGTCGAACAGCGAGGGCTGGAGGTGGACGGTGCCGTGCATGGGGCCAGGGTACGCCGCAATTCGAACGTGCGCTCGAATATGGGAAGAGTTCTAGGCTTCTGGCATGGCGATCAATGGCTTCGGGGTCACCGAGTTCCAGCTGGTGCTGCTGCGTCGGATGGCCGACTTCCAGCCCGGACTGGTCGAGGACGCGGTGCGGCGGCTCGGCGCCACCCGGACCTCGATGCGGGAGGCGAACAAGCGCTGGCAGGCGATGCTCCGCGCACCCGGGTTCCCGCGCGGCGCCGCCCGGTACACCGCCGTGCTCGGCCCCGCCGAGGCGAGCGCGCCGCGCCGGATCGGCGACCTCGCCTGCACCGTGCGGCAGTGGGCGCTGCCGCTCTGGCCCGAGCTGCGCTTCGAGATCCTGCTCGGCCCGGCGGAGATCCGCGGCCGGCTGCTGAACGAGTGGCTGGTGCGGGCGGCCGGCGCCCCGGCGCCCGCGCTGCGCACGCTGGCCGACCTCACGCCGTGGAGCTGTGTGGTGGGTGACGTCGGGGTCGCGTTCCCCCGTGCCGTGCCGCGTGAGGGGAGCGCGCCGACCAGGTTCCGGCTGGACTTCACGGCGCCGGACGCCGACGGGCGGCCGCGCTCGTGTCAGGCCGACTTCACCTGGGGGCTGCTCCAGGAGGTCCGACTGGTGGACGGCTCGGGCGGGGGCGGGCCGGGCCTGGAGGGTCGGGGCATGGACGGTCGGGGCATGGAAGGCCGGGGTATGGGTATGCCGGGCGATGCAAGGTGATATTCAGTGAATGCCTTCGATTTGCAGGTCAAGCGAACGGTGTGGCAGCTTAATCGCAGACATCGAAGAGATTTGACATCGGAAAGCGAAGGATCATGTCGGACGGCGCCCGCGTCATCGTCGGAGTCAGCGGCTCACTGCACAGCCTGACCGCCCTGCACCGGGCGGCGGAGGAGGCCAGGGCCCGGCAGGCCGTCCTGGTCCCGGTGCTCGCCTGGACGCCGGTCGGCGGCGAGCGCAACTACCGTGCCCGGCCGTGCCCGCCGCTGCTGCGCGCCTGGCAGGAGCTGGCCGAGGGGCGGCTGGAGCAGGCGCTGGGGCAGGCCTTCGGCGGCCTGCCGATCGGCCTGCCGTCGCAGCCGATGGTCCTGCGCGGCGAGGCCGCCGCCGTGCTGACCGGACTCGCCGACCGCCCGGACGACCTGCTGGTGGTCTCCAGCGGCGAGCAGGGCGGCCTGCGGACCGGGCTGCGTCGTGCGCTGCGCCGCTCGGTCGCCCGGCAGTGCCTCAAGCGGGCCCGCTGCGGGGTGCTCGTCGTCCCGCCGTCCACGCTGCACGAGGACCTGCGCGCGCTGCACCGCGGCATCGACCTGCGGGAGCTCGCCGCAGCCTGACCATCCGTCACATGTGGTGCACGGTGCGACCGTTGACCACCGTGCGGCTGGGAAGCAACTCGCGCAGCGCGTCCGCCGGGCAGTCCAGCGGATCGAGCGGCCACACCGTGAGGTCGGCGTACGCCCCGGGGCGCAGGCTGCCGCGCACACCGCTCTCGCCGGTCAGTCGGGCCGCGTTCACGGTGTGCAGCGCGACCGCCTCGGCCCGTCCGATCGCGTGCTCCGGGCCGATCACCCCGGCCGTGGTGTCCCTGGTCGTCATGCCCCACACCGACACCATCGCGCCGTACGGGCCGACCGGGAAGTCCGAGCCGCCGGTGAGCAGCGCCCCCTCGTCCAGCCACTCGCGCAGCGGGAAGAGCGCGGCGGTGCGCTCCTCGCCCCAGGCCCGCTGCTGGGTGAGCGCGCCGTCGTGCAGCAGCGGGTGCTGGACCGTCACCGGGACGCCGAGCGCGATCGCCCGGGCCCGCTGTTCGGGGCGGGCCAGGCCGCCGTGCTCGACCACCAGGGTGCCGGGCGGCAGGCCGGGGCGGCGCTTGACCACCTGCTCGAAGACGTCCAGCAGTACGCGCAGTCCCCGGTCCCCCCAGGCGTGCACGCCGACCCGCCAGCCGCGTCCGACCACCCGGTCCACCGCCGCGAGCAGCTCGACCGGCTCCCAGAGCAGTCGGCCGTGGTAGCACGGCTGCCCCTGGTAGGGCTCCTCCAGCGCGCCCGCCTCGAAGCCGCCGTCGATGCCGAACTTGACGCCCCACAGGCTGAGTCGGTCGTCGTCCCGGCCGGCGGCGCGCCAGGCGTCCATCCGGTCCAGCAGCGCGTCCACCTGCTCGGGCGTACGGGCCGCGAAGCCGGACACCAGGGCCCGGACCCGGACGGCGAGCGCGCCCTCGGCCCGGGCGGCGTCCAGCACGTCGAGGTCCTCGACGGGGACGAGGCAGTCGCGGACGGTGCCGATCCCGGTGGCGGCGAAGGCGGCGGAGGCGGCGCGCAGGCCCTCGATCCGCTCGGCGAGGGTGGGGCGTGGCAGCACCCGTTCGACCGGCTCCACCGCCCGGTTGACCAGTCGGCCGGTGAGCCGCCCGTGCTCGTCGCGCTCGATCACGCCGCCGGGCGGCGCCTCGGTGGCCTCGGTGATCCCGGCCAGCCGCAGCGCCGCCGAGTTGAGCACCATGTTGTACGCGCCGCGCCGCACCAGCACCGGGTGGTCGGCGGTGGCCGCGTCCAACTCGGCGGTGGTGGGCATCCGTTGCTCGGTCAGCAGCGCCTCCTGCCAGTTGACCGTGGTGTGGATCCACTCCCCGGCGGGGGTGCGGGCGGCGCGCTCGCGGATCAGGCCGAGGAACTCGGTCAGGTCGCGGGCCCGGTGGACCGGCACCCCGTGGACGCTCTGGGCGGCCAGGACCAGGTGGGTGTGGGTGTCGTCGAAGGCGGGCAGCACGGTCGAGCCGGGGGCGTCCACCACCTCGGTGTCCGGCCCGATCAGGGCGTCCAGTCCGTCGGGCGCGGGGGCGAGAGCGGTGATCCGGCCGCCGGTGACGGCGATCGCGCGACGCGGCGGCTCGCCGGGCACCAGGGTGTGCACGGCGGCGGCGCGGATCAGCAGCCCGGCGGTCGAGGCGGGGGCGGGGTCGGTCATTGCGGCTCCTGGGGACGGCGGGACTGCCCGGTGACCTTCTCGACGTACCGCAGGCTGGGCCCGGCGAGCAGTCCGTGCAACTCGGTGAACACCGCGCGGGCCGGCACCGCGTTCCAGCCGGCGGGCAGCAGCTGGGCGGGCAGCCCGGGGTCCAGGTACGGCAGCCGGCGCCACTGGGTGAGCATCGGCACGTAGTCGCGGAACGCCTCGGCCGGGTCGACCGGCGAGCGCCCGCGCAGCTCCTCGGCGGCCGGGCGCCAGGTGCCGACGAAGGCCGCGTACTGCGCCTCGATCGCCGGGAGGTCCCACCAACTCGCCACCGCCGTACGGAGATCGGCGAAGCCCGCGTACTCGGCGGAGAGGAACAGGTGGACGTAGGCGCTCAGCCCGAGCCGGTCCAGCAGCCGGCGGGCGTCCGGCAGCAGCCGGGCGGGCGCCAGCCAGACCCCGGGGGCGGCGTTGCCGAAGCCGAGCCAGCTCAGCCGGGAGCGCAGCTGGTGGCGGTGGGCGCGGGCGGACTCGGGGACGGAGAAGACCGCCACCACCCAGCCGTCCGCCAGTTCGGCGGGCCCCAGGCTGTGGAAGATCCGCCGGTCGCCCTCCTCGAAGACCGGCTCCATCGCCGGCGCGAGCCGGTACCCGGTCCCCGCGCGGCGCTCCTGGAGCAGGGTGCCGGCCTTCTTCAGCCGGGACGTCGCCGAGCGGACGGCCGGGCCGTCGACGTCCAGCTCGGCCAGCAGCGCGATCAGGTCGGCGATGGATATCCAGCCGCCGAGGCGGCGGACGAACTCGCCGTAGACGGTGTGGATCAGGGAGCTGGGCCGGGTGGTGCTCTCGGACATGCGCGGGCCCTCCTCCCCGACGGTGGTGGCGATCATAACGAGAGTGCCGGTCCGAGGGCGTGGGTTCCTGCCTTCCCGGGCGCCCGAGCCGTCCTACGCGTACGCCCCGGAGAGCAACTGCCCGGCCCCCGGGGCGAAGGCGGGCAGGCCGAGGGCCCGCAGGAGCTGGTGGGTGGTGCAGACGGCGGCCGAGACCACCGGCTTGCCCAGCTGCTGCTCGGCCTCCTCGACGGCGGACAGCGAGGGCAGCTGCACACAGGCCGAGAGCACCACCGCGTCCGCCTCGGTGTAGGCGAGACCGCGGGCGATCGCGGGCAGCTTGGCCGGATCGTGGGCGGCCACGTCGAGGTTGTCGGCGATCTCCAGGGCGGCGTGGTCGAGCACCTCGATGCCCTCCGCGGCGAGGTATTCGACCACCGTCCGGGCCAGCGGCCGCAGGTACGGGGTGACCATGGCCACCTTCGCGGCCCCGAGTTCGTGTAGCCCGGCGACCAGGGCCCCGGCGCTGGTGACCACGGGCGCGGGGGCACCGTTCTGGACGGTGCGCAAGTGCAGCCGCCGCTCGGCGTCGCGGTGGTAGCCGGGGCCGGCGGCCATCACCGCGACCAGGCAGGCGTAGCCGAGCACGTCCACCCGGGCGTCCGAGAGCTCGGCGGCGCAGCGGTCGGACTCGGCGTCCATGGCGCGCAGTTGCTCGGGGGTGACCCTGGTCATCCGCATCCGGCTGGAGTGGAAGGTGAACCGTTCGGGGGCGACCGCCTCGCGGGCCCGCAGCAGGGCGGGGACCTCGGTCTCCATGGTGACGTTGGAACTGGGGACGATCTGGCCGATCCGGTAGGTGGTCATCGGGCGGGGCTCCTCTCAGCGGGCGTCGATCACCGGGCGTCGATCATCGGGCGTCGATCACCGGGTTGGCGAGCGTGCCGATCCGCTCGATGGTGGCCTCGACCAGGTCGCCGGGCTGGAGGAACTGCGGGGGCACCATCCCGGCGCCGACGCCCGAGGGGGAGCCGGTGGCGATCACGTCGCCCGGTTCCAGGGTGATCCCGGAGGAGATGTCGGCGATCAGCCGGGCGACGCCGAACAGCATGTGGCGGGTGTTGGAGTCCTGCCGCAGCTCGCCGTTGACCCGCAGCGAGAGGTCGAGCCGCTGCGGATCCGGGATCTCGTCGGCCGTCACCACGACCGGGCCGAACGGCGCGTAGCTGTCCTGGCCCTTGGAGAAGAACCACTGCCCGGAGCGGCGCTGGTCGCGGGCGCTGATGTCGTTGACGATGCTGTAGCCGAACACGTGCCGCAGTGCGTCGGCCTCGGCCACCCGGAAGGCGGATGTGCCGATCACCACGGCGAGTTCGCACTCCCAGTCGAGCTGCTTGGTGAGGTGGGCGTTGTGCAGGATGGGTCGGCCGGGGCCGGTGACGGCGGTCGAGGGCTTGCTGAACAGCACCGGGCGGTCCGGCAGTTCGCGGTCGGTGTCCAGGCTGCGGTGCGCCTCGGCCACGTGCTCCACGTAGTTGAGCCCGACGCCGACGATCTTGCCGGGGCGCAGTGGCGCGCACAGCGAGACCTCGGCGAGCGGCCGGGTGGGCGGGACTGCGGCGAGCAGCGCGTGGACGGTGGCCAGGGCGGGCCGCCCGGCGCGGATCAACCCGAGGAGGTCGGCGGGGAGCCGGACTCCGGCGGCGGTGGCGAGGGCGGTCAGGTCGGCGATCCGGTCGCCGTCGAGCCGGGCGCCGAGGCGGGGGGTGTCCTCGCCGTCGGCGCGGAAGGTCAGCAGCTGCATGGCGGTGGGCTCCCTGGTCAGGCGGTCGTGGTGGGCTGGTGCCCGTCCGGGTGGGTTTCCTCGCGGTGGAGGCCGAGTGAACGGGTCAGCGGGAAGTCGTCGAAGGAGAACAGGCAGGCGTCCTCGCCCTGGTCGAGGTTCGCGTGCTCGTGCCAGGCCCAGGACGGCACGACGAAGATGTCCCCCTGCCGCCACTCGAAGCGATGCCCGGCGACCACCGAGACGCCGTGCCCCTTGGCCGCCGTGTAGACCACCGAGCCGGTGTGCCGGTGGGCGCGGGTGGCCTGGCCCGGGCGCAGCAGTTGCAGGTGGGCGGACATGGTCGGCATCACCGGGCCGCCGGTGACCGGGTTGGTGTACTCCATGATCACGCCCTCGTAGGGCGAGCCCTCGGTGGCGCGGGCGAGCCGGGCCAGCGCCTCGTAACTGGGCTCCCAGGGCCAGCCGAACAGCGGCGAGTAGGGCCTGGTCCACTTCTCGACGCCGTACGGCAGCAGGTTGGCGCCGTAGCTGAGCAGTGAGGAGTTGATGACCGGCCCGGGCCGCTGGTGGAGCTCGGGGTGGACCTCGTAGAAGTTGGCGTCGAGCGTGTTGACCAGCGGGATGTCCAGGCCGTCCTGCCAGATCACCGGGGCGTCGTCGGACTCGTTCCCGTGCTCGTGCCAGGTGTTGTTGGGGGTGATGGCGAAGTCCCGCGGGCCGACCTTCAGCTTCTGCCCGTCCACGATCGTCCAGGCACCGGTGCCCTCGTGGACGAAGCGCAGGGCGGAGGCCTGGTGACGGTGCGCGGTCATCGCCTCGCCGGGGCCCATGATCTGGAGGCCGGTGTACAACAGGCCGACGGCGGCGCTCAGTTCGCGCCGACCGGGGTTCACCAGCATCACCACCCGGCGCCCCGCGTCGTCGGCCTTCACCAGGGGCAGCGCCTTGCCCACCAGTGGACGGAGGTCGGCGTAGCGCCAGAGCACCGGGACGGACTTCGGCTGGGGGTACCAGGGTTCGATCTCGTTCGCGACCGTCCACAGGGCGCCGGCCTGGTGCTCCGCCAACTCCTCGTAGTAGGCGAGTAGTTCGGGGCTGTCGGTGACCCGGGCCCGGCCGATCCGGTCGTCGTCGGTGAGCGGATCGCCGTGGTGCGGGGTGCTTTCGAGGCTGGTCACGCCTGCTCCTCGGGGAAGACCAGCGGCCGCAGCGGACGGTCGTCCACGTGCAGCCGGAAGACGTCGAAGCGGTTGTAGTGGCCGACGATGTCGTGCATCTGCTTGGGCTGGACGCAGCGGCCGAGGTCGATCTCGGCGTAGACGATGCCCTCCTCGTCCACCAGCGGATCGGTGACGGCACGGCCGTCCGGACCGAAGATCCCGGACAGGGCGCTGTGCGGGCGGGCGAGTTGCTTACGGACCCGCGGGTCGTCGCCGGCGAGCTGCTCCACCATCTCGGGCGAGATGGTGGAGCAGGAGACGACCGAGAACACCTTGCCCTCGAAGCAGTGGGCGGCCGTGCGCAGCGCGATCGAGTCCGCCATGTCGTAGTCCTCGGGGCCCACCGGCAGCGCGATGTAGCAGGCGGCGTGGACCAGTTCGCCCTGGGCCAGCAGGGTGAAGCGGGCCAGCGGGTTGGTGTTCTCGCCGCAGGCCAGCGCGCCGAGCGGGCCGACGCTGGTGGGGTGCACCTTGAGGGTGCTGCCGTCGCCCTGCGCCCAGGTCAGCTTCTCGGCCCAGGTCGGCACCAACTTGCGGTGCGCGCTGAGCAGTTCTCCGTCCGAGCCGATGATCAGCAGGGTGTTGTACAGCGTCCCGAGGGCGGGCCGGCCGCGCTCGCAGATCCCGATCACCAGCACCACGCCGGCCTGCCGGGCGGCGGCGCACAGGGCGTCGACGTGCGGACCGGGGACGTCCACGGCGGCGCGGTACAGGCGCTCGAACCAGGGCGAGCCCTGCACCGGGTTCATCGTCCAGTTCCAGTACGGGTAGCCGGGGACGAAGACCTCGGGGAAGACGACCAGTTCGGCGCCGCGGCGGGCCGCCTCCTGGACCAGTGCGACGGCCTTGTCGACGGTGGCGGCCGGATCCAGGTAGACCGGGGAGGCCTGCACGGCGGCGGCGGTGAAGCGGGGCAGGTGGGGCATCCGTCACTCCTCGGGAAGCGGTGGTGACCAGCGGCGGTGGACGGGCGCGGGCGGCTCGCGCAGCAGGTGCAGGCGCGGGGCGACCCGGTCGGCGTTCGGGCCCGGCGGCTTGCGGCTGCCCGCCCGCCAGGGCTCGGGCCAGCGGGCCCCGGGCCCGGTGTAGCCCTGTTCGGCGGCGGCGTGCAGCGTCCAGAGCGGGTCGTACAGCTGCGCCCGGCCGACCGCGACCAGGTCGGCCCGCCCGGCCGGCAGGACGGAGTTCGCGTCGTCCGGCCCGGAGATCGCGCCGACCGCGATGGTGGGCAGGCCGGTGGCGGCGCGGATCAGCTCGGCGAAGGGCGTCTGGTAGCCACGCCCGTACGGCGGCCGCTGGTGCGCCACCACCTCGCCGGTGGAGACGTCCAGCGCGTCGGCCCCCGCCTCGGCGAGCGCCCGGCAGATCGCCACGGCCTCCTCCTCGGTGGTGCCGCCGGGCGCCCAGTCGCTCGCCGAGATCCGCACCAGCAGGGGCCGGCCGGCCGGCCAGACGGCGCGCACCGCGGTCAGCACCTCCAGGGGCAGCCGCAGCCGGTTCGCGAGCGGGCCGCCGTAGTGGTCGGTTCGGTGGTTGGTGAGCGGCGAGAGGAAGGAGGAGAGCAGATGGCCGTGTCCGAACTGGAGCTCCAGCGCGTCGAACCCGGCCCGGCCGGCGCGTTCGGCGGCGGCCGCGAAGTCCGCGGTGATGGAGGTGAGTTGGATCTCGCTCGCCTCGTGCGGCACCGGGCTGTCGGCGTCCCACGGGATGGCCGAGGGCGCGGTCAGCGGCCAGCCGTCGGCCAGCGGGCGCCCGATGCCGTCCGGCCCGGGGGCGGCGGTGGCGCCGCGGCGGCCGGCGTGGGTCAGCTGGATGCCGACCGGGGTGTCGCTCACCGACCGGACAGCGTCCAGGAGTTGGCGCCAGGCCGCCTCCTGGTGGTCGGTCCACAGGCCCGGGCAGCGGTTGGTGGCCCGGCCCTCGGGGTCGACCGCGGTCATCCCGGCGAGGACGAGCCCCGCGCCGCCGAGCGCGTGCCCGGTCAGCTGAGCCCGGTCGAAGCCGCTGGGCAGCGCGTCGGGGGAGGTGAAGGTGGCCAGCGGGGGCACCACGATACGGTTGCGCAGCTCCAGCGCGCCCAGTTTCAGTGGCCGGAACATCGGCGGCACCCCGGGTGAGCCGCCGAAGGCGGTGTCCACGGCGTCCACGAAGGCCCGGTCGCGGGCGCGCAGGTTGCCGTAGGTGACCCGCCGGCTGCGGGTGAGCAGGTTGAAGGCGAATTGGTCGGCGCCCTGCCCGGTGCGCCGCCCGATGGTCTCGAACCACTCCAGGCTGGCCTGCGCGGCGCGCTGGGTGGACTCCACCACCGGGCGCCGCTCGGCCTCGTAGGACTCCAACGCGCTGTCCAGGGTGGGATGTTCGCTCAGCGCTGCGGCCAGGGCGAGGGCGTCCTCCAGGGCGAGCTTGGTGCCCGAGCCGATCGAGAAGTGCGCGGAGTGCGCGGCGTCGCCGAGCAGCACCGTGTTGCGGTGGCGCCAACTCCCGTTGCGGACGGTGGTGAAGCGGATCCAGCGGGAGGCGTTGGGGATCAGCCGGTGGCCGTCCAGGTGGCCGGCCAGCAGCTCGGCGCAGCGCCGCACGCTGGCCAGGTCGCTCTCGCCGCGCGTCAACTCCCGGGCGGCCAGGGACTCGAAGCCCGCACGGTGCCAGGCGTCCGCGGCCGCTTCGACAATGAAGGTCGAGCGGGTGGCGCTGTACGGGTAGGCGTGCACCTGGAGGACGCCGAAGTCGTACTGCTCGACGATGAAGGTGAAGGCCTCGAAGACCTTGTCGGTGGCGAGCCACATGTAGCGGCAGTGGCGTTCGTCCAGCTCCGGGCGGAAGGCCTCCGGATGGGCCGCCCGGGTGCCGGAGCGGATGCCGTCGGCGGCCACCACCAGGTCGTACTCGGCGGCCAGTTCGTCCACCGGTGGGGCGGGGGTGCGGTAGCGCACGTCCACCGCCAGCTCGGCGCAGCGCCGCCGCAGGATGGCGCGCAGCCGGTTGCGGTCCAGGGCGGCGAAGCCGTGGCCTCCGCTGGTGCGCACCTCGCCCGCGTAGCGGACGTCGATGTCGCTCCAGCGGGCGAACTCGGCGCTGATCGCCGCGAAGACCCGCGGGTCGGCTTGGGCGATGCCGTCCAGGGTCTCGTCGGAGAAGACCACGCCGAAGCCGAACTCGTCGTCCCGGCCGTCCCGTTCGAAGACGGTGAGCTCCCGTTCGGGTGCCAGCTGCTTGGCCAGGGCGGCGAAGTAGAGCCCGCCGGGCCCGGCGCCGATCACCGCGATCCGCCGGGCCACCGCGGTCATGCGAGCACCTCGGGGCGCTGCGGCCCGGCCTCCGCCAGGGTGCGGCGGACCTGCGCGGGCCACGGCACGGCGCCCGCCTCGTGCGGGGCGGCGTGCACCACCGACATCCGCCCGCTCGCGGCCAGCCCGTGTGGGCCGTACACCTCGAAGGCGTAGTGCAGTGAGGAGCCGCCGACCCGGACCACCCGCAGCTCGGTGCGGACCAGGTCGCCGAACCAGAGCCGCTCGCGGTAGTCCGCCTCGAAGTGCACCCGGGGTATCCGCCCGAACAGCTCCGCCAGCCCGAGCCGGCGCAGCAGCGCGGCCTCCGCCGCCTCGGCCCAGCGCTGCACGGCGGAGAAGTGGTAGTGCCCGGCGGCGTCGGTGTCGGACCACTCCACCCGGCGCTCGATGGCGACGCTGGCCGGGGTCAGTGCGGCCCGTCGCCGCAGCTCGGCGCGGTGCAGCTTGCCAGTCGCGGTGCGCGGCAGCTCGGGCACGAACTCGACCGCCCGCGGGTACTTGTACGGCGCGATGGCGCCCTTGACGTGCTCCTGGAGCGCGCGCACCGTCTCCGGGCCGGCCGGGACGCCCGCGCGCAGCACCACGTACGCCTTGACCACGGTGCCGCGCCGCTCGTCCGGCGCGCCGACCACCGCGCAGTCGGCCACGTCGGGGTGGGCGGCCAGCGCCTGCTCCACCTCGGGCCCGGCGATGTTGTAGCCGGCCGAGACGATCATGTCGTCATGGCGCGCCCGGTACCAGAAGTAGCCGTCGCCGTCCCGGACGTAGGTGTCGCCGGTGAGGTTCCAGCCGTCGCGGACGTAGTCGAGCTGGCGCTCGTCGTCCAGGTAGCGGCAGCCGGTCGGGCCCTTGACGGCGAGCAGCCCGGGTTCGCCGTCCGGCACCGGGCGGCCCTGCCCGTCCAGCACCGTGGCCCGGTAGCCGGGCACCGGCTTGCCGGTGGCGCCGGGGCGGATGTCCTGCCCGGCGGCCGAGACGAACACGTGCAGCAGCTCGGTGGCGCCGATGCCGTCGATCAGCCGCCGCCCGGTGGCCGCGTGGAAGGCCTGTCCGACGGCGGCTGGCAGTGGCTCGCCCGCCGAGACGCAGCACCGCACCCCGGCCAGCCGGTCGGCCAGCCCGGCGGCGAGGATCGTCCGGTAGGCGGTCGGCGCGGTGAACAGCACGCTCACCCGGTGCCGGCGGACCTGTTCGGCGAGCTGCTCGGGGGTGGCCTGCTCCAGCAGCAGACCGGCGGCGCCCGCCCGCAGCGGGAAGACCAGCAGGCCGCCGAGGCCGAAGGTGAAGCCGAGCGGCGGGGTGCCGGCGAACAGGTCCTCGGGAGTGGGGTGCAGCAGGTGGCGGGAGAAGGTGTCGGCGATGGCGAGCACATCGCGGTGGAAGTGCAGGGTGGCCTTGGGGCGGCCGGTGGTGCCGGAGGTGAAGGCGATCAGCGCGACGTCGTCGGCGGCGGTCGGGACGGCGGTGAAGCCGGCGGGTGTGGCCGCGCAGCGGGCGGTGAGGTCCTCCGGGCCGGTACCGCCGTAGGGCAGGACGCGCAGCCCGGGGGTGTGCGCCCGGTGCAGTTCGGCCAGGAAGCGGTGGTCGCACAGGGCGACGGCGGGCTTGGCGATGCCGCACAGTTCGCTCAGTTCGGCGGCCCGCAGCAGCGGCACGGTGGTCACGGCCACCCCGCCGGCCTTCAGGACGCCGAGCCAACAGGCGGCCAGCCAGGGGGTGTTGGGGCCGCGCAGCAGGACCCGGTTGCCGGTGGCGAGGCCGAGGTCCTCGGTCAGCAGGCGGGCGATCCGGTCGGCGCGGTCGCGCAGTTCGCCGTAGGACCACCGCTCGGTGGCGGTGAGCAGGCAGCGGCGGTCCGGGCCGAGGCGTTCGATGGTGTCGTCGAGTAGTGCGGCGGCGCAGTTCAGGCGGTCGGGGTAGGCCAACTCCGGGAGTTCGAAGAGGAGTTCCGGCCACTGCTCGAAGGGTGGGAGGTGGTCTCGACAGAACGTGTCCACGTGCGCTGAGGGGGAGAGCTCCATGGGCGGGCACCTCATCGTGCGAGCGGGAGTGAGGCCAGTATGGCGTGTCGGTGACGCCAGTCAAGAGAGCGATACATGCATTCGGGCGACGGACGCGGGCCGTGCGCGTGGCGGATGGGCCGGGGCCCACGATGGGGTGGGGCCGGCCACACTCTTCGGCCTCGCAGGACACCGACGGTTTCCGTACGGTGCACAGTGGTCGCATCGGACGGAGAGCGGGGGCGGGGCATGGGTTCATGGGGCGGGCGCGCGGCGCGGGGGTTCCTGCGGGCGGTCGCGGTGGCGGCCGTCACCCTGCCGATCCCGGCGCTCTGGGCGGCGGCCGCGGCCCTGGGTGTCCTCTGGGGCCCGGCCAACCCGTGGTCCTGGCTGCTGCCCGTGGTGCTGGCGGGCACCGGCACGCTCGCCCTGGCCCGTCCGGTCTGCCGGGCGGTGCGCTTCCTGGTCGAGCGGTGGACCGGCACCGTCGTTCCGGCCGGCTACCGGACGGCCGGGCCGGTCACCCGGATGTCCACCGGCTACTGGTGGAACGGGTACGGCTACGAGCGCAGCCGCAGGGACGCCCTCATGGACCAGTCCTGGCGGACCTGGTGGAGCGACCCGGCCACCTGGCGCGACCTGCGGTTCGCCGTGACCGTCCCGTTCACGGCGGGCCTGGCCGCGCTGCTCCCGCCGGCCGTGGCGGTGTCGGCGGTGTACGGGCTGCTGCGGCCGGAGCCGGCGGCCCGGCTGGTCGGGGCGACGGCCGCGGTGGCGGCCGTCGCCGCCTCGCCGTACGCCTGGCGGCTGGTGGAGCCGGTGGCCGTCCGCTTCCTCGGCCCGTCCGGCGCGATGCTGCTGGCCGAGCGGGTGGACGAGCTGACCGCCCAGCGGGCCGACGTGACGGTCGCCCAGGCCGCCGAGATCCGCCGGATCGAACGGGACCTGCACGACGGCGCGCAGGCGGGCCTGGTCGCGCTCGGACTCTCGCTGGCCACCGCGGAGAAGCTGATGGAGGCCGATCCCGAGCGGGCCCGGGCGTTGATGCGGGCGGCCCGGGCCGGCGCGGCGAGCTCGCTGGCCGAACTGCGCGACCTGGTCCGGGGCATCAACCCGCCGCTGCTGAACGAGCGCGGGCTGGTGGACGCCGTCCGCGCGCTCGCCCTGAACAGCCCGCTCGACGTGGCCGTCGGCACCGACGGGCCGTTCCGGCTGGAGCCGCCGGTCGAGTCCGCGGTGTACTTCGGGGTCGCCGAACTGCTCACCAACGCCGCCAAACACGCCGGGGCGGCGACGGTGCGGATCACCGTCGGGCACAGCGAGACCGGTGTCGTGGTGGAGGTCCTGGACGACGGGCGCGGCGGTGCCGCGGAGGGGAGCGGGGGAGGCCTCGCCGGACTGCGGCGGCGCCTCGCGGTGTTCGACGGCACCCTGGAGCTCACCAGCCCGGTCGGCGGCCCGACCCGAGCGACGATCATGGTGCCATGCGAATTGTTGTAGCCGAGGACCTCTACCTGCTGCGCGAGGGACTGGTCCACCTGATCGAGGCCTACGGGCACCAGGTGGTCGCGACGGCCACCACCGGACCGGAGACCCTCGACGCCCTGCTGACCTGGCGCCCGGACGTCGCCGTCGTCGACGTCCGGATGCCGCCGACCCAGTCGGACGAGGGACTGCGGGCGGCCCTCGCCGCACGCCGGGAGGTGCCCGGACTGCCGGTGCTGATCCTCTCCCAGCACGTCGAGCAGCTCTACGCCCGGGAGTTGCTGGCCGACGGCGCGGGCGGCGTCGGGTACTTCCTCAAGGAGAGCGTGTTCGACGGCGACCAGTTCTTCGACGCCCTGGAACGGGTGGCGGCGGGCGGCGCGGCCATGGACCCGGCCGTGATCGGCGCGCTGGTCTCCTCGGCCCCCGCCAACCGGCGGCTGGACCGGCTCACCGAGCGCGAGTCGCAGGTGCTCGCCCTGATGGCGGAGGGGCTGTCCAACCAGGCCATCGCGGGGCGGCTGTTCCTCAGCGACAGCGCGATCGGCAAGTACACCACCTCGATGTTCGGCAAGCTCGGGCTCACCGACGACGAGAACGGCAACCGGCGGGTACTGGCAGTGCTGGCCTACCTCGACAAGCCCTGACGGTCAGGGAGTCGGACTGCTGCCCTGCTGGGCCGCCCGGGCGCGTTCGGCGAGCAGCCGGAGGAGACCGGGGAGCAGGTTGTCGCCGATCACCCGGCCGGGGTCGTTCTCGCGCGTCAGCAGCAGGACGCTGCCGACCCGGACCAGCGCCACCGCCGACGACCCCTCGACGCGGGCGGCGCTCTGGTCGCCGATCCCGGCCAGGGGCGCCGCCGTGGGCTCGGCCCCGGGGGTCTGGTCGAGGGTGGCGGCGAAGGCCTGCGCGGCCGCCCCGGGGGAGTCGAAGGAGACCGCGCTCAGCGTCACCTGCTGGACGTCCGGGGCTCCGAACAGCACGGTGGCGTAGCCGAGTTGCCGGTCGCAGGAGCTCGGCAGCAGGCACGGCACGGGGCCGTCCTGGCCCGTCCCCGAGTCCGGACCGTGCTCCAGCTGCCAGCCGGGCAGCGGCGGCTGTTGCGGCAGCACGCCGCGCAGCACCGCCGGGTCGCGCAAGGCCGGTGCGGCGTGCGGCAGATCGGGCCCGCCCGGCTTCAGCAGCGGGCGCGAGCCCAGATGGACGCCGAGCGCGACCAGCGCGGTGACCAGCACCAGGGCGAGTGCCGCCACGATCCCGGTCCCGCTCCTGCGGGCGGCGAGCGCCCGGGCGGCCGCGGGGTCGACCCGCAGCTGGACGGTGGTCGGGCTGCCCGGCGGCGCGGACGGCGGGCCGGTCCGCAGGTGGACAGTGGTCGGATCGGACGGCTTCCCGAGCCCGGTGGTGGCCAGGTACTGCGCGAACGCCCGGTCGGAGGCGAGCAGTTGCGCCACCGCAGCGGTCAGCAGTGCCCGAGCCCGGGGGTCTCCCGGGGCCGCTTCCACCGCCGCCAGTGCCCGGGCCCCCTCCGGCACCATCCGCAGCCGCGCCCGCACCACGTCCGCCACCGCCCGGTGCGGCCCGTCGCCCAGCAGCGCCGCTGCCGCGGCCGATGCCAACCCGCTGTCGTCCCCCATGGCAACTCCCCTTGCCGCACGAGTGGTTGCCCCCATGATCCCGGACCGTCGGCCACTTCGTACGCATGCCGAACGGAACGGAGACGCGACCGCGACCGCTCCCGGACGTCGTCGGCGGGTCAGTCGTCGCGGGGGCGGTCCAGGCCAGGTGGTCCGGGCCGTAGCGGTCGGCGATCCAGGCGGTCGGAACCGGTGCGGTGCCGAAGCGCGGAGCTGGGTGCCGGGCCGGCCCCGGGGTCCAGGCCGGGTCGCCGCGCCCCTCGTCCAGCAGGGCGAGCGCAACGGCCGGTCGGGCGGCCGGGTCGACGTCCGCCACGCGCAGCAGCCCGCCGTAGGCGAGCCGGACGGCGGTGTCCTCGTCGCGTTCGGCGAGCGGCGGACCTGCTCCGGCGTGAGGTCCGGGCGGTCCGCGAGCACGAGGGCCGGCTCCTCGTCGGCGTCGGCGGCGTCGAGGAGCCGGCCGGGGAGCGCGGGCGGCAGCGCGGGTTGAGGGCGACGGCGTACGGCGGTGACGGCATCCGGGCATGGTGCCCGCCGCCGGGCCGGGCCCGCCACCGGACGAACCACATGGCGGGCCCGGTGGGGTGCGGCCGCACCGCCCCGGTCAGCGCAGGTCGAAGACCAGACGGGCGGAGACCTTGCCGCTCAGCACCTCGTCGAAGCAGCCGTTCACGTCGTCGAGCCGGCGGGTCTCGCGGATCACCCGGGTGCGGCCGAGGGCGTGCAGCCGGAAGACCTCGGCGAGGTCCTCGCGGGTGCCGACGATCGAACCGATCACCTTGGTGCCGTTCAACACCGTCTCGAAGACCGGGAGTTCGAGCTTTCCCTCGGCCGGCAGCGCCACCAGGACGAGGGTGCCGCCGCGCCGCAGGGCGCCGTACGCGGCCTGGAAGGAGGCGTTGCTGACGGCGAGGGCGATCGCGGCGTGGGCGCCGCCCAGGGCCTGGACCTCGGCGGCGACGTCCTGGGTGCGGGCGTCCAGGACGTGGTCGGCGCCGAGTTCGCGGGCGAGCGCCAGCTTGTCGTCGGTGACGTCCACGGCGATGGTCTCGGCGCCGAAGATCCGGGCGTACTGGAGGGCCAGGTGGCCGAGCCCGCCGATGCCGGAGACCAGGACCCGGGTGCCGGGGCCGGCGTCGGAGACCTTGAGCGCCTTGTAGGTGGTGACGCCCGCGCAGGACAGCGGCGCGGCGTCCAGCGGGTCGATGCCGTCCGGGACGGGGACGACGTAGTCGCCGTGCGCGAGCGCGTACTCGGCGTAGCCGCCGTCCACCGAGTAGCCGCTGTTGTGCTGGTCCAGGCAGAGCGTCTCCCAGCCGGAGACGCACTGGTCGCAGCGCCCGCAGGCGTCCGCGAGCCAGGGGATGGCGACCCGCTCGCCGACCCGGACGTGCCGGACCTGCGGGCCGGCCGCCTCCACGATGCCGACGCCCTCGTGCCCGGGGACGAACGGCGGGCTGGGCTTGACCGGCCAGTCGCCGCGGGCGGCGTGGATGTCGGTGTGGCAGAGGCCGGAGGTCTCGATCCGGACCCGGACCTGGTGCGCGGCCGGTTCCGGTACCGGCCGGTCCTCGATGGCCAGCGGTGCGGTGAAGTCGTGGACGACGGCGGCCTTCATGCGCTGCTCCCTCGGGTGTACGGGCGGTGCGATCGGCGGCCGCGCGCGGGCGCAGCCGCCACCAGCTTCACCCGACGGAGTGAGCCGCGCCGTCCGGACTAGGCCGAAAGGGTGATCATCCGTCCGGGCATCCCCGCAGGTCAGCCCACCGGCATCGACATGTAGACCGCGCGCCGCCCGTAGCACGCGGGGACGGCCACCTCCCGGTGCGCGCGGTAGCCGAGCAGCCGCAGCAGGATGTCCGCCCCGCGCACCGCGATCATCGAGATCCGCTCGAAGCCCAGCTCCTGCGCCCGCTCCCGGAAGTGCCGCATGAACCCCAGCGCGACGTCCCGCCCGCGCAGCTCCTCGGCGATCACCAGGTCGTGCACGTGCAGGTTGCCCGACTCGTGCGCCGCCTGCTCCGGCCGGGTGAGGTCGGGGCAGTGCAACGGGGGGTACGGCAGGCTCAGCAGGTAGCCGCGGACGGTGCCGCGCCGTTCCAGCACGAAGCAGGTCTCCGGCGAGCCGACGGCACGGGACCGGAGCGCCTCCCGGCCCTCTGACAGGCCGTCGGCCGCGTAGGCGTCGTGTTCCAGTGCGACCACGACGTCCCAGTCGTCGGCGGCCAGCCGCCGGATCAGGAGGTCCTCGCTCACCGGGTGGGCACCTCGGCGGCGTCGGTCTCCTCGGTGTCGGCGCCGAGCCCCTCCTCCTTGGCGGCGGCCACCAGCGGCGCCCAGGCCTCCACCAGCACGGCCCAGCGCTGCGCGTCCTCCCGCGCCTCGTCCAGGAGTCGCGGGCGCTGCTCGGCCACCACGTCCGCGAGTTCGGCGTACTTGCCGCCCAGCTTGCGGTAGGAGCGGTCCAGGACGTCCAGGCAAGTGCTCGTTCCCGGCCCGGTCCCAGTCGACGCTGCCCCGCACCAGGTCGAGGATCGGCTCGACCTTCAGCCCGTGCCGCTCGTCCAGCAGCCCGCGGCCGAGGTCGATCATGCCGCCGTAGACCGGATACAGGTACAGCATCGAGAGCAGGAACTTGACGAACCGCAGCTGGTAGGAGACGAAGCCGGCGCCGGTGCGGCGCTCGGGCGTGTAGTAGTTGACGATGTGGCGGTTGTGGACGACGCCGGGCAGCCGGGAGTGGACCAGGGCGTGCAGCAGGGCGTAGTCGCTGCCGATGGTCTCGATCGAGGGCAGGAGCGGCAGCACCTCGTAGGCCCGGTGGTCCAGGGCGATGTTGCACATGTAGACGTCCCAGATGTCGGGCGCGCCGAGGACGGACTCGTCGGTGTCGAACGGCTCGGAGCCGGCGCCCTTGAAGGAGACGTCCACCATCGCGTCCCGTTCCTCCTGCGACCACACCGGCGGGGTCCACAGGCGCACCACGTCGCGGTAGACGGCCGGGTCCAGCTCGCGGATCTCGCTGATGTCCACGTTGAGTTCGCCGATGAAGGAGCCGCTGACCAGCATCACCGGCCTGTCCGCGTCGGCCGGGTCGAGCTCGGAGCGGGTGACCCCGGCCGCCGCCTCGCCGGCCGGTCGGCCGATCGAGAGCAGCTCGTGGTGGATCGGGAAGACCTTCCGCCCGTCGACGACCTGGAAGTCGGCGTCGTCGTTGCGCAGGTGCGCCGAGCCGCAGCCCAGGGCGGCCGCGCCCAGGAAGAGCCGGTTGACGCAGGAGCCGTACGCGACGGCCGGCGGGAGCATCAGGTCGAGCAGCAGCTCGGGGTGGGCGGCGCCGGAGCGCTCGGCCACCCGGCGCAGGAACTCCCGCTGCCGCTCCTCGCCCAGGTGGTGGACGACCACGCCGGGGGTCGGCTCCAGCGCGGCCACGGCGCCCGCGTTCTTCGCGAAGTCGGCGGCGCCGGTGGTGTCCAGGATGAGGAGGTGCGCCTCGACCCCGAAGTTCGCGACGGCGTAGGCCGCCTCCTCGGCGAGGTCCGCGATGGTCTCGGGGCAGGGGCGCATGGTGGGCAGGGCGAGGCAGACTCTTTGCTGGTGCGGGATTCTCCGTTGGATCGTCAGATTTGTTGAGACAAGCGGGAGTTGGGTGCGCGCGAGGCCCCCGGGCGGGGGCCCGGGGCCGGTCCGCCGGACTACCGTGGACCGGCCCACTTTTGATGTCAACGATGGACAGCGGGGCCCCGGTGGGGGTGGAATGCGCCCCCTCCGCACGACCGGCCGCCCCCGCACGGGCACCCGATTCGCACGCGGTGGCGAATACCTCTCGTGCAGTCGAACGGCCGGGCGAGTGTGAGGGGTTCATCGAGGCCGAATTGCGCCCGCGGGTTAATCCGCGAGCCGTTCCTGCCGATATGGGAAGTGATGCCCTCACGCCGTTCGGAGGAGGCCGCAATGCCTGAACTGTGGCTGCCCGGTGCCGACATCCACGACCTCGGCGATCACGCGCCGACCGACCAGCAGTACCCGCCGAAGGCCATCGCCCACATCACCTGGGACCGCAACGCGACCGCCGCCGCCCCGCAGGACTGGTGCCCCTACGAGGACCTGGTCGGCTACTTCACCGGCGGCGGCGCCGGCGACGCCCCGCACCTCATCTGGGACCCGTTCAGCGGCCGGGTGGCGCAGATGTTCCCGGCCGACTCCCGCTCGAAGAGCCTGCTCAGCCCCAGCCAGAGCCCGACCCGCACCAACCGGGCCGGGCGGGTGGTGATCCAGATCGAGGCGGTGTTCTTCCCCTACTGCCGCTACCAGGGCGGCGTCTACCCCCGGCTCGTCGACACCCCGTGCGCCGGCTGGGGCCGCATCCACGCCTGGCTCGCCTCCTGGGGCGTGCCCGACTACTGGCCGATGGGCCGACCGGTCGACTTCTCCGGCCACCGCGACGAGCAGGTCTGGGAGACCCAGGGCGGCTGGTACGCGCACGCCCACGTGCCGTACAACGACCACACCGACCCCGGCTCCTGGCCCGACTTCACGGCCGGCGGCCCGGACGTCCCGCCCTCGCAGCACCAGCCGGTGCCGCCGGCCACGCCCGCCCGCTACCAGGTGAACATCAACGGCCTGGCGTACGGCTACGGCGCCCAGGGCTACCAGGTGACGACGGTCGGGCGGGCGCTGGTCTCGCACGGCTTCGGCGACCACTACCGCTCCGGTCCGGGCCCGAACTGGACGGACGCGGACACCGAGAACTACGCGGACTACCAAAGGAGTCTGGGCTATTCCGGGCAGGCCGCCGACGGCGTCCCGGGGGAGGGCTCGCTGCGCCGGCTGCTCGGCTACCTGCCCGGGCAGCGGACGGTCTCGGTGTCCCACGTGGTCGCCGCCGCCGGGGCCGACCCGGGGGCCGAGCAGGGGCACCTCACGTACGGGGCCGAGGTGGCGATCGTGGAGCAGGCGCTGGCGGACGAGGGGCTGCTCGACCAGCGGTGGGTGGACGGCTCGTTCGGCACCCGGACGGTCGCCGCGTACGCGGCCTGGCAGCGGCGCTGCGGATACCAGGGAGGTGCGGCGGACGGGATTCCCGGAGCGGCCTCGCTGTACCAGCTGGGCGCGGCACAGGGGTTCGCGGTGACCGACTGACAGCGGTGCCGCTACTCCCGGGGGAGGCGTGGTCCGGCTGTCGCCGGGGGCGCGTACTCGCCCGGGAGTAGCCGAGGTTACTTCCACCGTCGGATGCCGGACGAGGCTCGGACGGGAGAGCCTGGGGCCGTCCTGAGATGGTCCCGCTCGAAGGAGGTTTCCCCGTGCGCTCGCCCACCGGCGCCGTCGCGGCGTCCGAACCGACGCCGGGCCGGCCGGCCGCACCGGCCCCACCAGCGTCCACCGGCCGCCGCCTGCCGCCGGCGGCACGCAAGTCCCTGGTCGTCCTGCACGTCGTCGCCTCGGTGAGCTGGCTGGCGCTGATGCTCTGCCTGCTCACCCTGGCGGTGGCGGCGCTGACGGCGTTGCCCGCGGGGGACGCCGACCGGCTGCGCACCGCCTACCGGGCGATGGGCCTGCTCGGTGACGTGCTGATCCTGCCGTTGAGCCTGCTCACCTTCCTGAGCGGGGTGGCGCTCGGCCTCGGCACACCGTGGGGGCTGTTCCGCTACTACTGGGTGAGTACCAAGTTCTGGGTGACGCTCGGGGCGATGGCGGCCTCCGTCTTCGCCCTCACCGACCGGCTGCACGACGCGGTGCGCGTGGTGGACGCGCATCCCACCGGCGCGATCACGGCGGCGGAGCTCGGCTTCGTCCGCTACAACGCGGTGATCGTTCCGGCGGTGGCGCTGGCCCTCTACCTCTTCACCGTGATCCTGTCGGTGTCCAAGCCCTGGGGCCGTCGCACGGGCAAGGCCGCGGCCGCGGGCGGCGGCCGGGGCCGAATACCCGGGGCGGGCGCCTGACCCGTCGGCCGACGGCCCTGGCCCTGGCTCCGACCCCGGGGAATGCCCTCGCGGCGGGCGGGCGTTGTCCACCGGCGTGACCAGTGCCGCGCCGCCCAGGACCAGGCTCTCCGTGCTCGACCGCTCCCGGACCAGACAGGGCGAGGAGCCGGCCCAGGCGCTACGGGACACGGTGTCCTTCGCCCGTGAGGCGGAGCGGCTCGGATACCACCGGTTCTGGGTCTCCGAGCACCACGGTGTGCCGGGGGTGGCCGGTTCGGCGCCCACCGTGCTCGCCGCGGCGGTGGCGTCGGCCACCACCCGCATCCGGGTCGGCACCGGCGGGGTGATGCTGCCCAACCACCAACCTCTGGTGGTGGCCGAGCAGTTCGGGGTGCTGGCCGCGCTGTTCCCTGGGCGGATCGACATGGGGCTCGGGCGCTCGGTGGGCTTCACCGACGGTGTCCGGCGGGCGCTCGGGCGGGAGAAGGACGCCGCGGAGGACTTCGGTGCCCAACTGGCCGAACTGCTCGGCTACTTCGACGGCTCGCAGCAGGCCCACCGAGGCGTCCACGCCCGGCCGGCCGAGGGCCTGCACGTCCCGGCCTTCGTCCTGGCCACCGGCGCAGGTGCCGACCTGGCCGCCGAGGCCGGGCTGCCGCTGGTCATCGCCGCCGCCCGCGGGGAGGAGCGGATGCTCGCGGCGATCGACCGCTACCGCACCCGGTTCCGCCCCTCGGCCCAGGCCGCCGAGCCCTATGTGGTGGTCTCGGGCACGGTGGCGGTCGCCGACACGGCGGAGCGGGCGCGCGAACTGCTCGTCCCGGAGGCCTGGGCCGGCGCGTACTCCCGCACCCACGGCGAGTTCCCGCCGCTGGCCCCCGCCGCCGAGATCCGCGCCCGGGAGATGACGGCCAGGGAGCGGGCCGGGTTCGAGCAGTCGCTCAAGGACCACATCGCGGGCACCCCGGAGCAGGCCGCCGCCGAGCTGGCGGCGCTGGTGGAGCGCAGCGGGGCGGACGAGTTCCTGGTCACCACCAGCACCTACGACCGCATCGCGCTGCTCGACTCCTACCGGCTGCTCGCCGAGGCCGTGGGCCAGGTCTGAGCGGCCAGGTCTGAGCGGCCAGGTCTGAGCGGGGGTGCCCGAGCGGGGGTGCCCGAGCGGGCGGGCCTGAGCGGGTTCGTCGCCCGGCCCGGCCCGGGCGGGCCCGGTCCGCCCCGGCCTGCCGCCGTGCTCAGCCCGCGTCGACCTCGCTCGTCCCGAGCCGCGCATAGACCTCCGGCCGTCGGGCCCGCAGCCGCAGGGCGATCCCGACACCGGTCAGGAACACCATCGGCACGATCGCGACCAACGGCCAGTTGACCTCGGCACCGGCGCCGGTGAACAGGTCGAGCCGCCACACCACCAGGCCCGTGGCCCCGCACAGCAGCACCGTGGCGGCGAGCGGCGCCACGGCCGTACGGAACACCCCGGCGCTCGCGGCGGCCGCCCGGTTGCGGCGGAAGAAGGCGAACACGGCCAGTCCGGCCAGCGCCTGGAGCACCAGGATGCCGACCACCCCGGGGGAGTTCACCCAGAGGAAGAACTGGTCGTACGGGTCCGCACCGATCAGCGCGGCCACCGCGACGGCCACCGCCGCCAGCACCGACTGGGCGATGCCGCCGATCCACGGCGAGCCGTGGCGCGGGTGGATCCGGCCGAGCGCGGCCGGCGCGGCCCCCTCGGCGGCCAGCGCGTAGCCGTACCGGGTGATGGTGTTGTGGAAGGCCAGCAGCGCAGCGAGCAGGCTGGTGACGATCAGCACCCGCTGCACGTCCGTCGCCCAGCCGCCGACGTAATCGGTCATCGCGGTGAAGAACATCCCGGCCGGGTCGGCGGTGGCGGTCGCGACGGCCTCGGCGTCGCCGAAGGCCTGCACGATCATCCAGGTGATGAAGGTGTAGAAGAGGCCGAGGAAGGCGATCGCGGCGTAGGTCGCGCGCGGCACGGTCCGGTGCGGCTGCCGGGCCTCCTCGCGGTAGATCGCGGTGGCCTCGAAGCCGATGAAGGCGGCGAAGGAGAGCCCCAGCACCCCGCCCATCCCGCCGGAGAACACGTGCTCGGGTGTGAACGAGGACAGGCTCAGCCCGTGCGCCCCGCCCTTGACCAGGACCGCCACCGCGAGCACCAGCAGGATCCCGGTCTCGGCGATCAGCAGCGCCCCGAGCACCTTGGCCCCGAGGTCTATCGAGCGGTAGCCGAGGAACCAGACCGCCGCGACCCCGAACAGGGCCCAGACCGGCCAGGGCAGGTCCAGCCCGAGCAGGTCGGCGGCCGTGGTGTGGGCGAAGAACCCGAAGGCACCGAACATGCCGATCTGGATCGCGTTGTACGAGAGCACCGCGAGCAGCGCGGCGCCCAGCCCGGCGGCCCGGCCGAGGCCGCGGGTGACGTAGGCGTAGAAGGCTCCGGCGTTGCGGATGTGCGCGGTCATGGCGGTGAACCCGACCGCGAAGAGTGCCAGCACCACGCCGGTGGCCAGGTAGGCGACCGGTGTGCCGATGCCGCCGAAGGAGATCGCGAACGGTGCCACGCCGGCCATCACGGTCAGCGGCGCGGCGGCGGCCACCACGAAGAAGACGATGTCGCCGGTGCCGAGCACCCCGCGCTCCAGGCCGCCGGAAGGCACCGGGGATCCGGCGTCGGGGGCGGGAGCGGACGAGGTGTCGGGAGGGCGGAGTGCGGAGGAGGAGGCCGCGTCGGAGGGCAGGTTCATGGGGGGCTCTCCTGGGTCGTGCGAACGAGGGTGGGACGGTCGGCGGCGACGAACACGTCGGCCGCCGACCGGAGAACGAGGCACCGCCGCCGTGGGGGTCGGCCGGCGCCGGTGGGAAGGTCCGTCAGTTCGTCGAGCCGTTGCCGCCGGGCCCACCGTGGGTGCGGCGCCCGCCGAGCCAGGTGCCGGACACCTCGATCGAGGCCAACTCCGCGGCCGGCACCGCGTACGGATCGGTGGCCAGCTGCACCAGGTCGGCCCGCATGCCCGGCCGCAGCACACCCCACTCGGCCTCCTCGAAGGCCTGGTGCGCCACGCCCGCCGAGTACGCCGCCAGCGCCTCGGTGAGCCCGATCCGTTCCTCGGGCAGCCAGCCGCCCTCCGGCAGGCCGTCCGGGCTCTGCCGGGTGACGGCGGTGGCCAGCCCGGCCAGCGGCTCGTACCGGGTGACCGGCCAGTCGCTGCCGAAGGAGACCCGGGTGCCGCCGCGCAGCAGGGCGGCGATCTGGTACTGCCGGGCGCCGCGCTCCGGGCCGATCCGGGGCAGGGTGAGCTCGGTCATCAGCGGGTCGGTCTGCGCCCACAGCGGCTCGAAGTTGGCGATCACACCGAGTTCGGCGAAGCGCGGCAGGTCTTCCGGGTGGACCAGCTGGACGTGGGCGATCACCGGTCGGCGGGGGCGCAGTCCGTTGCGGCGGGTGGCGGCCTCGACGGCGTCCAGCGCGATCCGCACGCCGTGGTCGCCGATCGCGTGGATGTGCGGCTGGAAGCCCAGCGCGTCCACCGCGGTGACGGCCTCCGCCAGTTCGGCGCCGGTCCAGTTGGCCACGCCGTGGGAGTGCGGGCAGTCGCTGTACGGCTCCAGCAGCGCGGCCGTCCCGGACTCGATGACGCCGTCGGCGAAGAACTTGACCGCCCGCGCGCTGAGCCGGCCGCGCCCGGCGGCCTCGACCCGGTCGCGGTCGGCGGCCAGCCGGGGGAGCCGCTCGCGCCAGCCGTCCGGTTCGAGCAGCAGGGCGAGCCCGGCCCGGACCGGCAGGTCCTCCTCGGCCACGGCCGCCAGCCAGGTGTCCACCTGTGCGGGCTCGACCCAGGCATCCTGGAGCCAGGTCAGCCCGGCGGCCGCGAGCGCGGCGGTGCTCTCCCGCAGCGCGGCGACCTGCTCGGCCACCGGCCGCGGCGGGACCAGCGCGAGGACGGGGTTGAGCGCCCCGAACTCGCGCAGGGTGCCGAGCGGGCTGCCGTCCGGCCGGCGGACGATCTCGCCGCCCACCGGCTCGGGTGTGTCCGGCCCGTACCCGGCCCGGCGCAGCGCCTCGCTGTTGGCCCAGCCGGTGTGGTGGTCCATGGTGCGCAGCAGCACCGGTCGGTCCGGTACGGCCTCGTCGAGCAGCCGGGCGTCGAACAGCCCGCCCTCGGCCAGCCACGGGTCGACGGCGTCGCCGGTGATCCACTCGGCCTCGGGGTGCCGCTGCGCCCAGTCGCGGACGGCGTCCACGACCTGCTCCAGGCTGGTGCAGTCGCGGACCGGCACGCCGAGCAGGCCGATGCCGCCCATCAGCGGGTGGATGTGGCCGTCGCCGAAGGAAGGCAGCAGGGCGCCGCCGTCGAGGTCGACGGTCTCGGTTCCTTCGTCGCGCAGGGCCAGGGCGGCATCGCCGAGGGCGGCGATCCGCCCCGCGCTGACGGCGAGGGCGTGGGTGCGGGGGAGGGCGGGGTCTCCGGTGTGGATCCGGCCGCCGGTGAAGATCGTTTCGGCACGCATACGGGGGTGTGCGTCCTCTCCGGGGCAGGGCAGGCCGACGGGTGCGCGGCCTGCCTAACCGAATGGGGTTCGGTTACCGTAGGCGCGGCACCGGCGGGTGTGGAAGGGTTTTACTGAAAGCCGTTCAGTAACGCTTGGATAACGACGATGGACGGCGATCTTGGTCAGCCGGGGCCGACGGGCCGCCCGGCGACCCCGAAGGTGAGGAACCGGGCATGCCCAGGCCGCGCACACCCCTGCTGGACCGGCAGCGCATCGTGGACACCGCGCTGCGACTGGTCGACGAGGCCGGGGACCTCACCATCCCCGCGCTGGCCGGCGCGCTCAAGGTCAGCCCCTCCGCGCTCTACCACCACGTCGCCGGACGGGCCGAGATCGTCGCCCTGATGCGCGCCGAGCTGGTGCGCGCCATCGGCGAGCAGTCGATGTGGGACCAGCCCTGGGACGCCGCGCTGCGCACCTGGGCGCACGCCTACCGGGACGCCTTCGCCGAACACCCCGGCATCGTCCGGCTGCTCGCCACCGCGCCGCTCGCCGAATCGTTCATGCACGAGCTGTACGAGCGGGCCGTCGTCACTCTGGAGGACGCGGGCTTCGCCGCCCAGGACGTGATGGGCCTGATCACCGCCTTGGAGAGCTTCCTGCTGGGCTCGGCGCTGGACCTGGTCGCCCCGGACGTCATGGTCGATGCCGTCGACCGCGCCGCGACCCCCCGGCTGGCCGGGGCCCTGGACGCCGTCCCCGCCGGGCGCGAGCGCGCCGACCGGGCCTTCGAGCTCGGCCTCACCGCCCTGATCGAGGGCTACCGGGCACTGCTGGGCTGATCGGTCGCCCTCCGTCCTCGCTCGGGTGGGCGCGATTTCTGACCAGGTGTGATGACCTGCTAGTGTCCTGCACGTCGAGAGGAAGTGACCTTCCGGGAAACGGACTCTTGAGCAGGCGTCAGCGGTGCTACCAGAGCACGCCCTACTTTCAGTAGGGAGAGTCCGTGCGACCCGGGCCTGGCGCTCCATTCGAAGGGGCTCGTTCCGTCCAGCGGAACGAGCCCCTTCGTCGTATTGTGCGCCCCATAGGCTTGTCCTCTTATCGCATCTTCGGCCTCGAAACCCCGCGGCACGGCCCGGTATCGGCCAAGGTCCCGTGCCAGGTGGCCGGTGAACGGCACTCTGGCGCCCCTGGTCCACCAGCAGCCCGGCTCCTCCGCCTGGCCTGATCCGTCGTCACATCTTGGCTGGAACTGATCGTTGCTGAAGTGAATATGCCGCTGGAATGTTCGTCATATGAAATCCGGCAGTAGCCTTCCGTGTCGAACCTGCCACTGCTGGTGGTGAACCGGTCGGCGCCCCGTCGCGCCCGGCCGCCCAGACCCCGCGAAGGAGCCGGTGTGTCCGGTATCGACGAATGCCTCTCCGGAGCGATGGCGATCGCCGGGGCCCGCGCCGCGAGCCTGGTGGACTGGAGCAGCGGACTGGCCCTCGGCAACCTCGGGGACAGCCCGACCGGGGAGTACGAGACCGCCGCCGCCGAGGCAACCGACCTGGTGCGGGCGGCAGTCGAGAGCCAGACCTTCACCGCCGCGGAGGACCCCAGGGCCCCGTTGGAGGACATCATCGTCACCGCCGGCCGCAGCTACCACCTGATCCGCTTCATCGACACCGCCTTCGACAGCAGGCTCGTCCTGCACCTCTGGCTCGACCGGGAGCAGGGCAACCTCGCCGCCGCCCGCTTCCGCCTCCAGGCCCTCGCCGAGGAACTGGTGCTGGGGTGAGCGCGTGATCGCCGCAACCGGCACCGTGCCGCCGCTCCCCGCGGACTCCGCCACCCCGAAGACCCCGGACGAGGCGCTCGCCCTGCTCGCCGACCGCCGCGTCACCGGCGCCCTGCGTGGACCGCTCGGCAGCCTCCACCTGGTCGACGGGCAGGTGACCGCCGCCGAGTCACCCCGGGCGCCCGGCCTGGCCGACCTGCTCACCGGCTGCGGCCGGATCACCCCCGAGCGCTGGGCCGAGCTGCTCCGGCTCCACGGCTCGCGGTCGAGGGTCGGCGAGGCGCTGGTCGAACAGCGGCTGATCACCCGGGGAGAGCTCGAACTCGGCCATCTGGGAACGCTGTTCGACGCCGCGTTCTTCGTCCTCGCCGATTCGGCCGGCGGCGTCTGGCGGTTCGAGGCCGACGCCCGGCACTGGCTCGGGCCGGTCGCCGAAGTCTCCCCGGCCAGGATCTGCCGTGAGGTCGAACGACGGCGGCAGCTGCTCGACCGGATCTGGCCATGGGGCCTGCTCGACGCGACGCCCGTCCGCCCCGTCGAGCGCGGCCGGCCGGTGTCCCACCGCCCGCCCGGGCGGCGCCGCCGCGAGCTGCTGGACCACGCCGACGGCCGGAGAACCCCGGCGGACCTGGCCCGGCTGCTCGGCCGCTCCGGCTTCGGCGTGACGGCGGACGTCCGCCGGTTGGCCGCCGCCGGGCTGCTGGACACCCCGCGTCCGACGGCCGCGGCGCCGACCCCGGCCCCGGCTGCCGAGGTTCCCCCACCGGCGGCCCCGGCCGCCGAAGCCCCCGCGCCGGTCGCCGACGGACCGGTCGGAGGCCTGCACCGCCGGGTCCCCGGCGCCAGTCTCCGGGGGGCCACTCCCGCCGACACCCCCACGCGCTCCGAACGCCCGCCCACCACGGCAGCGGCCCACCCGCTGGCCGTCCCCGACCCGGACGTCGCCCTGCTGACCCGGGTCCGAAACCTTCTGGAGGCCCGGCTTTGACCCATTCCCCGCCCGCGACCCCGTCGCTCCGGCCATGAGGCGGGCGCTCAAGCAGCGTGTCGGAAGGAGACAACTGATCGCCTTGGAGACCGAGTTGCTCGCCGAACTGCGCGCCGTCAAACACCGGGTCCCGCACCTCGCGGGCGGCCTGGTCGCCAGCGTGGACGGCCTGTTGGTCGCGCACGACACCCACGGCACCGAACCCTCCGGCCTGGCCGCGATGACGGCGGCCTCGCTCTCACTGGCCCAGCGGCTCGCCGACACCACCGGCCAGGGCGAGTTCCGCGAGTCGCTGGTGCGCGGCGAGAACGGCTACGTCGCTACCTACGCGGCCGGCGGCAGCTGCGTGCTGACCCTGCTGGCGCACCCGGAGGTCAACGTCGGCCGGCTGCACCTGGAGGCCCGCCGCACCGCGCAGCGCATCGCCGGGATGCTCAACGAGGCGCTGCTGCCCAAGGACCCGCGCGACGCGGGCTGACCGGGCCGCCCGGTCCCCTGGCGCCCCAGCGCCCCGCCGCCCCATCGCCCCACGATCTCACCACCTCACCACCTCACCACCTCACCACCGAACGGGAGTTACCCAGATGACCGACGCAGCCGGCGCGCTCAAGCAGGCCATGACCACCATCGAGGGCGCCATCGGCGCGGCCCTGGTGGACTACAACAGCGGCATGGCACTGGCCACCCTCGACGGCCCCGGCGGACTCGACCTCAATGTCGCCTCCGCCGGGAACACCGACGTGGTCCGCGCCAAGATGCGCACCATGGACATGCTCGGCCTCCAGGACGGGATCGAGGACATCCTGATCACCCTGACCACCCAGTACCACCTGATCCGTCCGCTCACCGGCCGCACCGGCAAGGGCCTGTTCCTCTACCTCGCGCTGGACAAGTCGCGCGCCAACCTCGCCATGGCCCGCCACCAGCTGGGCAGGATCGAGAGCGAGCTGGAGGTCTGACGGCCCGGGCCCCGCCGGATCCGGCCGCAGGCCCGGTCTCACGCCTGCGGCAGGTCCGGACCGACGGCCCGCCCGCGCACCAGCTCGACCGGCCCGCCGCCGGGCCGCTCCCGGGCGGCCAGCGCGGCGGCCGTACGGCCCCAGGACGGGCCGGTCAGCAGCGCCCGCGCCTCCTCCGGAGCGCACAACCGCCACTCCACCAGCTCCTCCTCCGGCAGCACGAGCGAGTCGAGCATCCGCTCCGTCACCGCGCCCCCGTCGAACACGTACACCAGGACGGCGGTGTCCCGACCGGTCGCCGGGTCCGCTTCGGGATCGGCCGCGGTGCCCGGCTGCCAGTCCAGCGCCAGCAGCGGCCCCGGCTCGACCTCCCAGCCCAACTCCTCGCGGATCTCCCGGCGGGCCGCCGCCCGGGGCATCTCCCGGTCCGCCTCCACCCCGCCGCCCGGCAGCGTCCAGCGCGGCACCTGCCCGAGCGGCCCGTCCCACGGCCGCAGCCGTACCAGCAGCACCCGGCCCTCGGTGTCGGTGAACAGCGCCCGCGCCTTCGTCCGGATGCGCGGCCGGGTGGCGTAGTAGGTCTCCCGGTCCATCGGCAGCTCCGGCGGCTCCTCCAGCGACGGGGTCAGCCCCGGCGCCGCCGCCGGCCCGAGGTACTCGGGCACCGGCCGGTCAGCGGACAGCCACCCGAGCGTGTGCCCGACCGGCAGACTGCCCTCCAGCTCCGCCGGCCCGGCCCCGCGCGGCGCCCGCAGACAGGCCGTCACCCGGCGCGACAGCCGCGGCGGCAGCGCGTGCCCGGCCTGCTCCGCCGTCAGCCAGGTCCAGCCGCCGACCTCCGCCGCGTCCGGCCGGAACGCCGCCACCTGCTCGGCCGTCAACGGCTCGGCCCAGTACAGGTAGACGACGATCGGCCGGTCACCGTCGCGCAGCAGCGCCCAGTCCACACCGGCCAGCGGCCCCAACCGCGGCGTGAAGCCCAACTCCTCGCGGATCTCCCGCAACGCGGTCTCCCGCGGCGACCGGTCCTCCGGCTCCCACCCGCCACCCGGGATCGCCACCGGATGCTTGCGGTCGTACGGCAGCCGCACCACCAGCACCCGCCCCGCCGCATCCGAGAACAGCACCCCCGCCGCCGCCAGAACCTCCCGACCCGACACCCCGGCTCCCTCCATCACACTCTCCCCGGCCACGACAACCCGCGTCACCTCGATGGTTCCCCCGCCGCACCCCCGCCGACTCCCACGGTCGGCCGCCGCCGCCGCCCTCGCCGGAGCGGGTGGCCGGGGCGGTTGACGGCGGATCGACTGCGGGACCAGGGGCGACCGGTCCCGTTCGCGGGCGACGAGGTCAGGGTCGACCTGATGTGCGTCCCGCGGGCGGACCGGCGGTAGCACGGAGCGGTCGCTGTTCGGTTTCGGGCCGATGCTCTTCGGCGGCTGGGGTTGCATCCTGATCAGCCGACCTCGGTGGTGGCGCAGCCGGTGGCGCCGAAGTGGTGGGGGCCGTGGGGGCGGTGAGCTTCGGGGGGAGTGCGGCGAGGGCCGCTGCTGTCGCGCGGGCCAGCTGGTCGTCGTGGTGGCCGCTCGTGCCGCGGAGGCGGGCGGCGGCTTCGGAGGCGGCGAGGGCGAGGAGGCCGGGGAGGAGGTCGGTGCTGCGCGCGGCGAGCCAGCGGGTGCCCTGGGTGGCCATCCACCAGAGGTCGGCGGTGAGGCCCGGTGGGGGTTCGGCGGGTGCGGTGGCGGGGGGTGGGCCGAGGGGGTGGCCGGCTTCGGCGAGGAGGTCGTGGAAGCGGCGGGCGATCAGGTGGTGGCCCTCGGCGCTGGGGTGCAGGCGGTCCACGCTCAGCAGCCGGCGCTCGGTCTGCCACGGCAGTTCGGCGAGGTGCAGGTGGAGGGCCCGGTGGCGGTCGGTGAGGGCGTGCACCACGGTGTTGACCGCCCGCATCCGTCGGGCCAGTGGGCGGGCGAGCGGTGTCGGCAGGCGGAGCAGGCTGCCCGGGTCGGGCAGGCAGGCGGTCAGCAGCCTGGCGCCGTGGTCGGACAGTTCACCCATGGTGGCGTCCAACTCCACCGTGGTGCGCCGGATGTCGAAGCCGGCCCGCAGGGTGTCGTTGCCGCCGACCACCACGGCCGCCAGCTGTGGCCGGAGCGCCAGCGCCCGAGGGAGTTGACGTAGCGTCAGTTCACCGGTGAGTGCCCCGCTGTACGCCAGGTTGGTGAATTCGACCCGTCGCCCCTCGGGTGCCAGCGAGTGGGCGAGGACGGCGGCCCAGCCGCGCCAGCCCTCGTCGACCTGGTCCCCGACGCCTTCGGTCAGCGAGTCGCCGAGCGCGACGAAGCGCAGCAGCTCGCCCGCCATCCGGTCAGGCCCGGCGTCCGGCATGCTCATCCCGACTTCCGCCTCCCCGCTCGTCGTTGCGCACGCGGTGCGCCGCCAGGAACGCCGACACCGCCGCCGGCCAGCCGTACCGTTCGGCCTGTGTCCGGGCGGCGGCCCGCCGTGATTCCTCCGGCCGTTCGAGCAACTGCCGTACGGCGGAGGCGAATCCGCTGCCCGTGTCGACGGCCGCCACCCCGGCGGGCCCGACCAGCGCGGGCAGGGCGGAGGAGCGGCTGACGGCCACCGGGGTCCCGCAGGCCAGGGCCTCCAGCGCGGCCAGCCCGAAGGTCTCCACCGGGCCGGGCGCGAGCACCACGTCGGCGCACCCCAGCAGACGGGCCAGCTCCGCCCGGCCGCCCAGGTGCCCGAGGAGACGGACCGGCAGTCGTAGCCGGGCGGCCCGGTCCGCCAGCCGCTCCCGCAGCGGGCCGGTCCCGGCCACCACCAGGACGGCGGGCCGCCGCCGGGCCCGCAGTTCGGCCAGTGCCTCGATGGCCCGCTCCGGCCGCTTCTCCGTGGAGAGTCGGGAGCAGAGCACCAGGAGCGTCTCCTCCGGGGCGGCGTGGCGGGCCCGCTCGGCCGCCCGGGCGGCGGCCGGCAGCGGGCGCATCGTGTCCAGGTCGACCCCGAGCGGGGCCCGGACCAGGTTGGGGGCGCCGATCCGCCGGAACTCGGCGGCGGCCCAGTCGGTGGTGCAGAGCACCGAGTCATAGGTACGGGCGGTGGCCGCGTTGAGCCGGTCGGCCAGCGCTGTCGCCGCCGGGCCGGGGACGCCCCAGGTGCGCAGCAGTCCGGTGGCGCTCTCGTGCGAGACCATCACCGAGCGCACCCCGTGCCGCCGGGCCCAGGCGCCGGTCCAGCGCAGCGTGGTGCGGTCGGACACCTCCAGGCGGTCGGGGGAGAGCCTGGTCAGTTCGGCGGCCACCGCCCGGCGGTCGGTGAGCAGCCGGTAGCCGCCGCCGGCCGGGAGCACCGGGCCGGGCAGGGTGATCACCAGGCCCTGCTCGGTCTCCTCCTCGGAGCGCCGCTCCCCGGGCGTGATCAGCACCGGCCGGTGCCCGGCCGCCCGGTACCCGGCGCCCAGGTGGCGCAGTGCGGTGCGCAGACCGCCGGAGACCGGGGTGACGAAGTTGGCGAGCCGGACGATGGTCAGCGCCCCGCCATCCGATGGGGCGGTCATGCCGGCAGCTCCTCCGGCAGTGCGGGCGCCACCGGCCCGATCGCCGACGAGGGAGCGGGCGGCAGCGGCTGCCCCCGGTGCTCCGCCAGCACCTCCGCGTAGTGCCGCAGCAGCAGGTCCCCGACCGCCTCCCAGGTGCGGGCGGTCACCTCGGCCCGTCCGGCCCGCCCGTATCCGGCCCGCCGCGCCGGGTCGGCGGCCAGCTCGGCCACAGCCCGGGCGACCGCCGCGCCGTCCCGGGGCGGCACCAGCAGCCCGGTGCGGTGGTGGGCGACCAGGTCCAGCGGGCCGCCCGCCGCCGGGCCGATCACCGGCACCGCGCTGGCCATCGCCTCCTGGATGGTCTGGCAGAAGGTCTCCAACGGGCCGGTGTGCACGAAGACGTCCAACGTGGCGAAGCAGCGCGCCAGTTCGTCACCGGTGCGCCGGCCGAGGAACACCGCGCCCGGCATCGCGGCCTTCAGCCCGGGGGCCGAGGGGCCGTCCCCGACGACCACCACCCGCACCCCGGGCAGCGCCGAGGCCGCCGCCAGCAGGTCGACCCGCTTCTCCGGCGCCAGCCGTCCGACGTACCCGGCCAGCACCTCCCCGCCGGGGGCGAGCGCCCGGTGCAGGGCCGCGTCCCGGTGCCGGGGGTGGAAGCGCACCGAGTCGACCCCGCGCGGCCACAGCCGCACCCGCGGCACCCCGTGCGCGGTCAGGTCCTGGGCGGCCGGGGAGGACGGGGCCAGGGTGCGGGCGGCCGCCCGGTGCACGGCCCGGATCCGCCGCCAGGCGGCGGCCTCGCCGAAGCCCCGCCCGGCCCGGTAGGCGTGGGCGTATCCGGCCAGGTCGGTCTGGTAGACGGCCACGGCGGGCACTCCGAGCCGCGCCGCGACCCGCATTCCCCGGGCGCCGAGCACGAACGGGCCGGCCAGGTGGACGAGGTCCGGTCGGTGTCCGGCGATCGCGATCGCCAGCTGCCGGCTGGGCAGCGCGATCCGCACCTGCGGGTACCCGGGCAGCGGCACCGACGGGATGTGCACCACGGGAATCTCCCCCGCCGCGGCGTCGCCGAAGGTCTCCGGCGGGCATTCGGCGCCACGTGCCGGCGCGGGGGTGACGACGAGGGGCTGGTGGCCCCGGCGGACCAGGTGCTCGGCCGTCCGCAGCACGCTGTGGGCGACTCCGTTGACCTCGGGCGGGAAGGATTCGGTGACGATGGCGACACGCATGCCGGAGTTCTCTCCGCGTCCGGCGTGCACCCGGCCAAAGGGATCTGTCGTGGAGACGAACGCGGGTCGGCGATTCGCGGCGCCGACCCGCGCTCCGGACCGTGTCCCGTCACATCGTTCCGGCGGTCTCCTTGAGCTCCGCGTACGGCGCGAGCTTGCGGATCGACTCGATGCTCTTCAGGCAGTCGTCCTTGCTCTCCTGCGGGTCGCCGGTCACCACGATCGACCCGTTGCTCGCCTTGAGCCGGAACCGGTGCATGCCGCCCTCGTCCACGTACAGCTCGAATTTGCCAGCCATGAAACAGCCTTCCGCTCGGATGACCCCCTGGCACCGCACCGTAGGGTCAAATCCCTTGTGCGGCACGTCAGATGACCCATCCGGGTGCAAACACCCAAGGCCCGTACGGCCGGTCAGCGGCGCGGTTCGCGCGACCCGGTGACCAGCCCGGTGAGGGTGGCGGTCAGGATGCGGGCGAGCCGGGGCTCGACCTCGATGACGGCGTGGGCGAGCCTGGGGTCGCTGCGATAGAGGGCGGCGACCTCGGCGCCGGGGTTGGCGATCTGCCACATGGCCCCGGCCAGTGAGACGGCGGTGGCGACCAGGTCGACCACGTCCTGCTCGTCCAGGGTGGGCAGCTGCTCGCGGACGGCCGCGCTGATCGGCCGGCGGGCGGCGAGGGTGGCGAGCTTGAACTCGCGCACCGCGTCGAGCGAGACATTGCGTTCGAGGTTGAGCGGCGCATGGGCGAGCAGGTCGCAGAACGGCCCACGGGCCGCAAGGGTGGCGGCGAAGGCTCGGGCCACGGCGGTCGGGCCCGGTTCGGCCGTCTCCCGCAGGAGCGCGGTGAGCGCCTGCGACCACTCCGCCCAGCCCTCGGCGGTCAGTCGCAGGAAGATCTCCTCGCGGGTCTCGAAGTACCGCAGCAGCGCCGACTTGTGCATCCCCACCGCGGCGGCGATGTCGGTCAGGGTGATGTCCCTGATGCCGTGCTCGCGGCCGAGCGATCGGGCCGCCTCCAGGATCGCGGCCTCGCGCAGGCGCTTGGCCTCGGGCGAGCGGGCGCGCTGGAACTCCGATGCAGTCACCCCTCCATGGTAGGGCAACGCCGTTGACGTAATACCGCAACACCGTTGCGCTAATAACGCAACGGTGTTTTACTAGCGGGCATGGAGAAGAACACCGAACAGGCCTGGTTCATCACCGGCAGCTCCCGCGGCTTCGGTCGCAACCTCGTCCGAGCCGCGCTCGACGCCGGCGACCGGGTGGCCGCGACCGCCCGCCGCCCCGAGCAACTCGCCGACCTCGTCGAGGAGTTCGGCGACCGTGTCCGGCCCATCCCGCTGGACGTCACCGACCCGGCGGCTGCCCGCGCGGCCCTCGCCGAGGCGCACGCCGCCTTCGGCCGGATCGACGTGCTGGTGAACAACGCCGGCTACGCCAACGTCTCGCCGATCGAGACCACCGAGGACGCCGACTTCCGCACCCAGTTCGAGACCAACTTCTGGGGCGTCTACAACGTCACCAAGGCCGCGCTCCCGCTGCTGCGCGAGCAGAAGGGCGGGCTGGTCATCCAGTTCTCCTCGATGGGCGGCCGGGTCGGCGGTTCCCCGGGGATCGCCTCGTACCAGGCGGCGAAGTTCGCCATCGACGGGTTCAGCCGGGTGCTGCGCACCGAGACAGCGCCGTTCGGCGTGAAGGTGCTGGTGGTCGAGCCCAGCGGCTTCCGCACCGACTGGGCCGGCGCCTCGATGACCGTGCACGACGTTCCGGAGTCCTACGAGGAGACGGTCGGCGCCATGAACCGGCGGATGCGGCAGGGCGGCGCCGGTGCGGCGGGCGACCCGGTCCGGGCCGCGGAGATCCTGGTCCGGATGGCCAAGCGGCAGGACATCCCGCACCACCTGCCGCTCGGCGTCAACGCGGCCGAGGGCTCGATCGCCATGGACCGGCAGCTCCTGGCGGAGGACACCAAGTGGCGTGAGGTGTCCCGCTCGGCGGACTTCGCCGAGGCCTACCCGGTGGAGTTCCCGCCGGACTCGGCGAGCTGACCGGCCTGTCGGACGCGGCTGCGGCCCGGCGCGGGGAGAGCGCCGGGCCGCAGTGGCGGTCGGGTTCGGCGAGGGTTCCGACGGGTGGTCCCGGCGGGTGGTCCCGGCCGGGGCTCTCGGCGGCGGTTCTCAGCAGCCGTTGAGGATGCCGGTGAGCGCGCTCTTCTCGGCGCTGTCCACGCCCAGGCCGTAGTACTGCTTCACCTGCACCCAGGCGCGGGCGTAGGTGCAGCGGTACGAGGCCTGCGGGAGCCACTCGGCCGGGTCGCGGTCGCCCTTGGAGCGGTTGCTGCTCGCGGAGACCAGCAGCAGCTGGGGGCGGGTGACGTCGTTGGCGAAGGCCTGGCGCTGGGCGGTGGTCCAGCTCCACGCGCCGGAGGCCCAGGCCTCGGAGAGCGGCACCAGGTGGTCGACGTCGAAGGAGGAGGCGTTGGTGGTGGTGGCGCCGTCGTACGGCGAGGACCAGTTGCCGCTGGTGGCCTTGCAGGAGGTGTCGGTGGCGACGTTGCTGCCGTCCCGCTTGACGACCCACTCGCGGGTGTCGCAGGTGCCGCTGATGGTGATCCACGTCGGGAAGAGCGTGCGGTCGTACGTGTCGCCGTGGGACTCCGGGGTGGCGGGCATCGCGGCGAGGTAGCTGCGGGCGATGGCCGCGGAGATCGGGGTCGGCAGGGCGGCCTGGGCCGGGGTGCCGGCCGTGAGCACGGTGGCGGCGGTGAGGGCGGTGACGGCCGGTATGCAGGACAGGAGTCGACGTGCGGGTGCGGCGGGGGCCATGGCGGACGCTCCATCATCAGATCGGATGAACTGCTGAATTGCGTGCGCCAGTGTGGCGAACCGGTCACCTACGCGGGTAGATCCGGGAGGTGAAATCTTCGTGCACATGGAACGTGCGCCGGACAAGTCCGGCGCACGTCAAGGGAATTCAAGGGGGTTGAAGGGGGTATGTCCGCGTTCCGGCGGCTGTTCGGCCGCGGTCCGGCCGCGGTTCCGACCACCGCCGGAGGCTCAGTCGCGGCGGCGGCCCGCCATCCAGACGTAGACCAGCACGCCCGCGAACAGGAACAGCACGCCCTGGTACACGGCGGCGTAGCCGGCCCCGGCGAGCAGCCACAGCGAGAAGGCGAAGGCGCCCAGGCCGAGGACGGCGTCGCGCACCAGCCGCCCGCGGTCGACCTTCTCGTGGGCCCCGCGCACCAGCCAGTACAGCTGCGCCGCGGTGGACAGCAGGTACGGGACGGTGGCGGTGAAGGTGGTGACCAGCACCAGGATCTCGAAGGCGCCCTTCGCGCCGCTGGCGAAGTTGAGCACGGTCAGCGCCGAGGCCAGGGAGACGCCGACCAGCACGCCGAACACCGGCACCCCGCGCCGCTCCCTGCCGAAGGCGGCCGGGAACAGGCCGTCCTGGGCGGCCGCGTACGGGGCCTGGGCGGAGAGCAGGGTCCAGCCGTTGAGCGCGCCGGTCATCGAGACCAGGGCGGCCAGGGCGATCACCGTGCCGCCCCAGCTGCCGCCGAACATCACGTTCACGGCGTCCGAGAACGGCGCGGTGGAGTGGATGAGCTGCTGGTGCGCGACGGTGCCGAACACCGCGACCGTGCCGAGCAGGTAGACCAGCGCCGCACCGGCCGTCCCCAGCACGCTGGCCCGGCCGACGTTGCGCTCCGGGTCGCGGACCTTCCCGGCGCTCATCGCGGCCGACTCCACGCCCAGGTAGCTGAACAGCAGGATCGCCGCGGCGGCGGACATGCCGCCCGCCCAGCCCTGGCCGGAGGCGTCGAAGGGCCCGAGGTTCTTCGGGTCGAAGAAGAACAGGCCGCCCACCGCGACCAGCGCCAGCGGGATGAACTTCAGCACGGTGGAGACGAGTTGGACGGCCCCGACGAAGCGGGTGCCGGCCAGGTTGGCCAGCGCCGGCAGCCACTGGATGGTCAGCGCGGCGGCGATCTCCAGCGGGATCGAGTGGTGCAGCGGCAGCAGCACGTCCAGGTACCCGACGGCGGCCACGGCGAGCGCGGCGTTGCTGACCCAGGTCGTGATCCAGTACGACCAGGCGGCCAGGAAGCCGGCGAAGTCCCCGAAGGCCTCGCGGGCGTAGACGTACGGCCCGCCGGTGCGCGGGTTGCGGCGGGCCAGCTGCCCGAAGACCAGCGCCAGCGCGATCGCGCCCACGGTGAGCACCGCGAAGGAGAGCAGGCTGACCGTGCCGAACGGGGCCACGGCCGCCGGGATCATGAAGATGCCGCCACCGATGATGTTGCCCATCACCAGGGCGGTGGCGGTCGCCAGCCCGAAACGGCGGCCGTCGGTCTGCGGGGTCGGGCCCGAGGGCGCGGAGCCGACCGAGCGGCCCGGGGTCTCCGGGCCGCTCGGTCTGGCCGCCTGCCGGGATGCGGCGGGACTGGTCTGCATGAGGGTGGTGCGCCTTTCGTGGTCCTGCTCGCGTCCGGTGGAACGAGATGGAGCGACCATTCATGCTCCGACGACGCCGGGCCGAGCGCCAAATCACCGGGATTTGTTCGGTTCGCCCGGTCTGTCACCGCAAGACTTCCGGTCTGGGGGCGGCTGAGCGGGCACTCGTCCGGAATCCTCCGCCCGGTCGTTCGACCGGATTCACGGAGGTACGCCCGGATTCGTCCGGCCGGGGGAGTTGTCTCACCCGAATGCCTCAGCCCGGTTGCGGCGCGTGCCCGAACGTGCGCGTTCGTGTGCAAACGTGGGCCCGGCGCCTCCCCGGTGGGGCGCCGCCCAGCCCGTCGGGCGGCCGGTCCGGCCGGTCGGGGGGCACGGGTCCGAGGACCAGAGACGAACCAAAAGGACATCAGATGTCGCTTCGTGGGAAGATCCGCAAGCTCGCCGTGATCGTTGCCGTGGCCGGTGCCGTCGTGGCGGTCCCGACCTCGGCCATGGCGGGGAGCACCACGCCGATGCAGGCGGAGGAGATGAGCCTCCAGTCCGGCACCGCGGGCGTCGGCCTCGTCGGTCCGCACGCCACCTGGTTCAACTACGGCGAGTCCGGTGAGAGCGACTGCGGCTGCTGATCCCGCCGCCCCCCGAGCCCGGAGGCCGTCCATCGGCCCCGGGCTCTCGGCTGTCCGGGCCCCGCTCCGGTGCTCGGCCCGAGAACCTCAGGCCCGGACCGCCGCCCGCTCCCGCAGCTCCTTCAGCACCTCGATGTCCATCGCGTGCCCGGTGCCGTCCCCGCCGTGCTTGCGGTCCGGGGTCTCCACCACCAGCGGCACGCCGGCCGTCTCCGGGTGCTCGAACAGCTCGCGGAACGGCTCGGCGCCGATCATGCCGGCGCCGATGTTGGCGTGCCGGTCCTTGCGGGCGCCGACCACGTCCTCGGAGTCGTTGGCGTGGATCAGCCGCAGCCGGCCCGGACCGGCCGCGGCGGCCAGGGCGTCCAGCGCGGCCGTCACCCCGCCCGGCTGCGCCAGGTCGTGCCCGGCGGCGAAGGCGTGGCAGGTGTCCAGGCAGACCCCCACCTTCGGGTGATGGTCCAGCGCCTCCACGTACTCGGCCAGCTGCTCCAGCCGCGAACAGAGCGAGCTGCCCTGGCCCGCGGTGGGCTCCAGCAGCAGCCAGGGCGCGTCGTCGCCGAGCCCGTCCAGCCCGTCCAGCTCGTCCAGCAGCGGCCGGACGTCCGCCCGCACCTGCGCCATCGCCTCGGCCCGGCGCGAGCCCCCGCCGGGCGCCGTGCCGACCGCCGAGCCGGTGTGCAGGACGACGCCGAGCGCGCCGATGGCGTGGCCGCGGCGCAGCGAGTGGCGCAGCGACTCGGCCGAGCGCTCGCGGGTGGCGGGATTGTCCGAGCCGAAGTTGATCAGGTACGGGGCGTGCACCCAGGCCGGGATGCCCCGGTCGGCGCAGGCGGCGCGGAACTCCTCGTCCTGGGCCGGGCTGCCCGGGGGAGTGGCCCAGCCGCGCGGGTTGGCCACGAACACCTGCACCGTCTCCGCGCCGACCCGCTCCGCGTACGCCAGGCCGGTGCCCACCAGTCCGCGGCCGGCCACCGGCACGTGGGCGCCGATCGGGTTGCGGAGGGCGGCGACGGGCGGTACGGGCGGTGCGGTGGTCATGGCCCCGAGCATGTCACGCGCCCGGCCGCCGCCGTCGGCCACCCCGCCCCGCACCACGCCCGGCCGGCCGTCGTACGCCACGCCCGGCCGTCCTCGCGCGCCACGCCCGGGCCGTCCCCCGTACGGCGCGCCGGGCCGTCCCACCTCCGGCCGACGCCCGGTCAGTCCCGCAGCCCAGCCCTGGTGGCGGGCCCACCCGGCCGCCCATACCGTCGACACGGCCGTACCCACCGGCCGTCACCGCCCCCGCACAGCGCGTCAGCTCCGCCGCCGGCCCGTGCGGGAGACCGCGACACCGGCCCGAACACCGAGCGTGCCGGAGGAACCGCCGGAAGCCCGGAAACAGCGCCGAACGAAGCGCCGAACGCAACGCCGAAAGAGACAGGTCACCACTCATGCCCACGCGACGGGTCCACCACCTCGCCGCGGCCACCGCCGCCGCCACCGCCCTGACCACCGCCCTCGTCACGCTGGCCGCCGCCCCCGCGGCCCGCGCCGACAGCGCCGGCCCGCTGCACTTCGTCCGCCCCGGCGAATCGATTCAGCAGGTCGTCGACGCCGCCCGGCCCGGCGACACCGTGCAGCTGCTCCCCGGCACCTTCCGCGGCAGCGTCCGGATCACCACCCCCGGCCTCACCCTGCGCGGCTCCGGCGCGACCAGCGTGATCACCCCCGGGGAGGGTGACGAGAACGCCTGCGCCACCGCCGGGCACGGCCTCTGCGTCGTCGGCACCGAGGAGCAGCCGCTGCCCGACGTCACGATCGAGCGGCTCGCCGTCACCGGCTTCGCCAAGAACGGCATCGACGCCAGCGGCACCACCGGCCTGACCGTCAGCGGCACCCACGTCCACGACAACGGCCAGCAGGGCATCAGCCAGGAGATGTCCACCCGGGCCGTGATCCGCGGCAACCACTCGACCGACAACGGCCAGTCCGGCGTCTTCCTGGCCAACTACGCCTACCGCGAGGGCGGCTCGCCCGACACCGGGGGCACCGTGGTCGAGGGCAACGAGCTGACCGGCAACCGGGTCGGGGTCACCGTCCGGCGGCTGCGCGGGCTGGCCGTCCAGCGGAACCGGATCAGCGGCAACTGCGCCGGCGTCTTCGTGGTCGGCGACGAGGGCGTGCCCCGGGCCGGGGACCTCGACGTGCGGGACAACACCGTCGTCGAGAACAACAAGGCCTGCCCGGCCAACCCCCGCCTGGGGCCCATCCAGGGCGCCGGCATCGTGCTCACCGGCACCGAGGACGTCCGGGTGACCGGCAACGAGGTGCACGACAACGCGGGCACCACGGACTTCTCCGGCGGCATCGTCCTCTTCAAGAGCGTCGTCGGCACCGCCAACTCCGGCGCCGTGATCACCGGCAACCGGCTGAGCGGCAACAGCCCGGCCGACTTCGCCGACCGCGACTCCGGCGCCGACAACACCTTCGCCCGAAACACCTGCGGGAGCTCCGAGCCGGCCGGCCGCTGCTGAGCCACCCCCAAGACGCCCCCAGACGCCCCCCAGACACCCCCCCCAGACGCCCCCTAGACGCCAAGACACCCCCGAGACCCCAAGACGCCCCCCGAGGCGCCGCCCGCCCCCGCGCCGTACGTGGAACTCCCCAGGAATCCCCGAGGAACCCAGCCATGACCACCACCACCGCACCCGCCCACACCACCCCCCAGGCCGCCATGCGGCTGCGCGAGCTCGTCTTCGGCGCCGCCTGCGCCGCCGCCGTCCGCGCGGCCGCCCGGCTCGGGGTCGCCGACGCGCTCGGCGACACCCCGGCCACCGTCGTCGAACTCGCCGCCTCCCTCGACAGCGAGCCCCGCCAGCTGCGCCGCCTGATGCGCGCCCTGTCCTGCTACGGGATCTTCGCGGAGGGCGCCGACGGCCGCTTCTCGCACACCGAGATGTCCCGGCTGCTGCGCGAGGACGCCCCCAACTCGCTGCGCTACATCTCCCTCTGGTGCACCGAGCCGTGGACCTGGGAGGCCTGGCCGAAGCTGGACGAGGCCGTCCGCTCCGGCCGCAGCGTCTTCCCCGAGCTGTTCGGCAAGGAGTTCTTCGAGTACCTGCACAGCGACGCGGGCGACTCCGCGAAGGTCTTCGACAAGGCGATGACCACCTCCAGCCGGCAGTCCGCCGAGGACTTCGCCGAGTACCTGGACCTCACCGGCATCGACTCGGTGGCGGACATCGGCGGCGGTCAGGGCCACGTGCTGGCCAGCCTGCTGGAGCGGCACCCGGCGCTGCACGGCACCCTGCTCGACCTGCCCAAGGTCGTGGCCGGCGCCGACCCCCGGCTCCAGGACGGCGGCGCCTTCGCCGCCCGCGCCCGCCTGGTGCCCGGCGACTGCCGCAACGAGATCCCGGTCCGGGCCGACCTCTACATCATCAAGAACATCCTGGAGTGGGACGACGACAGCACCCGGCGCACCCTGGCCAACGTGGTGAAGGCGGCCGGCTCCGGCGCCCGCGTGGTGGTGGTGGAGAACCTGGTCGACAACAGCCCCTCGATGCGCTTCACCACCGCCATGGACCTGATGCTGATGCTCAACGTGGGCGGGGCCAAGCACTCCGAGGAGAGCATGGTCACCCTGATGGCGGAGGCCGGACTGACGGTCACCGCCGTCCGCCCGGTCAACCCGTACCTGCACGCCTTCGAGGCCACCGTGAACGGCTGAGCCCGACCCCCGTACGGACGGCCGCCGACCCCGGAGCAGGGGGTCGGCGGTCGTCGGCGTCGGCCGGGTCACCCCTGGTGCGAGGACTCCAGGTGCGCGAAGACCACCACGTTGTCCAGGTAGTCCCGCCGCTTCTTGTCGTACGTGCCGCCGCAGGTGATCAGCCGCAGCTGGGCGTCCGGCGTGCGGCCGTACACCTTCGCGTCGGGGAAGGCGTCCTTGGCGAAGGTCTCCACGGTGTCCACCGAGAACACCGCGACGGTGCCGTCCGCCCGGCTCACCTCGATCTTGTTGCCCGGCAGCAGGAAGCTCAGCAGCAGGAACACCGCCGGGCCCTTGGTGGTGTCCACGTGCCCGGCGAGGACCGCGCTGCCGCGCTCACCCGGGGAGACGCCGTCCCGGTACCAGCCGACCAGGTTGCGGTCGTCCGGCGGTGGCGCGTCGAGCTGGCCGGCCGGGTTGAGGGTCAGTTCGGTGAACGGCGCGTCCACGGCGATCTGCGGGATCCGCAGCCGGGTCGGCTTGGCGCGGGCGAGCACCGGCGCCGGCGGCCCCCCGGGCGCGCCCGGGGCCACGGCGGCGGCGTTCGCCGGCCCGGGGACGGCCGGTCCGGAGGCGGCCGGGGGAGCGGGCTGGCCGTCCGCCGCGGCGGTGTCCGACCCGGTGTCCACCGAGTTGTAGATCAGCAGCAGCCCGACCGCTGCCGCAGCCATCCCCGCGCGCAGCAGCCGGGGCATTCCAGAGGCGGGGCCGCCCGTCATTCCTGTCCTCCGCTCAACCGGTTCCGACGGTCCGCCGCCCCCGGTGCGCCCGCCCCGTGCGGGGCGGGCGTCCGGAGGCGGCGGCAGGCAAGGTGTCAGGCGTCAGGCGACCGCGCCGGAGGAACGGCGGCCGCGGCGCAGGGCGTACGCGCCGGCCCCCAGGCCGCCGAGCAGCAGCACCGCCCCGGAGGCGAGCCCGCCACCGGACAGCGCCAGGCCGCCGCCACCGGTGTGCACGCCGCCGTGCGGGGTCTTGTGGTCCTCGTCCCTGGCGTCGGAACCCTTGTGTTCGTCGGAACCCTTGTGTTCGTCGCTGCCCTTGTGCTCGTCCGAGCCCTTGTGTTCGTCGCTGCCCTTGTGCTCGTCCGAGCCCTTGTGTTCGTCGCTGCCCTTGTGCTCGTCGGTGCCTCTGCGCTCGTTGTCGGAGGCACCGCCCTTCCGGTCGTCGGAGCCCTTGTTGTCGGAGGCCTTCTCGGTCTTGTCCTGCTTCTCCTGCCAGGTCAGGTTCTTGCCCTGGTCGGCACCGTCGGCGAAGGCGATGGGGGTGCCGACGGTCAGCACGGCGGCGACGGCCGCCCCGGCGAGCAGCGTGCGTGCAGAACGCATAAGGATGATCCTTCCGGCGCACAGGACCGCGACTGCCGGCACGGTGCCGGGCAAGGGGACTCGCGGAGGGTGGCGCCTGATCCAACGTCAACCACCGTGCGGCCGGCTGCCACCGGAGTGTGGCAGCGCCGGTACGGTGGGTGAGCCCTTCGGGTGGTGTCCCGGGTGTGTCCACCCGGCTGGCCGAGGGATCCGGGTGAACCCGTCGGCGGGGCGGAGCGGGCACGCGTGGGCCCGCCCCCGGCGCACGGCCGGGGGCGGGCCCATCGGGCAGCCGCCGGGTCAGCGGTCCCAGCGGTAGAACTCCCGCGCCATCGCGTCCTTCGGCTCCCGCCAGGTGGCCGGGTCGTAGGCCTGCACGAAGGCGGTCAGACGGTCGCTGACGGTGCGGAACTCGGGGTGGCCGACGACCTTGGCGACGGCCGGGCCGGGCGGCCGGTCGGCCTCGATCAGGTGCAGGTAGACGTCGCCGAACTGGAAGAGGCTGCGGCCGGTGACCCCGATGAGGTGCGGCAGTTCGCCCTGGTCGGACTCGGCGAACACCTCGGCGATGTCCGGCGCGGCCGCGGGCTTCATCCGGGCGACGATCAGCGCCCGGTGGGTGCCGCTCACAGCTCCGCCGCCCGCTTCTCGACCTTCTCCCGGATCAGCTGCATCTGAACCTGCGAGTTCCGGTTGATGTGGCTGGTCATGCCCTCGTCGTCGACCGGCGCGGTCGGCTTCATCGCGAAGTCCTGGATCCAGCGCATCTTCGTGCCGGCCGGCACCTGGGCGTACTCCCAGCGGATCTCCATGAACTCGAACGGGCCGGGCTCGACCCGGCGGGCGCGCACCGACAGCGAGTCCCGGTCGGTGGTGCGCTCGGAGACCCAGCTCCACACCTGGCCGTTCTCGTCCGGGTGCATGGTGAGCCGGAACTGCACGCGCTCGCCCTCGCGCTCCAGCACGTCCACCGAGGCGTACTCGCTGAACAGCTGCGGCCAGTTCTCCAGGTCGTTGGTCATCTCCCAGACCAGGTCGAGCGGAGCGGTGATGACGATCTCGTTGTCGGTGTGTCCGGGCATCTCAGGCACCAGCCTTCGCGAGGGAGGAGTTGACCAGCTCCAGGAACTCGGCCGGGGTCTTGGCCGACTCGGCGCCCGAGGTGACCTTGAGGCCGTGCCGGTTCTCCAGCTCGCCGACCACGCCGAGCAGGCCGAGCGAGTCGACGCCGAAGGTCTCGAACTCGGCGCCGGGGCGCGCCAGTTCGCCCGCGTCGACGGTGACGCCGGCCCGGGCCGCCAGCAGCGCGGAGAGTTCCGGATAACTGAGGGTGTTGCTCACGGGGTGTCCTTTCGGAGGTGTGACGGGTGGTTCAGGGCCGCTCTGGGCGCCGGAGTACCAGCGCGGAGTTGGAGCCCATCAGCCCGCGGCTGAGCACCAGCGCGGTGTTCAGTTCGGCCGGGCGGGCGCGGCCGGTCACCAGGGCGAGGTCGTGGCAGACCTCGGTGACGTTGGGGGTGGGCGGCAGCACGCCGTCCTCCATGGCCAGCACGGCGGCGGTCACGTCGAGCATCGGGGCGCCGCAATAGGCCCGCCCGGTACCGGACTTGGGTGCGGTGACCGGCACCCGCTCGGCGACCGGGCCGAGTGCGTCGGCCAGGGCCAGGGCCTCGGCCCGGTCGGCGGCCGGCACCCCGAGGGCGTCCGCGAAGACCACGTCGACTTCCTCGGCCGCGATCCGGGCCTCGTCCAGGGCGATCCGGATCGCGGCCGCCAGCCCTTCCCTGGACTCCGACCAGCGGGAAGCCCCGGTGAAGGTGGAGCCGTGTCCGGCCAGGTGCGCCCGGACGTGGGCGCCGCGCCCGCGGGCCGCGTCCTCGTCCTCCAGCAGCAGCATCGCGCCGCCCTCGGCGGGGGAGAAGCCGCAGGCCAGCGCGGTGAACGGCAGGTACGCCCGGTCGGCCCGCCCGGCCAGGCTGAGCTCGGGGTAGCCGAGCTGGCAGACCATCGAGTACGGCGCCAGCGGGGCCTCGGCGGCGCCGACCACCACCGCGTCGGTGCCCCGCTCGATGGTGCGGGCGGCGTGCGCGAGGGCGTCCAGCCCGCCGGCCTCGTCGCTGGCGACCACCGCGCACGGGCCCTTGTAGCCGCCGCGGATCGAGATCTGGCCGGTGCTGGCCGCGTAGAACCAGGCGATGGACTGGTACGGTCCGACGAACTTCGGTCCTTGACCCCAGAGTTGCTGGAGCTCGCGCTGGCCGAACTCGCCGCCGCCGGAGCCGGCCGCGGTCACCACGCCGACCGCGAAGGGCTGTTCGGGATCGGGCCGGAGCCCGGCGTCCGCCACCGCCAGGTCGGCGGCGGCCATCGCGTAGTGCGTGAAACGGTCGGTCTGCACCAGGTAGCGGTTGTCGATCGTGGACTGCGGATCGAACGCGTTGACCTGGCCCGCGATCCGCAGCGGCAGCTCGGTGCAGCCGTCGCGGGATATCCGGTCGAGGACGCTCACGCCCTGCCTGGTGGCCTTCCAGAAGGCGTCGGCCCCGACCCCGTTCGGCGCCACCACGCCGAGGCCGGTGACCACCGCCCGGCGGCCCTGCTGACGTGACGTCATGGAACTCACCCCGTTCTGTTGAGCACGACGGCGGACTGGAATCCGCCGAATCCGCTGCCGACCGAGAGGATGTGGCTCAGCGGCAGCTCGCGCGCGGTGCGCGGCACGTAGTCGAGGTCGCACTCCGGGTCCGGAGTCTCGTAGTTGGCGGTCGGCGGCACGACGCCATGGGCGAGCGCCAGGGTGCAGGCGACCACCTCGATGGCGCCGATCGCGCCGAGTGAGTGCCCGACCATCGACTTGATCGAGCTCATCGGGGTCCCGAAGGCGTGCGCGCCCAGCGAGCGCTTGACCGCGGCCGTCTCGTGCCGGTCGTTCTGCTTGGTGCCCGAGCCGTGGGCGTTGACGTAGTCCACGTCGGTGCGGTCCACCCGGGCGTGGGCGAGCGCGTGATCGATCGCCCGGGACATCTCCAGCCCCTCCTTGGTGAGGCCGGTCATGTGGTAGGCGTTGCCGAAGGTGGCGAAGCCGCCGATCTCGCCGTAGATCCGGGCGCCGCGGCGGCGGGCGTGCTCCAGCTCCTCCAGCACCAGGACGGCGCCGCCCTCGCCGAGCACGAAGCCGTCCCGGTCGGCGTCGAAGGGGCGGGAGGCGTGCTGAGGGTCGTCGTTGCGCTCGCTGGTGGCCTTGATGGCGTCGAAGCAGGCGACGGTGATCGGCGAGATCGGGGAGTCGGAGGCGCCGGCGACGCAGATGTCGGCGCGCCCCTCCTCGACCGCCTGGAAGCCGTAGCCGATCGCGTCCAGGCCGGAGGTGCAGCCGGTGGAGACGGTCTGCACCGGGCCGTGCGCGCCGGTCCGCTCGGCCACCGCGGAGGCCAGCGTGCTGGGGGCGAAGGCCCGGTGCAGCTGCGGCTCGGCCTGCCGGTGGTCCACGTCCCAGCGCGCTCCGGCCGCGCTCACCAGGGCGTAGTCGTGCTCCAGCCGGGTGGTGCCGCCGACGGCGGTGCCCAGCGAGACCGCGATCCGCCACGGGTCCTCGGCGGCCAGGTCCAGACCGGCGTCGGCGATCGCCTCGTCGGCCGCGACCATCGCGAACTGCACGTAGCGGTCGGCCCGTTGGACGTCCGCCGGGCCCAGCCCGTGGGCCGCCGGGTCGAAATCGACCTCGGCGGCGATCCGGGAGCGGAACCCGGTGGCGTCGAAGAGCGTGATGCCCCGGGTCGCGGTACGGCCGGCCGTCAGCAGCTCCCAGAACGCCGGGACACCGACCCCGCCGGGCGCGACCACACCGATCCCGGTGACGGCGACCCGCCGGGTCACGAGCCCACCTTGGCGCGTTCCGGCGGGCCTGAGGCCGCGTCCTCCTCGGTGCTCACGTGCCCGAGATCGGGGCGCGGGGCGAGCGGGCCCAGGTGGAAGACCATCCGGGCCTCGGTGTCGCCGACGTTGCGGAAGCGGTGGCGCATGTTGATCGGGATCATCAGGCCCTGATCGGGCTTGAGCGGGTGGGCCTTGCCGTCCAGGTCCACCTCCAGGTCCCCGCAGACGACGAACACGAACTCCTCGGAGTACGGGTGGTAGTGCTCGCCGATCCGTTCCCCGGGCTTGACGATCGCCAGGCCCATGAAGCCGCTGGTCGCGCCGCAGCTGGTCGGCGTGAGCATGGTGCGCAGCTCGGCGCCGTGGCGGCGGTTCTCCGGTGCCTCGTGGACGTTGACGATCCGTGGGTACTGCGTGGTCATGGAGGTCTCCCGTGAAGTGGCGGAACGTCAGTTGTTGATCGGGTCGGCGGAGCGGCGGTCGGTGACCGGGTTCATGGCCCGGGCGGCGAGGAAAGCGGAGAGCCCGGCGACGGTGCGCAGTTCGCCCTGCGGGCCGAGGTCGAGCAGCCCGGCGAGCACGGCCGCCTGCCCGTCGTCGGCCACCCCGAGGGCGGCCGCCGGGTCGGCCTCGGCCGGCACCCGCAGGTCGACCAGGCGCACCACCACGTCCTCGCGGTGGAAGACGGTGGCCGCCGCGAGGGGCCCGGTCGGGTCGGCGGTGGCCAGGTTGTCGTGCTCGGCCAGTAGCTCGGCCACGGCCTGCCCGCGGCCCGGACGGACCGGGTAGAGCACGGCGTGCCGGTGCAGCCGGGCCGAGGCGGGGGAGCTGGCGATCGCCTGGTGCCGGGCGGGCAGCGCGGCCTTGGCGAAGAACGCCCGGGCGGCCTGCGGGTCGCCCAGCTGCCGAGCCTCCTCCAGGTGAGGGTTGAGCGCCTCCTCGACGGCCCGCACCTCGGGCTGCATCGCCACGTGGCGCAGCGCGTCGCCGAGGTTGCCGATCACCTCGACGGCGCGGACCACCCGGTTGCCGAGCATGAACAGCGAGGTGCGGCGCAGCCGGGTGTGCTGGTCCACCTCGGCCCGGGGGGAGGCGTAGCCGGACAGGATCCTGGCCACCTCGGGCTCGCTGCCGGGCTTGACCGTGAAGGTCAGCGCGTGGCGGATCACTCCGTCCGGGCCCGGCTCGGCCTTGGGCGGGCCGACGTGGCCGGCGGGCGCGGTGCGCGGCAGCCCGGGCGGCACCTCCATCGGAGCCCGGGTGCCGGTCGAGCCGGAGGCCGAGGTCTCGCGCAGCACGGCGTAGCGCAGCGAGCGGAAGTTGTCACTGACGCAGCCGTGCATCGGCTTGACCATCTCCCGGTGGGCCGGGCTGTCCACCCAGGTCAGGAAGGTCTCCTGGTCCTTCCATTCGCTGGTGATCAGCCACTGGCGCGGGTCGTTGATCGACTGGCACAGCTGGTCGCTGACGTGGCCGGGGACGGAGGCCACCTGGTGGCGCAGCCGCTCGTACACGTCGAGGAAGCGCTGCTGGGCGCCGTCCTGGATCTCCAGCATCAGCACGACCCGCAGCCGGGTGTCGGCGTCGTCCTGCTGCTTCGGCTGGGGTTCGGACAGAGTTGTCATGATCCACTTTCTGCTCTGGGACGCTGGAGGCCGTGTCGGCCGTGCCCGGCGGGTGCTCCCCGGCCTGGGAGGGCGGTGCGACGGCGGTGAGGCCGGGCAGGCGGCGCCAGGCCTGAGGTCGATCGTCGGCGGCGCTCCGGGCGCGGCGCGAGATTTGCGGGCCATCCGGGCGAAGGAGCGGCAGGGGCGGCCCCGGGCGGGGGATGGAAGAGCGGGGCCCCCGGCTGAGCGGGCCCGCCGAGGGCGGCGCCGAGCCCAGTCGCCGGGCCGCGGAATCCCCTGACAGGGTGGAGCAACTGATGAATCCGAAGGTTGACGACCGGGTGCCGGTCCTGATCGTGGGCGGCTCGCTGGTCGGGCTGTCGGCCGCGCTCTTCCTCGGCCGGCTCGGGATCGGGCACGTGCTGGTCGAGAAGCACGCCGACACCTCGCATCACCCGCGCGGGCGCGGCAACAACGTCCGCACCATGGAGCTCTTCCGGGTGGCCGGGATCGACGCGGCGATCCGTGAGGCCGCCTCGATCCTGGCCCCCAACCACGGCATCCTCCAGGCGCCCTCACTGACCGGCGCCGAGCAGGAGTGGCTGTTCCGGGAGATCGACCCGGGCGGCCGGCTGGCCCGGTTCAGCCCCGGCAGCTGGTGCCTGTGCAGCCAGAACGACCTGGAGCCGGTGCTGCGCCACGCGGCCCGCGAGCTGGGCGGGGACCTGCGCTTCGGCACCGAGCTGGTCTCCTTCGAGCAGGACGCGGACGGCGTCACCTCGGTGCTGCGCAGCCGGGAGACCGGCGAGCGGCGGGTGGTGCGCTCGGAGTTCCTGATCGCCGCGGACGGCCCGCGCAGCCCGGTCCGCGAGCAGCTGGGCATCGGCCAGAGCGGCAAGGGCGAGCTGTTCCACAACGTCAGCATCACCTTCCGGGCCAAGCGGCTGGCCGAGGTGGTCGGCGACCGGCACTTCATCGCCTGCTACCTGACCAACCCGGAGGCGGACGGCGCGCTGCTGCCGGTGGACAACCAGGAGGAGTGGGTCTTCCACGCGCCCTGGCACCCCGAGCGCGGCGAGCCGCTGGAGTCCTTCACCGACGAGCGCTGCGAGCGGCACATCCGCACCGCCGTCGGCCTGCCGGAGCTGGACGTCGAGGTGACCGGCAAGGCCCCCTGGCACGCCGCCGAGCGGGTGGCCGACCGGTACGGCGCCGGGCGGGTCTTCCTTGCCGGGGACTCGGCGCACGAGATGTCCCCGACTGGTGCGTTCGGCTCCAACACCGGCATCCAGGACGCCCACAACCTGGCCTGGAAGATCGCCGCGGTGCTGTGCGGCTGGGGCGGGCCGAGGCTGCTGGAGACGTACGGGCAGGAGCGCCGGCCGGTCGCGAAGGTGACCGGCGAGCGGGCCTCGGCGCGCTCCGCCGAGCACAGCCACCCGGGCTACGCGGTGGTGCCGGGCACCGGCCGGCAGGCCGGGATGCTGGCGGTGGCGCTCGGCTACCGCTACCCGGTGGGCGCGGTGGTCGGCGCGGACGGCGGCGGCCCGGTGGTCCCCGAGCAGTTCGAGTCGGCGGGCGAGCCGGGCAGCCGGGCGCCGCACCAGTGGCTGCACCGGGCGGGAGTGAAGCTCTCCACGCTGGACCTGTACGAGCAGTCGATGGTGCTGCTCACCGGCCCGGAGGGCGGCGACTGGCAGGCGGGCGCCCGGCGGGCCGCCGACCGGCTGGCCGTCCCGCTGGACGGCTACCGGGTCGGCGACGGCGCGGAGGACGACCTGGCCCCGGAGCCCGGGGTGGACTTCGCCGCCCTGCACGGCATCGGCCCGCGGGGCGCGGTGCTGGTGCGCCCGGACGGCTTCGTCGCCTGGCGCTCGGTCGGCCCGTCGCCGGACGCGGAGGTCGAGATCGGTACGGCGCTGCGGACGGTGCTGGGCCTCTGACCCATGCGGAAGGGCCCGCCGGTCATGTCGCCGGCGGGCCCTTCCTGTCGTTCTCGGGTGCTCAGTGACCGCCCTCGTCGACCACCTCGACGTCGGCGATCTCCTGCTCGATGGCCTCGGTCGGCAGCGCCACCCGGATCGCCCAGTAGTAGATGACCAGCGAGAACACCGCCACCAGGGCCATGTCGGTCCACATCGGGATCCGGCCGGTGCCGTCCCCGAAGCTGCCCTGCCAGGAGATCAGGCCGAGGCCCACCAGGTAGGGCGGCAGCCACTGGGCGGACTTCCAGCTCAGTCGGGGCGCGTTCGGCAGCCCCTTCTTGATCGCGTACGCGGCGTAGCTGCCGAGCAGGAGGTAGCCGAGCACGATCGCGATGCCCAGGCGGGAGAGGGTGTGCCAGCCGGACCAGTAGATGATCAGGCTGGAGACCACGAACGCGGCCGGGGAGATCAGCTCGCCCAGCGGCAGCCGGTACGGGCGCTCGTGCGCGGGCAGCCGGCGGCGCATCGCGCCGAAGGCCAGCGGGGCGCCGGCGTACATCAGCACGCTGGCGGAGGTGATGAAGCCGACCAGCTCCTGCCAGCTCGGGAAGGGCAGGAAGCAGATCACGCCGGTGACGAAGGCGATGACCAGGCCGAACCACGGCACGCCGTTCTTGTCCAGCTCCTCGAAGCGCTGCGGGGCGTAGCCGTTGCGGCTCAGGCCGTAGGAGATGCGCGAGGTCGAGGTGGTGTAGATCAGGCCGCTGCCGGCGGGGGAGATCACGGCGTCCATGTACAGCACCCAGGCCAGCCAGCCGAGGCCGATCACGGTGGCCAGGCCGGCGAAGGGGCCGTCGATGCCGGGGAAGTCGAGCTTGTCCCAGCCGTTGGCGAAGGCGCTGACGGGCAGCGCGCCGATGAAGACGACCTGGAGCAGGGTGTAGATCAGGCTGCCGATGGCGACCGAACCGAGCACCGCCCGGGGGATGTCGCGCTTGGGGTTGCGGCTCTCGCCGGCCAGCTGGATGGCCTGCTCGAAGCCGAGCAGGGCGAAGATGATGCCGCTGGTGCTGATCGCCGCGAGCACGCCCTGGGCGCCGAACGGGGCGAAGCCGTGCGAGGTGAAGTTGGAGCCGTGGAAGTTGGTCACGGCCAGCACGAAGATGGTCAGCAGCGGGACGAAGATCTTCAACCAGGTGGCGATGTTGTTGGTGCGGGCCAGGACGCGCACCCCGAGGAAGTTCACCGCGACGAACACCGCCATGAGCACCGTGGAGACGGCGAAGCCGCTGGCGGTGAGGGTGTTGTTGTCGTTGAGCAGACCCCCTGCCCAGGACCAGTGCCGGGCGTAGCCGATCATCGCCTCGACCTCGATCGGCGCGACGGTGGCCGCCTGGAGCCAGGAGAACCAGCCGAAGGACATGCCGGCCAGGCCGCCGAAGGCGTAGTGCGGGTACCGCGCGGTGCCGCCCGAGACCGGGAACATGCTGCCGAGTTCGGCGTGCACCAGGGCGAGCAGCACGATCGCGACCGTGCCGATGCCCCAGGAGACGACGGCGGCCGGACCGGCCGCCATCACGCCCTCCTTCGCGCCGAACAGCCAGCCGGAGCCGATGATCGAACCGACCGAGGCCCACATGAGGCCGATGAGGCCCACGTGGCGACGCAACGACCGGTGAGTGGTGCCTGACTCGGAGCCGGTGCCCTGGTCGGGTGGCGAGATCTGGTTGAGGGAAGCCATGAACGATCTCTCTGTGGGTGGGGGCTCCGGGGTAGGCGGAGCTATGAGAGTTGCCACACACTAGGACTTTTCGGTGCCCCCTGCACAGATTTCATTACTGAATGTTTACATTCTTTTCTGGACATCCTTGCAGGTAGGGGGCCTTCTGGCCCTCGACGTATTACGTATCCGATCGATCTGTCGGGAATTCAGGCCGCGTCGCGTGGGGCGGCATCATAGACGGTTCAATCGACGATGGGAATAGTGGCCTCCGTATAGCGATCCGGCGACACCACGCCAGATCGGACGGGTCGGTATCGCGGGGTGGCGCGGGCGGGCCGCCACCCGGGCGGGGGCCGTCCGGTCGCCGGGGGACCGGAGGCGTGCTGGGGTGGTCCGCATGAACCGCTCACTCCCGGCCCGGGTGGCCGTCGTGACCGCCGTCGCCCTGCTGCTCGCCACCGCCGCCGGACCGGCGGCGGCGAGCGGGCGCCGGGACGTCACCGCCGACCAGTGCCGCGACGCGGGCGGCCACGTCGAGGGCACCGGCTACTGCGCCGACGCGGCCGGTGCGGACGTGTGGGGCGCGGAGATCGACGGGCAGGCGGTCAACCCGGACCCGCGTCCGGGCGAGGAGGACTGAGCCCCGCCCGGTTCACGGCACCGGCCGCAGGGTGACCGGGGCCGGGGTGAGGGCGCGCAGGACGAGGTCGATCTGCACCCTGGCGGCGCCCGCGCAGTGCAGGGCGGCGGCGATCGTCCGCAGCTCCTCGGGGCCGGTGCAGGCCAGACGCAGTTCGAGGTCCGCCTCGCCGACCAGGGCCAGACCGCTCTGGACGGCCGGGAACTCCGCCGCGAGACGGTCGAAGTCGAGCGGCACGGGGCCGTGGCTGATCCGGGCGATCGCGTGCAGGGCGCGGGCCTGCCGGGGCTGCCGCTCGGGCGCCGGAGCGTCCGGGACGAGCCGGAGCGGGGCGGTCACCGGTGCTGGAGCTGTGCGGCCGGGGCCGGGGCGGGCGGCACGGCGGGGGAGCCGACGGGCGGGGCGACCAGCCGCGGATCCAGCACCAGGGTGTCGACCCCGAGCGGGGCGGTGAGGTCGCGCAGGGCGGGCTCGGCGATCTCGGTGTGGGCCTGGCCGGGCCCGAGGAGGGCGGCGAGGGCCTCGGGGCTGGAGAAGCCGACCGCGCAGCGGCGGCCGTCGCGCAGCCGGAACAGGCGGAGTGCGGTGGTGCTTCCGGTGCCGGAGGTGGTGACCGGAACGTGCCAGACGACGCGGGCCATGCGGGTGCTCCCGAGTGGGGTGGTGGTGCCTGCCGGAACTACTTCCTCGAAGCTAGGGCGGCTCGGCCCCGGTGGGGCCGGTCCTGACGCGGCGTTGACCGAATGGGGTCGTGCGTTGACGCACTCCTGACGTTCGGCTCACCCGGGTGGACTACACCACTGCCCCGGAGCCGCTCGGTTTGCCTCCCGCCGCGCCTCGGACCACCGTGGAGTTTGACCCGAGGTGGAGTCGGGGGCCCGTGACGAGATATCTTGACGTCAAGACGTTGGAGACGTGAAGCGGAGTACCGATGACTGACTCGACCATCATCTATACGCACACCGACGAGGCTCCGGCCCTGGCGACCTACTCGTTCCTGCCGGTGGTCCAGGCCTACGCCTCGACGGCGGGTGTGCGGGTGGAGACCCGCGACATCTCCCTGGCCGGCCGGATCATCGCGAGCTTCCCGGAGCGTCTGACCGAGGCGCAGCGGATCGGCGACGCCCTGGCCGAGCTGGGTGAGCTGGCCAAGACCCCGAGCGCCAACATCATCAAGCTGCCGAACATCTCGGCCTCGGTGCCGCAGCTCAAGAGCGCCATCGCCGAGCTCCAGGCCCAGGGCTACGCCCTGCCGGACTACCCGGACGAGCCGCAGACCGACGAGGACAAGGACGTCCGCGCCCGCTACGACAAGATCAAGGGCAGCGCCGTCAACCCGGTCCTGCGCGAGGGCAACTCGGACCGCCGCGCCCCGCTGTCGGTCAAGAACTACGCCAAGACCCACCCGCACCGCATGGGTGCCTGGACGGCCGACTCCAAGACCAACGTCGCCACCATGGGTGAGAACGACTTCCGGTCCACCGAGAAGTCCACCGTGGTCGCCGCCGACGGTGCCCTGCGCATCGAGCTGCTCGGCGAGGACGGCACCACCACCGTGCTGCGCGAGAAGGTGCCGGTGCTGGCCGGCGAGGTCGTCGACGCCTCGGTGATGCGCGCCGCCGCCCTGAACGAGTTCCTGGCCGCCCAGGTCGCCCGTGCCAAGGCCGAGGGCGTGCTGTTCTCGGTGCACCTCAAGGCCACCATGATGAAGGTCTCCGACCCGATCATCTTCGGCCACGTGGTCCGCGTCTTCTTCCCGAAGACCTTCGCCAAGTACGGCGAGGTGCTGGTCGCCGCCGGTCTGAACCCGAACAACGGCCTCGGCGGCATCCTGGCCGGCCTCGACAACGTGCCGCACCTGGGCGCCGAGATCAAGGCCTCCTTCGAGGCCGAGCTGGCCGAGGGCCCGGCCCTGGCCATGGTCGACTCCGACAAGGGCATCACCAACCTGCACGTGCCGAGCGACGTCATCGTCGACGCCTCGATGCCGGCCATGATCCGCACCTCCGGCCACATGTGGGGCCCGGACGGCAAGGAGGCCGACACCCTCGCCGTGCTGCCCGACAGCAGCTACGCCGGCGTGTACCAGGCCGTCATCGACGACTGCCGCGCCCACGGCGCCCTGAACCCGGCGACCATCGGCTCGGTGCCGAACGTCGGTCTGATGGCCCAGAAGGCCGAGGAGTACGGCTCGCACGACAAGACCTTCGAGATCGCCACCGCGGGCACCGTCCGCCTGGTCGACACCGAGGGCAACGTGGTGCTGGAGCAGGCCGTCCAGCCGGGCGACATCTTCCGCGCCTGCCAGACCAAGGACCTGCCGATCCAGGACTGGGTCAAGCTGGCCGTCACCCGCGCCCGCGCCACCGGCGTCCCGGCCGTGTTCTGGCTGGACGAGACCCGCGCCCACGACGCGGTGCTGATCGAGAAGGTCAAGCAGTACCTGCCGGAGCACGACACCGAGGGTCTCCAGATCGAGATCAAGTCCCCGGTCGAGGCCACCAAGTTCTCGCTGGAGCGCATCCGCCGCGGCGAGGACACCATCTCGGTGACCGGCAACGTGCTGCGTGACTACCTGACCGACCTGTTCCCGATCCTGGAGCTGGGCACCAGCGCCAAGATGCTGTCGGTCGTCCCGCTGATGGCGGGCGGCGGCCTGTTCGAGACCGGCGCCGGCGGCTCCGCCCCGAAGCACGTCCAGCAGCTGGTCAAGGAGAACTACCTGCGCTGGGACAGCCTGGGCGAGTTCTTCGCGCTGGCCGCCAGCTTCGAGCACCTGGCCGACAGCACCGACAACGCCCGCGCCAAGGTGCTGGCCGACACCCTGGACCGCGCCACCGGCACCTTCCTCAACGAGGACAAGTCGCCGAGCCGCCGCCTCGGTGGCATCGACAACCGCGGCAGCCACTTCTACCTGGCCATGTACTGGGCCCAGGAGCTGGCCAAGCAGACCGCCGACGCCGAGCTGGCCCAGGCCTTCGCCGGCCTGGCCGCGACGCTGACCGAGCAGGAGTCGGCCATCGTGGACGAGCTGATCGCCGTCCAGGGCTCGCCGGTCGACCTCGGCGGCTACTACCAGCCCGACCCGGCCAAGGCCGCGGCCGTGATGCGCCCGTCCAAGACCTTCAACGAGGCGCTCGCCAACCTCGGCTGAAACCGGCTGAGTTGAGCTGACGAAAGCCCTGGGTCCCATGCGGACCCGGGGCTCTTCGGCGTGCCCGCCCGGTGCCCCGGTTCAGGCGCGGCCGGCGAGGGCGAGGGCGGTGCCGACGGCCTCGCGCAGCAGGAGGTACGGGCCGTGCGCCAGCGGGCCGTCCGCGCCGAGCACGGCGGCGGGGGCGCCGGCCCGGCGGGCGGCGAGGGCGGAGCGCACGGTGTGGAAGCCGTTGGTGACCACCGTGCAGCGGTAGCCGGGGCGCTCGGCGGCCATCAGGGCGGCGCTGAAGCGCAGGTTCTCGGCGGTGTTCGCGGCCCGCTCCTCACGCCGGATCCGCTCGGGCGGGACGCCCTGGGCGATCAGGTAGCGGGCCATCGCGGCGGCCTCGGTGCACCGCTCGTGCGGGCCCTTGCCGCCCGTCACCAGGACCAGCGGGGCGGACCCGGCGGCCTCCTCGACGGCGAGGCGGGCCAGCGCGGCGTCCAGCCGGGCCGCCAGCGGGGCCGCGGGCTCGCAGCCGTCCAGCGCGGCGCCCAGGACCACCAGGTAGTCGGCGCCGACCGGAGCGGGGCGGTGGCGCTGGTACAGCGCCAGGCCGAGGAAGCCGAGCAGCCAGAGCGGGGCGCACCCGCAGAGCAGGGCGACGATGACCGGCAGGACGTGCATGCCTGTTCGAACGCATCCGATGGAACGGTCGTTCCGGTGTGGGCCCGCAACGGCGAGAACCCCCGTTCCGCGGGCGGAACGGGGGTTCTCGGGAACGGTGGTTCCGGGTCAGCCGACGGCGTCGGCCGCCGGAGCGGCGCCGGCGGCCGGGGCCACCCCGCTGCCCGCCCGCTGGTCGCGCTTGTGCAGCGAGGCCAGGTAGGCGTTGTACGCCTCCAGCTCGGCGTCACCGGTGCGGTCCTCGGAACGGTCCCGGCGGCGGGCCTGCCGCTGCTCCGAGCCCATCCACTGGTAGACCAGCGCGATCAGCACGATCGCGGTCGGGATCTCGCCGAACGCCCAGGTGATGCCGCCGGCCAGCTTCTGGTCCTCCAGCAGGTTCGTCCCGGGCGGCGAGCCCTCTGCGGTGAAGGTGGTGACCAGCGGGTGGGCGGCCATCATCACCGCGACGCCGAAGAAGGCGTGGAACGGCATCCCCATGAACAGCTCGATGATCCGCATCACATGGCCCGGGCGGTGCGGGCCCGGGTCCACGCCCATGATCGGCCAGAAGAAGGCCAGACCGGTGAGCAGGAAGTGCACCATCATGAAGATGTGCCCGAGGCGGTACTGCATCAGGAAGTCGAACAGCGGGGTGAAGTAGACCCCGTACAGGCTCGCGATGAACATCGGGATGGTGAACGCCGCGTGCGAGACGACCCGGACGTACCGGCTGTGCAGCAGCGCCACCAGCAGCTCGCGCGGCCCGCGCGGACGGCCCTTGCCGGCCGGGCGCAGCGCCCGCAGCGCCAGCGTGATCGGGGCGCCGAGCAGCAGCAGGATCGGGGTCAGCATGGAGAGCACCATGTGCTGGATCATGTGCGCGCTGAACAGCACCATGCCGTAGTCGTTCAGCCCGCTGCAGGTGACCAGCAGCAGGCTGGCGACACCGGTTCCCCAGCCGACCATCCGGCCGATCGGCCAGCGGTCGCCGCGCCGGTACAGCCGGACCACGCCCGCCGCGTACAGCCCGAAGAGGGCCAGTCCGCCGAGCAGGAACACCCAGTCCGGGGACCAGGTCCACACGTTGGAGAAGGTGAACGGGCCCAGCTCGGTCATCCCGCCGTGATGCATCCCACCGTGGTGGTGCATTCCTGACATTCCGTCGCCCATCGGCGGGTCCTGCTTTCCGTCCTCGTGGTCACCGGTGCGGGTCCGGTTCGCCCCTTTTTGCTTGGCCTACAGCCTAGGCGGGCCTTACCTCGGGCCGTCCCCCGCCCCCTCCGAACGGGTGTCCCCGCGTCGGGCCGCCTGGCTAGACTGACCGACCGGTCGGCAGGGAGGCTTGGAGATGGCGACGGAAGACAGTCCCGCGGGGCAGCCCACGGTCGCGCTGACCGGGGCGACCGGCTTCATCGGCTCCGGCGTGCGGGCGGCCCTCGCGGCACGCGGCGTCCGGGTACGGGCGCTGGCCCGCAAGCCGCCGCGGAGCGCCGAACCCGGCATCGCCTGGGTGTCGGGCGGCCTCGCCGACCCGGAGGCGCTCACGGAGCTCTGCACGGGTGCCGACGCGCTGCTGCACCTCGCCTCCCGGGTCGACGGCGGCACCGAGGAGTGCGAGGCGGTGAACGACCGGGGCGCCGCCGCGCTGATGGCGGCCGCCACCCGGGCCGGGGTGCGGCGGATCGTCCACCTCTCCACGGCCGCGGTCTACGGCGCGGGCCCGCACGACGGCATCGAGGTCGGCGAGGTGACGCCCGCCCCGGTGTCCGAGGCCAGCCGCACCCGGCTGCTCGGCGAGCGCCACGCGCTGGCGGCCGGCGGGTACGTGCTGCGCCCCGGGCTGGTCACCGGGACGGGCGACCGCTGGGTGGTCCCGGCGCTGGCCGAGCTGGTCCGCCGGGTGCCGGTCCGCTGGGAGGGCGGCAGCGCCCGGCTCTCGATGGTGGACCGCACCGACCTGGCCCGGCTGATCACCGCGCTGGCCCTGGACGAGCACACCGTCCCGCCGGGCGTCCATCACGCCTCGCACCCCGAACCGGTCCGCGGCGGCGACCTGCTCGCGGCCCTGGCCGCGCTCGGCCTGCTGCCCGCACCCGACGGCCCGGCCGTCCCCTGGGAGGAGTGCCGTCGACTGCTGGCGGCGGCCCCCGGCCGGGTCTCCGAGCGACAGTTCGCCCTGATCGCCCGCGACCACTGGTACCGCAGCGAACGGATCTGGCGGCTCGCCGCCTGCCCGCCCGGCCCCGGCCCGCTGGCCCGCCTCCCGCAGGCCGCCGCCTGGTACCGCGAGCTGCTCGGCTAGCCCGCCGTCGCGAGGACGACGGCGAGTTCGGGAACCGCCGGTGCTACTCCGTGGCGCCGGAGGCGGCCTGCCGGGCCGCGTAGTACTCGGCGACCCGCACGGAGATGCTCCGCGCCGTGCTCTCGACGGCGGTGTGGACGAAGGGCGCCAGGGTCTTCTCCATGGCCCGGCCCGCGATGCCGCCGGGCAGGTGGAACTCGATCCGGAATTCCACCGTGCTGCGGGACTCGTCGACGGCGGAGAACACGAAGCTCGTGGCGGTGTCCAGCCCGGAGACCGACTTGTACTCCACCAGCGCGTTCCGCTCCCACCGCACGGTCTTGACCGTCGACTTCACGGTGCTCGGCCCGAGCTTCGAGGTCGCCTCGAAGACCGAATCGAGGCCGTGGTCGAGTTCGCCCACCGGCTGGTAACTCTGCATTCCGTACCAGTAGTCGGTCACGTTCCGATAGTCGTCGAGGTACTCGAAGGCGACTTCGAGCGGGACGTCGCAATGGGCGACGGAACTGACTTCGGTCATGTCTGACTCCCTTCTGTGTTCGATTCGATTCCGAGCTCGGTTCGACGCCTCGGGTCCTGCCGGGGCAGGCGAGGCCGGGTGTATCCAATGAGCGGAAGGGGCAGGATTCGAACCTGCGTGGGCGTGAACCCGATCGGGCGAACCCGATCCTCGTTAGGCCGCTTCGAGTACCCTTCCCGGAACAGGGGGATCACACAATGTTGGTCGCTCGCACCACGCTCCACAAGGAACGCGGCGAGATTCCGCCGTCGAAGGCGAAGTACTCGGGGAGCACCGCCGTCGGATACCACTTCATCTTGTATTCCAGCTGGCTCTTCGCCGGGTAGAGGGAGTCCCCCTTCTCGGCGACGAGACGAATGATCCGCTCGGCGGCACGGCTCGCGGTCGGCAGCCGGTGGCTGTCGTCCAGGCTGGTGAACGGCGTGAAGCCGAAGTGCAGCCAAGGCGCTTTCAGTGAACGGAAGTGCTCGATGGCATGGGAATTGATTGCCTCCATGACCCCCGGCGGGCAGTCCGGCAACCGCCGGCTCAGGTCATGCAGCCACCCGGGGCGCGTCCCGTACACGGGAGCGAAGGAGATGTATCCGATGGGGTTGCCGTCGATCCTGCCGACGAACAGCTTGCGCTGCGCCTGCCACGGGCCGCCGATCTCGCCGATGAGGAACGTCAGCTCCTTGGTGTGCTTGCCCTTCTGGCGGAGCCACAGCGAATCGATGTTCCCGATTTCCTCGGTGAATTGTGTGGCATCCACCTCCGTGATTTCAAGCCCCTCCCGAACGGCCCGGGAGATCTTGTTCCGCAGCTTGACGAAACGCTTGCCGCGAAGGCTGAAATCCTCCAGCTCCACGGCGTAGGAAGCGCCCACCTGATTGACCACGAGGCCGAGTCCGGCGAGCAGCTCGGCGTCCTCGCGCTGGAGCTGTACGCCGATGACCTTGCGTTTCTTGGAATGTGCGTGTGCGAGGAACCGGGATTCCAGCTCCCGCCTGCTGCCGGAGTCGGTGAACGGGCCCCCGAACTGGATCCACCGCCGTCCCTGCGGACGGTAGCAGATGTAACCATCGATGCCGGCGCTCGTAAAGTACTCGTTGCCGCTGTTGAGCGCAAGGAATGCGCTCGGGTTGTCCGCGTGGCACTCAAGGGCGGACAGTTTCCAGTCCTGGCCTTGCGCATAGAGCGAGTCAGGAGCCGTCATGTTCTGTCCTCACCTTCGGCTGCTCGGTGGGATCGAAGGTAGCGGGCCGCTCCTGACGCGCGGTCGACACCGCGGGGGGAACGGATTCAGAGCCGTTTCAGAACGGTCGCCAATACTGGTCCGCGGATCACAGGCAGCGGAGCGGACCGAAGGGTGCCGCACGGTCATCTGCATCTAGATTGCGGGGACATCTTGACAGTGAACGTCGAAGCCAACCGAATACCCTCATTGGGTAGTTACGTCCGAGGAAAGGACGTCGAGAGCGGTCAGTGGGTGTATGCCCTCTCCGCGCGCACGGTTCTGGACGACTCCTTCGCGAGCCTCACGCTCAAGCGGAAGCTGGAAGCCGGCTCGATCCCGCTCGACGAGGTGCCCGAGGGCGTGGTCGTCGGCCGGGTGGCAGTGGCGGAGCCGGAGACGATCGAGGACGCGCTGGCCGCCGCCGCGGCGGCCACGAAGATCTGGCGCGCGGTCCCGCTCTCGACCCGCTTCGACGGCTGGTTGGAGCTGCTGGCCTCGACCATCCAGGAGCACGAGGACGAGATCGTCCGCATGCTGACCCTCGAAGGCCACCCGCTGGAGCTCGCGCGGTGGGAGATCTCCGGGATGCTCGAACTGTCCCGCAAGGAGTCGGCCGACTTCCTGCGCGGCCAGCTGTGGCAGGAGTTCACGGTCGACGGCCGCCGGAACATCGTCCGGCGCCAGGCCGACGGCGTGGTGTGCATCACCCCGCCCGCGAACGCGCCCCTGGTCAGCGCGCTGCTCGGCACCATGAGCATTCCCGGCGGCAACGCGGTCGTCGTCCGGGCGCCGCGCACCGCGCCCTTTGGCGTCACCCACGTGCTGCGCAACCTGATCGCCCCGATCCTGGACGAGCTCGGCGCGCCGCCCGGTGTCCTCAACATCGTGTGCGGCCACCCCGCCCCGATGATCGACGCGTGGATCAACAGCCCCCACGTCAACGACATCATGTACTTCGGTGACGTCCAGCCCGGCCTGAAGATCGAGCGCAGGTGCGTCGAGGCCGGCAAGAAGCCGATCCTCGAACTGGCCGGCAACGACGTCGTCCTGGTCTGGAAGGACGCCGACCTCGACGGGGCGGCCTCGGCCCTGGCGGAGAGCTTCTACGGTTCCGGGCAGCTGTGCATGGTCCCGAACCAGGCGGTGGTCCACCCGGCCGTGGCCGACGAACTGATCGCCCTGGTCAAGCAGAAGGCGGAGGCGCTGCGGCCCGGATACCCGGACGACGAGGGAGTCCTGCTCTCGCCCGTGCTGCGGCACGACAGGTTCAACCAGTTCCTGTCCGAGGCCGTCGAGGGCGGTGCCACCCTCGTCACCGGTGGCCACGGCATCCAGATCGACGGGACGCGGGACACCTCCGGCTTCTTCCTGGAGCCGACGGTCCTGCGGATCGACGGCCTGCGGGACGCCCGGAAGCTGGACGTGGTGAAGCACGAGACGTTCTTCCCGCTGCTGCCCATCATCGTCGCCGAACCGGCGGACGACGAAATCCTGTTCGACAGCTTCATCGACTTCGTCAACACGAACCAGTACGGACTGCGCAACTCCCTGTGGGCGCGGGACGAGTCGCTGATCGACCGGTACGTCGTGGAGACGGTCACCGGGGGTCTGCTCAAGGTCAACGACTCCCACATCGCCTTCACCAGCCCGCTGCCCTCGCACGGCGGTACCGGTCTGACCGGCGGCGCCTTCGGCGAGGCCAACTACCCCCTGCTGCGGACCACGCACATCCAGGGCGTCTCCATCGTCGCGCAGACCGATGCGCCACTCGTCGACAAGGAGCAGCGCGATGCGAACTCTTGATGCGGCACGGGCCGTCTGTGAGCGTTACCTCCCGGGCCTGCTGGGCAAGCTGGCGAACGTCCCGATGCTCGAACTGGAGCAGCCCGGCAACACCGGCCTCGAACTGTTCCGGGCCGCCGGCGGGTCGGCCCTGGTCATCCCCAAGACCTATGCCGGGGCCGGCGCGAGCCCGCTGGAGGCGATCCAGATCACCCGCGCCATCGCGGCGGCCTCGCCGTCGCTGGCCGTGGCGTCGACCATGCACCACTTCTCGGTGGCGACCATCTTCACGCTCGCCGAGAGCCTGCGGTCCAGCGGTGTCGAGTGGGCGCTGCTGGAGGGGATCGCCACCCAGAACCTGCTGGTGTCCTCCGGATTCGCCGAGGGCAATCCCGGCCAGGGCATCCTGTCGCCCACCGTCGGCGGTGTGCGGACGGAGGGCGGCCTGATCGTCAACGGGTCGAAGCGGCCGTGCAGCATGTCGCGCTCGATGGACCTGCTGTCGGCGAGCATCTCGGTCCCGAAGGAGGGCGGCGGCTCGGAGACCGTGCTGATGCTCATTCCGGCGGAGACGCCGGGCGTGACCGTCCACCCGTTCTGGGGCAGCAACGTGCTGGCGGGGGCCGAGAGCGACGAGGTCCGGCTGACCGACGTGTTCGTCGACGACCGCCTGCTGGTGCCCACCGACATCGGTGAACAGGGCGAGCTGGACGAGTTGCAGACCGTCGGGTTCATGTGGTTCGAGATGCTGATCACCTCCAGCTACCTCGGCATGGCCAGCGCCCTGGTGGAGCGGGCCTTCGCCTCCGGGAAGCTCGGCGCGGAGCGGCTGGCGGACCTGGGCGTGCGGCTGGAGACCGCGACGCTGCTGCTGGAAGGGATCGGCCGGCAGCTGATGGCCAAGGAGGGCGACAACGAGGCTCTCACCAAGGCCATGATCGCCCGGTACGGCGCCCAGGAGGCGATCGTCGACGCCGCGCAAATGGCGGTCGAGGCCCTGGGAGGGATGGCCTTCATCTCCTCGCCGGAGGTCGCCTACCTCGCCGCGGCCTGCCACTGCGTCAGCTTCCATCCGCCGTCTCGCTCCAGCACCAACCAGGCGCTGGCGGCGAACCTCGCCGGCGGCGTGCTGCGGATCAAGTGAGGTCTGGTCATGTACGAGGAATTGCTGAAGGACCCCGCCCGGGTGTCGCTGCTGTACCGGCAGACGATGAGTTCGGGGCGGGCCCGCCTGGCCGAGGTGCTGGGCGGTCAGGTGGAGGTGGAGTCCTCCGGCGCGTGGATCACCACCAGCGAGGGTGAACGGATCCTGAACGTCGGCGGCTACGGGGTCTTCATCACCGGCGCCCGGCACCCCACCGTGGTGCGCGAGGTGGAACGGCAGCTGGGAACCCACCCGATCGGAACGAGGATCTTCCTCGATCCGGTGGCCGCGCGGGCCGGCGAGCTGCTGACCTCCGTGACGCCGCCCGGCCTGGAGCGGGTGCACTTCTCCGGGGCCGGGACGGAGGCGATCGAGGCGGCGATCAAGATCGCCCGCCTGAACGGGCGGCGCCGCCTGGTGTCGATGATCGGCGGCTACCACGGGAAGACCCTCGGCTCGCTGTCGGTGACGGCGAAGAGCGTCTTCCAGGAGCCGTTCCGGCCGTTGCTGCCGGACGTCTCCCACGTGCCGTTCGGCGACATCGCCGCGCTCACCGAGGTGCTGCGGCAGTACCCCGGCGAGGTCTGCGTGATCGTCGAGCCGGTGCAGGGCGAGGGAGGCGTGGTGATCCCGCCCGCCGGCTACCTCGCGGCCGTGCGGGAGGCGTGCACGAAGTACGGCGCGCTGATGGTCGCCGACGAGGTGCAGACCGGTCTCGGCCGGCTCGGCACCTGGTGGGGCGTGGACGCCGAGGACGTCCGCCCCGACATCCTGTGCTCCGGCAAGGCGCTGGGCGGTGCCGTCCTGCCGGTCGCCGCGACCATCACCACCGAGGAGGTCTTCGCGGTCCTCGACCGCGACCCGGTGCTGCACACCTCGACCTTCTCGGCGGCGCCGATCACCATGGCGGCGGTCTGCGGGGCCGTGCGGGCGATCCAGGAGGACGGCCTGGTCGAGCGGGCCGCCGTACTCGGCGCCCGGCTGACGGCCGAGCTGAAGCGGATCATGGCCGCCCACCTGTCGCACCACCACTACGAGGTGCGCGGAGCGGGCCTGCTCATCGGCATCGAGTTCGCCGATCCCGCGATGGCCGCGGACCTGTTCATCGCCCTGGTCGGGAACAGCGTCGTCGCGAACCTCTCGCTCAACTCCGACCACGTCGTCCGGCTGACCCCGCCCGCGATCATGACCGAATCCGACGTGGAGTTCCTTCTCGACCGGTTCGAGCGGACGGCCAGAACGGTCGCCGAGCAGAACCCCAAGTACGAGGTGCTTGCCAATGCGTAGCATGGAATTGAAACTGCAGTCCTCCGTCGACGCCGACTTCGCGTTCCGGTGCATCGCCGAGTTCGAGAAGTACCCGGAGTTCGTGGACGAGGTCCGCTCGGTCGTGGTCACCCGGACCGAGGGGAACGAGCTCCTGAGCGAGTGGGACATCTTCTTCCGCAACGGTCCGCTGCGCTGGTCGGAGGTCGACTACTTCCAGCCCGCCCAGCGCAGGATCGTCTTCGAGCAGACCGCCGGCGACTTCGAGATCTTCCGGGGGAGCTGGCAGGTGGACGCCGTCGAGGACGGCTGCGCGGTGACCTTCGAGGCGACCTTCGACTTCGGGATCCCGAGCCTGGCCGGTGTGCTCGAACCGATCGCGACCAAGGTGCTCAAGGAGGCGATCGCCACCATCGTGCACCAACTGCTGGGCGGGGCGACCGTGGTGGGCGACCCGGCAACCGCCGCGGCCGTGCTCGCCAGGATCGAGCGCAAGCGCGAGACCGCCGCCGCACTGGCCGTCTGAGCAGCGGGAGACGACGGTGGATCATCTGAACCGCTACGAGAGCAAGGTGACGTACCGGCTGCTGCGGGCGGAGTACGGGGTCGCGCTGGTGCTCAGCGCGGTGCTGCTCCTCTGGCACATCACCGAGGTCCGCTGGCTGCCCGCGGTCCTGCTCTTCGCCTACATCGACCTGATCGGCTACATCCCCGGGGCCATCGCGTACCGGCGCGCCAAGGACGGCCGGATCCCGAAGGCCTACTACGTGCTCTACAACACGATGCACAGCTTCGTCACGCAGGCCGTGGTGGTGGGCGCGTGGGTCGCGATCTCGGGGTTCGAGTGGGCCCTGCTGGTGGTGCCGGTCCACCTGTGCGGCGACCGCGCCATCTTCGGCAACTTCCTGAAGTCCTTCCGGGTGCCCTTCGAGCCGGTGGTGCTTCCCGCGTTCGCGGACTTCGACCGGCGCGTCGTCGAGCAGCGCGGCGTGAACCACCCGTTGCCCGAACGGGTCTGAGAGTGAACCGATGAGGAGCGCCATGTCCCAAAGCAGTGAACGACCGATCATCATCGGTGCGGGGCCGGGTGGTCTCGCGGTGGCCTGGACGCTGAAGGAAGCCGGGCTGAACCCCCTGGTCCTCGACCGGGAGAAGATCGCCTGCTCCACCTGGCACTCGTACTACCCGTCGCTGCGGATGAACTCCTGGCGGCGACTGAGTTCGCTGCCAGGCATGCGACTGTCGGCGGAGTACGGCCCCTGGCCGATGCGCAACGACTTCCTCGCCTACATGAAGAAGTACATCGAGGTGCTCGACGCCGACATCCGCCACGAGACCGAGGTCCACCGGGTCGACCGGGAGGACGGCCGCTGGGTGGTGCGGACCTCGATCGGCGACCTGCCGGCGAAGAACGTCGTGGTCGCCACCGGCCTTCACCGCAAGCCGTTCGTTCCCGACTGGCCCGGCCTGGACGGATTCGAGGGCGAGTTCCTGCACGCCCGCGACTACCAGGTGCCCGACCCCTTCGTCGGGAAGGACGTCCTGGTGGTCGGCGTCGGGCCGACCGGGATCGACATCGCGGTCGCGTGCGCGCTCGCGGGCGCCTCCCGGGTGCGCATCTCGATCCGCCACATGCCGGTGCTGTTCAAGCTCACCGCGACCACCTCCCTGCTGTGCCAGGCCATCAAGCACGGTCCGCTGCCGCACTGGCTGGTCAACCGGGTCAGTCTGGTGATGCACCGGAGGCAGTGGGGCGACCTGACGCCCTACGGCCTGGCGCCGCCGACCGAGGGCACCATGGCGGGCAGCGCCCGCACCGGGCACTCCTACGGCTCCATCGACCGCGGCCTGATCCAGGCCGTCAAGGAAGGGCTGATCGAGGTCGTCCCGGGTGTCACCGGCTTCGACAAGAAGGCCGTGCTGCTGGAGGAGGGCATGAGCATCAAGCCGGACGTCGTGGTCGCCGCAACCGGGCAGCGGCCCGACATGGAGCGACTGGTGGGGCACCTCAAGGTCCTCTCCCAGCCCGGCGGACGCCCGTTGGTGCACGGCGGCAAGACCGCTCCGCACGCGCCCGGCCTGTACTTCCAGGGCTATCGGCTCCCGCCGGGGCAGATCCCCGACATGTCGACCGATGCTCGGGCGATCGCCCGAGCGATCACCGGCAACCGGCGCCGCGGCCCGATCGCCGCCCTGCGGAGCCCGTGATGAGCGGTCACGGGACGCCCTGGTCGGACGGCCACACCGCATCGCGCCCGCGCCTGCACGGCGTCCGGCGATTCGACGTCGCCGTCATCGGTGCCGGCCTGACCGGACTGTCCGCCGCCCTGGAACTGCTCGAACTCGACCCGGAGCGCCGGGTCGCCGTGGTCGAGGCGGACCAGGTGGCGGCCGGCGCGAGCGGGCGCGGCACCGGGCTGCTCGGCCCGCGGCTGGGACCGGCGCTGACCGTGGCCCGCCGCCGCTTCGGCGACGACGTGGCACGCGGTGCCTACCTCTGGTCGGCCACCGCGGTGCGGCACGTCCTCGATCTGGTGGAGCGCCATCAGATCTCCTGCGACCTGACCCCCGGCGGTCAACTCATCGTCGCCCCGGACGAGGAGGCCGCACTGGCCCAGCAGCGGGAGGCCGACGCCGCCCGGGTGCTCGGACTCCCGGTCTCGCTGGTCGAGCGGGACGCGCTGCCCTCCGTCGCGGCGGGCTACCTCAGCGGCCTGCGGTACGCGCCGGCCGCGACACTGGACCCGGCCGCGCTCACCGCGCAGCTCGCCCGGATCGGCGAGCAGCGCGGGCTGACCATCTTCGAGCGCAGCCCGGTGCGCGGCATCCGGCGGGGGCTGCTGACCACGGTGTCCACCGACGACGGTGAGATCGTCGCGGACCATGTGGTGGTGGCGGTCAACGCGTACGGCGCCGCCCTGCGCGCACCGGCCGGCGTGGTCGGGGTGCGGGTACAGGCCGGCGTGACCGAGAAGCTGCCGAAGGCGGCGGCGAAGGCGCTGGAGGGGCTGCGCACCGAACCACTGATCGAGCACGGCGAGCTCGCCCCCTACTTTCGGCTCACCCCCGACGGGCGGCTGATCGTCGGGGGCGGCGCGGTCCGACGCGGTGCGTTCGGTTCGATGGCGCCCGCCCCCGGGAGGCTCCGGGCAGCGGCCCGGCAGCTGTCCCCGGCGCTGGCCGGGGTGGAGATCGAGTCGACCTGGGCGGGGCCGGTCGGCATGACGCTCGACGGACTGCCGGCCGTCGGGCACCACCCGGACGATCCGCAGCTGTACCACGCGGGCGGCTGCAACGGTCACGGTCTGGCGATCTCGGCGTACCACGGCGCCTTCGTGGCCCGCTGGATCGTCAACGGCGACAAGGACCACCTGTCGTTCGCCCTGCCCTGGGTCCGCCCGAAGGCGCCCTGGGTACCGCGCGGACGCCTGGTGGACCACGCGCTCGACCGCTATCTGGCGCACCTGACGACCGCGGCAGGGCGGCCCCGCTCCTCAGACCTCGGCCCGACCGGCCGACCCGTCGGACGGAGCGCTCACGCATGACGGACGGAGACGGAACCACATGAGCAGCGTCGGACACGACAACGCGAGCGCGAACCAGCGGTTGGTGTCCGCGGCGTCGATGAGCAGCGCGCCGGTCGAGGGATCGTTGGACAATCTGCCGCCCGGGCCCTCCGAGTCGGTGCTGCGGCAGACGATCCGCTTCCGGCGCGGGCGCCAGCACTACATGCCCGAGATGCACGACCGGTACGGCGACGTCGTCACCCTGCGGGTGGCGCCCGGAGGGCCGTTCGTCGTGCTGCGGAACCCGGAGGACATCAAGGAGGTGTTCCGGGGCGCGCCGGAGGTGTTCCGCGCCGGCGAGGGCAACTCGATCCTGGTCCCGATCGTGGGCCGGCACTCGGTGCTGACCCTCGACGCCCCCGAGCACCGGCCCGCGCGCAAGCGGATGATGCCGCCGTTCCACCACGAGAAGATCGCGGCGCTGACCTCGACCATGCGCGAGATCGCCGAGGACGAGGCGCGCAGCTGGCCGGTCGGAAAGCCCATCAAGCTCCTGGACCGGGCGTACTCGCTCACACTGGACATCATCGTGCGGGTCGTGCTCGGCGTGGACGACTCACGCCGCGCGGCCGAGCTCAGCCACGCCCTGCGGCAGGTCTCCGACATCGGCCTGTCCGACATCCTGGTGTGGATCCGCCCCGAGCTCGGCAAGATGTGGCCCTGGCGGAACGTGGTGCGCAACCTGGAGCACGCCGACGAGCTGATCTACGCGGAGATCGCCAGGCGCCGCAGGGACCCCCGACTCGCCGACCGCACCGACGTGATGTCCATGCTGCTGGCGGACGAGCCCAGCGACGAGGTGGTGCGCGACGAGGTGATGACCCTCCTGGTCGCGGGGCACGAGACGACGGCGGTGGCGCTCGCCTGGCTCTTCGAGCGCCTGCTGCGCCACCCCAAGGCCCTGGCCCGGGTCCGGGCCGGCCTCGACGACCCCAAGGATCCGTACCGGACCGCCGTGTTCAAGGAGGCGCTGCGGGTCCGTCCGGTGATCCAGAACGTCGCGCGACGCCTCACCGAGCCGGTCGAGCTCGGGGGCTACCGACTGCCGGCCGGAGTCTCCGTCCTGCCGTCGGTGGTCGCCGTGCAGTCCGACCCTCGGCTCTGGGGCCCGGACGCCGAGGAGTTCCGCCCGGAGCGGTGGCTGGAGGGCAACCCGCCGCAGAACGCGTGGATCCCGTTCGGCGGCGGCGCGCGGCGCTGCCTGGGCGCCATGTTCGCCCAGGTCGAAGTGGAGACCGTGGTGGCCGCGGTGCTGCGCACCGTGGTCCTGGAGGCCGACCGCCCCGCCGGCGAGGGCAGCGAGATGCACCACATCACGATGGTCCCCAAACGGGGCGCGCGCGTGCGGGTGGTGCGCAGGATCCGCTCCTGAGGTCCTGCGGTCGAATCGATGCGAGAGGTGTGATCATGGAACAGCATTCGCGCGTTGTCGCGATAGTCAATCCGGCGGCGGGTGGCGACGGCGACCGGGCGGTGGCCGCTCTGGAGCAGGTCGGAACCGCGACGGTGGAGGTCCTCACGACCGCGGCCCCGGGCGATGCGACGGACATCGCCTACAAGCTGGCCTGCGAGGCCGCGCCGCCGGACATCGTCGTCGGAGTGGGAGGCGACGGCACGATCTGTGAGGTGGTCACCGGACTGTACCGGGCCCGCGAGTCGGGTGCGGCCGCGGTCCCGCCGCTGCTGGTCGCACCGGCCGGAACGGGGAACTCCAGCTACCGCGGGCTGTGGAACGACGCTCCGTGGGAGGAGGTCGCCGGGCGCGCCCTGCGGGGGGAGGCGATCACGCGGACGATCGACCTCGCCAGGATCGAGCAGAACGACCACCTCGTCCTGTTGGGATCCGGCAGCGGCCTGTTCGCCGCCAGCCTGGTGGCCATCAGGAACCGCCCGGAGAAGGGACGGGAGCTGCTCATGGCGGCCGCGCTGGCGGCCATGGAGGCGTACGTGCCGTACCAGGGCCGGGTGACGGTCGACGGTGAGACCGTCTACGAAGGCGGCATCGTCGAGACGATCGTGGGCGGATTCCGTTACCGCGGAGGGCTGTTGAACCTGGTGCCGGAGTCGGTCGTCGACGACGGGCTGCTCGACATCACCCTGGTCACCGCGGCGGTGGACATGAACGCCTTCGCCCAGGCCGCGCTGAACGGACACGTCTACGACGTCCCCGGAATCCGGACCGGGCGGGGCCGGCGGATCGGCATCGAGCGGCTCGACGGGCAGCCGATGCTCTTCGAGCACGACGGAGAGGTCATGCCGGAGACCACACAGTCCTACCAAATCCATGTCATTCCCGCGGCGTTGACCGTGCTGACCCCGGCCGGCGCTCCGCCGTGGTTCGGCGAAAGGTGATCCGATGACCGAGATCAGCCCGCTTCCGCCCATCGAGTTGGCACTCGCGCCGATCGACTCGACGATGAGCGAGATGAGCGAGGATTCGTTCCGTGAGTACTGCCGCAAGCTGAGCGCAGGCGTCGCCGTCGTCACCACGTGCGGTGCGTCCGGGTGGGCGGGAACCACCGTGAGCACCGTGACCAGCGTGTCGATGGATCCGCCCATCCTGCTGTGCTGCTTCTCCCTGCGCTCCCGGACACTGACCGCGATCCAGCAGTCCCGGCGGTTCGCGATCCACCTGCTGGCCGATGAACAGCGCGATCTCGCGGACCGGTTCAGCCGACCCCCCAACGACGGCGCACGCTTCGAGGACCTCGGGTCCGGGGTCCGGCTGTCCCACGGCACCCCCGTGATCAGCGGAACGCTGGCCGTCGCCTGGTGCGACCTGCGCTCCATGGAGGAGGTCGGCGACCACGTCGTCGTGTACGGGCGACTGACCGCCGTGCGGATCGGCCACGGCCGTCCGCTGCTCTGGCACGAGAGCTCCTACCAGGCGTTGGAGGAGCAGCCCGACCTCATCGGATCAACGGCGTGAATCCGCTCGACGCCGTTGCCTCACAATGGACTTCGACCATGATCTCCGCAACACCCATGGATCCTTCGACCGGTGCCCTGGCCGAACGGCCCGTCGAACCGGACGCGAGCCTGTCCCACAGGCTGGCCTCCTGGGCCCGCACGGTGGCCCATGAGGACGTCCCCGAACTCACCCGCTACGCGGCCCGCAGCCAGCTCATCTCCAACCTCGCGGCCGTGCGCGCCTCCCTGCGCCACCCGATCGGGCGGGCGATCGTCGAGGCCTTCGGCCCACCCGTCCAGAGCGACCCCAAGCAGGCCGCGTACGTGCTCGCGGCGCTGGCGACGGCACTGGACTTCGACGAGGTGGCCTACTCGGGGCATGTGTCCGCCGGCGCCGTGAACGTCGCGGTCTCGGAGGCCGCGGGCCGGGCGCTGGACGGGAAGGCGCTGCTGACCACGATCGTCGTCGCCAACGAGTGCGCCGCGCGGATCTCCGCCGCGACGATCCTCAGCCCCTTCTTCCGCGGCCAGACGAACACCCACTGCCACCTGGCGAGCGCGGCGGCGGCGCGGCTGCACGCCCGCAACGCCTCCCTGCGGGAGTGGACGGCCGGCCTGGGCCTCGCGTTCGGGATCATGGCCGTACCGCTCCACCACGGGGTCGTGACCAGTGACGTCAAGGCCTTCACCGCGGCCGCGCCCGTTCGCCTGGCGCTCGACGCGTGCGATGCCGCGGCGCACGGGCTGACCGGCTCCGACACGATCCTCGAACACCGGGAGGGGCTGCTGGCACAGCTGTCGGCGGTTCCGTTGCCCGATGCGGTCACCGCCGGCCTCGGGCACCGTTGGCACACCGACACCCTGACCTACAAGCGCTGGCCCGGCAGCGCCTACCTGCACGCGGCCTTCGACTGCGCGCAGCGGCTCCACCGGCGGCTCGGCGGTGTGCGGGCCCACGACGTGCGCCGCATCACCGTCCACGGATCCCTGCTGACCTGGCAGTTGGAGCGCAAGGTGGCCCCGGCCCTGGACGGCCCCCGCACCGGCGTCTCAGCCGCCACCTTGTCGGTCGGGTACGGCGTCGCGACCCTGCTGTTGACCGGAGCACTCGGGGTGGCGGACTACACCGCCCCGAGCCTGTCCGACCAGGAGCGGTGGTCCCTGGCGGACAAGGTGACGGTCGAGCACGACATGCGGCTCTCGGAGCGGATGGCCCAGGCCACCTCCCCGCTGGGCGAGGCGCTGCGCCAGGCCGGGGACCGCGCGCTCGACTGGCCGGAGTTCATCGCCTGGGGCGGCGAGGACGCACCGCGTCTGCTGGCCGGACTGGGCGCCCCGGAGGAGACCTTCGAGAACGCGACGATGGCGATCGGTGCCCGGGTCGAGCTCGAACTGGCGGACGGCACCACGCTCACCGAGGACTGCGAGGCGTTCACCGGATCGGCGGGAGTCGGTACGCGCCAGGACCACCGCTCGCTCGTGCGTCAGAAGTTCCTCGACAACGGAGGTTCGACGGAGGTGCTGGCCGAGCTTGAGGCCATCGACACTCTCGATCCGGCCCGGACCGCCTCGGCACTGGCCCGTGCGGTCACTGCTGATCCGGCTTGATCCGGGAGCTCGGCGGCTGGTCGGCCTGGGCCGCGATCTGGCCGAGCGTGACCCGGGTCGAGATCGAGAGCTTCCGGAAGATGCTGCGCAAGTGGAAGTTGACGGTGTGCGGTGAGACGCCGAGCTCCTTGGCCACCTGCCTGTTCGTCATGCCGCGGCCCACGAGGCGGGCGATCTCCTCTTCCCGTTGACTGAGCGAGGACAGCTTCTTCGGCAGGCAGAGCGTGGCCGGCTCCGCCGGGGGCCGAGGCGAGGCGGCACCGCCCCGAGGAAGCCGGTCTGCATCGACTCGCCCGGCCGGCGCCGGCTGGTCCTCCTGGGTGTACGCGGCCCGCGCGCCCGCCGCGGCGGTCTCCAGCGCCGGGATCCCGCGGTTGCTCCTCGCCAGCCGCTCGATCGCCTGGAGGGCCTGCCGGGCGTGGGTGAGGTCCCCGGCCTGGCGGGCGACGGTGACCAGCCACGCCGGCCTGGTGGGATCCTCGATGAAGCAGGCCGAATCGGTGCCGAGGAGGTGCCAGTTCGCCCGGATCCGCTCCGCGACGACGTGGGGTTCCTCCCGCGCGGCGGCCAGGCTGAGGTCGACGACGGCGGCCCGGGCGATCGAGTCGGTCATGGCGTAGGGGGCGGGCTGCGAGCGGAACGACTCCAGGGCGGCCGCCGCCTCGTCCCGCTCACCGAGGCGCAGATGGGCCATGGCCGACACCGAGAGGGCGAGCCCCCGGCTCACCGCCGACTCGCGCTGCTCGGCGATTTTGATGGCCCGCGCGGCGGACTGCTTGGCCCGGACGAATTGTCTGGACTGCAGGTACAGCACCGAGCGGAGGGCTTCCGGCATCGCCCCGAAGGCGTGGAATCCGGCTCCGTCGACCACGTCCTGGATTTCGTCGATCGTTTTGGACGCCTGGTACGGGACGTGCATGTCGGTGAGCTTCTTGGCGAGGAGGACGTATACGTAAACCCTGCATAACGAGGTGGCGCCCTGCAGGTGCTGGATGGCCGACTGGTTCAGGGAGAGCCCCAGGAACAGGTTTCCCAGGTGCCAGTGCCGGTCCGATTGGGCGCCCAGCGAGACGACCCTGACCGAAGCCGACTCGTATGCGTTGTTCTCGTCGACATCGGCGGTCTGCCAGCCCTTCGACTGATCGACCATGTATCCGAGAAAGCGACGGAACGCATCGACGTCCCCGTGGGCGTGCTGCCGGGTGTCCAATTCTTCCAGGACTTCGTCGAGCAGGAGCAGGGCGGCCTTCAGGTTCCCTTTGATGTAGCAGAGGTTCGCATAGTCGATCTTCTGCAGGGTTTCCCGACTGAGCACATCCGCGTGCTGATTGGCGATAAGATAGAGGACGTCACTCACGGACGACGGAGCGGGGGCGATGGGATTCCCGAACTCCGCGTGCTCCTCGTCTGCCCGGTATTCCAACCCGCCCATCTGTCCCCCTGACCGCGAACAAGCTGTGCCCTGACATCGGCCATCATACAGGTCGGTTCGCGGTTCATTGGGTTAAGATTTTGCTGGCTTCTGGCGATTTCTCCCGCTGCTGATGCCGGTCGGATTTGTCTCGATTCCGACATATAGGTGCGGTTCCGAATGGCGACCACCGGCCGCCATTCGGAACCGCATCTCTCATTTCTGTCGATCCGGTGATGGTCCCCGAATCCCGGTGACGGACTACGACCAGTTCGCCACCAGGAATTCCCCCACGTCACCGAGCGATTCGGCGGCCTGGCGGACGAGTCCCGCCTGGGCCTGGGCGGCGTGCCACAGGACGGGACTCTCGACGTACCGGAGCTCGACGCCGGCCCGCCGCAGCGACCCCGCCAGACGGAGGCACTGCGCGTAGACCAACTCCCGGGTGCTGGTGAAGAGATAGGTCGGCGGCAGACCCTCCATCGGCCCCAGCAGGGGTGCGAAGCGGTGGTCCAGGGGGTCGATGTCACCCCGGTAGGCGGCCGCGCAGGCCAGCCCCCAGTCGCGGTTGACCACCAGGTCGCGGTGGCGCTCGGCCCTCTCGCCGGGATCCGTCCACGGCGACAGGAGGGCGAGCGCCGCCGGCCGCCGCCGGTGCGCGACCAGGTGCTGCGCGGCGGCCAGGGCGATGGCGCCGCCGGCCGAATCGCCGGCGAGGGCGATCGAGCCGGCCTCGTGGGCGGGGGTCCGCGTCAGCGCGTCGAAGGCCGCCAGCGCGTCCTCCAGGGCGGCCGGACAGGGATGTTCGGGGGCGAGACGGTAGTCCAGGAGGTAGACCGGACGGCGGATCCCGGCGGCCAGGTGCGCGGCCAGTGACCGGTGCGTGGCCGGCGACCCCACGGTGTACCCGCCGCCGTGCAGGTAGAGGACCGCCCCGGGGCCCGCGAAGGGTCCAGCGGAGACCCGTTCGGCGGGGCGGTCGCCGAGCCGCAGGGTCTCGACCCGGACGCCTGCCGGCAACGGCTGGAACCGCGCGACGCCGTTCAGCAGCGTCCGCTGTACGGACCACGGCATCCGCTGATGGAACGTCAGCCGGTAGAAGGGGTGGAGCAGGGCGCGGGCCATCGGCAGCGGAACGGAGATGGACGGCGCGACCGTCATCGCTTCCTCCCGGGGCGCGGGGCGATCCTGAGGATCCGGGAGAACCTCGCGCCGAACCGCTGGGAGCCGGTCGGGGTGATCCGGGCCAGCAGGTCCAGCGCCTTGGCCTCCCCGCCCACGATGACCCGCGCGCGGTTCCTGCGGACGCCGTCCACGATGGTGCGGGCCGCCATCTCCGGGCTGTGCAGCGCCAGCCGTCGGTCGAAGGCGCGGGCGATGGAGGCCGCGTCCAGGCCGTCCGCCGCCGTGGCGTTGCGGGCGACGGCGGTCTTGATGCCCCCCGGGTGGACACAGGTCACGCGCACCGGGTGTCCGGCGAGCAGCATCTCCTGGCGCAGGGCTTCGGTGAACCCCCGGACCGCGAACTTGGACGCGTTGTAGGCGCTCTGACCAGGGAAGGTGATCAGGCCGAAGAGGCTTGAGACGTTGACGACATGGCCGTCGCCGGAGGCGATCACATGGGGCAGGAACGCCTTGGTGACATTGACCACCCCCCAGAAGTTGACGTCCAGTACGCGTTCGATGTCCTTGAAGGACTCGTGCTCCACCTCGCCGTAGAACGCGACGCCGGCGTTGCAGTACACCTGGTTCACCGTGCCGAACCGGGCGCGGACCTCGCTCGCGTAGGCGGCCACCGCGGCCCGCTCGGTCACGTCGAGCTGGTCCGCCTTGACCACGGCACCTCTGGCCTCGCACAGCACGGCCGTCTCGTCGAGGCCGTCCGCATCGATGTCGGAGATCGCGAGCCGGGCGCCGTGACCGGCGAGCAGCACGGCGAGGGCGCGGCCTATCCCCGATCCGGCGCCGGTGATGACGGCGACTTTGCCTTCGAGGTCGGTGTCCACTGACTTCCTGCTCATACTGGTCCTCGGGTCGAGACGTGATAGGCGTCGATGTCGAACTTCCGGGTGATCCGGCGGAACTCGTGGGAGAAGCCGGGCCACATGGTGGTGTTCGCGCCGTGCTTGTCCAGGTACCAGCTGGAGCAACCGCCGGTGTTCCAGACGCTTCGGGACAGCTTGCGCTGGAGCATGCGCGAGAAGTCCTCCTGTGATTCCTGGCGCACCTCCACCGAACGGATCCGGCGGCGTCTCATGGTGGCGATGGCGTCGGCCAGGTAGTTCACCTGGGACTCGATCATGAAGATCATCGAGTTGTGGCCGAGTCCGGTGTTCGGGCCCACCATCAGGAACATGTTGGGGAAGTTGGCGATGGCGGTGCCCTTGTAGCACTGCCGGCCGGCCTTGTCGAAGACCTCGCCGAGGCTTCGGCCGTCCTTCCCGAAGATCCTGCGGTACGTGGGGGAGTCGGTGACCTGGAATCCGGTGGCCAGCACGATGGTGTCGGCCTGGTGCACGGCGCCGTCCGCGGTGACCAGGCAGTCCGCCCGGACCTCGGAGATGCCCTCCGTGACGAGCTGGACGTGCTCGTGGCGGAAGGCGGGGTAGTAGGTGTTGGAGAGCAGGATCCGCTTGCACCCGATCCGGTATCCGGGGGTGAGGCGCCGACGCAGGTCGGCGTCGGGGACCTCGCGCCTGAGCTTCGCCCGGGCGATGATCCCCAGCGGCTTCATCGCGAGGGGGGCCTTCGCCAGTCCGACGGCCTGCGCCTCGTGCGCCCAGTAGATGCCGGAGCGCAGCAGCCGCTGGTAGTAGGGGACGAAGCGGCAGGCCAGCCGGTCGAGCGCGGAGTAGCGGCGGTCCAGCCGGGGCAGGACCCATGGCGCCGTGCGCTGGAAGACCCGCAGTTCGTCGACCTGCTCCGCGATGGCCGGGACGATCTGGACGGCGGACGCGCCAGTGCCGATCACCGCGACCTTCCGGCCCGCCAACTGTGCCTGGTGGTCCCAGCGGGCGGAGTGGAAGACCTGCCCCTCGAAGGTCTCGATGCCGGGGATGTCCGGCAGTGACGGCTCGCAGAGCGCGCCGAACGCGCCGACCAGGACATCGGCGGTGAACGTCCCCTTCGTGGTCTCCAGCCGCCAGCGCGCGGCGTCCTCGTGCCAGCTCGCGCTCAGGACCTCGCATCCGAAGACATGTTTGTCGTGGACCCGGTAGCGACGTGCCACCTTGGTGATGTAGTCCTGGATCTCCCGCTGCCCGGAGAACGAACGTGTCCAGTTCGGGTTCGGCGCGAAGGAGTAGGAATAGAGATGTGATGGAACGTCACATGCCGCGCCCGGGTAGGTGTTGTCGCGCCAGGTGCCGCCGACGGCGTCCGCGCGTTCGAGTACCAGGAAGTCGTGCCACCCCTCGCGGCGGAAGCGGACGGCGGCCGCGACGCCGGCGAGCCCGCCGCCGATGACGATGATCTGCGCGTGCCGGCCCGGTTCGGTCGTGGCGTCGGACTGCTCGGCGGAGGTCGGGGCGATGGCCGGCCCATTCAGGTCTGTAGAGCTCAAGAGTGATCAGATCTCCCGTCGCAGCCGTCCCGAATGATCAACATCCTTGATCCTTTCAGAAGCCTCTGACGCGCCTCTGAAGCGAGCAGTCCCGGGTGGACAGCAGGGTTTCAGAGGGCCTTCGGAGAATAGGCGCTCGGAAATTCCCCTCGGTGTTGTCGAGGTATCGAGCGAAAGGGAGGCGGCTGATGGGATCCGCAGCGGCGAAGGCAAGGGCGGTCGAAAAGCCGGAGGTGCTGATCGTGGGTGCCGGATTCGCCGGCCTCGGCATGGCGATCAAATTGCTTGAGGCGGGCCAGTCCGACTTCGTCGTACTTGAGAAGGCGGACGGAGTGGGGGGTGCCTGGCGTGAGAACACCTATCCCGGCTGCGCCTGCGACGTCGCGAGCGTGATGTACTCCTACTCCTTCGCTCCCAATCGGAGCTGGAGCCGGATGTACGCCATGCAGCCGGAGATCCTCGACTACATCAAGGGGGTCGTCAAGGAGCACGACCTCGAAACGCACATCCGCTTCAACTCCGAGGTGACCTCGTACGAGTTCGACGAGGCGGCCGGCCGCTGGCACGTGCGGACCGGGTCCGGGGAGGAGTACCGGCCGCGCTTCGTCGTCATGGCGCACGGAGCCCTGCACCTGCCCAACATCCCGGACCTGCCCGGCCTGGAGAGTTTCAAGGGCACCGTTTTCCACTCGGCGCGGTGGGACCATTCCGTCGACCTGAAGGGCAAGCGGGTCGCGGTCATCGGGACCGGGGCGAGCGCGGTGCAGTTCATCCCGGAGATCGCGGGTGAGGCGGCCCACGTCGACGTCTTCCAGCGCAGCGCGCACTGGATGCTCCCGAAGGCCGACCGCCCGCTCGCGAACTTCGAGCGCGGACTGTTCCGGGCCCTGCCGTTCGTGCAACGGCTGTACCGGGCCCTCGCGTACTGGACGCACGAGGTCCCGGTCCTGGCGTTCCTGAACCCCAAGTACCTCAAGGTCCTCGAACTGGCCTCCCGGCGGATGCTGGAGAAGCAGGTGGCCGACCCCGAGCTGCGGGCCAAGCTGACCCCCGATTACCAGATCGGCTGCAAGCGGATCCTGCTTTCCAACGACTACTACCCGGCGATCCAGCGTCCCGATGTGGACCTGGTGACCTCGGGCATCGCCGAACTCACCGAGACCGGGATCAGGACGAAGGACGGGGAGCTGCACGAGGCGGACGTGGTGATCCTCGGCACCGGGTTCTCCACGGGCAACCGCTGTGCCGATGAACACATCGTCGGCCGGGGCGGGCTCACCATCCAGGAGGCCTGGAAGGACGGCATGGTCGCGCACCTGGGCGTGACCGTCGCGGGCTTCCCGAACATGTTCATGATCATGGGTCCCAACTCGGGCGGCGGGGCCCAGTCCATCCTGTTCGTCATCGAGGCGCAGCTCCACTACATCGTCGAGTGCCTGCGCCTGATGAAGGCGCAGCGGGCCGACCAGCTGGAGGTGCGGGCGGACGTTCAGCGCAGGTTCAACACCTGGCTGCACAAGAAGCTGGCCCGATCGGTCTGGAACTCGGGCGGGTGCGACAGCTGGTTCCTGGACGACACCGGGCGCAACCGGCACTCCTGGCCCGGCACCGGCTCCTCCTACTGGCGGGCCACCCGGCGACCGGACCCGAAGGCCTTCATGCTGACCAACTCCACGGAGCGGTAGCCCTAAGCATACGGTCGGGCGTATGCTTACCTGGCCGTGGTCGATGACCGTGGCCGGAAGAGATGAGAAAAGGAAGTCATTGTGACGACTGCCCGACAAACAGCTGTCGCGCCGGCGACGGCATCGGACTCCGGGCCCGCAGTGCCGTGGCTTGCCGTATCGATCGTCATGATCGGTATGTTCATGGCGATCCTCGACTCGTTCATCGTCGTCGTGGCGGGCCCCGCGATTCAGGCCGACCTCAAGGCCACCGAGGGCGAGGTGCAGTGGGTCCTGGCGGGCTACCAGTTGAGCTACGCGGTGCTCATGATCACTGGTGGCCGCCTCGCCGACCTGTTCGGACGCAAGCGGATCTTCATCCTCGGAACAGCGGTGTTCACCCTCGCCTCCGTCGCCTGTGCGATGGCCCAGAACCCGGGCACGCTGATCGTGGCGCGGATAGTCCAGGGGCTGGGCGCGGCCCTGATGGTTCCCCAGGTCTTCGCCGTCATCACGGTCGTCGTCCCCGCAGCGGTCAAGCACCGGGTGTTCGGCGTGCTGGGGGTCGTGATCGGCATGGCCACGATCAGCGGCCAGCTGATCGGCGGTCTGCTCATCGGCGCCAACCTGTTCGGCTCCGACTGGCGGGCCGTGTTCTGGATCAACGTGCCGATCGGGCTGGTCTCGATCGTGCTCGCCGCCAAGTTCGTACCGGAGTCGCGGTCGGAGGGTGCCCGCAGGCTGGACATCCCCGGTGTGCTGTCGCTCAGTGCCGCGCTGCTGCTGCTCACCTACCCCCTCATCCAGGGGCGTGAGGCGGGCTGGCCGTGGTGGACCTGGGCCTGCCTGGCCGGCAGCCTGGTCGCCTTCGGGGCGTTCGTGGTGATCGAACGGGGCTTGGAGAAGCGCGGCGGCGATCCGCTGATGAAGCTCTCGCTCTTCAGCCAGCGGTCGTTCTCCCTCGGCATCGTCCTGGTGCTGGCCGTGTACGCGCTGCTGACCTCGTACTACCTCGCGCTGTCCGTCTCGATGCAGGGCGGGCTCGATCTGTCGGCCCTCGGTTCGGGCCTGGTCTACACGCCGGCCGCGGTGATGTTCTTCGTCTTCAGCATGACCGCGAGCAAGCTCGTGCCGAAGTACGGTCGCCGCGTCCTGGAGGTCGGCGCCATCGTGCTGGCCGTCGGCTACCTGGCGACCGCGATCGTGCTGCTGTCCGGTGCGCGGCTCACCCCGCTGCTGGTGATCCCCACCCTGATGCTCCAGAGCGTCGGCGGGGGCCTGCTCATCACGCCGCTGCTGAACACCGTGCTCAGCAGGATCACGCCGGAGACGGTGGGCATGGCCTCCGGTGCGCTGTCCACCGCCCAGCAGATCGGCGGCGCGCTGGGTGTCTCGGTGGTCGGGGCGGTGTTCTTCAACGCGTTCGACCCGGCGGACGGCGGGAAGGTCCATGCCGCGGGGCACGCCTTCGCGATGGCCTCCATCGCGACCTTCATCATCGCGGTGCTGGCGGCTGTGCTGGTCTTCGCGCTACCCAAGAAGCCGGCGGCCGGCTGACCGCTCCGCAAGGGCGCCAAACGGCGATGCGGTGGACCTCGGTCCACCGCATCGCCGTTTGCCCGTTCGCCGCCCGCGCTCACCCGGCAGGGGTGAGGAAGCCCTCCACGATGCGGCGGACCTTGGCCACCGCGCTGTCGTCGCCGAACCGCAGGGCCGTGTTCGCGGCGCAGAGCAGGGCGTCGATCTGGAAGGCCGTGAGATCCACGTCCAACTCGCGGATCTCACCGCTGCTCACCGCGTGCCGCAGCTCGGCCGCGATCACCTCGACCCACTCCTGCTGGTCGCGGAAGAGCGCGTCGCGCACCGGTCCGGGCTTGCTGTCGAACTCCGCGAGGTTCGCGGACCGGAAGCATCCACCGGCGAACAGCGGCCCCTGGGCGTAGACCACCCAGCGGTCGAGCAGTGCGCGCAGGCCCGCCGCGCCGCGGGGCGCCGATCGGGCCGGGCGGATCACCGCGTCGATGAACATCTCCCGTGCGTACTCCACGGTCGCCAGCTGTAGGGCCTCTTTGGTCTTGAAGAGGGTCTGGATCCCGGCCTTGCTGAGTCCGGTGTCGGTCGCCAGAAGGCCGAAGCTGACCCCGTCGAGACCCTCCAGCGAGGCGATGTCGACGGCCTGCCGGAGAACGATCTGCCGCGTTCGGGCCCCCCGCAGGAGGCGCTTGTCCGTGGTCGGCGCCTGCTTCCGCTCGCGGGGGAGTGCCATGGATCCGGAACTCTCGCCGCGCGGAGTGGCCGGCTTCGCTGCACTGTCCATACGGTCGATCGTACCTCCATGTTGCGCTTTCGTTCAGGGTGCGGACCGGTCGGACGGCTCGGGCAACTACTCGATGGGGTGGAGGGGTGGCAGCCACCTACTCGAACGTGCGGGCTGCCGCCATCACGGCCCCGCCTTAGGATCGGCGGGATCGAGAGATTCCAGATAGAAATCCGAAGAGGTCCATCGGCTCCATTCAGGAAATGCCACATGGTGCATGGTTACGGTTTATATGCAGGGGGACATCGATGACCACCATCCGCATAGGCATCCTCGGCCCCCTACGGGTCGAATTCGGAAGCACCGAAGCAGCACTGAGCGGGGCGAGACTCAGAAGCATCCTCTCGATTCTGGCGATTCGCGCCGACGGTGAGGTCCAGCGCGACGAGCTGATCGAGGAGCTGAATCTCTCCCAGACCACGGACAACGCGACCAACGCCCTCCACGCCCATGTCGCGCGGATCCGCCGCTGGCTGGAGCGCCACGGCGGGAGGCCCGATCTGCTGGAGACGGTGAACTCGGGGTACCGGCTCAACGTGGACCAGGACGCGGTGGACGCCCGCCAGTTCGTCGCTCTGGTCGAACGTGCGGTGAACCTGGCGCCGGCCACTCCTTCGGTGGTCGCGACGATCCTGGAAGACGCGCTGCCGCTGTGGCGCGGAAGCGCCCTGCCGGACGCCCTTGACGGGCCGCTCGGCGCCGCGGCGGCCGACGAGCTCCACCACTGGCGGGCCATCGCGCGTCAGACGCTGATCGATGCCTGGCTGTCGCTCGATCACAACCGGAAGGTGGTGTTGAACGCGCGGAGGTTCATCGCCGAGGATCCACTGAACGAGGTGGTCCGGGCCCGCTACATCACGGCGCTGCGACGGATGGGCAGGCATGCGGAAGCGATCGAGGTGTACAAGGACGCCGAGCGGGTGCTCGGCGAGGAACTGGGCATCGGGCCCGGCGCGGAGCTCCATGCCGCGGCCATCGAATCCTCCGGCCCCGGAACCCGGCCGAGGCCCGCGCCGGTTTCGCAGCGACGGGAGCACCGGAGCCTCGGCGAGAGCGGCCGACGGGAGCCTTCCTTCGTCGGGTCCGCCGGTCGGGCGGTTCCGCTGCGGTGAGCGCGCGGCCGGCGGGCCGGGGTCCACTTCGGGCCCCGGCCCGCCGGCCGAACCGCGCGATCGACTGACGAACGGTCAGTTGATCGCGCGCGAAAGTCCTTTGACGATCTCGGCCGCCATCACCGCCTGACCCGAGGTGGTGAAGTGGATGCGGTCCTCGCTCAGCAGGTCCTCGCGGTCGTTGATCGGGTGGTCCCACATGTCGACCAGGACGGCCCCGTACTCGTCGGCCAGGGCGCGGGTGATGTCATTGACCCGGGCGACCCGGTCGGACCAGTCCGGGAAGACGGGGACGACATAGGCCCGCCCGAGGGTGAACGTGGTCAGCTGGGCGCCGGTCGGCGCCGCGAGGTCGTACAGGCGGCGCAGGTTCCGCTCGATCTCGTCGAAGTCGGGCTGTCGCCGCACGAGGTCGTTCGCGCCGCAGGGCAGGTGGAGCAGGTCCGGGGCGAAGTCGATCATCCGGTCCACCTGCTTCTCCAGGGTCTGCGCGGTGGTGGCCTTGATCTCGGCGGTGCTGAGGTACTCCAGGTCCGGGCGCACTCGGCCGAGGATCTCCGCGACCCGGTCGGACCATCCCAGGTTCAGGTAGCCGGGGCTGGGGTCTCCGGTCCCCGCCGACAGGCTGTCACCGATCACGGCGAACCGGCGCCAGGGGGCGCCGGCCAGCAGTAGCGCCGCCTCGGCCGGTTGTAGACAGAACGGATCGGACTCTTCGGTGAGCGGTGAGAGCGAAGTCATAAGAAAAGAATACAGTCGGCCGTATGTTGAACTCAAGATGGCGTCATCACACCATCACCCGGTCGCAACCACCGGGTGATCAGTCGATCGGAACCGCCGTGTCAGCCGGTGGAGACGGTGTGCAGCCTCACGGCCTGGAGGGCGATGTACAGTTCGGCGGCCGACCTGGCGTCCGTGGTGTTGCGGCCGGTCAGTTCGGCGATTCGCTTGATCCGGTAGAGCACGGTGTTGCGGTGGCAGTGCAGCCGCTCCGCCGCCGAGGTGGTCGATCCGCCCGCGTCGAACCAGGCGTCGAGAGTGTCCAGCAGTACCGACCGGTCCGCCGGGGGCAGGGCCAGCAGCGGAGCCAGCACGGAGCCCGTCACCTCGACGGCGATCTCGGGCGAGGCCGCGGCCAGCAGGGCGATCGGTGAACTGCCGTACAGATGGGCCCCGGCCGTGCCCGGCGGCAGGCACTGCACCGCGAGTTGCGCCTGCCGCAAGGCCGTCGGCGCGTGTGCGGGCGACGTGAACGGGCGACTGATGCCGAGTCGGGAGGTGGCGGCTCGGGCGAGTCGGTCGGTGACCGCGGCGAGCGTTTGTCCGCGACCGAGCGCGAGCAGGCCCACCCGGGAGCCGGCCCGCCGGGTCCAGACGGCGGCGACGCCCTCCGCCCACGGCCCGCCCGAGGCCGGGAGCGGCGGTCCGGCGGCCTCGCCGGTCTCGACGCTCACCACCAGCAGGGCGTCATGGCCTTCCAGGCGCAGCGTGCGCAGGATCTCCCAGGGCCGGACGCTGCTGCCGCCGCTCCCGTCCAACAGGGTGGCGAGCAGCGCCCCCCGCTGCTCGGCGTCGTGCCAGGACCGCTCCTCCAGGGCCGTGCGGTAGGCCTCGGCCGCGGCGCCGGAGTACTCGTCGATCATCATCCAGATGTCGGAGGCCATCGGCACCAGCTGGGCCGCGGCTCCCGCCCCGCCGGCCGCCGCGAGCAGGCGGTCCCAGACGAAGCGGCCGGCGAGTCGGTAGGCGTGCAGCAGCGCGTCCAGCGGGATGCCCTGCTCCGCCTTCAGGCGCCCCGCCGCCCGCGGGGCGTCCAGGGTCATCGGCTCTCCCTGCAAGGCCGCCAGCAGGGTCCGCAGGTTCTCCAGCACCACGTCGCGCAGTTGGTCGCGGCTGAGCAGGGTGCTCTCGGCATAGGAGTACTCACCGCTGAAGATCTCGGCGGTGAGCGCGTCGGCCAGTGGATCCACCGCGCCCAGCAGACTTCTGACCAGCTCGGCGACGTGTCGATCGGAGGTCAGCGGAGTACTCACGGCACCAAACCCCTTGGCTCGTTGTGCGGCGGCACAAGCAGTGTGGCACGTTCTCCGACGACCGCCTATGGCCAACCGGGCCCACCTGCAACGAACATCACGTTGGTGTGGGCAGTCCTCGGACCAAGGGAGATCTGATGGAGAGCAGTGGGACCTACGACTACGTCATCGTCGGGGCCGGGTCGGCGGGCTGCGTGCTGGCGAGCCGGCTGACCGAGGATCCCGACGTCACGGTGGCCCTGATCGAGGCGGGCGGCGCGGACACCGCGCAGGAGATCCACGTCCCGGCCGCGTTCAGCCAGCTCTTCAAGGGTGAGCTCGACTGGGACCTCGACACCGAACCCGAGCCGGGGCTCTACGGCCGCCGCGCCTACCTGCCCCGCGGCAAGGTCTTCGGCGGCAGCAGCTCGCTGAACGCGATGATCTACATCCGCGGCAACAGGGCCGACTACGACGGCTGGGCCGCCGCCGGGGCCACCGGCTGGTCCTATGACGAGGTGCTGCCCTACTTCATCAGGTCCGAGGACAACGAGCGCGGCGCGGACGCCTTCCACGGTGTCGGCGGTCCACTGGCCGTGAGCGACAGCAGGTCCGGGCACCCGTTGGCCACGGCCTTCGTCGAGGCCGCCGTCCGAGCCGGCCACAAGCGCAACGAGGACTTCAACGGCGAGAGCCAAATCGGCGTCGGACAGTATCAGTTGACGCAGCGCAACGGCCTGCGCCACAGCCTCGCGGTCGCCTACCTCCACCCGGCCCTCGGCCGGCCCAACCTCACCGTGCTCGCCGATACCCGGGCGCAGCGGGTGGTGGTCGAGCAGGGCAGGGCCGTGGGGGTCGAGGTGTACCGCGGCGGGGCCGCCGAGCTGGTCCGCGGGGAACGGGAGGTGATCGTCTCCGCCGGCGCCTACGAGTCGCCGAAGCTGCTGATGCTCTCCGGGATCGGACCGGCGGGGACGCTGGGGGCCTTCGGCATCGAGGTCCTCGGTGACCTCCCGGTCGGTGAGGGGTTGCAGGACCACTTCATGGCCCTGCTCAACTACCGCACCGACGCGGAGTCCCTGTTCACCGCCGCGAGCCCCGAGAACGCCGCCCTGCTGCAGAACGAGGGACGCGGGCCGCTCACCTCCAACATCGGCGAGGCGGGCGGCTTCCTGCACAGCCGCGACGGGCTCACGGCGCCGGACGTGCAGTTCCACATGGCCCCGGTGCTCTTCCACCAGGAGGGGCTCGGCACCGTCTCCGAGCACGGGTTCGCACTCGGCCCCTGCGTGCTGGCCCCGTCCAGCCGGGGTGAGGTGACGCTGCGCTCGGCCCGTCCCGACGCGGCGCCGCGCATCCGCCACAACTACCTGACGGCCGAACAGGACCGGTCGGCGATCGTCGCGGGGGTCCGCGCCGCTCTCGACATCGCGGCGCAGTCACCCCTGGCCGGGCTGATCACCGAACCGTTCAGCGTCCCGGCCTCCGACTCCGAAGCGGACATCCTGGACTGGGTGAAGCGCCATGGGATGACCCTGTTCCACCCGACGTCCAGCTGTGCGATCGGCTCGGTCGTCGACTCCGAACTACGGGTCCTCGGCGTCGAGCGCCTGCGGGTCGTGGACGCCTCGGTCTTCCCCTCGGTGACCCGGGGCAACACCAACGCGCCCACCGTCATGGTGGCGGAGAAGGCCGCCGACCTGATCAAGGAGGCCACCCGATGACCACCTCCGCGTCGGCCGACACCGACGCCGCCCGGATCGACCGGGCCCTCGCCGACCTCGCCGAAGGCGAGTCGACCTGGGCCGCCCTCGGGCTCGCCGAGCGCCGAGAGCTGCTGGAGCGGGTCCATGCCGCCACCGCCGCCGGCGCCGAGGCATGGGTGGCCGCGGCCGCCGGGTACAAGCAACTGCCGTCCGACAGCCCACTGCTGGGCGAGGAGTGGACCTCGGGGCCGTACGCGGTGCTCACCGGGACCTCCGCGCTGGCCGCGAGCATCCGTGCCCTGGAGCGGGGCCGCAGCCCCGTCGACGACTTCTCCCTGGGCCGGGCACCCGGCGGCCGGGTCGCCGTACGCGTCCTGCCGCACGGCGTCTTCGACCGGATCCTGCTCAGCGGCTTCAGCGCCGAGGTGTGGATGCCCCCGGGCGTCGGCGTGGAGACCGTGCGCGAGCGCGCGGGACTGGCGCTGCGCCACCCGGCCAGGACCGCGGGCATCGGCGTCGTGCTCGGCGCCGGCAACATCACCTCGATCCCCGTGCTGGACGTCCTGTACGAGCTCTACGCGCACAACCGGGTCGTCGCACTCAAACTGAACCCGATCACCGACCCCCTGCTCGACGTGTTCCGCGAAGTCCTCGCCCCGCTGATCGGGATCGGCGTGGTGCGGATCCTCACCGGCGGCGCCGAAGTCGGCGGCAGGCTGGTTCACCACCCGCGGGTCGCGCACGTGCACATGACCGGCAGCGCGGTGACCCATGACGTCGTCGTCTTCGGCGGCGGGGAGGAGGGGGCCGCCCGCAAGAAGGCCGGCACCCCTCTCCTGGACAAGCCCGTGACCAGCGAACTCGGCGGCGTCTCACCGGTCATCGTGCTCCCGGGCCGCTGGTCGGAGAGCGACCTGCGCTACCAGGCCGAGCACGTGGCCACCCAGCGGCTCCACAACGGCGGCTACAACTGCGTCGCCGGTCAGATCCTGGTCATCAGCAAGGACTGGCCGCAGCGGGAGCGCTTCCTGAGCCACCTGCGCAACGCGCTGGCACAAGCCCCTGCCCGACCGGCCTACTATCCGGGCAGCGACCAGCGGGTGGCCCAGGCACTGGACGCCTACCCGGGCGCGGAGCGGTTGGGCCACGGCCGGGTGCTGCTGTCGGGCCTCGACCTCCACCGGGCCGGTCCCGCCCTCACCACCGAGTACTTCGCCCCCGTCCTCGGCGTCCTGGAACTGCCGGGAGCGGCACGGGAGTTCCTCGACACGGCGGTACGCGCGGCGAACGAGGACTTCACCGGCACCCTCGGCGTCAACCTCATCGCCCATCCGCGCACCATCGCCGCCCTGGGTCCGGACCTCGACAAGGCCATCGCCGCGCTGCGCTACGGCACCGTCACCGTCAACGCCTGGACCGGCCTCGGCTACCTCACCCCCACCGCCACCTGGGGCGCCTTCCCCGGGCACACCCTGGACGACGTCCAGAGCGGGATCGGGGTCGTGCACAACGCCGTGCTGCTGGACGGCCCGGAACGGACCGTGGTCCGCGGCCCGTTCCGCCCGGCCCCGCGCTCGGTCCTGCGCGGCGAACCGGCCCTCTCGCCCAAGCCGCCGTGGTTCGTCGACAATCGCACGGCCGCGACCACCGGCCGTCTGCTCTCCGACTTCGCGGCGGCTCCGCGCTGGTCGGCGCTGCCCAAGCTGTTCGCCTCGGCCCTGCGCGGTTGACCGCCGGGAACCTGTCGGAACCGGTGTGCCGGGATGCGGCTCGTGCGTCAGTTCTTGGGGACGAGGGTGTTTTCGTTGCGGCGGCCGGCGGCGAAGTCGTCGATGTTGCGGGCGGTGGCGTCGATGATCTGGCCGACGGCCGTGTGGGTGAAGTAGGCCTGGTGGCTGGTGACCAAAACCTGCGGGAAGGTGACGAGGCGGGCGAGGGTGTCGTCGGTGATGCCGTGGATGGAGCGGTCGGTGAAGAAGACGCCGGTCTCCTCCTCGTAGACGTCGAGGCCGACGCCGGAGAGGCGGCCGGTGCGCAGGGTCTGGACCAGGGCGGCGCTGTCGATGAGGCCGCCGCGGCTGGAGTTGATGAGGATGGCGTCGTCCTTCATCCGGGCGAGGGCGGCCCCGTCGATGAGGTGGTGGGTGGACGGCAGCAGGGGCACGTGCAGGCTCACCAGGTCGGCGTGGGTGAGGAGTTCGGGCAGTTCGGTGTACGTCATGCCGAGCTCCTGGCAGGCCGGGTTGGGGGCGATGTCCCAGCCGAGGAGTTCGGTGCCGAAGCCGGCCGCGATCCGGGCGAAGCATTCGCCGATCTTGCCGGTACCGATCACGCCGACGGTCATGCCGTGGATGTCCCGGCCGAGCAGGCCGTCGAGCCGGAAGTCGAACTCCCGGGAGCGGGTGGCGGCCCGGGTGAGCCGGCGGTTGACGGCCAGCGCCAGCGTCCAGGCGTGCTCGGCCACGGCGTACGGGCTGTACTGGGAGACGCGGGCGATGGTGAGGCCGAGGTCGGCGGCGGCGTCCAGGTCGATGTTGTTGAAGCCGGTGGAGCGCTGGGCGATCAGCTTGGTGCCGCCGGCCGCCAGGGCCGTGAGCGTTTCGGCGTCCAGGACGGCGTTGACGCTGCTGCTGACGGCCGGGTAGCCGGCGGCCAGCGGGGCGGTGTCGCGGTTGAGGGTCAGGTCCAGGCAGCGCAGTTCGTGCCGGCCGGTGAAGGCCTTCTCCAGCAGCGGCCGCTCGTCGGCCTGCACTCCGTACGCGAGGATCTCCATGCCCGGTCCCTCCAGTCGGCTCCTGCGGCCAAACTAGCGGGGGCCGCGCCGGGGCGCTTCCCGGGCGCGGAAAGGCCCCCGGACCTCGGTCCGGGGGCCTTCGGGCGGGCGGTCAGATGACCGTCTCGGCCTCCAGGTAGCGCTCCTGGGGGACGGTCTTCAGCTCGGCGACGGCCTCCGCCAGCGGCACCAGGTTGATGTTGGTGCCCTGGAGGGCGGTGATGTGGCCGAAGGCGCCCTTGTGGACGGCCTCGACGGCGTGCCAGCCGAAGCGAGTGGCGAGCACCCGGTCGTAGGCGGTCGGGGTGCCGCCGCGCTGGGTGTGGCCGAGGATGACCGGGCGGGCCTCCTTGCCGAGGCGGTGCTCCAGCTCGCGGGAGAGCTGGGTGGCGATGCCGGTGAACCGCTCGTGGCCGTAGATGTCCTTGCTGCCCTCTTCCCAGTGCATGGTGCCGGGCTCGGGCTTGGCGCCTTCGGCGCAGACCACGATGGCGAACTTCTTCTGCCGGTCGAAGCGCTCCCGGACGACGTCGGTGAGCTTGTCGATGTGGAACGGGCGCTCCGGCACGACGATGGCGTGCGCGCCGGCCGCCATGCCCGCGTTCAGGGCGATCCAGCCGGTGTGCCGGCCCATGACCTCGACGACCATGACCCGCTGGTGGGATTCGGCGGTGGTCTTCAGCCGGTCCAGCGCCTCGGTGGCGACCGAGACGGCGGTGTCGAAGCCGAAGGTCACGTCGGTGGCGGCGATGTCGTTGTCGATGGTCTTCGGCACGCCGACGATCGGCAGGCCCGCGTCGCTCATCAGCTTGGCGGCCTTCAGGGTGCCCTCGCCGCCGATCGGGATGACGGCGTCCAGGCCGAGGTCGGAGCAGTACTTCTTGGCCCGCTCGACACCGTCCCGCAGGTGGCTGGGCTGGACCCGGGAGGAACCGAGGATGGTGCCACCCTGGGCCAGGATGCCGCTCACCGAGTCCAGGGTCAGGGGGCGGTGGTGGCCCTCCAGGAATCCGCGCCACCCGTCCTCGAACCCGATGATCTCGTCGCCGTGGTCGACCACCCCCCGGTGGACCACGGAACGGATCACCGCGTTCAGGCCGGGGCAGTCACCGCCGCTGGTCAGCACTCCGATACGCATTAGCTTTGCAACTCCCGAGCAGAACCGAGGAACGGCCGGACTACAGGCTGGGACGACGAGCCGTCACCGTGACACGGCGCTCCCACGCCGCGGTGGCGGGGAGTCGGCCGTGGGGTGAAGGACCGGCCGATCCGGACGGAACGCCCGAAAACGGCCGTGAAGTCGAGCATACGGCCCCTGGTCCGGCCGGGCAGGAGCCGACGCGGGAGCGGCGCCTTCGGCGCCCCCGCGTGGAAGTGCAAGCCTGCTGCCGAGGAGGGTGTGCAGTAGGCAGCCCCATTGTGGTACGTCCGGGGCCGCCGCGGGCCGGGTGACCGCATGGCGGGCACCCGGCCGGGACGGACCGGCGTACTACTGGGGACGCGTCGCGGCCGCGATGCGCTCGGCGCGCAGCGCGTCGTACCAGGTGGTGTCGGCCGGCGGCAGCGCGCTGACGTCCAGCGCGAGCTTCAGCAGCATGTCGGCCACCGCGGGGTTGCGCGCCAGCACCGGGCCGTGCAGGTAGGTGCCGAACACGGTGTCCCGCCAGGCGCCCTCGGTGCCGTCACCGGTGCCGTTGCCCCGGCCGACGCTGACGTTGGCGAAGGGCTGCACGCCCTGGCCGAGGTGGGTGACGCCCTGGTGGTTCTCGAAGCCGGTGAGCTGCGGCAGGCCGAGGCGCGGGTCGACGTCGGCGAGCACGTCGCCGACGCAGCGGGCGCCCTCGCCGCGGGTGGTCCAGACGTCGAGCAGGCCCAGGCCGGGCTCGCGTTCACCGAGGTCGTTGATGAACTCGTGGCCCATGATCTGGAAACCGGCGCAGACTCCGAAGATGATCGCGCCGTTCTCGGAAGCGCGGACCAGCCCGGTGTCGGCGCGCAGCCGCTCGGCGGCCAGGCGCTGCGGGCGGTCCTCGCCGCCGCCGATCAGGTAGATGTCCCCGCTGGTGGGGATCGCCTGGTCGGAGCGGACGTCGATCCGGGTCACGTTGAGGTGGCGCTGGCGGGCCCGGCGCTCCACGACCAGGGCGTTGCCCCGGTCGCCGTAGGTGCTGAGCAGGTCCGGGTAGACCCAGACCACGCGCAGGCTGCTCTCACTCATCCTCGAAGGCCTTCCGTCACGTAAAGACTGGTGTGCGGGCGCGGCATCAGCCGGCCACGACCTTCCGCAGCTGCTGGAAGGCGGTGTAGTTGGCGATGGCCTCGATCCGGCCGGGCGGGGCCATCCGGACGGCCTGCTCCAGGGTGTCCACCACGTGGAACTGGAGCCCGGCGACCTCCAGGCGGACGGCCAGGTCCAGCTTGCGCTGGCCCATCACGAAGACCGGGTGCCCGGCGAGGCGCTCGTAGTCGACGTCCCACAGCCAGGAGGTGTCGGTGCCGTCGGCGTCGAGGGCGTTGACGGAGAGGATCACCGGGGCGGGCGGGCCGTCGATCAGGGAGAAGGTCTCCAGCCAGCCGGCCGGGTTCTTGGCCAGCAGCAGGCGGATGTCCCGGCCCTGGTACTGGACCACGTCGTAGCGGCCGGCCACGGCGGTGACCGAGCGCATCCGGTCCAGGGCGACCTGGGGGGAGACGCCGAACACGGCGGCGACGGCGGCCGAGCTGGTGGCGTTGGCCAGGTTGGCCCGGCCGGGCAGCTGGAGCTGGATCGGCCAGGCGCCGCGCTGCGGGTCGATCACGTGGGTGCCCTGGAGCGCCCAGTGCGGGTTGGGCCGGCGGAAGCCGCAGTCCTGGCAGAACCAGTCGTCGCCGGGTCGCTGCATCACACCGCCGCAGGCGGGGCAGGACCAGGCGTCCTCCTTCCAGGCCTGTCCGGCGGCCACCCAGACCACCTTCTTGCAGGAGGAGGCGGCCCAGGTCACCAGCGGGTCGTCCGCGTTGGCGATGACCACGGCCTCGGTGTTCTGGAGGCCCTCGCGCCACTTCTCGGCCATCATCCGGGTCTCGGCGGCGCGGTCGAGCTGGTCGCGGGAGAGGTTGAGCAGGGCGATCGCCTTGGGGCGGGTGTCGCGGGCGACCGTCGCCAGGTACTTCTCGTCGACCTCGATCACGCCGAAGCGGGCGTCCGTGCCGCCGGCCAGGGCGGAGGTGATGCCGGCCGGCATGTTGGCGCCCAGGGCGTTGGAGACCACCGGGCCGGCGGCGCGCAGCGCCTCGGCGATCAGGCGGGTGGTGGTGGTCTTGCCGTTGGTCGCGCTGACCAGGACGACGTCGAGGTGGTCGGCGAGGGTGGCGAGCAGGTCGGGGTCGAGCCTGAGGGCGACCTTGCCGCCGATCACCGAGCCGCTCCCGCGTCCGGCCTTGCGCGACACGGCGGCGGCGACCTTGCCGGCCGTGACCGCGATCTTGGCGCGGGCCGGCAGCGAGGCGTCGCGTGCGCCTGTGGGCTCCGATTCGGTGCCTGCCATGCTCAGTGGTTCCTCCTTGCTGCGGCACCACCCGGGGCCGGATAACGGGCCGTCGGGCGGCGGGGACGGGGATCAGCCTACCGACTCCATCGCCCGTCCGGATGATCCGGACCCCACGCCGCCTGCTGCGACGCGTTCGTGGGCGTCGTCGGCAGCCGGTCGAGGAGGGCGGTGTACGGAGGGGCCGCTCGCTAGTTCAGGACGACCACCGGGGTCACCGGGTTCCCCGAGCGGCCGTCGTAAGGGTCTGGTGAAGAAATGATCAGCGGCCCGGACGGTGGCCGCAGCGGGCCGGGTCACCGGCGGCCAGCGTGGCGGTGATCACTACGGTGCCGTCCTCGGCGTGGAAGTCCAGCGGCGCGTCCAGTCGGCGCATCGCGGCGATCAGCCCGGTGTTGCCGCCGTGGGTCACCGCGTACACCGTGCGGACGCCGGCCGCCAAGGCCGCCGCCGACAGCCGCCGCAGCAGCGCCGGGCCCAGCCCGTGGCGCTGCCAGGCGTCCTCGACCAGGACGGCCAGTTCGGCCTCGCCGTCGTCCCACATCAGGTGCCCGAGCGCGACGATCCGCCCGTCCGGGGCGCTCACCGCGAGGCTGTGGCCGTGGCGGGGGTCCAGCAGGTGGTCCAGGTAGCGGTCGGCGTCGCGCACCGGGCCGTGGTAGCGCAGCCGCAGCGTGGCGGGGGAGCAGCGGCGGTGCATCGCCAGGGCCGCCGCCCGGTCGCCCGGCCCGGCCGGGCGCAGCAGCAGCTCCCGCCCGTCCGGCAGCGACAGCCGGGACGACCCGTCGGACCCCAGGTCGTCGGCGCGGTCGGCCACCGGGTCGGCGGGCCGGTGGGGCCGGGCGGCCTGGCCCCCGGGCACCGCGCACCCGCGGGCGGACCAGTGGACGGGCCGGTGGCGGAGCCGTGCGGGGCGTGTGCGCGATGCCTTCATGGCGCCGACGCTACCGACGGTGCGCTTCCGTTCGGTTACGTGATCGTGAACGGGCGAATGCCCGGGGGGTGCGGCCGGGCGGGGTGGGACCGGGGTGGGACAAGGGGGTTCCCGGCCCGGGACGCCGGGTTCGGCGACCGGGACGCCATCGGCGCGGTTCACGACCGGTGCCTCAGGCGGACGGGACGGCGGGCGGCCGACGGTGGATGACGTTCCCGGTGCTCCTGGCGAACAGGAGGCCGGGCCCTTACGTCCACGCACCGAAAGCCTTCACCATGCGCAACACCCCCTCCGCCTCCACCGCCGACACCGCCTCCACCGCCGACACCGTCACCCCCGCCGTCCCGCACGCCCGCCGCGCCCCGGTCGGCATCGCGCTCACCGGTCTGCTCGACCGGCAGGCGCGCACCCGGCCCGACTCCCCGGCCGTCCTCGGCGAGGGCGGCGGCCTCACCTTCCGGCAGCTGACCGGGACCGCCCGCCGGCTGGCCGCGCGGCTGCGCGGCCTGGGCGCCGGCCCGGACGGCAGCGTCGGCCTGTACGTCGAACCGTCCGTCGAGCTGGTCGCCGGGGCCTGGGGCGTCCTGTACGCCGGGGCCGGCTACCTGCCGCTGTCGCCCGAGTACCCCGAGGACCGGCTCCGCTACATGATCGAGGACAGCGGCACCCGGATCGTGCTCACCCAGGCGCACCTGCGCGAGCGGCTGGCCGCGCTGGTCCCGGCCGGGACCGAGGTCGTCACCTTCGAGGACGCCCGGCCGCTGCCGGACGCGGCCGGCGAAGAGGACGTCGAGCCGCGGTCGCTGGCCTACGTGATCTACACCTCGGGCAGCACCGGCCGCCCCAAGGGCGTGATGATCGAGCACCGCTCGGTGGTCTCCCAGCTGCGCTGGATGCGCGACGCCGGGCACCTCGGCCCCGAGGTCACCGTGCTCCAGAAGACCCCGATGAGCTTCGACGCCGCGCAGTGGGAGATCCTCGCCCCGGCCGTCGGCGCCCGGGTGGCGGCCGGCACGCCCGGCCTCTACCGCGACCCGGAGGCGCTGGTCGGAGCCGTGCGGCGGCACGGGGTGACCGCGCTCCAGTGCGTGCCGACCCTGCTGCGGGCGCTGCTGGACACCGAGGGATTCGCCGACTGCACCGGGCTGACCAGGGTGTTCTCCGGCGGCGAGGCGCTCTCCCGGCGGCTCGCCCGCGACCTGGGACGGGCCCTGCCGCAGGCCGCGCTGGTCAATCTGTACGGCCCGACCGAGTGCACCATCAACGCCACCTGGCACCTGGTCGACCCGGAGGAGCCGGACGATCCGGCGGACGGCGCGGGTTCGGTGCCGATCGGCCGACCGGTGGCCGACACCCAGTGCTACGTCCTGGACGAGGAACTGGTGCCGGTCGCCGCCGACGGCGTCGGCGAGCTGTACATCGGCGGCGTCCAGCTGGCCCGCGGCTACCTGAACCGGCCGGAGCTGACCGCGGAGCGGTTCGTCCGCTCCCCGTTCGCCACCGACGAGCGGCTGTACCGCACCGGCGACCTGGTGCGGTGGAACCCGGACGGCACCCTCCAGTTCGCCGGCCGAGTGGACAACCAGGTCAAGCTGCGCGGCTACCGGGTCGAGCTGGACGAGATCGCCCGCGCGATCGAGGAACACACCTGGGTGCGCCGCTCGGCCGCCGTCGTCACCGCCGACGACCGCACCGGGCACCCCAACCTGGTCGCCTGCGTCGAACTCAACCCGCGCGAAGCGGCCCTGATGGACCAGGGCAACCACGGCGGACACCACCAGTCCAAGGCCAGCAAGCTCCAGGTCAAGGCCCAGCTGTCCGACCCGGGCCTGCGCGAGCCGGCCCGGCTGGCCGGTCGCGAGCGGGTCGCCCTGCCCGGCCGGAAGGAGACCGAGGCCCAGCGCCGGGAGACCTTCGCCCGCAAGACGTACCGCTTCTACGACGGCGGCGCCGTCACCGGGGCGGACCTCACCGCGCTGCTCGCGCCGCGCCGGGCCGCCGCCTTCGGTCGCGGCCTGGAGCTGCTGAGCTTCCCCGAACTCGGCCGTGTCCTACGGTGGTTCGGCCAGTTCCACAGCGAGGAGCGGCTGCTGCCCAAGTACTCCTACGCCTCGCCCGGCGCCCTGTACGCGACCCAGCTGTACCTGGAGACCGGCGGCCTGGACGGGCTCGCGGCCGGGCTGTACTACTACCACCCGGTCGAGCACGCCCTGGTCCGGATCGGGCCCGCCGAGCCCCGCGCCGAGGCCTACCTGACGCTGCACTTCTCCGGGAAGCACGGCGCCATCGAGCCGGTCTACAAGAACAACATCCGCGAGGTGCTGGAGTTCGAGACCGGCCACATGCTGGGCGTCCTGGAGGAGGTGCTGCCCGAGTACGGGCTGGACGTGCGCCCGCTCGGCCTGGACCCGGCCGTCCGGGACCGGCTGGACGTCGCCGAGGAGGACCACTACCTGGGCGCCTTCGCCGTCGTCCGGGCCGGCGGCGCGGCGCGGCCGGAGCACACCGAACTGTACGTCCAGGCCCACGAAGGCCGGGTGGAGGGCCTGCCGGGCGGCCTCTACCGGTACGCCGAGGGCGAGTTGACGCACCTCGCGGACGAGGTGGTGGAGCCGCGGCACGTGATCGCGATCAACCAGGCCGTCTACGCCCGGGCCGCGTTCGGCATCACCGCCGTCAGCCGCGCCGAGGAGCGGTGGCTGGAGTACGTCGAGCTCGGCACGGTGCTGCACCGACTTCAGCGCAACGGCCTGGCCCTGGGCTTCATGTCCTCCGGCTACAGCTCCAAGTCCGGCCACCCGCTGCCCGCTTCGCGCCGCATCGACGAGATCCTGGCCGGCCATGGCATCACCCCCGGCCCGTCGTACTTCTTCCTCGGCGGCAAGGTCAGCGAGGAGCAGATCCGCAGCGAGGGCATGCGCGAGGACACCGTCCACATGAAGGGCCCGGCCGAGATCATCAAGGACGAACTGGCCAACCTGCTGCCCGACTACATGCTGCCCAACCGGGTGCTGGTGATGGACGCCCTGCCGCTCACCGCGAACGGCAAGGTGGACCTCAAGGCGCTGGCCGCCTCCGAGGCCGTCCGCACGGCCGAGGTGCGCGGTGAGTACGTCGCCCCGGCCACCGAGCACGAGCGGTGGCTGGCCGAGGCCTGGGGGCAGGCGCTGAAGTACCAGGACGTGTCGGTGACGGACGAGTTCTTCGCCGTCGGCGGGAACTCGCTGATCGCCGTCGCCCTGGTGAACCGGATCAACCGGGAGTTCGGGACCTCGCTGCCGCTCCAGGTGGTGTTCGAATGCCCCCGGCTGGGCGACCTGGCGGCCCGGATCTCCGGCGCCGGCGAGCGGCCGGCCTCCCGGCTGGTCCCGCTGCGGCCGGGGGCTCCGGAGCGGCCGGTGTTCTGCTGGCCCGGCCTGGGCGGCTACCCGATGAACCTGCGCCTGCTCGGCCGGGAGGCCGCCGACGGCCGCGCCTTCTACGGCGTCCAGGCCCACGGCATCAACCCGGGCGAGACGCCGTACCCCACCATCCGGGAGACGGCCGCCGCCGACCTCGCCGAACTGCGGCGGGTGCAGCCCGAGGGCCCGTACACCCTGTGGGGCTACTCCTTCGGCGCCCGGGTCGCCTTCGAAGCCGCCTGGCAACTGGAGCAGGCCGGGCAGCGGGTGGCCGAGCTGCTGCTGATCTGTCCCGGCAACCCGAAGGTCCGCCAGGCCGACGGGCGGCGGTACGGCCGTGAGTCCTCGTACGCCAACCCCGCGTACGTGACCATCCTCTTCTCGGTGTTCGCCGGCACGATCAGCGGCCCCGAGCTGGAGCGCTGCCTGGCCGAGACGGCGGACGAGGCGAGCTTCGTCGCCTCGGTGCACCGGACGCTGCCGGAGCTGGACGAGGAGCTGATCCGGCGGATCGCCCGGATCGTCGGCGGAACCTACGAGTTCGACTACACCTTCCGCGAACTCGCCGAACGGCGGCTGGACGCCCCGGTCACCGTCTTCAAGGCCACCGGCGACGACTACTCCTTCATCGAGGGCCGCAGCGGCTACTCGGCCGAGGCGCCCACCGTGGTCGAGCTGGCCGGGGACCACTACGGGGTGCTGAAGGAGCACGGGGTGCGCGAACTGGCCGCCGCCATCCGGGCGGTGGGCCGGACGGCGGCCGGGGACTGAGCAGCCGGCCCCGCTAGCCGAGCAGTTCGGCGGCCGCCGCCTTGACCTCGGCGAGCAGCAGGCGCAGGTCGTCCTCGGTGGTGGCGGCGTTGAGCAGGCAGGCGCGGAGCATCTCGGCGGTGCCGAGGCGGGCGCCGGTGACGAAGACCCGGCCGCGCCGCTGGACGGCGACGGGGAGGTCGCGGTTGAGCGCGTCGCGGGTGGCCTCGTCCCGGCCCGGGGCGCGGTGGCGGAACGCCACGATCGAGGTCTGCACCTCGGCGAGCAACTCCAACTCCCCGTCCGCTTCGACGAGTTCGCCGAGGCGGCGGGCCAGTGCGGTGCAGTGGGCGATGTCCTGGCTGAGGCCGGCGCGGCCCTTGTGGGCGATGGTGGCCCAGGCCTTGAGGGCGCGGAAGGGGCGGGTCTGCTCGGTGCCGTACTCGGAGAACCAGCCGAGCGCGCCGGCCGACTCGTCGCGCAGGTAGGACGGGACGAGGCTGAAGGTGCCGCGCAGCTCCTCGGTGTCGCGGACCAGCGCGCAGCCGCAGTCGACCGGGACGCCGAGCCACTTGTGCGGGTCGAGGGCGAGCGAGTCGGCGCGCTCCAGACCGGCGTAGCGGTGGGCGATGGCCGGGTCCAGCCGGCCGAAGGCGCCGTACGCGCCGTCCACGTGCAGCCAGAGGCACTGCTCCTCGCACAGGTCGGCGATCGGGCCGAACTCGTCCACCGCGCCGGCGCCGACGGTGCCGGCCGAGGCGACCACCAGGAAGGGCAGCAGCCCGGCCGCGCGGTCGCGCTCGACGGCCGCCCGCAGGTCGGCGATGTCCAGCCGGCCGTCGGGGCCGGTGGCGACGGTGCGCAGGTGCCGGCTGCCGAGGCCGAGGAGTTCGGCGGCCTTGCGGACGCAGGAGTGAGTCTCGCCGGTGACGTAGCCGACCAGTGGCGGCAGGCCGGCCAGGCCGTCCTCGCGGACGTCCCGGCCCGCCCGGCGGGCGGCGCGGTTGCGGGCGGCGGCGAGGCAGACGATGGTCGCCATCGAGGTGCCGGAGGTGAGCAGGCCGCCGCCGGCCGGGTGCGGGAAGCCGACCAGCTCGGCTATCCAGCGGACCACGGCGCGCTCCAGGTGGATGTCGGCGTGGTCGCCGCCGGCCGAGCTGGGGTTCATCGCGGAGGCGGCGAGAGTGGCGAGCACCCCGGCGGGGGCGGGGGCGGAGTTCACCCAGCCGAAGAAGCGCGGGTTGCCGTTGCCCATCGGGTACGGGAGGACGTCGCGCCCGATGGCGTCGATCAGCTCGTCCAGCGGGCGGCCCTCGGCGGGCAGCGGGGCGTCGAGCAGGGCCCGGCGGGCGGTGTCGTCCATGGGCTGCCAGACGGGGCGCCCGGGCAGGTCGGCGAGGTAGTCGGCGACCAGGTCGGCGGTGGCGTGGGCGGCACTGCGGAAATCGGCGCCGGGGAAGTCCTCGGTGGTCATGGCGTGCTCCAGGGAGGCCGGGGGAGGTGGGCGCGGCGTCCTCGGCGCACCGTGGTCCGGTGATCTTACGGAGAGGTGATCGTATGCAAAAGGGCCCGCGCCGTGCGGCGCGGGCCCTCATGCCGAGACTGCGGCGTCAGTCCAGTGAGCTGGACAGACCGCTCGCCGAGCGGCAGTAGCCCTGCATCTCCGGGCTGGTGATCTTGCCGCAGAGTCGTCCGGCCGCGCCGCCGTCGGTGTAGTTGACCGTGTAGTAGCTGACCAGGCCCTCGGCGCAGGCCTTGCGCTGCCAGCCGTCGGCGGCGGTGGCGCACTGCTGGGCGGCCCAGTCCTCGCGGTCCAGGTTGTACTTCATGGTGCGCGAGCCGACACCGCGGCTGCAGTCCACCGCCCCGCCGCCGGCCTTGCCGTTGAGGCACCACTTGAGGGCCTCGGCGTAGACCTCGGGGTGGTTGGGGTAGTCGTGCGAGGACAGGTAGAAGGTCGGGGCGTAGAAGAAGCAGGCGGACTGGAACAGGGACGGCTGGTCCTTGCAGGGGTAGAGCGGGTCCTGGGCGAGCTTGTCGGCGGGCAGGTTCGCCTTGGCCTGCTCGTCCTCCTCGTCCGGGCCGAAGAGCTGCATGAACAGGCCCTCGGAGCAGCGGATCCTGTTCTGGTCGGTGGGGAACTTGTTGCACAGGTCGCGCGCCTTGGCGACGTCCTGCTTGACCACGAACATCGTGCCGTGGCCGACGCCGTGGATGCAGGGGCCGGTGTTCTTGGGGGCGCAGAGCTTGAGCAGGTCCGTCTCGGGCTGAGGGGAGGCGTTGAGCATCTCCTCGACCGCGCCGTGCAGGTAGCCGGCCGCGCAGGTCTCGTGCGGGAAGGAGATGACCTTCTGGAAGTCGGCGTTGAACCGCTTGACCGCGGAGTGGCCGAGCTCGTGCGCGATCGGGTGGCAGAAGCGCACGGTGTACGGCTTCTCCTTGGTGATCCTGTCGAGGTCGGCCAGGGCGACGCCGGGGTCGGTGGCGTCCATCTCGGCCATCAGCTTGTTGCGCAGCGTGGAGCGGGTCCACACCGCCGGGTCGCCGCTCGGGGTGGCGCCGGCGGTGCCGACGCCGGCCGCGGCCTGCCGGGCGGCGGGGGCCCCGGGGCCCTGGTCGGCGGTGGCCGCCGCGGGCGACCAGTCGGTGACGGCCACTGACCCCAGGCCCAGGACGCCCAGGAGCAGGGCGGTGAGAATCGCGAAGACTCGCGGCTGCATGAGCGGATCCCCCGGCGGATCGAGGTGAACGTTGTGTCTCTCATCCTGACGGTACGTGAGCGGAATTCCGCGAATTCGTCCGCCATTCGAGAGATGTCGGCGACGCTATCGCACCCGGGAGACCTCCCGGATCGGCGGGATGGTTCCGCGCAATCACCCGGACGGAGTAGGCGCGTTCGGGCGCCGGACCTTGCACCGTTCGGGTGACGGCACCGGCGGTCCGGGCCCCTCACAGCTCCAGCGTCACCCGGTACTCCGTCAGCCAGGCGTCGAAGTCCAGCGCGAGGTCGACGGCCAGCCGGACGGACTGCGGGTCGGTGTCCGGGGCGAGCGCGTCGGCCAGGCGCCGCCGGTCGAGCAGCTCCAGCGCCGGGGAGGTGCGCTCGACGGCGAGCCGGGCGAGCTCGGCGCGCAGCTTCGCCGGGTAGTGCGGGTCGGTGGTGACCGGGTACGGGCTCTTCGCCCGGTCGGCGACCGCGTCCGGCAGCACGTCCCGGACGGCGGCGCGCAGCAGGCTCTTCTCCCGTCCGTCGAAGGACTTCATCGCCCACGGGGTGTTGAAGACGTACTGGACCAGCCGGTGGTCGCAGAACGGCACCCGCACTTCCAGGCCGTTGGCCATGCTCATCCGGTCCTTGCGGTCGAGCAGGATGCAGACGAAACGGGTCAGGTTGAGGTACGAGATCTCGCGCATCCGCCGTTCGAGCGGATCGGCCGCGGGCAGGTGCGGGACCTCGGCGATCGCCTCGCGGTAGCGGGCCCTGCGGTAGCCGTCCAGGTCGAGCTTGCGGAGCAGCCCGGCGTCGAGGAGGTGCTCGCGCGGGGTGGCTCCGCCGCCGGCGATGCCGGTGAGGCCGAGCGCCCAGGGGAAGTCGTCGACGGCGATGGTGGCCGGGTCGTGGAACCAGCGGTAGCCGCCGAACAGCTCGTCCGCGGACTCGCCGGACAGGGCGACGGTGGAGTGCCGGCGCACGCCCCGGAAGAGCAGCAGCAGCGAGGTGTCCATGTCGCCGACGCCGTTCGGCAGGTCGCGGGCGCGCAGCACGACGGAGCGCCGGGACGGGTCGGACAGGTCCTCGGCGGCCAGTTCGACCACGCTGTGGTCGGCACCGACGTGCTCGGCGAGCAGCTGGGCGTACGGGCCGTCCTGGGTCTGCCGGACGTCGCTGGCGTGGAAGTTCTCGCTCTGGCCGGCGAAGCCGACGGAGAAGGAGCGCACCGCCCCGGCTCCGGCGGCGGCCAGCGTCCGGGCGGCGAGCGCGGTGACGGCGCTGGAGTCCAGGCCACCGGAGAGCAGCGAGCACAGCGGCACGTCCGCCTCCAGCTGGCGGTGCACGATGTCCTCCAGCAGGGCCCGGACGGTGGCGACGGTGGCCTCCAGGCTGTCGCGGTGCTCGCGCGCCTCCAGCGCCCAGTAGCGGCGCTGCGTCAGGCCTTCGCGGCGGACCCGCACGACGTGCCCGGGCCGGACCTCGTGGATGTCCCGGTAGGGCGTGAGGCCGGGGGTGCGGGTGTAGCCGAGCAGTTCGCGCAGCCCGTCCAGGTCCACCACCGGGCGCACGGCGGGGTGGGCGAGCAGGGCCTTGACCTCGGAGCCGAAGACCACGCCGTCCGGGGTGCGGTGGTAGTACAGCGGTTTGACGCCCATCCGGTCGCGGATCAGCAGCAGCTCCTCGCGCCGGGTGTCCCAGATCGCGAAGGCGAACATGCCGTTGAGCCGCTCGGCCAGGTGCTCGCCCCACTCCAGGTAGGCGTGCAGCACCACCTCGGTGTCGCTGCGGGTGCGGAAGCGGTGCCCGGCCGCCTCCAGTTCCGCGCGCAGCTCGCGGTGGTTGTAGACCTCGCCGCTGTAGGTGAGCACGGCCAAGGTCCGGCCGTCGTGCTCGACCGTCATCGGCTGGGTGCCGCCGGCGATGTCGATCACCGCGAGCCGGCGGTGGCCGAGCGCGGCGTGCGGCTCCAGGTGCACGCCGCCGGCGTCCGGGCCGCGGCGGACCTGGGTGGCCGTCATCGCCTCCAGGACGGTCCGTTCGGCGGTGAGGTCGCGCTCGAACGCGACCCATCCGGTGATCCCGCACATCCGCAAGCCTCCGGTCTTCCGCTTCGTGTTCAGGAGGTCACGCTACGTGCGGAGTTGGCGCCGCTTCAAGGGGCTTTCGAGAACGAGGGTGAACGGGTGGGTGATCGGCGGTCGAATGTGAAGGCGGGGTGAATCTAGACTGATAGTCGTAATGTCTGCCCGATTTCGGGCAGAAACTTTGGCTTCGGCGGGCGGCCCGACCTAGGCTCCTGGTTCGTGCCGAGCTCATCCCATCCCCACGAAGACCTCCTCGCCCACCTCACCCGGACCAGCCCGCTCGGGCCCCGGGAGGCGGCGCGGGTCGTGGCCGAGGTGCTGGCGTACTTCTCCGAGAGCACCGAGGAGTACGTGCGCCGTCGCCACACCGAGCTCCAGGCGCGCGGTCTGACCAACGAGCGGATCTTCGCCCGGCTGGCCGAGGAGCTGCCGCAGCGCCGGGTCGCGGCGCCGGAGCTCTCGGCCCGCCAGTTGCGGCGGATGGTCTACGGCTGAGCGCCGATCCCCGGCCTTCGGCGGATCTCGACCGCCCTCGATCGATTCCGACCGCTTCTGGTGCCAATCGACACCGCTTGGTGTCGCTCGGCGCCGTCCGATGGTGCCCGGCCCTGCTCGGCAGTGTTCGGAAACGGTCGTCCATGTTCGTCAACGTTCGACAGAGGAGTCCACGCATGTGCGGAATCGTGGCCTACATCGGCCCCAAGGACGCGACCCCCTTCCTGCTGGAGGGGTTGGCGCGGCTGGAGTACCGCGGCTACGACTCGGCCGGCGTCGCCGTCACCGGACGCAGCGGCGGCATCAAGCTCCGCAAGGTGAAGGGCCGGGTCGCCGACCTGGCCGCCGCCGTGCCGGCCCGGTTCAAGGGCACCACCGGCATCGGCCACACCCGCTGGGCCACCCACGGCGTGCCCAGCGACGCCAACGCGCACCCGCACCTGGACAACGCCGAGCGGATCGCCGTCGTCCACAACGGCATCATCGAGAACGCCGACGAGCTGCGCGCCAAGCTCACCGCCGACGGCGCCGTGTTCCGCTCCGAGACCGACACCGAGGTCCTCGCCCACCTGATCGCCGCGCACGTCGCCGAGGGCGTCGAGCTGGAGGACGCGGTGCGCGCCGCGCTCGGCCGGGTGGTCGGCACCTACGGCATCGCGGTGCTCGACGCCGAGCAGCCGGACCGGATCGTGGTCGCCCGCAACGGCAGCCCGATCGTGCTGGGCATCGGCGAGAAGGAGATGTTCGCCGCCTCGGACGTCTCCGCGCTGGTCCGCTACACCCGCCAGGTCGTCCACCTGGAGGACGGCGAGCTGGCCACCGTCCGGGCCGACGGCTTCCGCACCTTCACCGAGGACGCCCGCACCACCCACCGCCAGCCGTCCACCGTGGACTGGGAGGTCGACTCCTACGACACCGGCGGCTACGAGCACTTCCTGCTCAAGGAGATCCACGAGCAGCCCGGCTCGGTCGAGCGCACGCTGAGCGGCCGGCTCGACGAGCGCTTCGCCACCGCGCACCTGGGCGGCCTCAACCTGGACGCCCGGGAGCTGCGCGAGATCCGCCGGGTGAAGATCCTCGGCTGCGGATCGGCCTACTACGCGGGCGAGATGGGCGCGCAGCTGATCGAGGAGCTGGCCCGGATCCCCGCGCACAGCGAGCCGGCCTCGGAGTTCCGCTACCGCAACCCGGTGATCGAGGCGGACACCCTGTACGTCGCGGTCAGCCAGTCCGGCGAGACCTACGACACGCTGGCCGCCGTCCAGGAGATCAAGCGCAAGGGCGGCCGGGTGCTCGGCGTCGTCAACACCGTGGGCAGCGCGATCGCCCGGGAGTGCGACGGCGGCATCTATCTGCACGCCGGTCCCGAGGTCTCGGTCGCCTCCACCAAGGCGTTCACCTCCACCGTGGTCGCCTTCGCGCTGCTCGCCCTGCACTTCGGGCGCATCCACGACCTGTCGCCCGCCGACGGGCGCCGGATCGTCTCGGCGCTCCAGGCGCTGCCGGACCAGATCCGCGAGGTGCTGGAGCAGAGCGAGTCGATCGCCGAACTCGCCGCCGAGTACGCCGAGTCGGCCGGCATGATGTTCATCGGCCGGGTGCGCGGATTCCCGGTGGCCCGCGAAGGCGCGCAGAAGCTCAAGGAGATCTCCTACGTGCACGCCGAGGCCTACCCGGCGAGCGAGCTCAAGCACGGCCCGCTGGCGCTGATCAGCCCCGAACTGCCCACCCTGGCACTGGTTCCGGACGACGAGCTGCTGGACAAGAACCTGACCACGCTGGGCGAGATCAAGGCCCGCTCGGGGCGGGTCATCGCGGTCGGCCACCGCCGACCGGAGGAGAAGCTCGCGGACCACTTCATCCTGGTGCCGAAGAGCGAGCCGGAGCTGGACCCGCTGCTGCTCAACATCCCGCTCCAGCTGCTGGCCTACCACGCCGCCGTCGCCCTCGGACGGGACGTGGACAAGCCGCGCAACCTGGCGAAGAGCGTGACGGTGGAGTAGCCGTCACCGCTGGAACCACCGGGTCCCGGTCGCTGTGCGGACGGCCGGGGCCCGGTTCCGGCTGGACGGCCCCTTGGGCTCGGGCTCGTCGGAGCCGTTCGATCGGCGCCGCGTGGCCCGGATCCTCGTGGTTCACGCCGCTGTGAAGGCCAAGTCGCCTGGCGGGCAACCTGGTCGGCCCGCTGCGAGTCGGTCAGAAGACGGAACAGCCGGAGAGCGTGGTCAGGGTGTCCAGGGCGGCGACGGCGGCGACGGAGTTGCCGGCCTGGTCCAGGCGCGGGCCCCAGGCGCAGACGGCCGCGCGGCCGGGGAGTATCGCGAGGATGCCGCCGCCGACGCCGCTCTTGCCGGGCAGGCCGACCCGGAAGGCGAACTCGCCGGCGGCGTCGTAGGTGCCGCAGGTGAGCAGGACGGCGTTGATCCGCTTGGCCTCGCTGCGGGACATCAGCCGGGTGCCGTCGGCCCGCACGCCGTAGCGGGCGAGGAAGGAGCCGGCCAGCACCAGGTCACGGCAGCTGGTGGCGATGGCGCAGTGCGCGTAGTAGTGCTCCAGGACGGTCTCGACCGGGTTCTCCAGGTTGCCGTGGCTCGCGATGAAGTGGGCCAACGCGGCGTTGCGGTGGCCGTGTTCGGCCTCGGAGGAGGCGACCACCCGGTCGGTGTCGAGGGTCGGGTTGCCGGACTCGCGGCGCAGGAACTCCCGTACCGCGCCGGAGGCGTCGCCGGTCATGGTGTGGAGGCGGTCGGTGACCACCAGGGCGCCCGCGTTGATGAACGGGTTGCGCGGGATGCCGTGCTCGGTCTCCAGCTGCACCAGGGAGTTGAACGGGTTGCCGGACGGCTCGCGGCCCACGCCCTGCCAGAGCGCGTCGCCGCCGTAGGCCACCGCGAGGGCGAGCGAGAACAGCTTCGAGACGCTCTGGACGGAGAACGGCTGCTCCCAGTCCCCGACGCCGTACAGCTCCCCGTCCACGGTGGCGACGGCCATGCCGAAGGCCTCCGGGTCGGCGGTGGCGAGGGCCGGGATGTAGTCGGCGACCCGACCCCGGCCCGCGGTCGCCCGGGCGGCCGCCTCGGCGGCCTCCAGCAGCACCGGCCAGTCCAGGATCTCCCCGCCGGTCACACCGTTCAACGCTCTTCCTCCACCGGCACCGACTGCGGACACGACCATGACCGGGCGCGCGGTGCGGCTGCGTCCGGTCCGACCAGGATTATCCGTGTTTCGGGTGGGTGCTCCGACAGGCGGGGGGCCTCGCGGCGCGGAGATCGGCTACGGGGCGCTGGTGGGGGCCTGGACGGGCGGGCCGGTGAGCAGGGTGCCGGCGTCCGAGTACGGGTGGCCGTTGGGGACGCAGCCGTGCAGCCCCTTGATCTGCTGCATCATGACCGGCGCCGGGGCGCCCGGGCCCGGGCAGTCGACGTGGCCGTTGCCGAGGATGTGGCCGACCTCGTGGTTGACGGCCAGCGCGTGGTACAGCTCGGGCCGGCCCAGGTAGAACTCGGACAGCTCGGTCCAGCGCGTGAGGTTGATGACCACCTGGTGGGTGACGCCGCAGTTCACCCGGCCGCCGGTGTCCAGCCCGTACTGGCCGCAGATCCGGTCGGTGGACTTCGGGGTGGCCAGGTAGACGGTGAAGTCCACCGGGTCGGCGGCCATCCGCTGGAACGAGACCGTGCCGTCGGCGGCCCAGCCGTGCCGGACGTCGCCGAGGATCGCGTCCACCTCGGCGGCGAACCGCTCCGGGCTCTCCGCGATGCCGTTCTCCACCCGCACCTTGTAGCGGTACAGGTGCTCACCGGTGCCGAAGCGGGCGGAGCCGCCGGACGCGGTGGTGAACGCCAGCCGGTCGCTCTGGTCGCTCCACGGCTGCCACCAGAGCAGCCCGGCGGTCAGGGCGGCGACCAGCGCGACGGCGAGCGCGCCCAGCAGGGGCTTCCGGCGGCGCAGCCGCGCGAGTGCCCTCAACGGCCGGCTCCGGTCGGGGCCGGGTGCGCGTGGGGTTCCAGGGGGTGGGGCATGGCGGAAGGGCTCCAGGTCGGGCGAAGGGTTCTACCCGGAGGGACGCGTCGGGGCGGGGCGCCGGTTCAGGGCGTGTCCGACGTCACGGCGCGGCTCCTGTCGGACGGGTGGCCCGGCCGGTTCCCGGAACCGCTCGATGGTGTCACCCGCGCGGCGTGTCCCTGGGGCCCGGCGCCGGATTCGGGTGGGGTGGTGCGGGTCGAACCCTTTTCGCACCCACCCGCAACGCCATCGGAGGCACCGCCATGTCCACTTCCGCCGGATTCACCGCCGCCTTCACCACCGCCTTCACCGTCGCCGGCATGAGCTGCGGTCACTGCGAGCGGACGGTCAGCGCCGGGCTCGCCGCCCTGCCCGGCGTCACCGACGTCAGCGCGGACGCGCCGAGCGGCCGGGTCACCGTGGCCTCGGCACAGCCGCTGGACGAGGAGGCGGTGCGCGGTGCGGTGGACGACGCCGGGTTCACCTTCGTGGGCCGGGCCTGACGCTCGGCCGGTCGCGCGGTCGCCTCGGGGTCCCGTCGGTGCCGGCCGAAGGGACCCCGGGGCCCGTCCGGCTCAGCCCATGCTCTTCGCGCCGTCCAGGCACTCGCGGACGATGTCGGCGTGGCCCGCGTGCTGGGCGGTCTCGCTGATGATGTGCAGCAGCACCTGGCGGGCCGACCACGTGGCCTCCGGATCGGACCAGGGGGCCTTCGGCAGCAGCTGGGTGACGTCCAGGTCGGGGATCGCGGCCACCAGCTCGTCGGTGCGCCGGGTCACCTCGGCGTACGCGGCGAGGACGCCGGCCAGCGTCTCCCCGGGCAGCATCCGGAACTCCTCGGCGCGGCGGGCGAAGTCCTCCTCCGTCCAGCGGGTGAAGTCGGGCATCGCGGACGCGCCCCGCACGAGGAACTCCGCCCAGAGCCGCTCGACGCTGGTCACGTGCTTGATCAGGCCGCCCACGCACAGTTCGCTCGCGCAGGTCCGCAGACCGGCCTGCGCGTCGGTGAGGCCGCGGGCGGTGAAGCGCAGGAAGTGCCGCTGCTTCTCCAGGGCGGCCAGGAGGTCGGCGCGCTCGCCGGTGAGCCCGGCGGGGGTGGTGCTGGTGGTGACGGTCGCGCTGGTCATGGCTGCGGCCCTTCGTTCGGTTCCCGCTCCTTCGGACAAGAACAACGCTACGCAGCATTGCGGCCACTTCCTGTCCTGAATCCCGGGGAGAATCGACGCATGGCCAACACCAGCACCCGAACGCTGCGACTGCTCTCCCTGCTCCAGACCCACCGGTACTGGCCCGGCGACGAACTGGCCGACCGGCTCGGCGTCTCCGTGCGCACCCTGCGCCGCGACATCGACCGGCTGCGCGAACTCGGCTACCCCGTCGAAGCGCAGCGCGGCGTCGACGGCGGCTACCAGCTGGCGGCGGGCGCGGCGCTGCCGCCGCTGGTGATCGACGACGAGGAGGCGGTGGCCCTCACGGTGGGCCTGCAAGCGGCGGCCGAAAGCCCGGTGGAAGGGGTCGCCGAGGCCTCGGTGCGGGTGCTGGCCAAGGTGGTCCAGGTGATGCCGGCCCGGCTGCGCCGCCGGGTGGAGGCGCTGCGCGCGATGACCGTCCCGGTGGACTGGGGCACGCCGACGGGCGGGGGTGTCGACCCGGACGCCTTGACGGTGGTGGCGCTCGCCTGCCGGGACGGCGAACGGGTGCGGTTCTCGTACACCGCCGCCGACGGGAGCGGCACGGAACGGCACGTCGAACCGCACCGGCTGGTCTGCCTGGACCGCCGCTGGTACCTGGTCGCGTACGACCTCGGCCGGGCCGACTGGCGCAGCTTCCGCCTCGACCGCCTCACCGCACCCGTCGGCAGCGGCACCCGCTTCGCCCCGCGCAGCCTCCCGGCCCCCGACGCGGCGGAGTTCGTCCGTGCGGGCCTCAAGGGCATGCCCCGTCCCCACGCGGTGGAGGCCCTGGTGGAGGCCCCAGCCGACCACGTCCGGGCCCGCGTCGGCCGCTGGGGCGACGTGGAGCCCGTGACCGAGCACCGCTGCCGCCTCCGGATGACCGCCGACTCCCTCGATTGGCCCGCCATGGCCCTCGGCTCCCTCGGCGCCGAGTTCCAGGTCCTCGCCCCGCCCGCCCTGCGGGCACTCCTCATGGAGTGGAGCACCCGCTTCGCCCGCGCGGCGGGGGAGGAGCGGGAAGTCGGCCGGGCCGACTTTTGACGCGGCCGCCCTGGCCGGGCTGGTGCTGGTGCTGGTGATGCGTGAGAAGTCGGCGGGGCCGACTTCCGGGGCAGCCCTGGCCGGAGGTGGTCAGGGGGCGATGGCTTCGAGGGCGGTGCGGAGGCGGGTGAGGGTGGCGGGGAGGGCGGGGAGTGGGGGCGTGGCGAGGGCGAGGCGGAGGGCGTTGGGGTGGTGGGGGGTGGTGGCGAAGGCGTCGGCGGTGGAGATCAGGATGCCCTCGGCGGCCAGGGCGGCGGCCGCGTGGTCGGGGCGTTGGTGGGGTTCGAGGGTGAGCCAGACGATGTACGAGGTGGGGTGGGCGGTGGTGGTCAGGCCGGCGAGGGCGGTGCGGGCGATGGACTGGCGGGCGGCCGCGTCCGTGCGGCGTTCCCGTTCCAGGCGGGCGACCGTGCCGTCGGTGAGCCAGCCGGTGGCGAGGGCGGTGATCAGGCCCGGGGCGCCCCACGCGGCGGTGCGCAGGCCGGTGGTGGCGGCGCGGAGCAGGCGGTCGGGCAGGACGGCGAAGCCGAACCGCAGGCCCGGGGCCACGCTCTTGGAGAGGCCGGCCACGTAGCAGGTGCGCTCCGGGGCCAGCGCGTGCAGCGGTGGGGGCGGTGCGGCCTCCAGGAAGGCATAGGTGCCGTCCTCGATCAGGGTGAAGCCGTGCCGGGCCGCGAGGTCGACGAGGCGCCGGCGCCGCGCCCGGTCGAGCACCCAGCCGAGCGGGTTGTGGACGGTCGGTTGGGTGTACACCGCCCGGACCGGACGGCTTCGGCAGAGCCGGTCGAGCGCGTCGAGGTCCGGGCCGGCGGCGGCGACCGGGACGGGCGCCAGGTCCAGCCCGTGGGCGGCGGCGAGCAGTTTGATGTCCGGGTAGCCGAGCGCGTCCGCGGCGAGGACGTCCCCGGGGCGGGTCAGCGCGCGCAGGACGCAGTCCAGGGCCTGCTGCGCCCCGCTGGTCAGCAGGACGTTCTCGGGTGCGGTGTCGATGCCGCGGTCCAGCAGGTGGGTGGCGACCGCGGCCCGGTCGTGCCGGTGGCCGCCCGGCGGGTGCTGGCGCAGCAGGGCCTCGGCGTCGCCGGAGGAGGCGAGCGCGCGCAGGGCCTGCCGCAGCCGGCCGTCCTGCCCGGGGGAGAGGGGCTGGTTGAAGGAGAGGTCGGCCACCCGGGGCACCGGAAGCGCGCGGGAGGGCTCGATGCCGTCGTAGCCGGCCCGCAGCCGGACGAAGGTGCCGCGGCCCTGCTCGCCCACCACCAGTCCGGCGGCGGCCAGTTCGGCGTAGACCCGGGTCGCGGTGGCGAGGGCGATCCGCCGTTCCCGGGCGAGGGTGCGATGGGTCGGCAGCCGGGTGCCGGCCGGGAGGGCGCCGGAGCGGATCGCGGTCGCGTACTCGTCGACGATGGCCTTGTAGGAGGGCGGTCGCACGGGGTCACCTGCCGTTCCTGGGGTGGTGGCGCGCACCCGGGCGCACGGGCGTGCTCCGGAGTGTATCCAGGACAATAACTGGATTGTCCTGGGCGGCTGTTCCTAGCCTCGTGACGTCCGGCAGCGAGGCCAGGAACGGAGCACACGCCCATGACCATCCGCAGCGAGCGGGACCAGCACGTCGTCACCCTCACCATCGACCGGGAGAAGAAGCTCAACGCCCTCGACCATCCGACGATCGACGCGCTGCTCGCCGAATTCGACCGGATCGACGCCGACGACACCGTCCGCGCCGTGATCCTCACCGGGGCAGGCGAGCGGGCGTTCAGCGCGGGCGCCGACATCCCCTCCCTCGCGGCCAGCATCGCGGGCGGGCCGGAGCGGGCGCTGCGCGAGTTCGTCCGGCGCGGGCACACCCTCACCCGGCGGATCGAGGAGTTCCCCAAGCCGGTCATCGTGTCCGTCAACGGCCTTGCGTACGGCGGTGGTTGCGAGATCACCGAGGCCGCCCCGCTGGCCGTCGCGGCCGAGCACGCGCGCTTCGCCAAGCCGGAGATCTCGCTCGGCTTCCCGCCGCCCTTCGGCGGCTCGCAGCGGCTGCCGCGCCATGTCGGCCGCAAGCGCGGCCTGGAGATGATCCTCACCGGTGACCCGATCCCGGCCGCCCGCGCCGCCGAGATCGGCCTGGTCAACTCCGTGGTTCCGGCCGGTGAACTCCTGGACGCCGCGCGGGACTTGGCCGAACGGATCATCCGGCACGCGCCGAGCGCCGTGGCCGCCTGCCTGCGGGCGGTGACCCGGGGCATCAACCTGCCGATCGACGAGGGGCTCGCGGTGGAGGCGGCGGCCTTCGCGGCGACCGTGCCGACCGAGGGTGTCCGGGACGGGATCCGGCGCTTCCTGGAGCGCTCGTCCGACCGCCCATCCTCCTGAGGCGGCACGGGACATGGCATTGCCCGGGGCGGCCGGGGGAGTGATCATGGCGGGGTGTCCGATCTGCTCGCGGGGGTGACCGCCTTCCGTGCCGCCTTCGCCCGCCGCCAGGCGGCGGGGTGGGAGCGGGAGAGCGTGGTCGTCATGGCCCGTTCGACGGATGGCTGTGTGCGTCCGGAACGACCCGCGCTGCCGCGGAGTTGAGCGAGACTCGGGAGGCGGTGCTGCGCCGGCAGAGATCGGGCACAGCCACGCGTTCCACGGCCGGTGAGGGCCGGGGCAACGGGGGGGGGGCGGACGGATCGGGGTCAGGCCGCCGGTGGCGTGTCGCGGCCGCAGTGGGCGGCGACGGTGTCGGCGAAGGCGCGGGAGAGCGGGCAGAGGTTCTCCCAGTCCCGGACGGCCCAGCCCGCGGTGAGGGCGGGCAGGTCGGGCAGTGGGAGCAGCCGCAGGCCGGGGTGGCCGGGGCCGCGCCACTGCGGCAGGGCCGGGACGACGGCGTGGCCGAGGCCGAGTTCGGCGAGCAGGATCGCGGTGTCCCAGTCCGCGACGCCGGTGTCGAAGACCGGCCGGATGCCCGACTTCCCCAGCCAGGCTTCGAGTTGGGAGCGGGAGACGGAGTTCTGCGGCAGCCCGATCAGCCGGGCCTGCTGGAGGTCGGCGGGCTCGATCCGGGTGCGGCCCGCGAGCGGGTCGCCCGCCGCCACCGCGAGTACCCAGGGCAGGTCCACCACCGGCCGCTGGTCGATGCCCCGGGCCGGGACGCCGAGGGTGATCCAGGCGAGGTCGACCCGGCCGGCGTTGAGCGACTCCAGGCAGCTGCGGCTGGAGACCTCGGTCTGGAACTCCAGGCTGACCAGCGGGAAGCGGCGCCGGAAGTCCACCACGGCCGCGGACATGAAGTGCCGGATGCTGGTGGCGCCGGTGGTGATCCGTACGGATCCGCCCTCGCCGCGGGAGAGTTCGGTGATCCGGTGCAGCGCGTGGTCGATGCTGCCGAGGCCGGCCGCGACCGCCGTGCGCAGCAGGTTCCCCGCCTTGGTGGGCACGACCCCGCGCGGATGCCGCTCGATCAGGGCGAGCCCGACCTCCCGTTCGAGCCGCTTCACGTGCTGACTGACCGCGGACTGGGTGCAGTTCAGGTCGCGGGCGACGGCGCTGAGCGAGCCGGCCCGGCAGACCGCGGCGAAGACGCGGAGATCGTCGATGGTCACGGAGACCCACGGTAGCGGAGACCCAAGGTTTTGCTTGGAGATTTCCCAGCAAATCGGCGGATTGACTTGGGTGTTGTGAGGGATCGATCATCGATTCCGGGCCCAGGGCGGCAACCCGCCCGCAACCTTCGCGGCGTTCCGGACGCTGGAGCGGGGTGCGGGCGGGTGTCGACCCGCATCGATGCGAAGAGCTGTGACGTGCGACGGAAGGGGAACGGGCATGCGGTACGCCGACGGTCCGGGGGCGCGGTGCGAGGTGTTCGTCGCGGCGCCCATGGAGCGGGTGTGGGAGCTGGTGACGGACATCGGCCTGCCCGCCCGGCTCAGCCCGGAACTCCACCGCGTCGCCTGGCTGGACGGCGCGCGTGGCCCCGCGGTGGGCGCCCGTTTCGAGGGGCACAACCGCCGCGAGAACATGCCCGACTGGCGGACGGTCTGCGAGATCACCGAGCTGACCGAGCCCACCGAGCCGACCGAGAGCGCTGAGCCGGCCGGGAGCGCCGACCCGGCCGGCCCCCGCGCCTTCGCCTGGGGCGTGATGGACGCGGACGGCCGCTACGGCGAGCCGGTGTCCGACCTCGCGGGCGCGCTGGCCCGGTGGCGCTTCGAGCTGCTCCCCGAGGGCGGCGGCACCCGGCTGCGCCAGTCCGTGGCGATCGGCCCGGGACGCAGCGGCCCCAGCCTGTTCATCGATGCCGAGCCGGAGCTGGAGGAGAAGATCGTCGACTTCCGGCTGAACGAGCTGCGCACCGGCATGGCGGCGACTCTCGAAGGCATCAAGTCGCTGGCCGAGCAAGGGGACCGGTCCGGCTCCGAGCACTGAGCCCCCCCGTACGCCCGGGTCACTCCGGCGGAACGGACGACGGCCGGGTCATCCGATCGGATGACCCGGCCGTCGGCGATCGGCGGGAGAGTGGAGAGCGCCGGTCGTCAGGGCGTGACCGGCCTACCAGGACACCGGGTAGCGGACCGGGTGTCCGCCTATCCGGCCGGGCAGCAGGCCGATCATGACCAGCAGGCCGGTGGCCAGCACGAGCAGCGGGAGGAAGGGCACCGGGTGCGGCGCCTGGAGGACCACGATCACCGCGGTGGCCGCGGCAGGGGAGTGGGGGAGGTGGGTGAGCATCATGGCGCCCAGTGAGAGCCCGGCGGCGACGGCCGCGCCCCAGGTGCTGCTGCCGATGACGGCCAGGGTGGCGTAGCCGATCAGGGCCGACATCAGGTGTCCGGCGATCAGGTTGCGCGGCTGCGAGATCGGCAGCCCGGGTGCGCCGTGCACCAGCGCGGCGCTGGCGGCGAGCGGCGGGATCAGCAGCGGTTGGTCGAGCAGTACGCCCACGCCTACCAGAAGGAGCAGGGCGCCGATGGCGAAGACTGTGGCCCGCAGGGCGTGCAGCGGGTGCGGTCTGGGCGTGGCGGCGGGCGGGGGCGTGGACATGTATGAGCGACTCCGGGCAGGGGACGGGGACCCGGAGATGATAAACAAACTGGTGATCGAAAGGTAGGACGATTTGCCTGTCGGGCACATCCGGTCCGCGGACGGGGATCACCCCGGGATCCAGAGCGAGAGCGAGCAGCCCATGGCCACACCGTCCGTCACCCTCTTCCGTGACGTGCGCCCGTTCGGTGCCGATCGGGCCGTGGACCTGGTCGCCGTGGACGGCCTGCTGGCGGAGCGGGTGCCCGAGGGGGCGGTGCCGGAGGTGGTCGAGGGCGGCGGCCGGATCGCGCTGCCCACCCTGGTGGACGCCCACATCCACCCCGACAAGACCGCCTGGGGCGAGCCCTGGTACAGCCGCCGCCCGGCCGGCTCGCTGCCCGAGTACGTCCAGGGCGACGTCGACCTCCACCGGCACCAGCGGACCCCGGTCGCCGAGCGGGCCCACCGGCTGCTGAGCCACGCCGTGACGCGCGGCACCCGCGCGGTGCGGGCCCATGTGGACGTGGCACCCGCGTTCGGGCTGGCCGCGCCGGCCGCGTCCGGAGCCGGACGGCGGCCGCGGCGGCCGGTTCGGGGGAGCGGTTGGGACGGGGCGGCCAACGGAAAAGGCAAGGAGAGTGAATCCCCTTGCCCTTTTCAAGGTATAGCGTGCCCCGGGGCTTGCGGCAAGGCCCCCGTGGTGCCGCAGAATCACGGCCGTAAGGCCATGACCTGCGGAAACGGGAGTCGTGAAATGCGCGTGTTGATGACGACGTGGGGATCGCGCGGGGATGTCGAACCGCTGGCTGGGCTGGCGGCGGCGCTGCGGGGGCTGGGTGCCGAGGTGCGGGTATGCGCGCCGCCGGACGAGGAGTTCGCGGCGCTGCTGGCACGGGTCGGGGTGCCGTTGGTGCCGCTCGGCCCGTCGGTGCGCTCGGTGGTCTCCGGGCCCAAGCCGCCGACGGCGGAGGACGCGTTCCGGCTGGCCCGCGAGTTGGTCGCCGCCCGGTTCGAGACGCTCACCGAGGCGGCCGAGGGCTGTGACGTGGTGCTGGCGACCGGCCTGATGCCTGCCGGGGCGCGGGATGTCGCGGAGAAGCTCGGCCTCCCGTACGTGTTGGCCTGCTTCCACATCTTCGGACTGCCCTCGCGCCACTTCCGGCCCGGCCGGCGGCCGGGGACGCCCTCCCCGGAGGATGAGACGGACTACCGGAAGCTGTGGGAGCAGGACGCCCAGCGGGTGAACGCCCTGTACGGGGAGGCGCTCAACAGCCACCGGTCGGCGATCGGCCTGCCGCCGGTGGAGAACGTCCGGGACCACGTCTTCACCGACCGGCCGTGGCTGGCCGCGGACCCGGCGCTGTGCCCGTCGGAGGGCATGACGGAACTCGACGTGCTGCCGACCGGCGCGTGGATCCTGCCCGACGACCGCCCCCTCCCGGCCGACCTGGAGGCGTTCCTGGACGCCGGTGAACCACCCGTGTACGTCGGCTTCGGCAGCATGGCCGCGTACGCCCCCGAGGGCATCGCCCGGGTGGCCGTGGAAGCGGGCCGCGCGCAGGGCCGCCGCGTCCTGCTCGCCCGCGGCTGGGCCGGGCTCGCTCCGATCGACGACGGTGCGGACTGCCACGTCGTCGGCGAGGTGAACCAGCAGGCACTGTTCCGCCGGGTGGCGGCCGTCGTCCACCACGGCGGCGCCGGCACCACGACGACCGCCGCCGTGGCGGGCGTACCCCAGGTGGTCGTCCCCCGGATCGCCGACCAGCCGTACTGGGCGGGCCGGGTGGCCGAGTTGGGCATCGGCGCGGCCCACCTGGAGCGCACGCCGACCGTCGACTCGCTCTCCGCCGCGCTCGCCACGGCCCTGGACCCCGAGACCGGGGTGCGGGCGGCGGCGGTGGCCGGCGGCATCCGCACCGACGGGGCGACGGTGGCCGCCAAGCTGCTGTTCGACCTGGTGGGCCGGCCGAGGCCGTGAGCCGATCGGTGCCGGTGGCCGACCGAACGCTGCTGGGGTCCGGGCGAGTTCGGCTCCGAAGCGGTTCCCATCCGGCCCGGGTGCGGCCGGTTCCGGCACTGATCCGGCGACCGGCCTCCGACTGTCGGCCGGGTCGGTTAGGGTGCCCACCGGCGAGCCCGGTCACCACAGGTCCGGCCGCGAGGGGAGGGCGGCATGACCGAGGGCACGCGCGAGGCGGCGGGGCGGGACGGCGACGGCATCCAGTGGCTCGCGGAGATCGGCGGGCCAGGAGCCGGCCGGCCGTCAACGGGCCTCCCCGATACGGACGGTGAGGTCGGCGGGGTACTCTTCGCCCGGGGCATCACGCCCGAGGAACTCGCCCGCCGGATGGGCGCCGACCCGGCCACCGCGACCGAGCCGATCAGCGACACCGAGATCCGCGGTCTGGACATCGAGGTCTACCGCCCCAGCGACGACGGCGACGGCGTGATCAGGGTCGGCACCTGCGCCGGCTGGTCGTTCGCGATCGAGTACGGCGACTCCACCGGCGGCGAACTGCTCACCGAGATAGCGCGCGACGGCGTCGAGGTGGTCCATTTCCGCTCGATGCCGCGGCAGCGGCCGGCCCTGCTGGACTATGCCCGGGACGGGGCGGTGCTGTGCGGTTTCGGCCTCGGCGAGGAGCGCTGGCGCTGGGGTCAGGAGCCGGATCTGCTGGTGCCGGACCTGGTCGCCGCCAAGGTCCTGGAGGCCGACGGCGTGACCTCCTGCGGGCCGGCGCGGGAGGCCGCCGTGGCGGTCGGCCGCCGTACCCTCGGCGCCGTCGAACGGCGCTTCGGCCTGAGCCTGCCCCGGGCCGCCCTCGGCGGGCTGCGCCTGCCGGCGTACGCGGTGCGGGGCACCCCGGGTATGGCGCTGCGCTGAGCCGGGTGGATGAGGGGACGGCGGCCTTCACCCGGTCGGCCGGTGGCAGCCGGTCCGCCGCACGCCCCCGTCCGGAGGCCTCGGCAGGGCATCGGCCGGCCCCGGCGCCTAGGGTCTGCGGTACCCGCCCCGCCCGGCCGACCCGAGAGGTGGACCCACCCGATGCACACCGTCGTCCGCGGCGCCGGAGCGTTCGGCCTGACCGTCCTCCTGCTCGCCACCGCCACCGCCTGCCGGAACGGCGGCTCCTCCGCCGCCGAGGCCGCGCCGACCACCCCGGCCGCCGACTCCGGGGCCGCCACCGGCCTGGGCGCCCAGCAACTGGACTGGCACGCCTGCGCCGCCCCCACCAGCGCCCAGGGCAACGGCACCGCGCCCGCCGCCGACTGGCAGTGCGCCACCCTCAAAGCCCCGCTGGACCACGGCAAACCGCACGGCCCGACCATCGGCCTCGCCCTGATCCGCAGCCGGGCCACGGACGAGCAGCACCGGATCGGCTCACTGCTGTTCAACTTCGGCGGCCCCGGCGCCTCCGGCGTGGCCACCCTGCCCGCCCTCGCCCCGACCTACGCCAACCTCAACTCCCGCTACGACCTGGTGAGTTTCGATCCCCGCGGGGTCGGCGCCAGCGCCGGGGTGAAGTGCCTGGACGACCAGGCGATGGACGCCGCCACCGCCGCCGACGGCACCCCCGACACCCCCGACGCCGTGAAGGCCCTGGACGACAGCAACGCCCGCTTCGTCACCGCCTGCGAGCACAACTCGGGCACTGTGCTGCCGTACGTGGACACCGAGAGCGCCGCACGGGACATGGACCTGATGCGGCAGGTGCTGGGCGACCGGGAGCTCTCCTACTTCGGCATCAGCTACGGCACCCAGCTCGGCGGCGTCTACGCGCACCTGTTCCCGCAGCAGGTCGGCCGGATGGTGCTGGACTCGGTGGTCGACCCGACCAAGGACCCGCAGCAGGCCGCGCTCGGCCAGGCCCAGGGCTTCCAACTCGCCCTCGGCGACTTCATGAAGGCCTGCGCCGCCCAGGCCGGGGCCGCCTGTCCGACCGGCGCGGGCGGCGACGAGGGCACCGCCAAGGTCGCCGCGCTGGTGCAGCGGCTGGCGCAGTCGCCGCTGCCCACCCGCCGGGGGCGGCAGCTCACCGAGAACCTCGCGGTCACCGGCATCGCGGCCGCCCTGTACAGCCAGGAGACCTGGCCCGCGCTGGCCGCCGGACTCACCGAGGCGATGGAACAGGGGGCCGGCGACACGCTGCTCGAACTCGCCGACGCGCTGAACGGGCGCGACGCCCAGGGGCACTACACCAACCTGAACGCCGCGAACCGGGCGATCAACTGCGTGGACGCCCGCCAGCGCTACTCCGACCAGGACGTGGAACAGCAGCTGCCGCAGTTCCGCGCCGTCTCCCCGGTGTTCGGCTCCTACACCGCCTGGGGCCTGACCGGCTGCACCGGCTGGCCCGTCCCCGGCAAGACCGCCCACCCGGAGGTCGCCGCGCCCGGTGCCGCCCCGATCCTGGTGGTCGGCACCACCGGCGACCCGGCCACCCCGCTGGAGGGCGCCCACACCATGGCGCAGCAACTCGGCGCGGGCGTCGGCATCACCGTCACCTTGCGGGGCGAGGGCCACGGCGGCTACAACACCGGCAACCCCTGCCTGCGGCAGACCGTGGACGCCTACCTGCTGGACGGCACGGTGCCGGCGGACGGGACGACCTGCGGCTGAGCGGCCGGACGGCGTGAAGTGGCCCACCCGGGCAGCCGCCGATTGGCCCTGGAGAGTGGGCCACTCGGCCACTAGCCTCTCCCGTGTGACGAACCGCACGACTGACCACGAGACCACGAAGGTCGACTTCTACTTCGACCCGATCTGCCCGTTCGCCTGGATCACCTCCCGGTGGATCCTGGAGGTCGAGCGGCAGCGCGACCTCGACCTCACCTTCCGGGTGATGAGCCTGTCCGTACTCAACGAGGGCCGCACCGACCTGCCCGAGCGCTACCAGCGACTGATGGACACCGGCTGGGGCCCCGTCCGGGTCTGCGTCGCCGCCGCCGAGAAGCACGGCCCGCAGGTGCTGCGCGCGCTCTACACCGAACTCGGCACCCGGCTGCACGACCAGGACCGGGCCGTCGACGACGCCCTCGTCCGGGAGGCGCTGGCGGCGGCCGGCCTGCCGCAGGAACTGGCCGAGGCGGCGAACGACACCGCGTACGACGAGGCGCTGCGCAAGAGCCACCACGAGGGCATGGACCCGGTCGGCGAGGAGGTCGGCACGCCGACCATCCACGTGGACGGCGTCGCCTTCTTCGGCCCGGTGCTGACCGCGATCCCGCGCGGGGAGGACGCCGTACGGGTCTTCGACGGCGTCCGGCTGCTGGCCGGCTACCCGAAGTTCTTCGAGCTCAAGCGGACCAGGACGGGCGACCTCGACTTCTCCTGACGCCCGGCCCCTCAGCCCCGGCGCCGCTGCTTGATCTTGATCCTGCCCGACCGGGGGTGGCCGATCACGGTCACGGTCGGGGCGCCGGGCTCCGCCTGCTCGGCGGCCTTGTCGACGATGTTCCCGGTGTCGGTGCCCGACGGGTCGATCCGGACGACCCAGCCTCGTGGGACCGTTTTGCCCCGGTTGGCCCGGAACTGCCCCGCTCGGCCTCCCATCCGGGCTCGGAGCGTCCGACCATGGAGGGGCGGAGGCTGCTCGGCCTCCCGGAAGGCGGTGAGCGTGGATGATCGTACGAATCCGATTGCGCGCTGCCCGTCACCCCGCGACCCCGCCGGGCTCCGGACCGGGCCCCGGCCCCGGATGGGGCCAGAGCCCGCGACAGAACCCCGGCCCCGGCCAAGGCCCCGGGCAACGGCCGCCCGGCGGCCCGGCCAAGCCCCCGCCGCCCTCCTGGCGCCGCTGGCTGCTGCCCGTCGCCGTGCTGGTCACCCTGCTCCTCCTGGTGCTCTTCTCCAACAAGGGAACCCCCGGCACCCGCTACGGCTACACCGACTTCCTGGGCCGGGTCGACGCCGGCCAGGTGCAGACCGTGGACGTCAGCGACACCGGCGGGGTGAGCGGCACCCTCAAGGACGGCACCCACTTCACCAGCCAGATCCCCACCGCCCTGGACACCTCCCGGCTCAGCACCGCGCTCACCGACCACCACGTGACCGTCACGGGCAGCCGGACCAGCGGCGGCAGCTCGATCTGGTCCACCCTGCTGGTGTTCCTGCCGCTGCTGGTCTTCGGCGGGCTCTTCCTCTGGTCCGGCCGGATCGCGGCCCGGTCGCTGGGCGGCGGCCTGAGCGCCATCGGACGGTCCCGCGCCAAGATCATCGAGGCCGAGCGGCCGGCCACCGGCTTCGCCGACGTGGCCGGGTACGAGGGGGTGAAACAGGAGGTCAGCGAGGTGGTCGACTTCCTGCGTAGCCCGGAGCGGTACGCCGCCGCCGGGGCCAAGGGGCCCCGCGGGGTGATCATGGTCGGGCCGCCCGGCACCGGCAAGACCCTGCTCGCCCGAGCGGTGGCCGGGGAGGCCTCGGTGCCCTTCCTCTCGGTGACCGGTTCCGGCTTCGTGGAGATGTTCGTCGGCGTCGGCGCCTCCCGGGTCCGCGACCTGTTCGAGGACGCCCGCAAACGCGCGCCGTCGATCATCTTCATCGACGAGATCGACGCCGTCGGCGGCCGCCGGGCCGGCGGCACCCGGCTCGGCGGCAACGACGAGCGCGAGCAGACCCTCAACCAGCTGCTCGCCGAGATGGACGGCTTCGACCAGAGCACCGGCATCGTCGTCATCGCCGCCACCAACCGGCCCGACGCCCTCGACCCGGCCCTGCTGCGCCCCGGCCGCTTCGACCGGCAGGTCACCGTCCCGCTGCCCAACCAGGCCGAGCGGGCCGCCATCCTGGCCGTGCACGCCCGGGGCAAGACCCTCGGCCCGGACGTCGACCTCGGGCGGCTCGCCCGCGGCACCCCCGGCTTCTCCGGCGCCGACCTCGCCAACCTGGTCAACGAGGCCGCCATCAACGCCGTCCGCGCCGAGCGGGCCACCCTCACCGCCGCCGACCTCGACGCCGCCCGCGACCGGGTGCTGCTCGGCCGCCGGGAGTCCTCCAACGCGCTGCTGCCCGAGGAACGGCAGTCCGTCGCCGTGCACGAGTCCGGACACGCCCTGGTGGCCGCGCTGTGCGAGCACGCCGACCCGGTCGCCAAGGTGACCATCCTCCCGGCCGGCGTCGCCCTCGGCGCCACCGAGCAGCTGCCCGAGGCCGAACGGCGCCTGTACACCGAGGGCTACCTGACCGACCTGCTCACCGTCCAGCTCGGCGGCCGGGCGGCCGAGCTGGTGGTCTTCGGCCAGGGCTCCACGGGCGCCGCCAACGACCTCGCCAACGCCACCTCGATCGCCACCCGGATGGTCCGCGAGTTCGGCCTCTCCCCGGAACTGGGCCCGGTCGGGTACTCCAGCGGCACCCCGCACTACCTCGGCGACAGCCCCGAGGACCTGCTGCGCCGCCCGTACTCCGAGCAGACCCAGCGCGCCGTGGACGAGGCGGTGGCCCGGCTGCTGCGCCGGGCCGAACGGCGGGCCGTCGACCTGCTGACCGAGCACCGGCACCACCTGGACGGGCTGGCGGCGCTGCTGGTCGCCCAGGAGACCGTGGACGGCGCGGTGGTGCTCGACATCCTGGCGCACCCGGGGCCGGAGCGGCCGGTCTCGCTGCACAAGCCGAATGAGCCGGACGGGCCGGACGGGCCGGTGGCACCGGGGGAGGACCACCACCCGTGACGGCCGCATCGGCGGGAGTCGTATCCTCGTGACCGTCGCGTGTTCACCGTCCCGAGGAGTCGGAATGACCGAGCCCCTGCCTGCCGACGTCCAGCGGGAGATCGCCCGTGCCCTCGGAGTGGCGCCCGTGCCGGACCCCGCGAAGGAGGCCGAGCGCCGGGTGGAGTTCCTGGCCGAGCGGGTACGGGCCACCGGCGCGCGCAGCCTGGTGCTGGGCATCAGCGGCGGCGTCGACTCCACCACCGCCGGGCGGCTGTGCCAGCTCGCCGTCGAGCGGCTGCGGGCCGAGGGGCACCAGGTGACCTTCACCGCGATGCGGCTGCCGTACGGCGTCCAGGCCGACGAGGCGGACGCCCAGCTCGCGCTCGGCTTCATCCGCGCCGACGAGCTGCTGACCGTCGACATCAAGCCCGCCACCGACGGCGCGATCGCCGCCTTGAAGGCCGCCGGCCTGACCTACCGCGACCACGGCCAGGAGGACTTCGTCGGCGGCAACGTCAAGGCCCGCCAGCGGATGGTGGTGCAGTACGCGGCGGCGGGCGCCAAGGGCGGGCTGGTCGTCGGCACCGACCACGCGGCCGAGGCCGCCGTCGGCTTCTTCACCAAGTTCGGCGACGGCGCGGCCGACGTGATGCCGCTGTCCGGCCTGACCAAGCGCCAGGTGCGGGCGATCGCCGAGGCGCTGGGCGCGCCGGCCGAGCTGGTCAAGAAGGTCCCGACCGCCGACCTGGAGGACCTCGACCCCGGCCGCCCCGACGAGGACGCCCTCGGCGTCAGCTACGACGAGCTGGACGACTTCCTGGAGGAGCGGCCGGTCAGCGAGGACGTCTTCCGCACCGTCCTCGGCCACTACCGCCGCACCGAGCACAAGCGCCACCTGCCGGTCACCCCGCCGGTGGCATGACCGGCCGGGACGAGCGCGCCGCCGGCGCCGTCCCCGGAGCCGCCGTGGGGGATGCCCTCGGTGCTCCCTAGGCGTCCGGCCCGGTCGGCGCGCTCTCTCCGCCCGCTTCCCGGACGCCCCCGCCGTCCTGGCCCACGTCGACGCCGAGCACCGGGAGCGGTACGCCCCCGACTGGCACCCGGAGCGCGCAACCGAGGCCAACGGCGCGGTCTGGCCGTGTCTGGGGTCGGCGGCCTGGCGGCGATCCCGGAGCGCTGGACCGGCCGCTGCACGTCGCGCTGCCCGGCTTCGGCGGGCGCGTGCTGCGGACGCCCGAATGCTGGACCTGGCCCGCCGGCGGCCGGCGGCCGGCGTGGACGGGCCGGTGGGGCCGGTCAGGTGTCGATGCCGCCGGCGTGGCCGGTCAGGACCATCACGAGCGCGAAGAGCAGGAACGCCGCCAGCAGCAGATGGCCGAGGAGCGAGCCGAGCATCGCGCGGCGCCAGCGGCGGTGCGGGGTCGAGCCGGAGCCGGCCGACGCCGCGCCGATCAGGGCGGCGACCGCGACGCCGGCGAGGAGCCCCCAGCTCTGCCGCATCGCCCAGTCGTACTCGATGGTCGGACGGTCCCCGACCGTCGCCCAGATCCGGTAGAGCAGGAAGCAGTCGATCGCGGCCGTCAGTGCGGCGAACAGCGTGCCTCTCTTCAGGTCGGCGGACTCCCTGCCCGGACCCTTGCCACCCGACTCCGCCACCGCGCCCGTTCCCCCGATGTCGTTCGCACACCTGCCCGGCCACCGTACCGGGAAGCCGTTCGGAAGCGAAGCGGTGCGGGCGGTCGGAAACCGGCGGCGGTCTGCCAAGGGCCTACCAAGGGATGGAGAAACGCGGCGGGTTGACCATCAGGTAGACGATCAGGCCCACGACGAGCAGTAGTTGGCAGAGTATCGGGCTGAACATCGCGTAGCGCCAGCGGCGTTGGGGCGTCGACCGGCTGCCCGCGACGGCGGCGCCGAGCAGCATCGTGAACGCGACGGCGCCGACGAGCCACGTCGTCTGCACCACCGCGGCGTGGTGTTCGTGGGAGGTCTGCTGCCCGGCCCACCGCCAGATCCGGGACAGCAGGAAGCCGTCGATCACCGCCGTCAGCACGGCGGACACCGCCCCGACCGTCAGATCCGTCGTCTCTCTGCCCAGGCCCTTGATGTCCGATTCGGTCATTGCGTCCGTTCCCCCGAGCCGTTCGCCGATGTGGGTGGCTACGGTACCGGGGAACGGGCTCAACGGCCTTGTGGCGTAGGGGCGGTGAACCGAGGCGTGGGCGTCAGTCCCCGTCGGCGTCGGCCTCGGTGGTCGGGGCGGCGCCCTGGCGGATGGCGAGCTTGGCCTCGGCGGTCGTCCAGTCGGTGGCGATCGCCTGCTGGGCGGCGGCGAGGGTGACCTGGCCCTTGCAGATGGCGGTGTGCAGGTGGGTCTCCACCGAGTCCTTGGGGTTGTTCGGCCCCTTGCCCGGGACGTGGCCGGGGGACGGCGGCTGGACCCACAGGTTGCGCGGGTCGTTGGGGTCGCCGCCGAGCTGGAGGCTGATCAGGTGGTCGTACTCGGCGTCGCCCATCGGGCCGGTGTAGCCGTAGGACTTGGCGTTCTCGGTCTTCTCCTTGCCGGTGATGTTCACCGGGGGCCGGATCGTCGAGGTGTAGCCGCCCGGCTTGCAGATGGTGTCCTTGAGGTTGTCCTGGTTGACCGCCGGGCTGATCGCGCCCGGGGTGCAGTTCGGGTCGGGCAGCGGCTGCTTGTCGGCGGTGTAGCGGTAGTGGCAGCTGCCCGGCGCGGGCTGCGGCTGCACGTCGTAACTGCTCTTCGGGCCGGGGCCGGTGACGATCGCGGCGGGCGGGGCGGCGGCGTCGCCCGCGGCGGCCGGGGCGGAGCTGTGCCCGGCCCCCTTGGCGGCGTGGCCGCCGCCGGACGAGCAGCCTGCGGCTGCGGCGGCGAGCAGGACGGCCGCGGCTATGGCCAGGGCGCTGCGGGCGGGAGCCGGCACGGTTTCCTCCATCGGGGTGTGCGTGAGCGGCGGCCGCCGGGGGTGCCGGGGCCGCGCCAGCGGACACTACCGTGTGGACGGGGCCGCGGGGGTGAGGGCATGTCCGGGCGCGGGAAGCCTTGACCGGGCGCGCGGAACCGTTTCCGCAACGGCGGGGAAGAGCAGCCCGGAGGGCCTGCGGTCTACCGCTGCTCCGCGATCCAGTCCGTCATCAGGTCGTCCAGCACTTCCAGCGGCAGGCTGCCGTGCCCGATCACCTGGTGGTGGAACTCCCGGACGTCGAACCGGGCGCCGAGCGCCGCCCGGGCCCGCTCACGGTGCCGCACGATCTCCCGGCGGCCGACCAGATAGGCGGTGGCCTGGCCCGGCCAGGCGATGTAACGGTCGATCTCGTTGCGGATGTTGGCCTCGGGGGTGGCGGTGTTGGCCCGCATGTAGGCCATCGCCCGCTGCCGGGACCAGCCGTAGTGGTGCATCCCGGTGTCCACCACCAGCCGGACGGCGCGCAGCGCGTCCATCGAGAGCATGCCGAACCGGGACAGCTCCGAGCCGTACAGCCCCATCTCGTCCGCGAGCCGCTCGGTGTACAGGCCCCAGCCCTCGACGTGGGCGGTCAGCTGGCCGCTCGGGTTGCGCCGGAACCGCGGCAGGTCGTGGAGGGTCTGGGCGACGGCGATCTGGAGGTGGTGGCCGGGCACGCTCTCATGGAAGGCGATCGCCTCGTACTCGTAGCTGAACCGGGTCTCCGGGCGCAGCGTGTTGATCCAGTGGGTGCCGGGCAGCCCGCCCGGGCCCGGCGGCTGGTAGTAGGCCAGCGACGCGGTCCGCGCCTCGATCGGGTCGATCTCCCTGGTCACGCAGTCGGCGATCGGGTACGGGCGGAACCAGTCCGGGGCGGCGCGGCGGGCCCGCTCCATCGCTCCGTCCACCAGGGCGACGATCTCGGCCGCGCTGGTGAAGCGCAGCGAACGGTCCTCGCGCAGCGCGGTCAGGACGGCCGCCGGGTCGGTGATGCCCAGCACCTTGCCGCCCAGCTCGGCGAACTCCTCGCGCAGCGCCGCGAGGGCCTCCAGGCCGATCCGGTGCACCTCCCGGGGGGTGAGGCCGGGCCGGGTGAAGCGGGCGAGCGCGTCCGCGTAGCCCTCGGCGCCGTCGGGCACGTGGCAGACGCCGGGCTTGTCGTCCGGCCGGGCGCCCGGCGCCAGCCGCTGGGCCAGCCCGGCCCGGAAGCGGGCCACCGCCGGGCGGACGGCGTCGCGCACGATCGCCCGGGCGCGTTCGAACTCCGGGCGGTCGGCCAGCGGCCGCAGCAGCGTGTCCTCGGCCGGGTCGGTGGCCAGCAGGACGTCCAGCTGGGCGACGGCGGCGTCGACCCCGCTGCGCAGCGGGTGGCGGCCCTCGGCGGCCGTGTCCAGGAGGCGGAGCAGGGTGGCGTCGAAGTAGCCGGGCAGGGCGGCCAGCCGCTCCAGGTAGGCGTCGGCGCCCTCCTGGTCGATCGAGGTCATGCCGAGCGTGGTGAACGCCTCGTTCTGCGGAGCGGTGATGGTCGCCGAGACGCTGAAATCGGCCAGCCCGTGGGTGAGCCGGCCGATGCGGTTGTCGATCAGCCGGGCGAGCACCCGGTGGGTGATCCGCTCCTCACCGGCCAGCGTCTCCGAGGGGATCGCGGCCAGCCGGGCGGCGAAGCCCCGCAGCTGCGCGAGGTGGCGGTCGGCGGCGGCGCGGGACGGGTCGGGAACCAGGTGGGCGTAGCCCTCGACTCCGCCGAGGGTCGCGTCGAACGGGTTGGCGGCGTTCTCGGCGGCGAAGAACTCCTCCGCGAGTTCCGCGAGTTCGGTGTGCTCCGCGGGCTCCGCGCCTTCGGCACGCTGCGGCTGCTCGGTCACTGGTCGCTCCCCCCGATGCGGTAACCGGGGCCCGGCGTGCGGCCGTGCCCGATCCCGCCGATTATTCGGAGCGACCGGTGGCCCGGTCAATACGCGATGGTGGGAGGGAGGCGGACCTCCCTCCCACCGGAAGGTCAGCGGGCCTGGGCGGCCTTCGCCTCCTGGGCGGCCTTGGCAGCGGCCTCCTTCTCCTGCTTCTCCTTGATCCGGAGGGTCTCCTTGCGCACGTCCACCTGGTTGGCGCGCTCGTGCTGGAGCCAGAGCGGGTTCTCGGCCTTGACGGCCTCGATCTGCTCGGTGGTGAGCGCCTCGGTCACCCCGCCGCGGGCCAGACCGGAGATCGAGATGCCGAGCTTGGCGGCGACCACCGGCCGCGGGTGCGGGCCGTTCTTGCGCAGGTCCTGGAGCCACTGCGGCGCCTCGGCCTGAAGCGCGTTGAGCTCCTCGCGGGAGACCACGCCCTCCTGGAAGTCGGTCGGCGCCGCGGCGAGGTAGATCCCCAGCTTCTTGGCCGCCGTGGCCGGCTTCATGGTCTGGCTGGTCTTCTGCTTGAGCGATGTCATGGTGACAAGGGTAAGGGAGTGGGCGGGCGCTTCCGGTCACGGTCGGTAGCCTTGCCCTGTGACAGACATGCAGGTGAACCCGTCCTTCCGGCTCGCGTACGTCCCGGGCGTGACCCCCGGCAAATGGGTCCGGGTCTGGAGCGATCGGCTCCCGGACGTCCCGCTGGACCTCCTCGCGGTCCCGGTCGGCGACGGCGAGCGCACCCTGCGCGAGGGCGGCGCGGACGCCGGGCTGGTGCGGCTGCCGGTCGACAAGGACGTGCTGAGCGCGATCCCGCTCTACACCGAGACGACCGTCGTGGTCTTCCCCAAGGACCACTGGCTGGCCGCCGCCGAGGAGGTCTCGCCGGCCGACCTCGCCGAGGAGGTGGTCTTCCACCCGCTCGACGACACCCTCGGCTTCACCGCCGACACCCTGCCCGGGCGCCCCGCGATCGCCCGCCCGGACACCACGGCGGACGCGATCGAGCTGGTCGCGGCGAACGTCGGCGTGCTCCTGGTGCCGCAGTCGCTGGCCCGGCTGCACCACCGCCGGGACCTCACCTACCGGCCGGTGACGGAGGCGCCGCAGTCCCAGGTGGCGCTGGCCTGGGTGCAGGAGCGGACCACGGACCTGGTGGAGGAGTTCATCGGGATCGTCCGGGGCCGCACCGTCAACAGCTCGCGCGGGCGTGGGGCCGGGCAGGCGGCGCCCGAGGAGCAGCCGAAGAAGAAGGCGGCGGCCGGGCCGCGCAAGCCGCAGCAGCAGAAGCCGGGCGGGCAGAAGGCCGGCGGCGTGAAGGGCGCGAAGGCCGGGGGAGCGCGGAGCGGGGGCGCGAAGGCCGGCGGGCAGAAGCCGAAGCCGGCGGCCCGGCGCGGTAGGCCGAAGCGGTGACCGTGGCGTAGCGTCTGCCCCGTTCCTTGCATTCGACGTATTCGAGGCATTCAGCGCATTCGGCGCATTCGGCGTGGGAGGAGCGGGGCAGTGTGGCATGACCTGATGGCCGTGCAGATTCCGATCGTGGAGAAGATCCTCCGTACGGTCGCCGTCTACGTCCTGATCCTGGTGCTGTTCCGGCTCGCCGGGAAGCGCGGGCTGGCCGGGCTGAACACCTTCGACATGGTGGTCATCTTCCTGCTCTCCAACGTGGTGCAGAACGCCGTCATCGGCAACGACAACAGCCTGCTGGGCGGCGCGATCGGGGCGGTCACCCTGGTCGCGGTGAACTCCGGGATCACCCGCTGGCTCGCCCGCGACCCGAGGGCCGCCGGCCTCCTGGAGGGCACCGCCACCACGGTGGTGAAGGACGGCGCGCTGGTGCCCGGCGCGCTGCGCGACCTGGCGATGCGTCCGTCCGAGCTGGAGCACGCCATCCGGCTCCAGAGCGGCGACGACCTCGGCGAGGTGTCCCGGGCCGAGCTGGAGCCGGACGGGCAGCTGCTGGTCGAGCTCAAGGCGGAGGAGCAGAACGCCTCCCGCGGCGACATCGAGGACCTGCGGCGCCGCCTGGCGGAGATCGAGCGGCTGCTCACCGTCCTCGCGGCCGACCGCCGCCCGCCCCGCTGACGGGCCCTGAGCGGCCCTGAGCCCGCGGGCTCTCGGCCTGCCGCTCGGCCCGTCGGCGGCGCGCGAGGGTGACGGCCACGGCGGCGGCCAGGGCGAAGCCGAGGGCGGCGGCGAGCAGGTGGCCGACGGTGGTGAAGTCCGGGAGCGGGCCGGGCCATTCGCCGCCGCCGGAGAGCGGCCAGCCGACGACGAAGGCGGCCCAGGGCAGCCGGGCCCAGCGGGGCAGGGCGAGGGTGGCCAGGGCGAGGACGCTCTGGGCGCCGTAGCTGATGCCGTAGTCCGAGGCCTGGCGCACGCTCTGCGGGTACCAGCCGTGCCGCAGGGCGAGCAGGATCACCAGGGCGGTGAGCAGGGTGGCGAGGACGTGCCCGCCGAGGAAGACGGCGGCGGCGCGCCGGCTGCCGAAGCGGCGTTCCGTCCAGGCGAGGCAGCAGCAGACACCGAGGCCCAGGGTGATCAGGGTGCCGCCGAAGCCGGTGGTGAGGATCTCGGTGAGGGTGCCGTCGAAGAGCAGCGCGCTGCCGAACAGGGCGGTGACCGGGTGGTCGTGCAGGTTGTCGAGATTGGTGCTGATCTGGTCGCGGAAGGCGTCCGCCCGGTCGGCGGTGAGCAGGTTCTCGACCCAGACGTGCCCGATCAGGAGCAGGACGACGTAGCCGAAGGTCAGCGGCGAACGGCGGGGATAGGTCCGGACGGCGCGCAGCGCCCCGGTCAGGAGCCCCGAGGGGGTTCGAGCGTTCATGGTCTGGTGGCGTCCCGGTCGAAGGGCGTGGTCCGGCCGGCGCCCGTACGGCCGGCCACGCGGGGGACAGTACCGAAGCCCGGTTGGTACCCGGTCAGCGGACCCGGTGGGTCAGCGTCGCGGTGAACGGCCGGGGCGCCAGGGAGGAGCTGCGGGTGGGGCGGACGGCCCGGCCGGGGGTGGGGGCGACGGTCCAGCGGGCGGCGATGGTGGCGAGGGCCAGGACGGCCTCGGTGGTGCCGAAGGCGTCGCCGATGCAGCGGCGGGCGCCGAGGCCGAACGGCGTGTAGACGCCGGGGGCGGGCCGGGCGGCGGTGAGCCAGCGGTCGGGGTCGAAGCGGTGGGGGCGGGGGAACAGGTCGGCCCGGCGGTGCAGCAGGTACGGGCTGTACAGCAGGGTGGTGCCCGCCGGGACGCGGTGGCCGCCGAGTTCGGTGTCGGCGGTGGCGGTGCGGCTGAGGATCCACGGCGGCGGGTAGAGCCGCAGGGTCTCGCTCACGATCCTGGCCGTCAGCGGCAGCGCGGGCAGGTCCTCGTGGCGGGCCGGGCGGCCGTCCAGGACGGTGTCCAGTTCGGTGTGCAGCCGCGCGCGGACGGCCGGGTTGGCGGCGAGCAGGGTCCAGGCCCAGGAGAGGGTGGCCGCGGTGGTCTCCATCCCGGCCAGCAGGAAGGTGACCACCTGCTCGTGGACCTCGGCGTCGGACAGGCTCCGCCCGTCCTCGTCCCGGGCGGCGAGCAGGGTGGAGAGCAGGTCCCGGTGGTCGGTGCCGGTGGCGCGGTAGTCGGCGATCAGCCGCCGGGTGATCTCCCGCAGGCACCGCTGGGCGCGCCGGAAGCGGCGGTTGCCGGGGGTGGGCAGGCGGTCGGCGCCGGGCGGCAGCAGCACCCGCCGGGCGACGCCCCGGGTGACGACGTCCATGCTCTCGTGCACCGGCAGCGAGCCGGCCCGTTCGTGCGCGGCGAACAGACAGCGGGCGGTGACGGCGGTGGTCAGCCGGTACATCGCGGCGGGGACGTCGATCACGTCGCCGTCGCGCCAGGAAGCGGTGGCGGCGGCGATCTCCTCGGTCATCAGCGCGGCGTAGCCGGGCAGCCGGTCGCGGTGGAAGGCGGGTTGCAGCATCCGGCGCCGGCGGCGGTGGGCGGCGGCCGGGCAGGTGGCGAGGCCGTTGCCGAAGACCTCGCGGGCCTTGTCGACCAGGGGACCGCCCTTGTCGAAGACGCGGTCCTCGGTGAGCATCCGGCGGACCAGTTCGGGGTGGCAGACCACGTACGCGCGCAGCGGGCCGAGCCGCAGTCGGACGAGGTCGCCGTGGGCGGGCAGGCCGGCGACGAAGGCGTGCGGGCGGCGCAGGAGCGCGGCGGCGTGGCCGAGCAGTGGGAGGGCGCCGGGGGCGGTGGCGGCGGTGAACCTGGTGGTCGGGAAGAAGGGGGCGGGCACGGGCGTCACCTTGGTTCGGGTGGGAGGACCGGGGCGGTCCTCCCGAACGAGACGTGATCTTTCCCGGCGGCGTGCGGCGAAACGATCACGGACCGGCGGACGGTGTGAAGGCGGGGGCGCGGGAGGAGCGGCTGTGCGCCCTCGCCGTTGTGATGACCATCAGATCGGTTCTGGGACCGATGGGTACCGCCGAGTCGGCTCCGCGTGCGAGGATGCGCGAGATTACCCGTCAGTAGAACCGGGCAGGACCGACCCGGCCGGTTTGATCGCCGGGCGGCGGAACGCCCGGCAGGGAGTGGGGAGTTCGGATGAACGACGAGCGGGTCCACGCGTTCTCCGACGACGCCCTGGGCGCCCACGACGCGGTGGCGCTGGCCGCGCTCGTCCGGTCCGGCGAGGTCAACCCCCGGGAGCTGGTCGCCGCGGCCGTCGAGCGGGCCGCGCGGGTGGACGGCACGCTGCGGCCCGTCGCCCATGCTTCGTACGACAAGCCGCAGATCAGCCGGGAGGGCATCGGCGGTCCACTGTGGGGCGTGCCGAGCTACCTCAAGGACAACGTGGACCTGCGCGGCCTGCCGACCGCGATGGGCAGCGAGTCGTACCGCGCCCGTCCGGCCCGCCGCAACGCGCCCTTCGCCGACCAGTTCCTCGCCACCGGCCTGGCGGTGCTCGGCAAGACCAGGCTGCCCGAGTTCGGCCTCAACGCCTCCACCGAGTTCGCCACCGCCCAGCCGGTGCGCAACCCGTGGAAGCCCTCGCACTCGGCCGGCGCCTCCTCGGGCGGCGCGGCGGCCCTGGTGGCCTCCGGGGTGGTGCCGATCGCGCACGCCAACGACGGCGGCGGCTCGATCCGCATCCCCGCGGCCTGCTGCGGCCTGGTCGGGCTCAAGCCCACCCGGGGCCGGCTGGTGGTCAACGCCCAGGGCGGCAAACTGCCGATCGACCTGGTCACCGACGGCGTGCTGACCCGCTCGGTGCGCGACACCGCCGCCTTCTTCGCCGCCGCCGAGCGGCACCACGGCAACCCCGGGCTGCCGCCGCTCGGCCTGGTCGAGGGGCCGGGCGAGCGCCGGCTGCGGATCGGCCTGGTGCTGGACTCGCCGACCGCCAGGACCGACGAGCCGACCCGGCGGGTGGTCGAGGAGACCGCCGCCCGGCTGGAGGCGATGGGCCACCTGGTCGAGCCCACCGTGCTGCCCTTCGGCGAGGAGTTCTCCCGCGACTTCCTCGCCTACTGGGGGTACATCGCCTGGATCATCGCCGCCACCGGCCGGCTGATGCTGGACCCGAGCTTCCGGGCCGGGAGGCTGGACGGCCTGACCACCGGGCTGCGCCGCCGGTTCCGGTCCGAGTTCGCGCGGACCCCGGCCGTGCTGCGGCGGCTGCGCCGGGCCGAGGGCGTGTACGCGCGGATCTTCCGCGGCCACGACGTGATCCTCTCCCCGGTGCTCGCCCACACCGCCCCGCCGATCGGCCACCTGAGTCCGAACGTGGACTTCGACGAGCTGATGGACCGGCTGACCCGCTACGTCGCCTTCACCCCGGTCAACAACGTGACCGGCGGCCCGGGCATCGCGCTGCCGGCGGGCTCGGCGCCAGACGGCCTGCCGGTCGGAGTGCACCTGTCGGCCGCGTACGGGCAGGAGCGGCTGCTGCTGGAGCTGGCCTTCGCGCTGGAGGCCGAGCGGCCCTGGCGGCGGATCCAGGACTGACGGCGGATCCGGGACCGATGGTCCGGGCCCGGGACTGGCGGTCCGGGCCCAGGACCGGCGGCGGACCCGGGGCTGACGGCCCGGACCCAACGCTCGGCCCGCGACGACGGGTTCACCGTTTCCGGGATTATGTCAATTACCGAAACATACCCGCGCTTATGTCAGTCTCCGGAACATAAAGCAAACCCTCGATAAGCGCCCGTGAGCTGCGCAATTTCCCAATCGGTAACCCCCGGGAAAGGGTTGACACCATTAGTTGGTCTAGTCCAACGTATGGGGAGCGCGGTTCGGCAAAGACTGATGCGGGGTGAGCGGCCTTGCCGAGCGGGCGAGTTGGCCCGCTGACGTGCGCTGCTCCGTGCGTGCGGGCCGGAGCGAGAACGAGCGTATGCGGACAGGCCCTCCGGTCCGCGCTCGAATCCCTGTCACGGCCGCTGACCGGCCGTCGACCCGCCGTGCCCGCACGAGCGTGCGAGGAAGCACCGCATCGACTACGAACCATGGAGTGACCGCCCATGCCGAGCCCTGCCGAACACCCCGACGAACCCGCCGGGGAATACCTGTACCGGGCCGCGTCGCAACGCCCCTACTTTAGCGCCGACACCGAGAGCTACCTCGCCCGGACCGCGCTGCGCGAGATCCGCAAGAACCACCCGCTGCGCGTGCTCTCCGAGGAGGACTACGCGTTCTGGCAGACCTACGGCTACGTCGTGGTCAAGCAGGCCGTCCCGGCCGAGGCCGCGCGCCGACTGCTCGACTTCGCCTGGGAGTTCCAGGGCCTGTCGCCGGACCGCCCCGAGGACTGGTACCAGGAGCGCGAGTACCGCGACGAACTCGACCAGCACCTGCACGTCTACGGCTTCGTCGAGGCCTACCACCACCAACTCCTCTGGGACAGCCGCCAGTCGCAGCGCGTCTACGACGCCTTCGTGGACGTGTGGGACTGCGAGGAGCTCTGGGTCACCCTCGACCGGCTCAACCTCAACCCGCCGAACGTCCGCAACCGCGACCGCGCGCTGATCGAGCCCACCGACCGCGGCTTCGACATCGAGCTGCACTGGGACGTCGACACCACCCAGGGGATGCTGCCGCAGCGCGTCCAGGGCATCATCGCGCTCAACGACACCGCCCCCGACCACGGCGGCTTCCAGTGCGACCCGGAGCTGTTCCGCCGCTTCAACACCTGGCAGGCCGCCCAGCCGGCCGACCGCGACCCGATCCGCCCGGACATCGACCGCGACGAGTACCCCGTCGTGCGGCCCGAGCTGAAGGCCGGCGACCTGCTGATCTGGAACGGCCTGCTGGCCCACGGCGTGGCGCGCAACACCTCCGAGAACGGCGTGCGCGCGGTGCAGTACCTGTCGATGATGCCCGCGCTGGAGGAGTCCGAGAAGCTGCGCCGCTCCCGGGTGGAGTCCTGGCGCACCCTCGCCACCCCGGACTGGAACCGCACCCTGGTCGGCGACGCCGACCGGCCCGAGGCGCTGCGCTACCCGACCGCTGAACTCACCGAGCTGGGGGAGAAGCTGCTCGGCCTGCGGTCCTGGAGCGGCAAGCCGTTCGAGGAGCACCCTGACCGGCGGGACGTCACGGGGGAGCGGGAATGCGCGCCGTCTGCCTGACCCTGCCCACCAACCGCGAGTGCGCGGACACCATCACCGCGATCGGCGCCGAAGCCGCCTACGCCGTACGGCGGTTCGGCGTCCGGGTGCACCTGCTGGTCCTGGACTCCGCCGACCGCACGACCCGCGCCCGGCACGCCGAGGCGCTCGCCGCCCTGCCGGCCGTCGAAGGCGTGGTCGTCCACCACCTGGACGAGGACGCCCAGCGGGCCTTCCTGCGCGAGGCGATCGAGCGCTCCGGCGCGGCCGACCCGGATCGGCTGCTGGACCTCATGCTGCCGGGCGCCGTCTCCTACGGCGCCTGCACCAACCGGGCGTTCCTGCTGGCCGCCGCGCTCGACTGCGACTCGGTGCACCGCCGCGACTCCGACAGCAGCTACCAACTGCTCGACGGCGAACCGGTGTTCCCGATCGAGCACGAGCTGGCCACGCTCGGGCTGAAGGCCGCCGACGCGGCCGCCGCCGTCACCGAGAACCGCCTCGACCCGGTCCACGCGGACAAGCCCGTCGCCCTCGTCGGAGCCTCCTTCGTCGGCGAACTCTCCGTCGACGTCGGCGAGATCCGCGAGATCGACCCCGAGGTCTACCACGAGGTGGTAGCGCTCTGGGCACCCACCGGCGCGAGCGAGGAGGACAAGCGCGAACTCGTCGCCGAGTCCTTCACCGGCGGCGGCAGCGAGCCGTTCACCACCGACCGCGCCGTGCTCGACCTGCCCGACATCTGGCACATCGACATGTGCAACATCGGCCTCGACCGCGAGGTGTACGAGCGGGTGCCGCTGCCGCCCGCCACCGACACCATCGGCAGCGACTACTTCCTGCACCACCTGGTGCGGGACGCGACCCTGCCCGGTGTCACCCACAACCGCCACATCGTCAACTACCACACCCCGGAACGGCGTACCGGCCCCGGCTTCACCGCCTACCAGCTGCGCTACGCCAAGTTCCTGCTCTCCATGCTCTACCTCTACCCGGTGTACGCCGAGATGGAGGCCGCCGGCGGCGCCCTGTTGGACGAGCAGCACCACGTCCGCCCCGGGGCGATCGCCGACTCCGCCCGTCGCAGCGCCGCGACGGACCGCGCGGAGAACCATCGCAGGCTCGCCGAACTCGACCGCTGCTACCGGCGGCTCGGCGGCAAGTACGCCGAATTCGCCGACCACCTGGCGCCCCTGCGGGCGCGCCTGCTCGACGAGGCGCAGGCGGACATCGAGGACTTCGCAGTGCTGATCGACGCGTGGGGCCCGCTGGTGCGGGCGAGCAAGGCCACCCCCGCCGACCGGCTGCCGCGCTAGTCGGACGGGAAGACCAACGTGATACGCCAGACCAGTACCACCGTGACCCGGGCCACCGGCCGGGCCGTACGCACCACCCACCGCATCCCGGCCGTCTCCGCGGTCCACACCGACGCGCCGCCGCGGAGCGAGGCTCCGCGCTCCGGCGCGCCCGACCGCACCTCCCTGCGCGCCGCGCTCGCCGCCGCCACCGACGACCGGATCATCTACGACCTGGACGGCATCGGCCGACAGTACGCCGCCCTGTGCGCCGAACTTCCGGGCGTGGCCGTGCGGTTCGCGATGAAGGCCTGCCCGGTGGACGAGGTGCTCGGCCACCTCGCCGCCCTCGGCTCCGGCTTCGACGCGGCCAGCCCGCAGGAGATCGCCCAGGCGCTGCGCACCGGCGTCGACCCCGGGCTGATCCACTACGGCAACACCATCAAGTCCGACTCCAACATCGCCGAGGCCCACCGGCTGGGCGTACGGGACTTCGCCACCGACAGCCTGGAGGACGTCGCCGCGATCGCCCGACACGCCCCGGGGGCGCGGGTGTTCTGCCGGATCGAGACCACCGGCGAGGGCGCGCTGTGGGGCCTGGGCCACAAGTTCGGCTGCTCGCCCGAAGACGCGCTGCGGGTGCTCGGGGAAGCCCGCACCGCCGGGCTCGTCCCGTCCGGCCTGTCGGTGCACGTCGGTTCCCAGCAGATGACCGCCGAGGCCTGGCACGGCGCGGTGGAGTCGCTGTCCGCCGTGCTGGAGGCGCTCAACTGGCGCGGCATCACCCCGACCCGGATCAACCTCGGCGGCGGACTGCCCGCCCTCGGCGTCCTGGACCGGTACGGGCGGCCGCTGGACCCGCCGCTGGACAAGATGTTCACGGTGATCCGCGAGGGCATGGAGCGGCTGCGCGCCGTCAACGCGGGGCCGCTGGAGTTCCTGCTGGAACCCGGGCGCCACCTGGTCGCCGACCACGGCGCGATCCGCGCCCACGTCGCCCGGCTCACCTCCCGCGGCCGCCTCGACGGCACCCGGGAGAACTGGCTCTACCTGAGCTGCGGCAAGTTCAACGGCCTGTACGAGATGGACCAGTTGCAGTACCGGCTGGAGTTCCCGACCCACCCCGGCGGGCAGTTCGTCAACGCCGTGGTGGCCGGCCCGACCTGCGACAGCGACGACGCGTACGCCCGGGAGGACGGCCTGGTCCGCGTCCCGCACGCGATCGCCTCCGGCGACCCGGTCTGGATCCACTCCTGCGGCGCCTACGCCACCGCCTACGCCACCCAGGGCTTCAACGGCTTCGCGCCACTGCCGTACACCTGCGTCGGCGGACGCCCCGAGGAAGGACACGCATGAGCGAGTACCGCATCCGGCTGCTCCGGGAGGAGGACTGGGACGGCGTGGTCGCGCTGGAGGAGCGCGCCTACGCCGCCAGCGGCCTGTCCGAGGGGCGGGAGGCGCTGCGCTCCCGGCACCGCGCCTCGCCGGACACCTGCTTCGTGCTGGAGCACGCGGGCGGCCTCGGCGGCTACCTGCTCGCCCTGCCGTACCCGCTGTTCCGCTGCCCGGACCTCAGCCGCAGCGAGGACGGGGGCGTGCACTCGACCAACATGCACGCCCACGACCTGGTGATCGCCGAGGAACTGCGCGGCCGGGGCCTGTCCCAGCGGATGCTGCGGCACCTGGAGCACACCGCCCGGGCGGGCGGCTACCGGACCGCCTCGCTGGTCGCCGTCCGCGGTTCGCACGTGCTGTGGACCCCGCTGGGCTACCGCGCCCGGCCCGAGATCGACCTGCCCGAGAGCTACGGCACCCGGGCGGTCTACATGGCGATGCCGCTGGAACCCGCCCCGGTCCGGCCGCTGCCGCACTCCACCGGCCCGCTCCCCGGGCCGCACCCCAGAGCCGAAGTGGGCTGATACCGATGTCCCCCGTTCGCGACGACTTCCGCCGGTCCCAAGTGGCCATCGGCGCACTGTTCCTCGTCCTCGGATTCCAGTACGCGACCTGGGTCTCCCGGGTGCCCGCCCTCAAGGCGCGGCTCGACCTGGGCGAGGCCCAGATCGGCCTGCTGCTGATGACCTGCGGAATCGGCGCGGCGGTGTCCTTCCCCCTGGTCACGGTGCTGATGCGGCGGCTCGGCTCCCGCCTGCTCTCGGTACTGTCCGCGCTGGTGCTCGGCGGGGTCCTGCTCGCCCTGTCGGTGGTGCCGAACTACCCGGTGACACTGCTGGTGCTGTTCCTCGACGGCGCCGCGGTCGGCTGCCTGAACGTCGCGATGAACGCCCAGGGCGCGGCGCTGGAGGCCCGCTACGAGCGGACCACGATGTCCAGGCTGCACGCCACCTTCAGCGCCGGCTCGCTGCTCGCCGCCCTGCTGGCCTCGGGCGTCACCTCCGCCACCGGCACCCTGGCGGTGCACTTCGGCCTGGCCGCGGCCCTGCTCGCGGTGCTGGTGGTGGCCGCCCGGCCGGGACTGCTGGCGGACGGCCCGGCCGAAGCCGCGGCCGAACCGGAGGAGAAGAAGCGGCGCCGGGGCTTCGTGCTGCCGTCCGCCGTGACCCTCTGGATGGGCCTGGCGATGGTCTTCGGCACCGTCACCGAGGGCGCCATGAACGACTGGTCGGCGCTCTACCTCAAGGACTACGCGCACGCCGGCGCCGGGCTCGCCCCGATGGGCATCGCCGTGGTGTCGGTGATGATGGTCTGCGCCCGGATCTTCGCGGACGGCTGGCGCACCCGCTTCGGCGACGGCCGGATCGTGCGCACCGGCAGCCTGCTGGCCGGCCTCGGGCTCGCCCTCGCCCTCGCGGTCGGCGGCGTCGTCCCGACCCTGCTCGGCTTCGCCTGCGTCGGCCTCGGCGTCGCGGCGGTGACCCCGTGCGTCTACGTCGCGGCCGCCCGGCAGGGACCCGACGCGCTCTCCCTGGTCGCCGCCATGGGCACCACCGGCCTGCTGGCCGGCCCCGCGGTGATCGGCTTCATCGCCGGCGCCACCAGCCTGCTCTGGGGCATGGTCGCCGTCGCCGCCTCCGCCGCCGTGGTCTCGCTGTGCGCCACCCGCATCCACTGGCCCGCCCAGCAGCCCGCCGCCGCACCGGCCGACCCCCGGCTCGCCCCCGACGCGGCCTGACAGGCCCCCCAGTACCCTCGCCCGGTACCTCGCGCGCTCCCGTCGCGAGGTCCCGGGCGAGTCCGCTGTCGGGGGCTCAGCCGGGGAGCCCGCCGCCGCTCCCGCCGACCCCCCAGCTCGCCCCGACGCGCCGTGATCCGCCCCCGATACCCTCGCGCGCTCCCGTCGCGAGGTCCCGGGCGAGTCCGCTGTCGGGGGCTCAGCCCGGCACCTCGGCGCCGCCGGTGGCGATGTGGTGGGCGAGCTTGTCGCGCAGAGCGGTGAGACGGGCGATCTCGGCGTTCAGGGTGGCCAGGCGGGCGTGGACGATCGGGGCGTAGGTGTCGGGGCCGGGGGAGGCGGAGCAGCGGACCGGCGGGTCCTCGGCCAGCAGGTCGAGCCGGTGGGCGCGGCTGGCCAGGTCGTCCACCGTCAGCCCCACGGCGAGGAGTTGGCGGATCACCCGGACCCGGGCCACCTCGGCCGGTCCGTACTCGCGCTGGCCGGAGGCGGAGCGGGCGGGCGGGTCGAGCAGGCCGCGCTGCTCGTAGAAGCGCAGTGCCCTGGGTGTGGTGCCCGCCGCCGCTGCCGCGTCCCCGATCCGCATGCCCGCTCCTCGGTCGTCAGATTTCCACGATGGTCGCCCCGAAGGTGTCCCCGGTGAACAGCTTGGTCAACGCTTCGGCGGCCCGGTCGATGCCCGCCACCGCGGTCCGGGGGAAGGTGAGCTCCCCGGCGCGCAGCCAGCCGGCCAGGCGCTCGCGCCACTCGGCCTCCAGGTCGGGGTGGTCGAGCACGGTGAAGCCGCGCAGGCTCAGGCCGAGGGTGACGACCCGGAACGCGTCGATCACGGTCGGGGCGTCGCCGCCCGGGCGCTCCGGGTCGAGCTGGCCGGCCAGTGCGCCGACCAGGGCGAACCGGGCGCCGCGCCGGGCCGCGTCCACGGCGGCGGTCAGCTGCTCGCCGCCGACCAGGTCCAGGACGACGTCGACGCCGTCCGGCGCGGCCTCGGCCAGCTGCTCGGCGAACGGGCGCTCGCCGGGCACCAGCACCGCGTCGTAACCGAGTTCGGCGGTCAGCCGCTTCGCCTTGGCGGGCGAGCGGGTGGTGCCGATCACCCGGGCGGCGCCGAGCAGCCGGGCGAGCTGCCCGGCCAGGCTGCCGACCGCGCCGGCCGCGCCGGTCACCAGCACCACGTCGCCCGGGCGCACCCCGGCGGAGCGGGTCAGCCCGCCGTAACCGGCCGAGGCGGCGGAGAGCAGGGCGAGCGGGTCCGGGAAGTCGAAGGGGACGGGCGTGAACCGCGCGGCCTCGCCGAGCGCGTGCTCCCGCCAGCCGTCCAGGTGGGTGACCAGGTCGCCCGGGCGCAGCGGGCTGCCCTCGGGTGCGGCCAGCACCTCGCCGAGGGCCGGACCGAACAGCGCGTCGCCCGGGGCGAGGCGGGGCAGCGGCAGGCCGGAACCTCCGCCGCCGATCAGGGTGCGCAGTGCGGGGAAGACCAGGAAGGCCCGGTTGCGGATTAGCACTTCCCCGGGGCCGGGCGCCGGGAGCGGCTCCTCGGCCACGGTGAAGTCCTCGGCGGCGGGCAGCCCCTCGGGGGTGGCGGTCAGCCGGACGACGCGGGTGGTGGCGGGCAGGGCCATGGCGGCGCTCCTCGGAACGGGGGAGTGCGGCGGTCGGCGCCGCCGCGGGACGCCGGGACGCTAACCCCTGACGCATGCGTCAGGGGCAAGCCGCCTGGATGCGGCGGTGTCCGACGGGGCGTGGGGAGACGGCTCTTCTAGAGTCACAACGGCGTGGATGTCCGATAAGAGAACGTATGAGCGGATCACCGAGAGGACGAGCAGCATGACCGAGCAGGCCCCCCAGCCCTACGAGCCGCTGGACGAGGACTGGCAGACCGCGCTGGCGGTCGTCGCCCACCCCGACGACATGGAGTACGGCGGGGCCGCGGCCGTCGCCCGCTGGACCTCCCAGGGCAAGAAGGTCGTCTACGTGATGGTCACCAGCGGCGAGGCGGGCATCGACTCGCTGGACCCGGCCGAGTGCGGCCCGCTGCGCGAGGCCGAGCAGATCGCCTCCGCCCGGGTGGTCGGCGTCGACACCGTGGAGTTCCTCGGCCACCCGGACGGCGTGCTGGAGTACGGGCTGCCGCTGCGCCGGGACATCGCGCGGGCGGTGCGCAGGCACCGGCCGGACATCGTGATCACCAGCAACTTCCGGGACACCTACGGCGGGGTGTTCCTCAACCAGGCCGACCACATCGCGGTCGGCCGGGCGACCCTGGACGGCGTCCGGGACGCGGGGAACCGCTGGGTGTTCCGCGAGCTGCTCGCCGAGGGCCACGAGCCGTGGAACGGCGTGCGGCAGATCTGGGCGGTGGCCTCGCCGGAGGCCGGGCACGCGGTGGACACCACCGAGCACTTCGACCGGGGCGTCGCCTCGCTGGAGGAGCACAAGGCGTACCTGGCCGGGCTGGGCGGGGAGATGGGGGAGCCGCGGGAGTTCCTGGAGGGCTTCGGCCGCGGCGCGGGCAGCCGGCTGGGGACGCGCTTCGCGGTGCCGTTCGAGGTGTTCCCGCTGCGTTAGGGCCCGCCTTCGTCAGGGGCCCTCTTCGTCAGGGGCCGTCTTCGGAGGCGTCGGTGCCCTCGCGGCGCCGGCGCCGGTAGCGCAGCACCTGCCGGAGCAGGAAGGCCGCCACCAGCACCCCCAGTCCGACCGCGAACCAGCCCTGGTAGCGCAGCGCCGTGTGGTAGACGGTGCCGATGTTGGCCCCGGCGACGAAGCCGAAGGTGCCCCAGACCGCCGTCCACAGCACCGCGCCGAGCAGGTTGTACGGCAGGAACCGGCGCCAGGGCATCTCGGTCGTCCCGGCGATGATCCCGTTGTACTGGCGCAGCCCGTCCACGAACCGGGCGACGGTGACGACCTTGCCGCCGTGCCGGGCGAAGAAGCCGTCCGCGCGCTCCATCCGGGCCGGGGTGAGCAGCACGTAGCGGCCCCAGCGGTGGACGAAGGCGCGCCCGCCGGAGTGGCCGATCAGGTAGCCGAGGCTGTTGCCGAGCGCGGCGGCGACGGCCGCGATCAGCAGCACCGCGGCGAAGTCCAGGTGCCCGGTGCCGGCGTACACCGAGGCCAGCACCAGGATGGTCTGCCCGGGTACCGGGATGCCGCAGTTGTCCAGCAGCACGAGCAGCGCCACCGCCAGGTACCCGTAGTGGTCCAGCAGTGGCGCGAGCCCGGCGAGCGCCCCGGGCAGCGGGGTCGTGGGGGCGGACACCGCCCTCACCACCGCGCGCGTCGTCGACGCGGGGCGGCGGGGGCGTCGGTCAGCGTTCCGCCAGGCGGTGTTCGATGTTGCAGTCGGGGCCGGGGTAGATCAGGCCTTCGTGGCCGTCCTCGAAGCGGACCACGTACGGCGGCTGGCCGTCGGCGCCGCGCACCTCGACGATCTCGCCCTTCTGGTCCACCATGCCCACCGACCTGCTGTGGATGTGGAGCTGGTCGCCTACCGCTGCGTGCATGGTCTGCTCCCTCGGGTCGTGCGTACCGGCCGCCTTCACGGCCGATCCCGCTATCCACTGTGCTGCGGGCGCGCCGGGCGCGCAACGGCTCGGCCGGGCGGGACGCGCGGGGCAGGGGGGCGGGTGTCAGTGGGCGGGCGGCTGTTGCGCGAGGTAGCCGCGCATCAACCGCTTGCACTCGGCGATCAGCGCCGGATCGCCGTCCGGGGCCTCCCGGAAGGCCAGTTTGAGCACCGCGTCCGCCGCCTCCAGGGCCACCCGAAGGGTCAGCGTGACGGCTGCCGGGTCGCCCGCGCGGAACAGTTCGCCGCCGAGCGTCTGGAGCCGCAGGGCGACGGCCGTGTTGTTGTCCACGCCCGCGTCCAGCAGGTGCCGGTCGTCCCGGACGCCCCTGGGCACGACGGGGCCGCCGGCCAGGCCGAAGTCCAGTTGGCCGAAGCCCGGCACCGAGCGCTTCATCGCCACGAACTCCTCCACCGCGAGGTCGGTGAACAGGGCGGGCCCGACCGGTGCGGCGGAGGCCAGCCGGGCGTCCAGGCGCTGGAGGTAGTGGTCGAGGTTGCGGGTGGCGAGCGCGGCCAGCAGGTCCTCCTTGCCGGCGAAGAACTGGTACAGGGTGCCGATCGGCACCCGGGCGCGCTGGGCGACCTCCTTGGTGGTGAGAGCGGTCGCCCCGACCTCGTCCAGCAGTCCGGCACAGGCGTCCAGGATGCGGCCGTACCGCTCCTGGCTGCGCTGCTGGACGGGGCGGCGCCTGCCCGGCCCGGCCGTTCGGTCGCTCCTGGTTCCCGCGCTCATGACCTCACTGTGCCGCATCCGCTGTTCCTGCGGCGAATCACCGGGGCGGGAGCCGCCCGGAGTGCCCGGTGGGGCGGGAGTCCAGTGGTGGCCGGAGCTGAACGGCACGGTGGCGGGAAGGTGTCCACGGGTTGGCAGGGCCTTGTCGTGGACGCGAGGACAGGTTCATACTCCTGAGGCGGACTACCTTGCGTGATCAACGCACGCCTCTTCGTGGTGATCGCGATTCAGCCGTGGCGGCCGCGGCGCCTGTGACGGACGCTCCGCCGCCACCCGAGGTCTGGATGACCCCCGTGCACCTCCATGCCCGTGCCACCGCCCGTGGCGCCAAGCCCCAGTGTGCCCACCGCCGAACGGAAGGAGGGGATCGGTTCGGTGACGCTGTTTCCCGGAGGGCGTGAGGCCCTCGACACCGAGCACCGCCGTCAGTTCCTGGAGTCCGGGTACCTCGTCCTGCCCGGTCTGCTGCCGGAAGCGCTGCGCGAACGGCTCGCCCCCGAGGTCGACCGGTGGGTCGACGAGGGCCTGCGCGCCCGGTCGATCGCCGCGTGCACCGATCCGTTACGCCACGGGCCGCCCCCGCTCCTGGAACTGGAACTGCCCGCCCACGGCGAACTCCTCACCCACCCCCCGCTGATGCGGGCCCTGGCCCGGCTGATCGGGCCGGACTTCGTCTTCCACCACCTGCACAGCGACCGCCAGGACCCGGGGGTGCCGGGCAAGGCCTGGCACCACGACTGCGAGCCCAACGACCGCCGCGACCCGTCGCTGCTGATGGTCCACACGCTGCACTACCTCGGCGGACTGGACGAGAAGGTCGGCTGCCTGGCCGTACTGCCCGGCTCCCACCTGCGCGCCGCCGACAAGACCGCCTTCGCCCACCGCGGCACCGCGCGACTGCCCGGCGAGGTGGTGATCGACCGGCTGCCGCCCGGCTCGACGGTGCTGCTCAACTCGGCGCTGTTCCACACCCGCAGGCCGGCGCCCGAAGGGCCGGGCCGGCCCCGCTACTTCGTCGACGCCTCCTACTGCCAGGTGGGCGCGCGCTGGCGCCCGGTGAAGCCGTACTGGCGGCAGATGCTCGCCCGGGCCCGCGAACTGGACCTGGCCGACGGCCAGTGGCCCGAGCTGTTCGCGGAGCGGCACTTCACCGAGTACGCCGGTGCCGAGGGCGTCGGGTACGCCGACGCCGCTCGCACCGAGTACACCGGAACCGTCTGAGGAGCACTGCCGTGGAGATCGTCACCGCCGTCGCCTACCCCGAGGTGCACGACGCCTACCTGCGGGACCACCCGCTGGAGCGGGCCCACGAGGCGAACAGCAACATGTACGGCGAGGAGAGCCTCGAACGCGCCGACCGGATCCCCGGCGGCTGGTGGCGGATCCGGCTGTCCCGGGCGGACGTGCTGGGCGTCGTGCTGCCCTGGCACCTCAGCGAGGGCGGCGCGCTCGAACTGGTGCCGCGCTCCGGGCTGACGGTGGCCGAGGCGGCCGAGCGGATCCGGGTCGGCGGGGCCGCCTGGGGCGCCGCCAACCCGGTCTGCGCGGCGAAGCTGCGGCTGCTCGGGCAGGCCCCGTTCACCCCCGTCTTCCTGAGCACCGCCCCGATCGACCACTCCGACTACGGAGACCTGGAGGTGCGGTCCGGCCTGATCCATGTCGACGGCCTGCACCGCATGCTCGCTTGGGAGTTGAGCGGACGACTGCCCGAAGGGGCGCGGCTGGACGGCTACCTGGCGGGAGACCCGGAGGTGGGCGCCGGGCCCGCCCGGGCGGGCCGGAGGAGGGGCGGTTCGGCGTGACCTCCGCGACGCGGCACGTCCGGTCGGCGTCCAGTCTCAACGACGCCGGTTCGCTGCCCGAACTGCTCGCACACCTCGCCCGGGCCCACCCCGAGCGGCCCGCCCTCGGCGACGGGGTGCGCACCTTCGACTACCGCACGGTCGACGCCGCGGCCGACCGGATCGCCGCCCGGCTGGCCGCCGCCGGCACCGGCCGGGGCGACCGGGTCGCCCTGGTCGGGCCCCGGGACGCCCGGATGCTGGTGCTGCTGTACGGGGTGCTGCGCTCGGGCGCCGCGGCCGTGCTGGCCGACCCGGACTGGTCGGCCGCCGACCTGGCCCGGCGGCTGGCCGCCGTGCGGGTGGCCCGGGTGCTGGCCACCGAGGACGGGCTCGGCGGCGAGCCGGTCGACCTCGCGGCGCTGCCCGACCTGCCGCCGGTGCGGTCCGAGGTGCGGGGCGAGGACCTCGCCTACCTCTCCTTCACCTCCGGGTCGAGCGGCGAGCCCAAGGCGGTGGCCGTCACCCACGCCAACGCCGTGCACTACGCCAGGGCGCTGGCCGGGCGGCTCGGCCTCACCGAGGCGGACGCGCCGTGCGCCGCGCACGTCACCACCCTGGCCGCCGACCTCGGCCACACCGCCTGGCTGCTCGCCCTGGCCACCGGCGGCGCGGTGCACCTCGTCCCGGACCACGAGGTGCGCGACCCGGAGGCCTTCTGGGCCTCCCTGCGCCGCGCCCGGGTGGACGTGCTGAAGACCACCCCCTCACACCTGACCGCCCTGCTGGAGGGCCGCCCGGCCGACTCCGCGCCGCTGCACACCGTGCTGCTCGGCGGCGAGCCGCTGCCGCGCCCGCTCGCCGCCGCCCTGCTCGACGGCGGCACCACCCGGCGGCTGGCCAACCACTACGGCCCGACCGAGACCACCGTCGGCGCCACCTGCCTCCTGGCCACCTCGGCGCGCCACCTGCCCGCCGAGGAGCCGACCGTGCCGATCGGCAGCGGGATCGGCGAGGTGCTGCTGACCGTGGTGGACGGCGCGGGCCGGGCGGTGCCGGACGGCACGGTGGGTGAACTGCTCATCGGCGGCCGGGGCGTGACCGCCGGGTACTTCGGCCGGCCGGCCGAGACCGCCCGCGGCTTCGTCCGACACGACGGCCACCTCATGTACCGTACCGGCGACTTGTGCCGACGGCGGGCGGACGGGAACCTGGTCTTCCTGGGCCGGGTGGACCGCCAGGTGAAGGTCCGCGGCTACCGGGTGGACCTCGCCGAGGTCGAGCGGGCCATGGACGGCTACCCGGGGGTCGCCCGCTCGGCGGCGCTGCTGCGGGAGGGCTCGCTCGGCAACCAACTGGTCGGCGTGGTCCGGCTGGTGGACGGCTTCGGCGGGCCCCCCGGAGGGTCATCCGGCGGGCTTGAGGGGCTCGTCGCTCACCTGCGGGACCGGCTGCCCGGCTACTCCGTGCCGCAGCCGATCCTGGTGCTGCCGCACTTCCCGGTAGGGCCGAACGGCAAGCTCGACCGGCAGCGGCTGGCCGAGCTGGCGGCCGAACTGGTCGAGGCCCGAGCCGAGTCGAGCGGCACCGCCGGCAGCGGCCTGGCCGGGGAGATCGCCCGGTTCTGGGCGGGCGCGCTCGGCCTGCCCGCGGTCGGGCCGCGCGCCGACGTGCTGGGACTCGGCGGGGACTCCATCCTCGCCATGCGCACCATCGCCTTCCTGCGGCGCTCCGGCCTGCGGGTCGCCTACGAGGACTTCTACCGGCACCCGACGGCCGAGGGCCTGGCGGCGGCCGCCGTCCCGGCCGCGCCCGTCGTCCCGGCCGCGGCGGGCGCCCCCGAGGGAGGGCAACTCGCCCCGGCACAACGGTGGTTGTACCGTCGGCGGTCATTGCGGGACGTGCGGCACTGGAACCAGTCGGTGCTGCTGCGCTGCCGCACCGCCGTCGAGCCGCAGGCGCTCTCGGCGGCCGTCGCGGCCGTGCTGGAGCGCCACCCGGCGCTGCGCCGCCCGATCTCCCCGGAGGGCTGCGGGGAGCCCCGGCCGGTGGCCGGTCTCGACCCGGTCTCCTACTCCCGGATCCCGTGCGCGGCCGAGGAGATCGCCGACGCCGTCGCCGGGGTCTGCACCGAACTCCACCGCAGCCTCGACCCGTCGGCCGGCCGGCTGCTGCGCGTCCACCTGTTCTCCGGCCCGCCCGGCACCGACGACCGGCTCGCGCTGATCGCGCACCACCTGGTGGTCGACGGGCTGTCCTGGCGGATCCTGCTGGACGACCTGGCGCAGGCGTACCGGGCGGTGCTCGACCACAAGCCCGCCGACCTGCCGCCGACGGCGGACTTCTACGCCTGGGCGGCGGCGGAGCCCGCGTCCACACCGGACGTCGCAGAAGCCGCCGTCGAGGACGCGGCCGTCCAGCACCCCGCCGCGCTCAGCTGGACGCTCGACCCGGAGCCCACCGCCCGGCTGATCGCCCGACACGGCGCCGGGGCCGGGCTGGAGGCCGTCCTGCTCGCCGCCTTCGCCGAAGCCGTCACCACCATCGCCACCGTCACCGGCGGCAGCGGCCGCCCCCGGCTCGCGGTGGAAGTCGAGACCCACGGCCGGGACGCGGTCGGCGACCCGGGCGAATTCCTGGACACCGTCGGCTGGTTCACCGCCGCCAAGCACATCGAGCTGGACGCCGGGGCCACCCCGGACACCGTGGCGCGGCGGCTGCGCGAGGCGCCCGTCCGGCCGATGGACGCACCCGGGGAGCGGCCCGCCGTCGGCTTCAACTTCCTCGGCACCTTCCGGCTGCCCGAGGAGCCCGCGCTGGACTGGACCGTCGCCGCCGAGCAGGCCGGGGTGGCCCGCTGCGCCGGGGGCGACCCGCTGTACGAACTGCGGCTCACCGCGCGGGTGGTGGAGCGGCGGCTGGTGGCCGACCTGGTGTACGGCCGGCCCGAGCTGTCCGATGAGGCCGCCGAGCGGATCACCGGCCGGTTCGCCCGGACCGTGGCGGCCGAGGCCGGGGCGCCGGAGGCCGCACCGCCGGTCCGGGCACCGCTGTCCACCTCGGGCCAGCTGCTGCACTCCGGCGTCGCCCCGATGGCCCGGGCGAGCGTGCGCGAACCCGCCCGGGTGCTGCTCACCGGCGCCACCGGCTACCTCGGCCGCCACCTGCTGGAAGCGTTCCGTCGGCGCGGCGCCGAGGTCACCTGCCTGGTACGGGCCGCCGACGACGCCGAGGCGCTGCGACGGCTCGGCCGCGGCGCCGGGCTCCGTCCGGCCAGGGCGCTCGCCGGGGACATCGACCGGGACGGCCTCGGCCTCTCCCCGGCCGGACTGGACCTCGCCCGGGGCGCCCACCTGGTGGTGCACGCGGCGGCGGACGTCCGGCTGGTGGCCTCGCCGGACGAGCTGGAGCGCACCAACCACACGGCGGTGCGCCGACTGCTCGACTGGGTCGGGGAGCACGCCCCGGACGCCCGGCTCCACCACGTCTCCACGCTCGCCGTCTCGGGCGGCGTGGACGGCCCGCCGCGCCGCTTCAGCGAGGCGGACCTGGAGATCGGCCAGCACTTCCGCACCCCGTACGAGCGGACCAAGTACCGGGCCGAGCAGGCCGTCCGGGCATGGGCCGCCGGTGGCCGCGCCGGCTACCTGCACCGCAGCGGCCACATCGCGGCGCACAGCCGCACCGGCGCGTTCCAGGCCAACGCCGGCGACAACCGGATCTACCAGCTGATCCGCGGCTACCTGCTGGCCGGCGCCGCGCCGAGCCGGCCGGACACCGCGTTCGCGTTCTCCCACGTGGACACGGTGGCCGCCGGGATCGCCGCGATCGCCCTCGACCCGTACGCCGCGCCCGGCGCGTACCACGTGGAGTCCCCGCACGCCGTCCCGCACGACGAGCTGGTGGGGTGGCTGGCCGGGCACGGCCACCGCGTGCGGCTCACCGACGAGGAGGGCTTCGCGGCCGCCCTCGCCCGGGCCGAGCGCCGCCACCCGACGGAAGCCAGGGTGGCCGCGGCCTGGGCGGCCCAGGAGGAGCGCCGGGTCCTGGTGGACAGCACGTACACCACCGCGGTGCTCGACCGGCTGGGCGTGCGCTTCGCGGCGCCGACCCCGCAGTGGTGGTCGGCCGCGCTCACCTGGGCCGCCGAGGCCGGCTACCTGCCGCCCGTCGGCCCGAACCCACTCACCCGTGAAGGCAGGACCAACCCGTGAAGGCAGGCCCCGTGTCCCAGCTCTCCCCGGTGCTCAAGCAGGCCACCCCGGTCGTCGCCGTCCGCGGCGAAGGCCTCCACCTCTACGACGCCGACGGCCGTCGGTACCTCGACTTCACCTCCGGCGTGGGGGTGACCAGCACCGGTCACTGCCACCCGCGGGTGGTCGAGGCCGTCCGGGAACAGGCCGGCCGGCTGATCCACGGGCAGTACACCACCGTGCTGCACGACCAACTCCTCACCCTCGCCGAGCGGTTGGGCGAAGTCCTGCCATCCGGCCTGGACACGCTGTTCTTCGCCACCGCCGGCACCGAGGCGGTGGAGGCCGCGCTGCGGCTCGCCCGGCAGGCGACCGGACGGCAGAACGTGATCGTCTTCGAGGGCTCCTTCCACGGCCGGACCATGGGCGCGGCCTCGCTCACCACGGCCGGCATCCGGTTCCGGGCGGGCGTCGGACCGATGATGCCCGGCGTCGCGGTGGCGCCCTTCCCGGCCGCCTTCCGGCTCGGCCTGTCCGAGGAGGAGGCCGTGGCGCACGCCCTGCGCGGACTGGACGAGGTGCTCGCCACCGTCTCCGCGCCCGCCGAGACGGCCGCGATGTTCGTCGAGCCGGTGCTCGGCGAGGGCGGCTACGTGCCGGCCCCGCCCGGCTTCCTGGCCGGGCTGCGCGAGCGGGCCGACCGCCATGGCATCCTGCTGGTGATGGACGAGGTGCAGAGCGGCTTCGGCCGCACCGGCCGGTTCTGGGCCCACGAGTACGAGGCGGGGGTGGTGCCCGATGTGCTGATCACCGCCAAGGGCCTGGCCAGCGGCTTCCCGCTGTCCGCGATCGCCGCGCCCGCCGAGCTGATGGGCCGCGCCTGGCCCGGTTCGCAGGGCGGCACGTACGGCGGCAACCCGGTGGCCTGCGCCGCCGCGCTGGCGACCCTGGAGGTGCTGCGGGAGGAGCGGCTGGTCGAGAACGCGGCCGAACAGGGGGCCCGGCTGCTGGCCGGACTGCGGGCGGTCGCCGCCGGGGCGCCCGGGATCGCCGACGTCCGCGGGCTCGGGCTGATGGCGGCCGGCGAGTTCTGCCGCCCGGACGGCACCCCGGACCCGGAGACGGCCCGGCGCGTCCAGCAGGCGGCGGCCGAGCACGGGCTGCTGCTGTTGCTGTGCGGCATCCATGTCAACGTGGTCCGGATGATCCCCGCGCTGGTCGTCACGGCCGAACAGATCGACGAGGGCCTGGAGCTGTGGGCGAAGGCCGTCTCGGCCGGCTGCCGGTAGGGAGGAGAGGGCATGGATGCGGTGACCGAAATCGGCTGGAGCAGCCTGGAGTTGGAGGCCCGACGGGAGCTCTGGTCGCTCCCGCTGGGGGAACGGGAGCGGCGGCTGCTCTGGGCCGACGCGCGGGCCGGGACGTGGGGCGAGGCCGAGGAGGTGCGCTCCCGGCTGCGGGAGTTCGTCCGGGACGCGGCCGGCTCGGTCGGCATCACCCATGTGAGCGGCCTGGTGGACCCGTCCCACCCGGAGCAGGAGATCACCGAGGTGCTCTCCTTCCTGCTGGGGGACTTCGGGCGGATCGTCCCGCAGAACGGGCGCGGCGACCTCACCGCGGTGCTGCGCGACCAGGACGGCGACGGCAACACCGAACTCGGCTTCCACTGCGACACCTGTGACCTTCTGGTCCTGCTCTGCCTCCAACCCGCCTTCGACGGAGGCGGGTTGACCAAACTGGCGAGCGCCCGGCACGTGCACGACCTGATCGAGCGGGAGCGGCCGGACGCGCTGCGCACGCTCCGCGAGGACTGGACCTTCGACCGCACCGGCCGGTCCGGCCCCCAGGTGGTGGTCACCCCGATCCTCTACGACCGCAAGGACGGGACGATCGGCTGCTACTACCAGACCCGCACCGTCCGCTCATCCCCCGACCGCGGCGGGCCGGAACTGACGGATCGCCAGTGGGAGGCGCTGGGCGTACTGGACGAGGTGCTCTACCGGCCGGAGATCGCCTTCGGGCTGCCGATGGGCCCCGGGGACCTGCTGATCATCCGCAACAGCCGGGTGCTGCACGGGCGTTCCCCGTACGTCGACGAACCCGGGCCCTACTCCCGGCGGATGCTGCGGATCTGGCTCAACGAGGGGGAGGAGTGGACGCCGTGAGGGGAGACGGAGGCGCGGCCGCGCCGCACGGGCGGGTGGCGATCGTCACCGGCGGGGGCAGCGGCCTGGGCCGGGCCTCGGCGCTGGCCCTGCTGGCGGCCGGCTGGACGGTGGTCGTGGCAGGGCGCCGCAAGGACGCGTTGGAGGAGACCGCGGCCCTGGCCGGGCCCGAGGCCGAACGGGTACTGCCCGTCCCGACCGACATCCGCAGCCCGGAGGAGGTCGCCCGGCTCTTCGATGCCACCGTCGACCGGTACGGGCGGCTGGACCTGCTGTTCAACAACGCGGGCGCCGCCGCCCCGCGCCGGCCGATCACCGAGACCCCGTTCGAGGACTGGAACCGGGTGCTGGACACCATCGTCACCGGCGGTTTCCTCTGCGCCCGCGAGGCCTTCCGGGTGATGAGCGCCCAGACCCCGCAGGGTGGGCGGATCATCAACAACGGCGCGCCCTCGGCCTATGCGCCGCGCCCGAACTCCATCGCGTACACGGCCGCCAAGCACGCCGTCCTCGGCCTCACCAAGGTGCTCGCCCTGGACGGCCGGCCGTACGGCATCTCCTGCGGGCAGATCGACGTCGGCAACGTCACCCCGGTGGACGGCGGCCCGCAGCCGGCCGCGATGCAGGCCGACCGGACGATGGCCGTCGAGGCGACCATCCCGGTGGAGCGCTTCACCGAGGCGCTGGTGCTGATGGCCTCGCAGCCGCCGGACACCACCATCCAGTCCCTGGTGGTGCTGCCGACCACCATGCCGTTCATCGGGAGAGGTTGAGCCTTGCTGGTCAGTGCACGTTCCTTCGCGGACTACCGGGCGATGTTCGCGCTGGGGGACCAGGACCTGGAGCAGCGCATCCTGGACTGCCCGGCCGGCGCGGCGAGCTTCGTGGCGGAGGCCGGGCGGCGCGGCGTCGATGCCGTCGCCGTCGACCGCCAGTACGCCGAGCACCGCGAGGAACTGGGCCCGCTGGTGGAGCGGGAGACCGCCTTCAAGCGCGAGCTGCTGGCGAAGGAGACCGAGGGCTACGTCTGGTCCTGGTACGCCGACGCGGACGACCTGATCCGCCAGTGGACCGCCAACGCCCGCGCCTTCCGGGCCGATATCGCCGCCCGCCCGGAGCGCTACCTGGCCGGCTCGCTGCCGGAACTCCCCTTCGCCGACGACTCGTTCGACCTGGTGCTCAGCTCGCACCTGCTGTTCTCGTACGGCAGCCGGCTCGACGGGGAGTTCCACCGGGCGGCCCTGCTGGAGCTCGCCCGGGTCGCGCGGCGCGAGGTGCGGATCTTCCCTCTGGTGCTGCACGACACCGGAGAGCGCTACCAGGGGCTGGACCGGCTGCGCGCGGAACTGGCCGCCCTCGGGGCTCCGAGCCGGGTGGAGCGGGTGGCCTACGAGTTGCGGCCCGGGGAGAACGAGATGCTGGTGCTCTCCACCGCGGGCTACCGGGCCCCGGCCCGGACCGCGCCGGGGGCGGCGGGAGCCGCGGACCCGGTGCGGTGGCGGCACCGGGAGGCGGGTGGCTGATCCCGCACTGTCCGGAATGCCCGTGGGGGGTATGTGGAGTGGTGGGTATTCCCGTGGACAACAGGCCCCCGGAGGGCCAGGGTTGTCGGCATGACGACGCATCAGCACCATGAGCACCACGAGCACGGGACGCACCACACGGAGCACGCGCACCACGCGCACCACGGCGCTCCCCAGGGGCTGGCGGCCTCCGATCAGGGCTTCACCCTGGTGCCGGAGACCGTCGGCCTCACCGGGGAGTTCACCTTCCGCATCACCGACGCCGACGGCAAGCCCGTCACCGCGTACGAGCCGCAGCACGAGGCGCTGCTGCACCTGATCGTGGTGCGCCGCGACCTCTCCGGCTACCGCCACGTCCACCCCGAGCTGGGTGCCGACGGCACCTGGCGGGTGGCGACCCCGTTCGACGGCCCCGCCGACTACCACGCGTACGCCGACTTCAAGGCCGCCGGCGCCGACCCGCTCACCCTCGGCGTGGACCTCGCCATCCCCGGCGAGTCCACCGCCCGGCCGCTGCCCGAGCCGGCCGCCACCGCCGAGGTCGACGGCTACACCGTCACCCTGGCCGGGGAACTGGTCGCGGGCCAGGGCGCGCCGCTCACCTTCACCGTCACCCGCGACGGTGCCCCGGTGGCCGACCTCCAGCCCTACCTCGCCGCCTACGGCCACCTGGTGGCCCTGCGCGCCGCGGACCTCGCCTACCTGCACGTCCACCCCAACGGCGAGCCCGGCGACGGCACCACCGAGCCCGGCCCTGACATCACCTTCCACGCCGTCGCCCCGACCGCCGGCCCGTACCGGCTCTACCTGGACTTCAAGCACGGCGACCGGGTGCACACCGCCGAGTTCACCGCCGTCGCCGGCGACTGAGGCCGCGCCGCGCCGCTCGACGCCCCGGCCGTCCACCACAGGGCCCGCTTGCCGGCCTGCCGGTCGGAGGCGGGCAACCGCCACACCTCCCGCGCCTCGAACCCCTTCGCCACCGGCCGGGGGAGTGTAGCGGCCGGTGCTCGCGTTGTCCGGGGACAAGGCGCCGGGGCGGGTACGGCGACGTGCGCCGTACCCGCCCCGGCGGCGTGCGGGCGGCGGTCAGTTGACGTAGACCGCCGGGCTGCCCGCCTGGCTGGTGTCGGTGACCGGGCCGAACGTCGCCGAGAAGTACCCCTCGCCCGGACAGAGCGTCGAGCCGGTGCTCTTGACGAAGTGCTCGGTGTTGAAGGCCAGGCTGTGCGCGGTGTTGTCGGCGTTGCCGGTGAACGCGCCGCTCAGCTGGTAGGTGCAGGTGATGGTGCCGAGCAGGGTGTTCAGCACCGCGGAGGCCTGGATCGTCCCGGCGGACCCGCCGCTGAGGGTGACCGGCAGGCCGGGGGCGTCGGAGACGGTGACGACGTACGGCAGGTTGCCGACCGTCAGGCTGCGCACCGAGGTGACGCCGGTGACGTTGGAGGTGCACGACCCGAAGGTCATCCCGGTCAGCGACGCGGTGGCGCTGCCCGGCGCGGCCGGGTTGCTCTGTGCCGTGGCCGAGAACTGCGAGGTGGCGCAGGTGACGCCGGTGGTGCTGGTCGAGGTCGAGTAGAAGGTGGCCTTGGTGCCGGCGGCGAGCGGTGCGGCGAGCGCGTCGCCCGCGGCGACGGCCGGGCCGCCCAGGCTTCCGGTGGTGAGCACCGGGCCCGCGGCGAGGGGTGCCGGTGCGGCGGTGGCGGGGACGGCGGCCAGCGCGAGCCCGGTGGCGGCGCAGACGGCGGCGGTGACGGCGAGGTGGCGGCTGAAGCGCATGGAAGAGCCTCTTTCTCGGTGAGGGGCGAGAAGACGACCTCTGGCGGCTCCCGGGCGGTTGGGGGCCGGGGGAGCGCGCGGCGTTTCCGGGCTCCATACGTTCCAGGGCTGACCAGGCGCCGTCAAGGCGATGGACCGAACTTGCTGACTTTTCGTCAGCAAGGCGGGCCGGATGCGGCCCTGGGGGAGCCGGTGCGGCGCCGGGAGGTGCGGCTGCGAGAATCTCCCGCATGGCTGAGCACGACAACGACCACGGCTACCTCCTGGACAACCGGCAGACCGAGGCGGGCATCCGGTTCGGCGCCCTCGCCGAGCTGTTCGACCCGGTGACCTTCCGGCACGTCGACGCCCTCGGGATCGGCCCCGGGATGCGCTGCTGGGAGGTCGGCGCGGGCGGCCCCTCCGTGCCGCTCGGACTCGCCGAGCGCGTCGGCCCGACCGGCACGGTGGTCGCCACCGACATCGACGTCTCCTGGACCGCCCCCGCCGCCGGCGGCGTGATCGAGGTGCTGCGCCACGACGTGGCGGGCGACCCGCCGCCGCCCGGCGGCTTCGACCTGGTGCACGCCCGGCTCGTCCTGGTGCACGTCGCCGACCGCGCCGAGGCCCTGCGCCGGATGGTGCAGGCGCTGCGCCCCGGCGGCTGGCTGCTCCTGGAGGACGCCGACCCGGCGCTGCAACCGCTGCTCTGCCCGGACGAAGCCGGCCCCGACGAGCGCCTCGCCAACCGGCTGCGCTCCGGCTTCCGCACCCTGATGGCCGGGCGCGGCGCCGACCTCCGGTACGGGCGGACGCTGCCCAGGGCGCTGCGTGAGGCGGGCCTGGTCGACGTCCAGGCCGACGCGTACTTCCCGATCACCTCCCCGGCCTGCGCCGTGCTGGAGGACGCCACGGTCCGGCAGATCCGGCGGCTGCTGGTGGGCGAGGGGCTCGCGACGGAGGAGGAGATCGAGCGCCACCTGGCCAACGTCGCCTCCGGCCGGCTCGACCTGGCGACCGCCCCGATGATCTCCGCCTGGGCGCGTCGCCCGTGAGCCCGGTCGCCCGTAGGGGCGGTCGGTCGTGACACCGGTCGCCCGTAAGGCCGGTCGCCCGTAAGGCCGGTCGGTCGTGACACCGATCGGTCGTGACACCGGGCAGCCGCCCGGGGGCCGTCGATCTAACCTCGACGGTATGGACGCGTTCGAACACCCAGGCGGCCCCGGCCCGGTCGTCCCGCCAGGGCAGCAGCTGGAAGCCCTGGTACGGCTGCTGGACCGGCGTGGCGCGGTGGTGCTCAGCGGGGCGGGCCTGTCCACCGAGTCCGGAATCCCCGACTACCGCGGCGCCACAGGTCGGCACCGCAGCGGCACCCCGATGACGTACCAGGAGTTCACCGGAAGCGCCGACGCCCGGCGCCGCTACTGGGCCCGCAGCCACAGCGGCTGGCCCGCGATCGCCGGTGCCCGGCCCAACGCCGGGCACCGGGCGGTGGAACGGCTGCGCCGGGCCGGGCACATCACGGCGGTCATCACCCAGAACGTGGACGGGCTGCACCACGCGGCCGGCACCCGGGAGGCCGTCGAGCTGCACGGCGGGCTGCGCCGGGTGGTCTGCCTCGGCTGCCGCCGCACCAGCACCCGGGCCGAGCTCGACCGGCGGCTGGAGGACCTCAACCGGGGCTTCCGCCGGTCCGGCGCGGAGCTGCGGCCGGACGGCGACGCACGGCTGCCGCAGCCGCTGGTGGACGGCTTCCGGGTCGCCGCCTGTGCGGACTGCGGCGGAGTGCTCAAGCCCGACGTGGTCTTCTTCGGCGAGAACGTCCCGGTGCCCAGGGTCGAGCGCTGCTACGAACTGGTCGACGGGGCGAGCTCGCTGGTCGTCCTGGGCTCCTCGCTCGCGGTGCTCTCCGGGCTGCGCTTCGTCCGCCGGGCCGCCCGGGCGGGGCTGCCGGTGGCGATCGTCAACCAGGGGCCGACCCGCGGTGACGAACTCGCCGCGCTGCGGCTCGACCTGCCGCTGGGGACGGCCATGACGGAGGTCGCCCGGCTGCTCGACGCGCCCTGACCCGCCCGGCTCGTTCAGCCGGCCGGTTGCCAGGGCCGTCCGGGCACCCACAGTGGCGCCCGGCCGTCGCGCGGCATCGAGCGGGCCGCGGCCTGCTCCAGCCAGGCGTCCACCCGCTCCGGATCGCCCTCGCACTGCTCCACCAGCGCCGCCGCGGCGATCCGGGTGCAGCACAGCACCAGGGCCAGGGTGTCCTGGCGGTGGTGCCGCTCCCGTACGTAGGCCTCGCCGCGCTCGTCGATGCGGCGGTTCTCGCCCGTCCCGTCCCCGGCGGCCAGCGCCTGGACCCCGTGCCACACCAGGGTCAGCGCGCAGGGCTCGGCCGGGTGCGAGGTGCCGTCCCGCTGCGCCTGTTCACGGGCCTCCGCCGCGCGCTGCCCCAGCCACCCCAGCGCCGCCGGCCCGTCCTCCCCGCAGGACCGCAGGACCAGTTCCGCGGCCCGGAGCGCGACGCCCCGCAGCACCGCGGGTGCGGGCACCCGCAGCCCGGACGCCGGCGCGTCGCCGAACGCCAGCCAGACGTCGGCGAAGGAAGCGGCCCGCAGCCCGCCCAGCCAGGCTGGTGCCCCGGCCTCCCTGCCCAGCCACTCCTGCGCCCCCAGCCGTACCAGCCCCACGGCCGTCAGAGTTGCCGCGTCCCCGTCAAGCCCCCGCAGCCAACCACTTCGCGCCACCGCACACCCCCGTCAGCGTTTCACCACCCCGTGAGGGCTCATCCCACCACACCGGGACGGGAACGAACTAGACAGGGTCACGTCACAATCTTCGGCGAGCTGCCGATCGGGGCAGGTCGGGGCCGTCGTCAGCCCCGCGCAAGGCGGTCGATCAGGCCAATCGCGTCCTCCACCGAGCCTGCCGGGTCGATCACCGGGTAGAGGACTCCCCGGATGGTACGGGTGGCGTCCAGGACGAGGGTGAGGCGCTTGAGCCGGTCGACGCCCGCCGCCCGGAAGGTGGGCAGGCGCAGCGCGGCGGCCAGCTGGAGGTCGGCGTCGGAGAGCAGTGGGAAGGGGATGCGGGCGTGCTCGGCGAACGCGGCCAGCTGGTCCGGGCGTTGGGTGCTGATGCCGTGGACCCGGGCGTCGCGGGCGGTGAACTCGGCCATCCGGTCGCGGTAGGTGCTGGACTCCAGGGTGCAGCCGCCCGCGCCGGGGATCTCTCCCCACCCGGGCGGGTAGTCCAGGCCGCCGGGGGCGTACGCGCCGGGGTAGCAGTAGAGCACCGTCCAGTCGGCACCGGCCACCACGGGGTCGGTCGACTCGCTTGTGGTGCTGGTGAGTTCCAGATCCGGCAGGCGGCGCCCGGTCAGGCCGTGCACCCGGCGGGTCTCGGCGGAGTCGGCGGTGCTGGTCCCGGAGAGCGAGCCGTCGCCCAGGACGTACCGGCCGCCCCAGTCCTGGAGGGCGACCAGCAGGGGCAGCAGGCCGCGTCCGCGTTCGGTGAGGTGGTACTCGTAGCGCGGCGGGTGCGGGTGGTAGAGCCGCTTCTCCAGGACGTCGTCGGCGACCAGCGCCTTGAGGCGTTCGGTGAGGACCCGGCGGCTGATGCCCAGTCCGGTGCACAGGGCGTCGAACTGGTGGGTGCCGCCGGCGATGTCCCTGATCAGGAGCAGTGTCCAGGCGTCGCCGACCACGGCCAGGGCCTGGGAGATCGCGCAGTCGGGGTCCGCCGCTTCGGTGTGCCGCATGACTGCCGATTATAGTGAGTTCCAAAATGGAACCCACTTGCCGTCGGACAGGGAGGGCGGACGGGTGGGGCGCTCGCGACAGAAGGGGTGGGACCGGAAGTGGATGTGACGACGCGAGAAGCGGCAGCCGCGACGGAGCGCGGGGCGGGGGACCGAATACGGGTGACCGGGGCGGGGGTGTTCTGGCGCTACTGGAGCGGATCGCTGGTCAGCCGCCTCGGCGACCAGGTGACCACCGTCGCCCTGCCGCTGATCGCCGTGGTCACCCTGCACGCCACCGCCTGGCAGGTCGGCCTGATCACCGGCGCCGGCTACCTGGCCTGGCTGCTGGTCGGCCTGCCGGCCGGCGTCCTGGTCCACCGGCTCCCGCTGCGCGGCACCCAGGTGGTGATGGACCTGCTGCGCGGCCTGGCCGTCGCCTCGGTGCCGGTGGCGGCCGCCCTCGGCGTGCTCGGCCTGCCGCACTTGGTCGTGGTCGCGCTGCTGGTCGGCCTGGCGAGCGTGGTCTTCGACGTCGGCAACTCCACCTTCCTGCCGTCGATCGTGCCCAAGGACCAGCTGACCGCCCGCAACAGCCTGCTCTCCGGCAGCAGCGCCGCGACCGAACTGGCCGGCCCCTCGCTCGGCGGGGTACTGGTCCAACTCGTGGGCGGCGCCGCCGCGATGGTGCTGGACGCGGTCAGCTACCTGGTCTCGGCCGCGCTGCTGCGCAGCCTGCCGCGCGCACCGCGGCCGACCGGCGGCCCGGGCGGCGCCGGGATGCGCGAGCAGATCCGCGAGGGCTGGCACTTCGTCACCCGGCACCCGGTGATCGGGCCGTGCGCCGCCGACGCCACCGCCGTCAACTTCGTGGCCGGCGGGCTGATGACCCTCACCCCGGTGTTCCTGGTCACCACCCTCGACGCCCCGCCCGCCGCCGTCGGCGCCCTGATGGCCACCGGCGGCCTGGGCAGCCTGCTCGGCGCCGCCCTCACCCCCCGGGTGGTCTCCCGGATCGGCAGCGGCGGCGCCCTGCGCTGGTCGGCGCTGGTCGCCGCGCTCTTCACCTTCCTGCTCCCGGCGGCCGGCTCCGGCTGGGCGGCGGTGGTCTTCGCGGTCGGCAACGCGGGCTTCTCGGCGGGCGTCGTGGTCACCAGCATCGTCACCCGCACCCACCGGCAGACCCACACCCCGCCCGAGCTGCTCCCCAGGGTGATGGCCACCGTACGGTTCGTCTCCTGGGGCGCCATCCCGGTCGGCGCGCTGCTGGCCGGCGCCGCCTCCACGGCCTGGGGTCCGCGCACGGCACTGCTCCTGCTGGCGGTGTGCAGCCTGGCGAGCCCGGCGATCCTGGCGGCCGGTCCGATCCGCCGGGTGCGCGAACTGGCGTAGCGGCCAAGCCCGGTGGCCCCGACCCAGCCTGGCCGCGCGCCCGACTCCTCGATGCCGCGTGAGCATGGTGGGGCCGAGCGCTTCGGTCAGCGGACCTCGGCCACCCAGGGGCCGTACTTCGCCTTGATGTCCGCCCCCGCGGACTGCCACTGCGGGGTGTCGACCACCACGCCGGTGCCGTCGATGGCGAGGGTCAGCCCCTCGATCTCCACGCCCTTGGCCCGCCATTGCTCGGTGTCCGCGCCGATCCGCTTCAGGAACGCCAGGAGCTGGGTGCGGGAGCCCACCGCGTCGGCGAACGTCACCTTCACCAGGGGCCAGCCGGCCGCCATGCGGGCCACCTCGGCGTCCAGCCCGCTGCCGGGGACGCGCATCACGAAGAGCGTGTTCGTGGTGCTGTCGCGGCAGGTGCCGAAGTAGTGGTCGGGGTAGCCGTCCATTCCCAGGGACTCGATCTGCTGACCGGCCCACCCCGCACCGAGCGTCGCCGGATCGCCCGCCGAGGGCGAGAGCGTGCCGCTGCCCGTGGACCCGGGCCCGGCGGACGGCGATTCGGACGTCGAGGGGAAGGCGGAGGACGGCAGGTCGGACGGCGCGCCCGGTGACGTGGAGCGCGACGAGGAGTAGCCCTGTGACGGGTACCCCGACGACGGATTGACGGACGACGGATCGACGGACGACGAAGGCCCGGTCGTCGGCGATCCCGAGTCCGTGGGACCGGGGTACGGGGCCCACGGCGTCAGCCGGTCCGACGGCGACGGCGACGTGGGCAGCTCGGTCCGGTGCTGGTGCCAGCCGGGTGTCCGCATCGACGTGGGCCCGCCCAGGCAGTTCAGCATCACGGCCGGATGCCCCTGGATCGCCGGGCTGGGCATCGGGCTCACGATGCCGGCGCCCATCCCGGCGGGCCCGGTACGCCCGGGCCCGATACCGCCGCCGAGCTGCGTCAGCACCCCCACTCCGGCGACCACCACGGCCGTCGCCGTCACCATCCGCACACCCGTCTGCCGGCGGGCCCGGCGCTGCCCGGCCTCGTGCAGTTCGGCCAGTGGCGGGGTGCCGCCGACCCCCGCCGCGTGCGTTCCGAGCCGAGTGACCAGCTCCTCCTCGAACCTGTCCTCAGCGTTCACGGCTCACCAACTCCCTCACCGGTTCCAGTTCCTGTCGAAGCGCCTTGATGCCGCGCGCCAGGTGGGTCTTCACCGTGGGCACCGAGCACCCCAGTTCCTCCGCCACCTGCGCGACCGGCAGGTCCAGGTAGTAGCGCAGCACCACGGCCGCCCGCTGGCGCCGAGGCAGCCCGGACAGCGCGGTCGCCAGCTCGTCGTCCCGTTCGGCGTCCTGGGCGGCGGGCCCGTCCGGCAGCGCGGAGGTGAGCACCTCACGCCTGGTCCGGCGCCACCGCGAGACGTGGGTGCGGACCATCGTGCGGCGGACGTACCCCTCGCTCGCCTCCGCGTCCCGGATCATGGCCCGTCTCGGGTACACCTGCGCCAGGGCGTCGTGCAACAGGTCCCGAGCGTCATGGACGTTCCCGGTGATCAAGTACGCCCCCCGCAGCAGGGGCTGGTACCTGGCCGCGACGAACTCGTCGAACGGGTCGGATCCGGAGCCCGCCGGGCGGATCGATTCGCGCTTCATACCCCCAGGACGCACCGGCGATCGGAAACGGATGACAACGGATGTCATCTGATGGAGAGACTTTTGTCCCATGGGGGGCGTGCGGGCTCACGGCCCCGCCGACGGACGGCCTCTGGTGCTTCGCCGCCGCGTCGGTAACATGAGTTCTCCTCACGTTTCTGTCAGGAGGCCGCACATGCCGGACCGCTTCGACCTGCCGGAGGACTTCCGCTGGGGCGCCGCCACCGCCGCCTACCAGATCGAGGGGGCCGTCGGGGAGGACGGCCGAGGCCCCTCCGTCTGGGACGTCTTCGCCGCCCGGCCCGGCGCCGTCCGCGACGGCCACACCGGCGCGGTGGCCTGCGACCACTACCACCGCTACCCCGAGGACATCGAGCTGATGCGCGGGCTCGGCCTCGACGGCTACCGCTTCTCCATCGCCTGGCCCCGGGTCCTGCCCACCGGCGCGGGCCCCGTCAACCCCGCCGGACTGGCCTTCTACGACCGTCTGGTGGACGCCTTGCTGGCGGCGGGCATCACCCCGCTCCCCACCCTCTTCCACTGGGACCTCCCGCAGGCCCTGGAGGACGGCGGCGGCTGGCTCCACCGCGACACCGCCTACCGCTTCGCCGAGTACGCCGCCGTGATGGCCGACCTGCTCGGCGACCGCGTCCCCACCTGGATCACCCTCAACGAGCCCTTCGTCCACACCGTCTTCGGCTACGCCACGGGCACCCACGCCCCCGGCCGCACCCTGATGTTCGAGGCCCTCCCGGCCGCCCATCACCAGCTCCTCGGCCACGGCCTGGCCGCCGCCGTCCTCCACGACCGCGGCCTGGCGGCGATGCTCTCCAACAACCTCACCCCGGTCCGGCCGGCCTCCGGCGCCGCCGCCGACATCGCCGCCGCCCAGGCCTACGACACCCTCCACAACCGCCTGTTCACCGACCCGGTCCTCCTCGGGCGCTACCCCGACCTCTCCGTCCTCGGTGTCCCCGACGACATCTTCGGCGCCGTCCACCCGGGCGACCTCGACCTCATCCACACCCCCGGCCTGGACGGCCTCGGCCTCAACTTCTACAACCCCACCCGCGTCGCCGCCCCCACCGCCCCGGGCCTGCCCTTCGACCTGGTCGACATCCCCGACGTCCCCCACACCGCCTTCGGCTGGCCCGTCGTCCCCGACGCCCTGCGCCAACTCCTCCTCGGACTCCGCGACACCTACGGCAAGGCCCTGCCGCCCGTCACCATCACCGAGAACGGCTGCTCCGTCCCCGAGTCCACCACCCCCGACCAGCCCCGCATCGACTTCATGTCCGCCCATCTCGACGCCCTCGCCCAGGCCATCGCCGAGGGCATCGACGTCCGCGGCTACTACACCTGGTCCCTCCTCGACAACTTCGAATGGGCGGAGGGGCTGTTCAGCCAGCGCTTCGGCCTCGTCCACGTCGACTTCGCCACCCAGCAGCGCACCCCGAGGGCCTCCTACGCCTGGTACCGCGACCTGATCGCCGCCCACCGGGCGCGGTTCGCGAGGTAGGGGAGTCAGGCCCCGGCGTTGCCGGGGCCTGACGGTGGGGCGGGGTCAGCTCAGGGTGCGGACCGCCGCGGCGTCGTAGGGGTGGAGGTCGGCGAAGCGGCCGGCGAGGACCTTGGCGGCCCACTGCGGGTCCTGGAGCAGGGCGCGGCCGACGGCGACCAGGTCGAACTCGTCGCGCTCCAGGCGGTCGAGCAGGTCGTCGATGCCCTGGACGGGGGCGCCCTCGCCCCTGAAGGCGTGGACGAAGTCGCCGTCGAGGCCGACCGAGCCGACGGTGATGGCGGGGCGGCCGGTCAGCTTCTTGGTCCAGCCGGCCAGGTTGAGGTCCGAGCCGTCGAACTCGGGGACCCAGTAGCGGCGGGTCGAGGCGTGGAAGGCGTCGACGCCGGCCTCGGCCAGCGGGGCGAGGATCGCCTCCAGCTCCTCGGGGGTCTCGGCGAGGCGGGCGTCGTAGTTCTCCGACTTCCACTGCGAGTAGCGGAAGATCACCGGGAACTCCGCGGAGACGGCCTCGCGCACCGCGGCGACGAGCTCGGCGGTGAACTTCGTCCGGGCGACCGGGTCGCCGCCGTAGGCGTCGGTGCGGCGGTTGGTGCCGGCCCACAGGAACTGGTCGAGCAGGTAGCCGTGGGCGCCGTGCAGTTCGACGCCGTCGAAGCCGATCCGCTCGGCGGCCGCGGCGGCCTCGGCGAACGCGCCGATGACGGCGTCGAGGTCGGCCCGGGTCATCGCCCGCCCCGTCCCCTCGGTGCCGTCCAGCCGGATGCCGGACGGGCCGATGGCGGGGGCGTCGGCGAACGGCGGGTCCCCCTGCTTGCGGACCATGCCGATGTGCCAGAGCTGCGGCACGATGGTGCCGCCCGCCGCGTGGACGTCCTCGGCGACGCGGGCCCAGCCGGCCAGCTGCTCCTCGCCGTGGAAGCGCGGGATGTCGTCGGCCTGGCCGGCGGACTCGTGGCCGACGTACGTTCCCTCGGTGACGATCAGGCCGACGCCCGCGGCGGCGCGGCGGGCGTAGTAGGAGCGCACGTCCTCGCCGGGCACGCCGCCCGGGGAGAACCTGCGCGTCATCGGGGCCATCGCGATGCGGTTGGGCACGGTCAGCCCGTTGATCGTGACGGGCCGGGACAGGATCTCGGCCGCGCGGGAGGCGGAGGGCACGGTGCCGGTCATGGGAGTCCTTGCGGGTAGCGGTGGCGTGCACCGGGACGGAGACGGTTGCCTGTAGCAACCACCTCGGCGGCCCCCGCATTTCATCGCCCGTGTGGGGCCTGCTGTGATCCGCGCCACGGCGCGCCGGCTCGCGTCCGCGCGGATCGGAGGGTGCACGGGTCTGGCGCAACGGTTGACCGCACGCCATCATGGGCTGTCATCGCCGAAGGCGGCGACCCCTCGTGTGCGGCCCCCTCACCCGCCCGTCGCATCGTGCGACCGGGCCGGGCCGTGCAGGACCGGTCGGGGTCCTTCCGCTGCTCTCGTACCGCTCGTCGCGGGCGCTGCCCGAGCATGGCGTTCGTATGCGGACGACCGTTGTCCCGGTCCGTTCGCGGTCAGGTGCGCCCGTCTTGCGAGGATGGTTACCGGCGAGTCATGAAATCTTGCTGAAAGCGGAGCAAGAGCATTGACTCGACTGATCTTCAGCCCATACGGTCTGGCCCTGTCAAAACGGGCGGCCCCCGGCGGATGGGCGCGCCGAGCACGCGTCCCGCGTCATCGCGGGGCTGGTTCGTATCGAGTCAATTCTTCGGCGGCGCACGCCTTCGGCGTGCCCGGACGCGATGGTCGACAGGGGGCGAGGTGGGCATGGCGGCGGAGGTCGGACAGGACGGCGGAGCCAGGTTCACCGTGCTCGGACTGCTCGCCATCGCGGACCGCCGGGAGACGGCGGTGCTCCAACCGTCCAAACCCGCCTCGCTGTTGGCGGCCCTGCTGACCCGCCCCAACGCGGTGGTGCCGGTGGAGTCGCTCCAGCGGGCGATCTGGGGCGAGGAGATCCCGGCGACGGCCAAGGCGGCGCTGCACTCCTGTGTGCTGAGGCTGCGGCGGCTCTTCGCCAAGTACGGCATCTCCGGCAGCACGATCGAGGCGCTGCCCGGCGGCTACCGGATGGCGGTCGACGCGCACACCCTCGACCTGCTGGAGTTCCGCGAGCTGCTCGGGCGGGCCGACCGCGCCACCGACCCGGTGGCCGAACTCGCCCTGCTGCGTGCGGCATTGGGGCTCTGGCAGCCGCCGGTGCTGGGCAATGTGCACTCCGACGTCCTGCACCGCGAGGAGGTGCCGCGACTGGCGGAGGAGTGGCTGCGGACCGTCGAGCGCGTCTACGACATCGAACTCGCGCTGGGGCGATGTCGCGAAGTCCTGGCCGAACTCCGGCCGTTGGCCCGGTCGCACCCGTCCCACGAGCGGTTCTGGGAGCAGCTCATCGAGGCGCTGTACCGCACCGGTCGGCGCGCCGACGCCCTCGCCGAGTACCGTCGGGTCCGCGACCATCTGCACGACGAACTCGGCGTCGACCCGGGACCGGCGCTGCAACGCCTCGAACTCGCGGTGCTGCGCGGCAAGCCGCCGACGATGCCAGGCTCCCCGCCGGCCCGGGCACCCGGGCGGCATCCGGCCGAAGACGTGGACACCGCCCAGCCCCCGGCGCCGGACGCGACGACCGCGCCCGCCACCGGAGAAGTCGTCCTCGCCGGCCTGGTGCAGGCCGGGCTCCTCCAGGAGGGCCCGTGCGGCCAGTACCGGGTGACCGAACTGCTCCGCGCCTTCACCCGTGCGGCGGCGGGCAGTTGGGCCCGTGCCCCGGGAGGGCCCAGCCCGGCGCCGCCGACCGCCTGAGCCGATCCGTTCCATCCGCGCGGCAGTCAGCCGCCCCGTTGCGTACCACTGAGGTGTGAGGGACATGCCCCCGTACGAGGAGATCGCCGACAGCCGTCCACGGATCCGCCGCGACGTGCTGTACACCCAGACCCCCGAGGGGGTGCTGTTCCACAACGCCCACGGCGGCTTCAGCCTCACCGCGAAGGACGCCTACCGCTTCGCCTCGCTGATCGTGCCGCACCTGAACGGGCACCACACGGCGGCCGAGATCAGCAAGGGGTTCGGCGAGCACCACCGCAGCATGCTCACCGAACTGGTCCGCACCCTCTACGCCCGCGGCTTCGCCCGCGACGCCGGACCGGCCCCCGAAGAGCCCTCGCCGCTCGCACCCGAGGTCATCGCCCGCTTCGGTCCGCAGATCGAGTACATCGACCACTACGTGGGCGAGGCCGAGGAACGCTTCCACCGGTTCCGGGAGACCAGGGTCGCCGTCCTCGGCGAGGACGAACTCGCCCGGTGGAGCGCGCTCAGCCTGGTGCGCAACGGCTGTGCCACGGTCGGCGTGCTGCCGGGCCTGGCCGAACTGGCCGGCTTCGCCGAGATCGAGTCGGAGGCCGCCGCGCTCGCCAAGGCCGGCTGCCCGGTGACGGTCGCCACCCTGCCGGCCGGCGCCGCCCTGGGATGGGCGGAGCTGGACGGGTACGACATCGTCCTGGTGACCGGCCCGGCCGGGCCCCGGCGCACCAGCCGACTCCTGGAGGCCGGCCTCCCGGACGGCCGGCTGCTGCTGCCCGCCTGGACGATCGGCGCCAACGCGGTGATCGGCCCGCTGATGTCCGCCGACCGCACCGGCTGCTGGGCGTGCGCGGCCCTGCGCCTGGGCGCCAGCGGCCTGCCGGGCGACGCGGCCGAACTGTGGAGCGGCCTCGCGCCCCTGGCGCCACTGGCCCCCACCGGCCGGGAGCCCCACGGGCCGCTCGCCGCGATGCTCGGCAACCTGCTCGGCTACGAGGTCTTCCGGCTCACCACCGGCGCGCTGCCGGCCGAGACCGACGGCCGGCTGCTGGTGCAGGACGTGGACTCGCTGGACGTCGTCGGCGAGCCGCTGCTGCCGCACCCCCGGTGCCCGCGCTGCGCCGACCACACCGCACCGGACCTCGCCGACCTCAAGCTCGATGACGAGAGCGCCGAGCGCGCCGAAGGCGACGCGCACCAGCCGACCGAGCAGGACGCCTCCGAGGCGGCCCTGGCCGAACTGGACGCCCGAGCCGTCCTGGTCGGCCCGTACGCCGGGGTGTTCGCCGGCTACGCCGACGACGCCTGGCGGCAGACCCCGCTGAAGGTCGCCACCGTGAGCCTGGACCTGGCCCCCGGCCGACGGCGGGACATCTCCGCCGCCGACGTGCACCACGTGGCGGGAGCCCGGCTGCGCGCCCTGTACCGGGCCGCCGAGGTCTACGCCGAGCACGTCGTCCCGCCCGTCCCGGCGGGCCAGGACGTCATGGAACTCCCCAGGGTGCGACCGGAGTCGCTGGGCACCGCCGGCGGCGTGCCGCTGGACACCGTCCGCGACTGGAGCCCGGCGGCCTCCCTGCTGACGGGCGAGCGGATGCTCGTCCCCACCGCCGCGCTGCGCACCTTCGGCCCGTACAACCGGGACCGGGCCTTCGAGGCCACCTCCGCCGGCACCGGCGCCGGCGGCTCGCTCGCCGAGGCCGCCGCGCGCGGCCTGCGCACGGCGCTCGGGTACGACGCGCTGCGCCGGGCGCTGCGCGGTCAGCTCGCCCCGGCCACCGTGCCGGCGGCGCTGCTCGACCAGGACACGCAGCTCACCTTCCTCGCCCGCTCGGCCCGCAACCACGGCGTGGAACCGGAGCTGCTGCGGCTCGGCGGCGCCGACGAGCCGCTGCCGGTGGTGCTGGTCAGGGCTGTCGACCCCGGCACGGACCGCTACCGCTGGGCCCTCGGCAGCGGCCTGGGCCTGCGGGACGCCGTACTGGAGGCCGTCCGCGACCTGCTCGGCGCGGTGCAGCTCGACCGCGACCCGGCCGCCGTGGGCGGTGCCGACGGCGGCGACCCGCTGATCGGCGAACTGGACCCGGCCGTGCTGATCCCCACCGGAGAGGCCGAGGCGGAGGCGGAGACCGTGCTCGCCTGGGCCCAGGTGCTGGAGCGGCTCCGGGCCGGCGGCCGGGACGCGCTACTGGCCCCGTGCGGCCCGGCCGACCTGCGGGCCGGTCGGATCGAGGTGGTCAAGGTGCTGCTCACGCACGGGACCTCGGATGCCTGAGGACGTCCTGAGCCGTCCGCTCGACACCGGAGCGCCCCTGGGCCCACCGGCGGTGAGCACGGCGTACACCGGGCCCTGGCGCGAGTTCATCGACGCCCTGGCCGAAGAGCTGACGCATCGTCAAGTGCTGCCGGTGGAACTGGCGATGCTCGGCGCCCGCGACGAACTCACGGCGGGCGAGGGAGACGCCGGGGCCTGGCCGGTGCCCGTGCACTTCTACAGCCACCACGCCATCGTCGGCCCGGACGCCCCACCCGCCACCGACCGCGACGGCGCCTCGCCCTGCCCCCGCTGCCTTGCCCGGCGCTGGCAGGCCGTCCGCTCCGGGCCGCTGCGCGAAGCGCTCGAACTGGGCTCCGGCACCAGGGCGGCGGGCAGCCCGCCGTGGGCGGTGCCGTTCCTCACCGACGCGCTCGCCGCACTGCTCGCGGCCCGCGCGCAGCGCCCCCGGACGAGCCGGGACAACCACCCCACCGTCCACCTGCTCGACCTGGAGACGCTGCACGTCAGCGGCTTCCCGCTGCTCACCGACGCGGAGTGCCCCCGGTGCGACCACCGCACCGAGGACAGCGCCGAGGCCGCCCGGATCGAGCCGGTGAGCCGGCCGAAGCGCTCGTCCGACGACTTCCGGCTGCGCCCGGTCGAGGAGTACGGGCTGTCGCTGCCCGCGTTCGTCAACCCGGTGGCCGGGATGCTCGGCCCCTCGGTGGTCCCCGATCTGGTCTCCGCCTCCACCTCGTCGACGGTCGGCTGCTTCACCATGCGCTCCGGCGACTACCTGCGGGAGTGCTTCTGGGGCGGCCACACCCCCACGTACCGGGGCAGCACCGAGGTCGGCCTGCTGGAGGGGCTGGAGCGGTTCGCCGGGATGCGGGCACGCGGCAAGCGCACCACGGTGGTCGCGGCCTTCGACGACCTCGGCGACCAGGCGCTCGACCCCCGGGCCTGCGGCCTCTACTCCGAGGAGTTCCACCGCGAGACCGGGGTGCGGCCGTTCTCGCCGAGCCGGCCGATCCCCTGGGTCTGGGGCTGGTCGCTGCGCGACGACCGGCCGCTGCTGGTGCCCGAGATCCTGGCGTACTACCACGCGCCCGGCGGGCTGGAGAACCGCTTCGTCCAGGAGAGTTCCAACGGCTGCGCCTCCGGCGGCTGCCTGGAGGAGGCGGTCTACTTCGGGCTGATGGAGGCCGTCGAGCGGGACGCCTTCCTGCTCGCCTGGTACGGCCGGCTCGCGCTGCCCGAGCTGGACGGCCGGAGCAGCACCAGGCCGCAGACCCGGGCGATGGTGGACCGGCTGGAGATGTACGGCTACCGGGCCCGCTTCTTCGACACCCGGATCACCTTCCCGATCCCGGTGGTGACCGCCGTCGCGGAACGGATCGACGGCGGGCCGGGCCGGCTCTGCTTCGGGGCGGGCGCCAGCCTGGACCCGGAGGCGGCGCTCTGGGCCGGCCTGTGCGAGATCGCCACCGACGCGGTCAACCTGCGCAGCCGTACCGCCCGGGAGGAGCGCCGACTGCGGGCGATGGCCGAGGACTTCGACCAGGTGCGGGTGCTGCACGACCACCCGCTGCTGTACGGGCTGCCCGAGATGGCGCGGTACGCCGACTTCCTGCTGGAGGAGGAGCGCGAACCGGCCCCGCCGCGGCGGCTCGCCGAAGGGTCGATCGCGCCCTCCGACGACCTCCGGGAGGACCTGCGGCGCTGCGTCGACGCGGTGGCCGCGGCCGGCTTCGACGTCGTCGTGGTCGACCAGACCATGCCCGAGCAGCGCGCCTCGGGCCTGCACACCGCCTCGGTGCTGGTCCCCGGGCTGCTGCCGATCGACTTCGGCTGGCGGCGCCAGCGGGCGCTGACCATGCCCCGGCTGCGGACCGCGCCGCGCGCGGCCGGTCTGCGCGAGCACGACCTGCTGGCGGAGGACCTCAACCCCGCCCCGCACCCCTTCCCCTGAGCCCCGCCCAGCCTGGGCGCCGGCGGCAACCGACCGCCGGGACGCGCCAGACGTACGAGAGAGGAACGACCATGGGCTACGCCCGCGAGTACGCGTCCGCGGTGCTGTGGCGGGGCCGGGTCCCGATGGAGCCCGCCGACTTCGTGCCCGACTGGGCCGACCGGCCCAGGAAGGATAAGTACTTCCCCGCCGCCCCGCACTTCCCACTGCCCGACTGCCCGCCCGACCCGGCGGCAGGAGTCCACGGCGGCCTGTTCGGACCGCGCGGCGAGGAGGGCTTCACCCTGCCGCTGCTCGGCGGGATGCTCCGGGACTCCTACGGACTGACCGGCCGGCGGCTCGCCGTACAGGCCAACTCCGACCTCGGCACGCTGCCCCGCTACCCTCACGCCAACTTCTCCCGGGGCACCGCTTCGGGCGGCGGCCTGTACCCGATCGGCATCCACTGGGTCAGCGGGGCGAGCGGTCCGCTCACCCCCGGGGTCCACCACTACGCCACGCCGCACCACGCGATGCGGCGGCTGCTGACCGGCGATGTGACGGCCGACGTCCGGGCGGCGCTGGGCGGCTTCGCCGAGGACTGTGACCAGTTCCTGGTGCTGACGGTCAAGTTCTGGCAGAACGCCTTCAAGTACAACAGCTTCGCCTACCACGTGGTCACCATGGACGTCGGGGCGCTGCTGGAGACCTGGCGGATCTGGGCCGGCGCGCACGGCCTGCACCTCGGTGCCGCGCTCTGGTTCGACGAGGAGCGGCTCGGCCGGCTGCTCGGGCTTCGGCCGGAGCAGGAGGGCGTGTTCGCCGTCGTCCCGCTGCGCTGGGCCCGCCCGACGAGCGCCGCCCGGCTGTCCGCCGCCCCCACCGGGGCCCGGGTCCGGGCCGTCGACCAGGAGCGCTCGCGGACGGTCCTCGCCTTCGACACCGTCCGGCGCATCCACGAGGCGACCCTCGGCGGCGCCGCCGACCGCCCGGCGGCCGGGGCCCTGGACGCGGCGCTCGAAGCGGCCTGGGCCCGGGTCCGGGCGGCGGCCGAGCCGGCCCGCCCGGTCGGCGCGCCGATCCCGCTGCCCGCGCCGCAGGAACCGGCCCTGGGCGTCCGGGAGGCGCTGCGGGCCCGGCGCAGCAGCTTCGGACGGTTCACCGGACAGCCCGCGATGACGGCCGCGCAGCTGTCGACCGCGCTCGCCGCGGCCGCCTCCCCGGGCCGGCTGCCGGGCTGCGCGGAAGGCCCCGGCACGGCGTCGCTGACCCGGCTCCACGTGTTCGTCAACCACGTCGCCGACGTACCGGCCGGCGCCTACGCCTATGAGCCGGCCGACCGGACGCTGCGGCCGGTGAAGCCGGGCCCGCAGGGCTGGTTCCTCCAGCGGAACTACTTCCTGGACAACTACAACCTGGAGCAGGCCGGCGCCGTCATCGTGGTCAGCGCCCCCACCCCGGCCGTGCTCGACGCCATCGGGGACCGGGGCCTGCGACTGGTGAACGCCGCCGTGGGCGCGAGCTCCCAGGCCCTCTACACGGTCGCCCCGGCGGCCGGGCTGGCCTGCGGGGTGGCGCTCGGCTTCGACTCCGTCTCCTACACCGAGCACCTGGGCCTCGCGGACGGCGAGGAACTACCCCTGCTGATCATGATGGTCGGGCAGGAGCACCGCAGCCCGGCCGACTTCGACCACGCGATCGCCTGACCGGGCGGAGGAACGTTGACCACCACGCAATCCCCGGTGACCCCGTCGTCCGCCGACCGGGGCGGCGGCTCGCCCGGCACCCGGACCCTCGGGCTGGGGCCCCGCTTCATGCTGCGCGCCGGCGGGCTGCCCGTCGAGGCCGTGCACGGCCTGCGATCGGCCGAGGCCTTCGACTGGGCCGAGGAGCTGGTGGCCGAGGAGGAGCGCCTCGCCGACCTGGGCGCCCGGCTCAGCGACCCGCTCTCGGCGCTCGTCAAGGCCGCCCCCGACGCCGCCGGGCGCCGACGGCTGCTGGAGCTGCGCCGAGGGGTGTTCAACAACCGGACGCCCGACGCCGGGGCACTCGACCTGGTCGGGCAACTGGACACGGAGACCGGCGAGTTGCTCGACCGGTGGCTGCGCGCCCGGCGCCGCCTGGCCGAGCTGCGGGACGCCGGAGTCGCCGACTTCGAGCGCGAACTCCTCCGCACCCGGGGCGAGTTGCGCCGCCTCGCCGACCTGGACGAGCTGCGGCTCGGCCTGCTGCTCGCCTCGCCGTCCCTGGAGGGGCGCCTGGGCGGCCTCGGTGCGCCGAGCGCGGTCCCGGACAAGCGGACCCGCAAGATGGAGCGCTCGCTGCTGTCGTACCTCTACCGGACGGCCTGCAAGACCAGCCCGTTCAGCACCTTCACCCCGGTGGCGGCGGGGGTCTTCACGGACGCGACGGGCCGGGCCGAGGTGCCGCTGGGCGCCGAACGCGGCAGCCACCCCCGGCTGAACGTCGTGGTCCTCGCCCGGCTGGCCGAACTCATCGCCGCCAACCCCGAGCGCAGGCACGACCTGCCGGTGGCCCCCGCCTCCGGCATGGAGCTGACCGAGGACCGGGTCCGCTATGTGCGCCGCTCGGTGACCGCCGGCGACGACAACGCCCCGGTGAGCTTCGACGCGGCCCGGGACCGGCTGTTCTTCCTGCGCCTCAGCGGAGTCCTGGAGCGCCTGCTGGACCTCTTCCGGCAGCGGCCGCTGATCCGCTACGGCGAACTCGCGGCCGCACTCGGCGCCGACTCCGGCGACCTGGCCGAGGACGCCGAACGCTACCTCGCCGCCCTGCTGGAGGTCGGCGTCCTGCAACTGCCCCTGCTCGCCACCGATGTGCACACCCGCGACCCGCTGCGCGCCTTCCAGCAGGCCCTGCGCTCGCTCGACCGCCCGTGGGCCGAGGCGATCGCCGACCGCCTCGCCGCGCCGATCGCCGCCCTCGACCGCTACCCCGGCGGCGACGTCCCGACCCGGCGGGCGCTGCTGGCCGAGATCCGCGAAGAACTCGTCGCCATCCAGCGCGACGTGGGCGACCAGCAGGCCGCCGTCCCGCAGACCCTGCTCTACGAGGACGTCTCCGCGGGGGAGGTGGCGGCCGATACCCGGCTGTGGGCCGAGCTGGCCGCCGAGCCGCTGGCGCGGCTCACCCGGATCCTGCCGGTCTTCGACCTCGCCCTGGCCCAACGGCTCACCCTCAAGGGCTTCTTCCTCGCCCGCCACGGCCGGGGCGGGCGCAGCGACGACCTGTTGCAGCTGGTGCACGACTTCCACGAGGACATCTTCAACCAGTACCTCCAGTTCACCGCGGCCAAGCCCGCCGAGGCCGAACACCACGGCTACCCGCCGGAGGAGAACTGGCTCGGCCTGCCCGAGCTCACCGCCCTCGACCGCGCCCGCGCCGAACTCGCCCGCCGGATGCGCGGGTTGTCGGAGCGGCTGCCGGAGGGCGCCGAGGAGCTGACCCTCGGCGAGGCCGACATCGCCGCCGTGGCCGCCGAACTCGACCAACTCCACAGCGACTTCGCGCCGCACAGCCACTTCGTCCAGCTGGTTCGGCGCTCCGGTGACCCGCTGGTGGTGCTCAACCACTCGTACGGCGGCCTCTGCTTCCCCTTCACCCGCTTCACCCATTGCTTCGACCGCCCGGAAGGCGGCCTGCCCGCCGCGCTGCGCACCACCCTGCGCGAGGTGCGGCCCGAAGGGGCCGTCCTCGCCGAGGTCACCGCCGGATCGGCCACCACCAACCTCAACCTGCACGCCCGGCTGACCGACCACGAGCTGGTCTGTCCGGGCGAGACCAGCACCGCACCCGACGCGGCCCGGATCCACCTGGACGACCTGTACGTCGAGCACGACCCGGACGCCGACCGGCTGGTCCTGCGCTCACGCCGGCTGGGCGCCGAGGTCGTCCCGGTCTACCTCGGCTACCTCGTCCCGATGGTGCTGCCCGAGATCCCGCGCAGCCTGCTGCTGTTCTCGCCGACCTCGCGGGTCACTCCCGAGCTGTGGCGCGGGGTGCCGACCGGCCCGGCGGCCTCCGGCGTCACCCACCGCCCCAGGGTCCGCTACCGCAGCCTCGTACTGCACCGGCGCAGCTGGACCGCCACCGCCGCCGCGCTGCCCCAACTCCCGCCCGGTGCGAGCGAGTCGGAGCGCTTCCTGGAGTGGCAGCGCTGGCGCCGCCGGCACGCCCTGCCCGTCCGGGCCTTCGCTCGGGCGTACCCCGAGGGCGCCGGCGCCCGCCTCGGCGCCGCCAAACCGCAGTACGTGGACTTCGCCAGCCCGCTCTCCCTGACGGCGCTGGACGGCCTGCTGGCCGGCGGGCCCGGGCGGCTCGTCCTGGAGGAGATGCTGCCGGGCGAGGACGCCCTGCACGTGCGCTCCGCCCACGGGCACCACGTCGCCGAACTGGCCCTGGAGATCGTGCCCCGCGCGCAGCACGCCGCGCCCGGGCAGCGGCAAGGAGAACCCGACCATGACTGACCGCCCGACGCCGACCGGAGACTGGCTCGCGCTGCACGTCTTCTACGCCGCCAGCCCCCGCCCGCTGCTGCTCCAGTGCGTCCGGCCGCTGGTCGCGGAGCTGACCGAAGAGGGCCTGCTCGACGGGTACTTCTTCATCAACTACTGGCTGGAGGGCCCGCACCTGCGACTGCGGCTGCGCCCCGCCACCGCGTCGGCCGCCGAGCAGGTGCGGCAGCGGGCCGAGGAGGCCGTCGCCGAGTTCCTGCGCCGCCGCCCCGCCCTCTACCAGGTCAAGGACAGCTTCTTCGCCGAGCTCTACAACACCATGTTCGAGCTGGAGTTCCGCGAGGAGGAACGCGAGCGGCTGCTCGGCCCGGACGGCCGGATGCGGTTGCGCGAGAACAACACCTTCAGCCGCGAACCGTACGAGCCCGAGTACGGCAAGTACGGCGGCCCCGCCGGGATCGACCTCGCCGAGTGGCACTTCCAGCACTCCAGCGACCTGGTCATCGAGGCCACCCGCACCATGAACCTGCACCTGCGCACGGTGGTGCTGGGCCTCGCCGCCCAGCTGATGATGACCATGTCGGCCTGCTTCCTGCCCGAGGAGGAGGACCTCCTGGTCTTCCTCGACCGCTACCACGCCTTCTGGAACGGCGCGTTCGAGGGCACCAACTACACCGCCCGGCAAGGCTACGACCGCGCCTACGCCGGCATGGGCGACACCCTGCCGACCAGGTTCCGGGCGATCCGCGCGGCGATCGTGGACCAGGCCCCCGAACGGCTGCCGAGCCGGCTGCGCGGCTGGGCCGAACACTGCCTGGAGCTGCGCGAACGGGCGGGCGAGCTGGCCCGTCGCGGCGAACTGGTCTTCCGCTCCTGGGACGGCGAACGCGACCTGACCGTCACCGACCCGGCGCAGGCCCTGCCGATGCTGCTGTTCCCCTACGCGCACATGACCAACAACCGGCTCTCGGTCACCGTCCGCGACGAGGCCTTCCTCTCCTACATCCTGGCCCGCGCCCTGCGCGAGCCCCAGCCCTCGGCGGCGCCGTGAGCGCATCCCCACTCCTCGACCTGCGGCCCAAGGTCCGCCCCGAGCTGCGCTTCGCCCGACCGCTGCGACGCGGCGCCGCCGAAGTCCACCTGGTCCGGGACCCGGCCGGCGGACGCCAGCTGGAGATCGGGGCGAAGGAGCACTTCATCATCGCCCGGCTGGACGGCACCCGGTCCCTCGCGGAGATCGGCGAGCAGTACGCCGTACGGTTCCGGGCCCGGCTCGGCGAACCGCAGTGGCAGCAGATGCTGGGCCTGCTCTACACCCGCGGACTGCTGGCGGACGCCCCCGCCCCGGCGCCCCGGCGAGCCGAGGAACCCGCCCGCTCGACCGTGCTGGCCGGCCGGGTCCGGATGGTCTCCGACGCGCCCGCGCTGCTGGACCGGCTGCACCTGGCCACCGGCTTCGCCCGCCGCCGCCGCTTCCTGCTGCCGCTGCTGACCCTGGTGGCGGCGCTGCTCGCCGGCGTCGCCGCCGACCTCGGCACCCTCACCGACGAGACCGTACGGCTCAGCGGGAACCCCGTCGCCCTGCTGGCGGTCGGCACCCTGCTGTGGGCGAGCCTCGCCCTGCACGAACTGGCCCACGGACTGGTCGGACGGGCCTTCGGCGGCCGGGTCGGCGAGATCGGCCTGCGCTGGGTGCTGCCGATGAGCTATCTGTACTGCGAGGTGGAGGACGTACGGTTCTTCGCCCGCCGCCGCGAGCAGATCGCCACCGCGATGGCCGGGGCGGTGATGAACCTGGTCTTCCTGCTGCCGTTCTACCCCGCCTGGCTGCTGCTGCCCGCCGACGCCCAGGCCCGGCCCTTCCTGGGCGCACTGCTGCTGCTCGGCACCGCGGTCGCCCTCGGCAACCTGCTCCCGCTGCCGCCGCTGGACGGCTACAAGGCCCTCGGCTACGCCCTGGACTGCCTCCAACTGGCCACCGAGAGCCGCCGGTTCACCGTCCTGCTGGCCCGGGCCGCGGTGCGCCGCGACGCCGGCGCGCTGCGCGGCTACCCGGTGCGACTGCGGCTGGTCTACGGCGGGTACGCCCTCGGCTGCGCGCTACTGGCCGCCGGGCTGCTCGCCGCCCTGGGCCTGCTGCTGGCGGCCCGGTTCGGCCGGCTCGCCGGGTGCCTGCCCGCCCTGGCGGTATTGGCGGCCCTGGCGCTGTGGGCGGGCGGCCGCGCGGTGCGGGCCCACCGCGCCAGGCGGGCGCATGGAGCGGGGGACGAGATGTCGGCAAGGAGAGAGAGCACTGATGAGCACAGGTGACAGCCGTCCGGACGCGGCGGTGGCGCTGACCGGCGTGCGCAAGCGCTACGGCACGGTCCAGGCACTCGACGGGGTCTCCCTGACCGTGGAGAGAGGCGAGTTCTTCGGCATCCTCGGCCCCAACGGCGCGGGCAAGACCACCCTGGTCGAGATCGTCGAAGGCCTGCGGACCCCCGACGCCGGCACCGTCGCCGTGCTCGGCGAGAGCCCCTGGCCAAGGAACACCGCCCTGCTGCGGCGCCTCGGCATCCAGACCCAGAGCTCGGCCTTCTTCACCCGGCTGACCGCGCTGGAGCACCTGCGCACCGTCGCCGCGCTCTACCGCCTGGAGTCGGCCGCCGCCGTCCGCGCCCTGGACCTGGTGGACCTCGGGGAGCAGGCCGACCGCCGGGTGGACCAGCTCTCCGGCGGGCAGCGCCAACGCCTGGCCCTGGCCACCGCGCTCATCCACGAGCCGGAGCTGATCTTCCTGGACGAGCCCACCGCCGCCCTCGACCCGGCCGCCCGGCGCTCGCTCTGGGAGGTCCTGCGCGCCCTGAAGGGCGACGGCCGGACCATCGTCTACACCACCCACCACCTGGACGAGGCCGAGGCCCTGTGCGACCGGGTGGCGATCATCGCCCGGGGCGCCGTGCTCGCCGTGGACAGCCCCCGCCACCTGATCAAGTCGCTCGCCGCCCCCACCCGGCTGCGCGTCCCCGCGTACCGGATCGCCGCCGAGGACGCGCGGCGCCTGGCCGGCGTCGACCAGGTCACCGTCGAGGGCGGCGAGCTGGTGATCTCCACCCGCTCCGCCAACCAGGTGCTGGTCGCCCTCGGCGAACTGGTCGACCTGGAGGAGATCACCACCCGCACGGCGACCCTCGAAGACGCCTACCTGGAACTGACCGCAACGGAGCACCGCTCGTGAACGCCTACACCGCCGTGACCAGGGCCAGCTACCTCGCCTACATCCGCGACCGCACCTCGGTGATCTTCACCTTCGCCTTCCCGCTGGTCTTCCTGGTCGTCTTCGGGCTGATCTTCCAGGGGCAGTCCGTAGACGGCGGCCTGTCGTACATCAACTACATCGCCCCCGGCGTGCTCTCCTGGGGCATCGGCAACGCCGCCCTGTTCGGCGTCGCCTTCACCCTGATGCACTGGCGCCGCGACGACCTGCTGCGGCTCATCTGGCGCACCCCCACCCCGCTGCCCACCGTGCTCGGCGCCCGCTACGCCGTCGCCCTCGGCACCGGACTCGTCCAGGCCGTGCTGTTCACCGCCGTCGCCCTGGCCGCCTTCGGCCTGCACCTCGCCGGCTCCTGGCCGCTCGCCCTGCCGGTGCTGGTCTTCGGCATCACCGCCTTCGCCGCCCTCGGCCTGGTCGTCGGCACCCTCGCCAACACTCCCGAGGCGGTGGCCGCCGTCGCCAACTGCGTGATGGTCCCGATGGCCTTCCTCTCCGGCGCGTTCTACCCGATCGACCTGATGCCCGGCTGGCTCCAGAGCCTCGCCCGCGCCCTGCCGCTGCGCTACTTCGACGAAGGCGTCACCGACGCCATCGGCGGGCGCGGCGGCATCATCCACCCGCTCCTGGACTGCGCCGCCCTGGCCGGCTTCACCCTGCTGTTCGCGCTGCTCGCCGCGAAGACCTTCCGCTGGAGCAACCGCAGCTGACCGCCCCCGCCGCAACCACCGCCCCCCTGACCCGCCGCGCGGGCAGCCCGTATCCTCCCCGGCCCCGGCGCCGGGGTCTCCTCGGAGGCACCAGATGACCACCCCCGCCACCGCCGCGGCCTCCTTCGAGGCGGCCAGGGACCGGCTGGAACGCCGCCTCGCCGAGCGCGCCGCCGACAGCGCGACCCCCGCACCCCGGGTGGCCGTGCTCGGCGGCACCGACCTGCTGCGCCCCGAACCCGCCGAGGCGGCGCGCCGACGGGCCGAGGCCACCGTCCACCTCACCGCGCAGACCGTCCTGATCGGCCCCTGGGGAGGCGACCCGGACACCCCGCGGGCCTGCGGCACCTGCCTGGCCATGCGCTGGCAGCGGCTGCGCAGCCGCACCGAACGCGAAGCCCTGGAGACCGGCCGGGCGAGCACCCTGGCCGGCCCCGGCCTGCCGCCGCTGCCGGACCACGCCGTCGACGCGGTCTGGAACCTGCACCGGCTCACCACCGAGGCGGGCGGACGGCCCACCGCACTGTCCCAGGTCTCCCGGCTCGACCTGGAGACCCTCCGGGTGCAGACCGTGCCGCTGCTCGCCGAACCGCTCTGCCCGACCTGCGCCGCCGTACCCGACGACGAGCCGGTGCTGCCGCTGGTCTCCCGGCCCAAGCCGGACCCCGACCGCCGCCGGCTGCGCCCGGCGGACTCCTACGACCTCCCCGAGACGGCCCTCGCCAACCCGGTCTGCGGGGTGCTCGGCGCGGGCACCTGGTCCGACGTCGTCTCACCGACCACCGCGCCGGTGGCCGGCAGCGTCTTCATGCGCGGCTATGCCGGACTCAGCGACGTCACCTGGAGCGGCCAGGCCAACTCCTTCCGCGCCAGCCGCGCCCTGGCCTTCCTGGAAGGACTGGAACGCTACGCCGGCACCCACCGCCGCAGCGGCGCACCGATGCTGACCGACTCGTACACCAACCTGGGCCCCGCCGCGCTCGACCCGCGCACCTGCGGACTGTACGAACCCCGGACCTACCGCGACGACCCGATGCTCGACCCCTTCGACCCCGACCGGCCGATCCCCTGGGTCCAGGGCTGGTCCCTGCGCGACGAGACGCCCGTCCTCGTTCCCGCCCGGCTCTGCCACTACAGCGCGGGAGTGGCGGCCGACAACTTCGTCTTCGAGTGCTCCAACGGCTGCGCCATCGGCAGCTGCCTGGAGGAGGCGATCCTCTTCGGCCTGCTCGAACTGATCGAGCGGGACGCCTTCCTGCTCGGCTGGTACGGCAACGCGGCACTGCCCGAGATCGACCTGGCCACCGGCACCGGCCCGGCCCTGCGGGCGATGCTGGACCGGGCCGCCCTGCTCGGCTACGACGTGCACGCCTTCGACAACCGGGTGGACCTGGCCGTCCCGGTGGTGACCGCGCTCGCGGTGCGCCGCGACGGCGGCCCCGGCACCCTGGCCTTCGCGGCCGCCGCGGGCTTCGACCCGGAGGACACCGTGGAGTCCGCCGTCTCCGAGATCCTCACCTACATCCCGCACCTGCCCGGCCAGGTGCGCGAGCGTCCGGCCGAACTGGCCGCCATGGCAGAGGACTTCGACCTGGTACGGCGGCTCCCGGACCACGCCGCACTGTTCGGCCTGCCGCAGATGGCCCGCCACGCGCGCAGCTACCTGGAGCCGTCCGCACCCGCCCGGCCCGCCGCCGAGCTCTACGCCGACTGGGCCGAGCGCTGCCCGCGCGGCTCGGACCTGCGGGACGACCTGCTGTTCTGCCGCGACGAGTTGGTGAACGCCGGGTACGACGTGATCGTGGTCGACCAGACCTCACCGGAGCAGCGGCGCCTCGGCCTGCGCACGGTCTGCACCCTGGTGCCAGGCCTGCTGCCGATCGACTTCGGCTGGACGCGCCAGCGCGCCCTGGGTATGCCCAGGCTGCGCACCGCGCCGCGCCGCGGCGGCCTGCGGGCCACCGACCTGGCCGACGGAGAACTGCGCCTGGTGCCACACCCGTTCCCGTAACGGTCCGCGGAAACGACCGGTGGCCCTCCGCCCGCGCGAGGACGGAGGGCCACCGGTGGCTGCCCGGGATCAGGCGGTGCAGCTGGTGGTGCTGGTGGTGCTGGAGCAGGTGCTGGTGCTGGAGCAGCTGGTGGACGAGCCCAGCATGACCTCGCTGGTGTCCGAGTAGTCGCTGATCTCGAAGGTCTCCGACTCCAGGTTCAGGATCTCCTCGGCGAGCGAGGCGAGCGAAGTGTCAGCCATGGCACTTCTCCTTTCGGTGAGGGTGACGACCCGGCCGCGCGGCCGGACCGAAGGGGGACGGGAGCGGGCGGCGCTCACACGAACACCCGCCGCTCATGCGTCAGTTCTACCGGCAGCCGCTGGCGGCACCGGGCGCACCGCACTGACAACCCACTGACGACCCGACACCGACGCCGAGGAGCCCCGACCGATGACCACCCCCTTCGCCCTTGCCCCCGGCGACCTCGCCCGGGCCGCCGAGCTCTACCTGGACCTGCACCGCCACCCGGAGCTCTCCGGCGCCGAGGAACGGACCGCGGCCCGCTTCGCCGACCGGCTGGCCGAGGCCGGCTACCGGGTGACCAGGGGCATCGGCGGCCACGGCGTGGCCGCCGTGCTGCGCAACGGGCCCGGACCGGTGGTGATGCTCCGCGCGGAGCTGGACGCGCTCCCGGTCGCCGAGCGCACCGGCCTGCCCTACGCCAGCACCGCCACCGGCAGGACGGCCGACGGACGGCTGGTCCCGCTGATGCACGCCTGCGGCCACGACGTCCACCTGGCCTGCGCCGCCGGAGCCGCGGCCGCCCTGGCCGAGGCCCGCACCGACTGGCGCGGCACCGTCCTGGTGGTCGGCCAGCCGGCCGAGGAGACCCTGTCCGGCGCCCGGGCGATGCTGGCGGACGGCCTCTACCGGCGCTTCGAGCCGCCCTCGGTCGTCCTCGCCCAGCACACCGCGCCGCTGCCGGCCGGGATGGTCGCCCACGGCCGGGGCCCGGTGACGGCCGGCAGCCGCACCCTGCGGGTGGTGATCCACGGCCGCGGCGGGCACGCCGGAGCGCCCCACCTGGCCGTCGACCCGGTGGTGGCCGCCGCCGCGGTGGTGCTGCGGCTCCAGTCGGTCGTCGCCCAGGAGACCTCCCCGGCCGAGCAGTTGGTGGTCACCGTGGGTTCACTGGAAGCCGGCGGCCAGTTCGGCAACGTGGTCCCCGACCGGGCCACCCTCCAGGTGACCGTCCGGGGCTTCACCGAACAGTCCCTGGAACGGGCCACGGCGGCCGTACGGCGGATCGTCCGGGGCGAGGCGGCGGCCTCGGGCTGCCCCCGGGAGCCCGCGTTCGAGGAGGTCTCCCGCTCCGGCGTCAACACCCCCGACGCCGCGCTCGCCGAGCAGCTGCGGGAGACGCACCGCCGGTTGTTCGGCGCGCAGCGGGTCGCCGACTGGCCGCCGGCCCTGGCCACCGAGGACTTCCCGCTGTTCGGGGCCGAGGGCGCCGAGCTGCACGGGGTGCCCGGCATCCGCACGGCGTACTGGATGCTCGGCGTGGTCGGCCCCGACCAGTGGGCGGCGGCCCCCGGCACCGGAGCGGCCCAGAAGCTCGCCGCCCTGCCCGCCAACCACTCGCCCGAGTTCCGCCCCCAGGTCGGCATGACCCTGCGCACCGGCATCGCCGCCCTGTACACGGCGGCCACCGCCTGCCTCGCCCGTGGCTAGCGGGCCGGCTCCGTCCGCGGTTCCACCCGCATGAGCAGGTTGTCGGGGTGATTGGTGCTGGTCATGACGCCCCGGACCGGCACGCCCGGGACGGGCGCCAGCCGCCAGCGGCCCGCCACGGTGGCGGCCACGGTCATCATCTCGGTGCGGGCGAAGGCCTCCCCGATGCACAGGTGGCTGCCGGCGCCGAAGGGAACGAACGCGCCGCGCGGGACGGCGGGCCGCTCGGGCAGCCAGCGGTCCGGGTCGAAGCGCAGCGGCTCGGGGAAGTAGCGCGGGTTCCGGTGCAGGACCAGGGCGCTGAAGATGAACTCGGTGCCCTCCGGGAAGCGGTGGCCGCCCAGTTCGACGTCGGTGATCGCGCGGCGGATCGTGATGCCCCCGGGGTTGCGCATCCGCAGCGCCTCGTCGACCACGCGACGGGTGTAGGCGAGTCGGGGCAGTCCGTCGAGGGTGAGTGGGACGGCCGCCCGGTCACGCAGCTCCTGGTGGAGCCGCCGGTCGACGTCCGGGTGCCGGCCCAGCTCGTGGAAGAGCCAGGCGAGCCCGCCCGCCGCCGTCTCGGTGCCGGCCACCAGCAGGGTGATGAGCTCGTCGTGGAGCTGGCGGCCGGTCATCGCCTCGCCGCTGTCGGCGTCCCGGGCCCGCAGCAGCATGGACAGCAGATTGTCGGTGCCGTCGGTCGGCTCGGCTCGGATGAGCTCGTCGATGGCGCGGCGCAGCCGGTCGTGGGCGTCGGCGAGACGGCGGTTGCCCCGGGTGGGGAGCCGGTGCCACAGGTCGGTCGGGTCCAGCACCCGGGTGTACATGCCGCGCAGGACGACGGGCAGGGCGCGGCGGATCTCGGCGGCGGCCGATGAGTCGAGCGAGGTGGAGAACAGCGTCGCGGTGACGACGGAGAGCGAGAGGTCCAGCATCTGCCGGGTGACGTCGACGACCTCGCCGGGCTGCCAGGAGTCGGCGCGCTCGGCGGCGAGGCGCGCCATGGTGTCGACGTAGCGGGCGACCTGGCGGTGGTGGAACGCCGGCTGCATCAGGCGTCGTTGGCGCAGGTGGAACGCGCCCTCGGAGGTGGCCAGCCCGTTCCCCAGGTAGGGGCGGAGCTTCTCGAAGGACCGGCCCTTGGCGAAGCTCGCCGCGTCGGTCACCAGCACCCGGTGGACCAGCTCCGGGCCGGTCAGCACATAACTCGCCTTCGGGCCGAGGTGGGTGGCGACGATCGGGTGGTAAGCGGTGAGGCGGTCCAGGAACTCCAGTGGGCGCCGCCACAGTTCGAGCCCATGGCCGATCAGCGGAAGCCGCCCGGGAGCGACGGGAGGGGCCGGCGGGCGGCTGGCGGTGGGCATCGTCGTCGTTCCTCCGGGGTGGGGGTCGGCAGCCAGTCTGCGGTGCGGTGCACCGGACGGGCAGCGCTTGCGCCGGGGGCGTGCGGGTGGAGTCGACGGCGCACGGGAGCGGTCGCGACGCGCCTCCGCCGCCCGTGACGCAGGTCACGGCGGATCGAGAACCCGCGCTCCGTGACCGGCGTCTGGCTGGTGTGAGATCACGCAGGAGAGCACTGGACGAGCTGGACGAGGAGCGCCTCCTCCGGCTGGTGGCCAGGGGTGACCGCGCGGCGTTCGACGAGTTGTACCGGCGCACGTCGCCCTGGCTGGCGGTGCGGTTGCGCCGCCGCTGCGCCGACGAGCAGATCGTCGCCGAGGTCATGCAGGAGACCTACCTGGCGGTGTGGCGCGCGGCCGGCGCGTTCGCCGGGAGCGCGGTCGGCGGCACGGCCGTCGGGTGGCTGTGGACGATCGCGGCACGCCGCCTCGTCGACGCCTTCCGACGCCGCGCCCACCACGCCGAGCCCCCGGCCGCCGCCGCCGAGCGGACGGTGGTGCCCGCGGCGGAGGAGGAGGCGCTCGCCGGGACCGTCGGCGGCGACGTCGGCGACGCCCTGCGGCGACTGGCGCCGGAACTCCGGGACGTCCTCCAGGCCACGGTGCTCGACGGGCTCTCCGTGAGGGAGACCGCCGTCCTGCTCAGACTGCCCGAAGGCACGGTCAAGACCCGCGCCCGCCGGGCCCGGATCGCGATGCGGGAGGCGCTGGCATGAAGGAGCGAGCCATCAGCGGGGAACACGCGTCGACGCGGCTGATCGACGAGTACGCGCGCGGTGACGCGGCGATGGCCGCGGACACGGTGTGGGCGCTGGAGGCCCACCTGGAGACGTGCGCGCCCTGCCGGAGCCGGCTGGCGGCCGCCGTGGCCACCGAGGCACCCGGCGTCGCCGCGCTGCTCGACACCGTCCGGGCCGACCTGGAACCGCGGTTGGACGCGGCCGTCAGGGCGCCCGCGCGGCGACACCGCCCGAGGTGGGCGGCGGCCTGGCTGACGCCGGCCATGGCCCCCTGGCTGGCGATGACCTTCGCCGTCACCCTGCTGGCGCTGCTGCTGGACGCGGTCGCCTCGCCGGGCTCCCCCGGCGACGCCTCTCCGGCGTCCGCCATCGCGCCCGTGCTGCCGCTGTGCGGCGTCGCCGCGTCCTGGTCGCGAGGACTGGACCCGGCGCACGAACTGACCGCCTCCACCGCCCGGGCCGGCCTGCCGCTGCTCCTCAGACGCACCACGGCGGCCCTCCTGGTGGTCCTGCCCGGGCTCCTGGTGGGCGGCTGGCTGGCCGGGACCACGACGGCCGCGCAGTGGCTGCTGCCCTCCCTGGCCTTCACCTCCACCGCCCTCGCGCTGGGCAGCGTGGTCGGCGTGACCCGCGCCGCCGCCGCCCTGGTGGCCGCCTGGGTCGCCGCCGTCGTGCTGCCCGCCTGGGCCACCGGCCACGTCCCCGTCGTCCTGCGGTTCGCCCTCCAACCGGACCGGCTGCCCGTCTGGGGGCTGCTCCTTGTGCTCGCGAGCGGCGCCGTGATCGTCCGCAGGAACGCGTACTCGACGCTGTGACACGGCGCCGGGACCGCCCGCGTGGACGCGGCACTGACGCCGTGGAACCACCACCGACCCTCGAAAGGGACCACCGCATGACACCCACCACGAGCGCGGTCGACACCGCGCCCAAGACCTACGCCTGGGAGATCCGGGCCGCCGGCCTGAGAGTGCGCGTCGGACGGAAGAAGATGGCCGTCGACGGACTCGACCTCTCCCTGGGCATCGGCGCCCACGGCCTCCTGGGGCCCAACGGCGCGGGGAAGACCACCCTGATCCGGGCACTGGCGACCGTGCTGCGCCCCGCCGAGGGCGAACTGGAACTGCTCGGCGCCCCCGTCGGCCGGATGGGCGACCACCGGGCCCTGCGCCGCCGGATCGGCTACCTGCCGCAGGACTTCGGCTACTACAAGCGGTTCACGGTGCGCGAGTTCGTCGAGTACATGGCCTGGTTGAAGGAGGTCCCGAAGGCGGACATCCCCGCGGCCGTCCAGCGGGCGGTGGAACGGGTGGGCCTCGCGGACCGCGCCGACCACCGGATGCGGACCCTGTCCGGCGGCATGGTGCGGCGGGCCGGCATCGCCCAGGCCATCGTCAACGACCCGGCCGTGCTGCTGCTGGACGAGCCGACGGCCGGCCTGGACCCGGCCCAGCGGCTGCGCTTCCGCGAGCTGCTCCAGGAACTGGGCCGTGACACCTGCGTGGTCGTCTCCACCCACCTGGTCGAGGACGTCGCGGCCGCCTGCTCCGACGTGGTGCTCTTCGCCGACGGCCGCCTCGTCTTCCAGGGCACCCCGGACGACCTGGCCGCCGCGGGCGGCCCCGAGCACCCCGGCGACAGCCCGCTGGAGCGCGGCTACTCGGCGCTGCTCCACAACTCCGGGCAGCGGGGAGGCAACTGGTGACCGGACGCCTCCTGCGCATCGAACTGAGGCGCTCCGTCGCCCCGTGGGCCGGCCTCGTCGTGCTGGTCGGCAGCCTGGCGGTCTTCTGCCTGATCGACGGGATCTGGTGGAAGGGCACCGCCGGGTGGACGGCCCAGTGGACCTCGATGGCCCTGTGGACCCGCTACCTGCTGGCCTTCTGGTGGCCGCTGGTGGTGGGCCTGGGAGCGGTGTACGGGCTGCGCGAGTCCCGCTCGCGGATGGCCGAGCTGCTGGCGACCACGCCGCTGCCGGCCTGGCGCCGCGCGGCGCTGCCCACCGGCGCGCTGGCGCTCGCGCTGGCGTCCGGCTTCGGCCTCCTCGTCTTGGTGGGCGCGGCCCTGGTGGCCCTCGGCCGGACCACCTACACACCGCTCGGCTGGCTGCCGATCTCGCTGGTGGCGGCGCTGGCCCTCGTCGCGGGCGCCGTGTTCGGGATGGGCGTCGCGCGGACCCTGCCGTCCGTGTTCACCCCGCCGGCCCTGGTGGTGACCGTCCTGATGCTGACCAGCCTGCTGCGGATGAGCAGCGACGGGGCAGTGCCGTCGAGCCGCGCGCCGAACCGGCTCGCCCAGCTGTCCCCGGCGACTTCGGAGCCACGGGAGATGCTGCTGACCCTCTCCGGCTCCGTACACCTCGGCCAGACGCTCTGGTTCCTCGGCCTGCTCGGCACCGGCTTCGCGCTGATGGCGGCCGTGACCCGGCGGGCCCGGCTGCTGGCGCTGGTCCCCGTCCTGGCCGGCGCGGCCCTGGCCCTGCCGGTCCTGCCCGCCGCCGCGCGCGACACCTACGTCGTCGACCGGGCGGCCACCGCCCAGGCCTGTGACGGGCCGGTGTGCGTGACCCGGGCGAACGCCGCACGCCTGCCCGAGCTGGCGTCGCGCAGCAAGGAGGCGCTGCGGGTACTGCACGAGGTCCTGGGCGACCGGGCGCCGAGGTCGGTCCGGGAGGACACCACGCTGCGCGCGCTCGGAGACCCTCGCGGACTCTCCGGTGACGTGCTGCTGGTCGACTTCGACGAGCGACTGTTCGACCATGCAACGGGTGAGGCGCTGACCCGCGCGCTGATCGCCCAGGGACTGGCGCCGAACTGCCACGGGCACAGCGACCGGGAGGGCGGGGGGAGCGACGACACAGCCCTCCAGAGCGTCGCCGTGAGCTGGGCCCTGGGTGACCCCCGGCTCCAACCGCTGGAGGAGAAGGGCAGCGACGCCTACTCGCTCAAGACCTGGGCGGACGCCGATGCCGCCTGGGAGCAGCTGACGGCGCTGCCGCCGGCCGAGCAGCACGCGCGGATCGCCGACCTGCGCGCCGCCGCCCTCTCCTGCGACGGATACGTCCGGCTTCGGGTACTGACCGGGGAGGCGTCGCGATGAGGTGGCTGATCCTGCACAGCCGTTCCCGGCAGGTGCCCACCTCGGCCGCCGTGGTGGTGCTGGTCGCGCTGACGCTCTGGGCCCTCAACGGTCCGGGCCCGGTGGAGCTGGGGATGGCGGTCCTGGTCCTCACCGCGAACGTGGCGGCCGGCTCCGTCGGGCTCGGCGGCTGGGATGTAGCGCTGGAGCGGACGGCCGCGATCCGGTGGGCGCCGCGCCGGGCCGCGCACGTGCTGTTGATCGGGGCCTTCGCCGGTGCGGCGCTGCTGACGGTCCAGGCGGCGGGAGTGGAGCTCGCCGCCACCGAGGTGGTCGTCCGGGACAGCGCGGGTCTGGCCGGCCTGGCCGCGCTCGGGGCGGTCCTGTGCGGAGCGCAGCTCGCCTGGACCCTGCCGACCGGCTGGCTCGCGGTCACCCTCCTGGTCCCGACTCCGAGTGGCGTCCTGGGGGAGGTGGTCGGCTGGATGGCCTTCCCTCCGGGGACGACGGCGGCTGCCGTGACCGCCTGGGCCCTGTTGGCGACCGGCACGGTGGCGTACGCCGTGGCGGGACCACGGCGGTAGCGGGTCACGGGTGGTGCTCGACGCTGCCGGGCTGGAAGTGCTCGGTGCCGACGAGGTGACAGTCGCCCCGGACCTCGATGGTCAGCTCAGGCATTCCGCGCAGCGGAGTGAGGTCGACGATGCCGAACAGACCGGTGAAACTGATGTGCAGGCACCTGAGGGCCGGAAACGTGCGCCGCAGACAGGCGAGGTCGATGTCCGCGGTGGCTCTGTACAGGGCGACCGACGTCACCCGGGGGAGCGAGCCACTCAGTGGCGTGCGAGGTGGCGTGAACGAGAGCGCTTCAGGAACGGAATGGCCGGCTCACCGCCGATGACCAGCGCCGTGCCGACGACGAACGCCCGTTCGTCGTCGTTGAGCCCTTCCGGGCCGGGCAGCAGGTCGAAGACCATGGCACCGCAGTCCACCAGCTGGGTGGCCTGCTTCCACGACTGCGGTGGTACGAGCCGGCCCACCCGCTTCACCACCTCCGCCCTGACCGTCGGATCGAGCTGGACGGCGTGCTCCAGGCAGGTGGCAGCGAGGAGATGGAGCCGGACCTCCTGTCGGGGTGTCTGGTCACCATGCTCGACCAGGTCGTTGATGATCCGCCTGGCCTCGTCCGGCCGGGCGTGGGCCACGGCCATCCGCAGCACGTCCTCCCACTGGTCGTCCTCCGCGTGGCGCCTCAGCAGCCCGAAGTCGTTTGCCTCCACGGCGGCCTTCGCACCCAGGTAGTCCTGGAAGGTGCGGTGGATGAAGTCGATCGTCTCCGCCGTGGGCTGCCGGAGCAGACCGGTGCGGGCGATCAGGTGGTCCAGGACCGCCGCTGCGCCCCCCTGTTCGGCGACCGCCGGCATCGCCGGGAACGCAGCCGCGATCACGTGCTCGGCGTCGGCCCGGTCGGCCTCCGCCTGGCCGTTGCGGATCATCCAGTACGCGAGGCGCTGGAGCAGGTGGACGCTCTGCTGGTCGTCCAGGGTGATGCCCTCGGGCGCCACGACATCGCGCTCGTCGTCGCGGCGGATCAGCAGCATGGACAGCGCGGCGTCGTACAGGGCCTTGCGGCCGCGCGGCAGATGGCCCCGACGGGTGCGGTGGAGCGCGCAGATGAGCGCGCAGAGCAGGGGAGTGGTGGCCAGCTGGGAGAGGTTGGACTGGGCGCGTACGGTGTCCTTGAGCCGCTCCGCCAGGCCGGCCAGCTGCGCGGCCTCCTCGGGGGTGGCGTCCTGGTCCCGCGCGGCTTCGTGCCAGCGGTCGATGAACACGGCGACATCGCGGTTGCTCATCGGCCGGACGGTCAGCTCCGCGAAGCCGTCACGGGCGAACCGCCCTTCCCGGATGGCGGTCGGCCGCGTGGTCATGGCGAAGAACGAGTCCGGGTAGACGGCGAGCAGCTCGTCGAGCCACTGGTAGGTGCGCTTCCGATCGTCCTGCGGCACCTCGTCCACTCCGTCGAGCAGCACCATCCCGCGTCCGGAGGACAGCAACCGGTCGGCCCAGCCGTCGGGTTGGGCTGCGGTCAACGGGCAGTCGAGGTGGTCGAGGAACTCCGCCGGGGTCGGCAGGGACCGTCGGCGGACGAGGGTCCGCAGGGGCAGCAGGAACGGCACATGCCTTCTCAACTGGCGTAACTGTACTGGTAATTGACCCTTCGCCGTCTTCACCGTGAGCCATTGCAGCAGGGTGGTCTTGCCGCTCCCGGCGAGCCCCCGGATCAGCACCCGGTCCAGGCCTGCGAGGGAGTCCTCGGCTCGCTGGACGCGGACGGTGGGCGCGCTGTCGGCCTGCTCCTGGGGGCCGGAGGCCCCCGGGGCGCCGGCCAGTTCGAGGCTGAGGTAGGCGGTGTCCAGGGGCCAGCGGGAGCGGTCGTGGCTGAGGTCCAGGCCGATGATCTCCAGTCGGCTGTGCCGCCTTGCCAGGTAGGTGCGATAGCGATCCGTGAACTCGGCATCGGGGTCGGACTTGTGCGCCGGACCTGGGACGAACGCCCGCCGGACGTCGACGAGTTGCTCCGCGTCCAGGTGCAGCACCCGGGCCAGCTCGCGGAGCGTGCGGTCCGTCGGGATGCTGGCGTTGTCGTTCAGCGCCTGGCTGACCGTGGTCCGGCCGAGGCCCGAGCGCCGCACCAACTGCTCGACGGTCAGCCGCTTTTGTGTCATCCCCTGGCGCAGCATCGAGGTCAGGACCCTGCGTGCGACGGCCTCCTCCGAGGGCGGCTGCGGCTCACTCATGCGTTCATCATTGTTCATCCGAACGTCGGCGAACGCGCGATCCGTGAGATTGGCCCCGTTCGTGAAATCCCGGCTATCGGAGGGCCCCATGCTCCCGCTGTTCGTCGCCACCCTGCTCATCCTCCTTGTGCTCGGCGTGGTGCTGCCGGCCGTCTGGTCGCGCCGGCCGGTCCGTCGCACGGCCGCGCGGACGGTGCTCCGGATGCTGCTGGAAGCGGTCGCGCGCCGGTGATGGCGGGCGATCCGGACCCGACTCGGCCCGGTCGCCCACTCCGTGAAATTCAGGCCGTGTCCCTTCGCGTGCCGGCTCGTTGACAGACCGTGTGGGAGAGGCCGTCATGGTGGGTTGGGTGACCTGCCGGGCGGATCGAGCCGCTGCTGCCAGTGGGGGCGGCAGCGGCTCGATAGTTCGGTCGATCACTCTCAGCCGACCGGGCGGCCGCGGATGGTGTCGATGATCCGGGCGGCCCAGTCGGCGGGCCGTTCGCGGCCGAGCAGGTCGGAGAGCCGCTCCATGCGGGCCTGGCGCTCGGCGGGAGAGAGATCGAGGGCGCGGGCCAGGACGGCGGCGAGGTCCTCGGGGGAGTGCGGGTCGGTGAGCAGGGCGGCCTCGCCGAGTTCGGCGGCGGCGCCGGCGTGGCGGGAGAGCACCAGGACGCCCGGGTCGGCGTCGCGGTGCGGGAGAGCGGCCCGGGCGGCGATGAACTCCTTGGCGGTGAGGTTCATCCCGTCCTGAAGGGAGGTCACCCAGAGGACCTCCGCCGCCAGGTAGGCGTCGACCACCTCGGCGGTGGACAGGCTGCCGGGGAGGTAGTCGACCGGCTGCCAAGATTCGCGCCCCCACCGGGAGTTGACCTCGGCGACGCGCCGTTCGAGCCGTCGGCGGGTGGTGTCGTAGGCGGTGATGCCGGGCTCCGGCGGCGGGCAGACCAGCCGGAAGGTGAGCCGGCCGCGCAGCTCGGGGCGGCGGGCGAGCAGGAGGTCGACGGCCTCGACCTTCTGGATCGGGGCTTTGGCGTAGTCGAGGCGCTCGACCGAGAGCACCACCCGGCCGGCGCCCGGAACGCGCCGCGGTGCGTGCCGGCGGGCGAGTTCCTCGATCGCCGGTCGGTCGATCCCGAGCGGGTGGACCCCGGTGCGCGGCGGATCGGTCAGGCCTGCCAGGGCCCGGCGGAAGTGCTCGGCGAACTCCTCGATGTGGAAGCCCGCCCAGTCGAGCTGTGCCAGCGAGTCGCGCAGTTCGGCGGCGACCGGGAGGGTGGCGAAGACCTCCGGGGCCGGGAAGGGGGTGTGGTGGAACAGTCCGGTCCTGAGGTCGGGCCTGATGCGGCGCAGCAGGCCGGGGACCAGCCAGAGGTTGTAGTCGTGGAGCCAGACGGTGGCGCCGGGCGCGGCCTGGGCGCCGATGTGGTGGGCGAAGCGCGCGTTGACCGTGCGGTAGTCGGCCCAGGCCCGTCCGTCGAAGACCGACCGGCCCGGGTCGGACATCAGGACGGGCCAGAGGGTCTCCTTGCAGGCGCGGTGGAAGTAGCCGTGCCAGGTGGCGGCGTCCAGCGGTACGGGGGACAGCGGCGGCGAACCGGGGCGCGGAGGAGGGCCCGCCTGGTCGCCGCCGACCAGGGCGGCGACCCAGATGCCCGGCAGACCGTCGGCGAAGGCGCTGGTCAGGGTGGGCAGAATGCCGTTGGGGCTGCTGGGCGGCTGCCAGCTGTCGCCGTTCCAGTGCAGCGGTGGGCGGTGGTAGGCCACCACCAGGGAGTACCGGCGGTCAGGGCCGCCGTCAGGCCCGGGGGCCAGCCAGCCGAGGTTCCGCAGCGCCGCGTGGATGCCGGCCGCACCCGCCCGGCCGGGGCGGTGGACGAGCGGGTCCTCGGCGAGGGCGGTGAGCAGCGCGGGCTCGGCTCCGGCGACGACCACCGCGTGCGCGCCGGTCCGGAACAGCGAAAGGTCGTTGAGGGAGTCGCCGGCGACCAGGATCTCGTCGGGCTGCCACCCCAGCTTCCCGGCCAGGGCGCGAAGGGCGTTGCCCTTGGAGGCGTCCGGCGGCAGGACGTCGAAGTAGCGGTCCGCCGAGTACACCCAGGTGCAGCCGAGGGCCTCGACGGCGGCGGTGAGTTCCTCGGTGAGCCCGTCGGGGGCGAGGTGGTAGGAGCAGCGGCCGTCCTGGGCGATGCCGTGCTGGTAGGCGAGCATTGGGAAGCGGCGCAGCGCGGCGCGCACCCGGTCCGGCCCCGGCCAGCCGGTCCGCAGCTGCTCCTGCACCGGGTCCACGGGGGTGAAGTCGGCGCCGTCGACGACGGTGGCGCCGACATCGGCGATGATCCACCGGGGCCGCGGGACGATCGGATCGCGGAGGATCTCCCGGACGGAGGCCAGCCCGCGTCCGGTGGCGAAGACCGTTGTCACGTCGGGGTGGCGGGCCAGGGCGTTCCGCAACCGCCGCCGTTCCTCCCGGGTGCCGCCGAGCAGGGTGCCGTCCAGATCGGTGACCAGAATCCTCGACATCCGAGGGACGCTAACACCCTGGCGCGCCGTGGTGAAGGGTTCGCCGAAGTCTGTGACGGTTCATCAACTCTTCTCCGTGCAAAGCCTCCTGGGGTGTGACGGCTCGGGTGGCGAGTCGCACTGTGCCGGGATTCCCCCCGGATGTCGCCCATGGGTCGGGATCGCACTGTCAGTACATCGACAAGAAAGGGGGATTCCCCTTGACCACTCACCTCAGGCACGGCGCAGGCGCGCGGATGCTGCCGGCGCTGGCGGCGGTGCTGTGCGGGATCGTCGGCAGCACCGCACTCGGCGCGACCCCGGCGGTGGCCGCCGACCAGCGTCATCCGATCTACGCCATCGCGCACCGGGTCGACACCCTGGACATCAAGGACCCCAAGTACTGCGGCGAGGAGCCCAACCGCACCTGTAGCGTCGCCGGGCTGCGCGACAAAGCGCAGCGGCTGACAGTGGCCGGGATAGAGCCTGGAGGGCAAGCTCGGCCAAGCGCAGCACCACCCACCGCATGGCCACCAGCGGCGACCGGCTGTTCACGTAGGGGAGGGCGGCCCAGGGCCACGGGAAGCCGTGAGCGGCTCCCGGGCGCGGCCGGGTCACGCTGGGCATTTGTGTCGGGCGCGGCGGAGGAGTACTGTCTCCCAGTCGCTCGACTGGGAGCACCGGACACGTGATGGCGCGGACGGTCCCGGGGCGGCCAATCCACCAGAAACACCACGACTCGATGGTCGTTTTATCGGATTGCGGCCGGATTCGCCTTTCGAAGCGATGACCGGCTAGAGTTTGAAACGTCGGACAGGGCGCCAAGCGCTGAAAGACACCGGCAAGTCGGAAGTGAAAGCCCCGGAAAACGGAGCGGAAAACATCTGATAAGCTGGGAACACGAAAGAACGAAGCCCGGAGGGCCTGCTGGAAGGCAGTCCGAAGGAAGCGTCCGTTCCTTGAGAACTCAACAGCGTGCCAAAAGTCAACGCCAGATATGTTGACATCCCCGGCCTCAGGTTTCCTGGGGTTGGAGATTCCTTTTGAAGTAAAACACTAGCGAGGACGCAGTGCGCGGGGCCGCCCTATTCCGGTGGTTGCCGTGCCGCTCAACGCGGGTGTCGACCGGATTACCGGTAAACATTCACGGAGAGTTTGATCCTGGCTCAGGACGAACGCTGGCGGCGTGCTTAACACATGCAAGTCGAACGGTGAAGCCCTTCGGGGTGGATCAGTGGCGAACGGGTGAGTAACACGTGGGCAATCTGCCCTGCACTCTGGGACAAGCCCTGGAAACGGGGTCTAATACCGGATATGACCTTCCTCCGCATGGGGGTTGGTGTAAAG
>NZ_JAUOOW010000004.1:397500-761556 GCF_032654805.1 Kitasatospora brasiliensis
ATAGCTGGTTCTCCCCGAAATGCATTTAGGTGCAGCGTCACGTGTTTCTTGCCGGAGGTAGAGCACTGGATAGGCGATGGGCCTTACCGGGTTACTGACCTTAGCCAAACTCCGAATGCCGGTAAGTGAGAGCGTGGCAGTGAGACTGTGGGGGATAAGCTCCATGGTCGAGAGGGAAACAGCCCAGAACACCGACTAAGGTCCCTAAGCGTGTGCTAAGTGGGAAAGGATGTGGAGTCGCAGAGACAACCAGGAGGTTGGCTTAGAAGCAGCCACCCTTGAAAGAGTGCGTAATAGCTCACTGGTCAAGTGATTCCGCGCCGACAATGTAGCGGGGCTCAAGCACATCACCGAAGTCGTGTCATTGCAGCATGAAGGGCCAACGCCTGCTGTGATGGGTAGGGGAGCGTCGTGTGCCGGGTGAAGCGGCGGTGGAAACCAGTCGTGGACGGTATACGAGTGAGAATGCAGGCATGAGTAGCGATACAAGAGTGGGAAACTCTTGCGCCGATTGACCAAGGGTTCCTGGGTCAAGCTGATCTGCCCAGGGTAAGTCGGGACCTAAGGCGAGGCCGACAGGCGTAGTCGATGGACAACGGGTTGATATTCCCGTACCCGCTTTGAAGCGCCAACGCTGAACCTCTTGATGCTAAGCCCGTGAAGCCGTCCTGGAGCCTTCGGGCAAAGGGAAGTGGTGGAGCCGGTGACCCAACGGGGTAGTAGGTGAGCGATGGGGTGACGCAGGAAGGTAGTCCAGCCCGGGCGGTGGTTGTCCCGGGGTAAGGGTGTAGGCCGAGTGATAGGCAAATCCGTCACTCATTGAGGCTGAGACCTGATGCCGAGCCGATTGTGGTGAAGTGGATGATCCTATGCTGTCGAGAAAAGCCTCTAGCGAGTTTCATGGCGGCCCGTACCCCAAACCGACTCAGGTGGTCAGGTAGAGAATACCGAGGCGTTCGGGTGAACTATGGTTAAGGAACTCGGCAAAATGCCCCCGTAACTTCGGGAGAAGGGGGGCCATTCCTGGTGACGAGTCTTGCACTCTGAGCTGGGGGTGGCCGCAGAGACCAGCGAGAAGCGACTGTTTACTAAAAACACAGGTCCGTGCGAAGCCGTAAGGCGATGTATACGGACTGACGCCTGCCCGGTGCTGGAACGTTAAGGGGACCGGTTAGCTCTGATTCGTCAGGGCGAAGCTGAGAACTTAAGCGCCAGTAAACGGCGGTGGTAACTATAACCATCCTAAGGTAGCGAAATTCCTTGTCGGGTAAGTTCCGACCTGCACGAATGGCGTAACGACTTCTCGACTGTCTCAACCATAGGCCCGGTGAAATTGCATTACGAGTAAAGATGCTCGTTTCGCGCAGCAGGACGGAAAGACCCCGGGACCTTTACTATAGCTTGATATTGGTGTTCGGTTCGGCTTGTGTAGGATAGGTGGGAGACTGTGAAGCAGCAACGCCAGTTGTTGTGGAGTCGCCGTTGAAATACCACTCTGGTCGTGCTGGATGTCTAACCTGGGTCCGTGATCCGGATCAGGGACAGTGTCTGGTGGGTAGTTTAACTGGGGCGGTTGCCTCCTAAAGGGTAACGGAGGCGCCCAAAGGTTCCCTCAGCCTGGTTGGCAATCAGGTGTTGAGTGTAAGTGCACAAGGGAGCTTGACTGTGAGACTGACGGGTCGAGCAGGTACGAAAGTAGGGACTAGTGATCCGGCGGTGGCTTGTGGAAGCGCCGTCGCTCAACGGATAAAAGGTACCCCGGGGATAACAGGCTGATCTTCCCCAAGAGTCCATATCGACGGGATGGTTTGGCACCTCGATGTCGGCTCGTCGCATCCTGGGGCTGGAGTAGGTCCCAAGGGTTGGGCTGTTCGCCCATTAAAGCGGTACGCGAGCTGGGTTTAGAACGTCGTGAGACAGTTCGGTCCCTATCCGCTGTGCGCGTAGGAGTGTTGAGAAGGGCTGTCCCTAGTACGAGAGGACCGGGACGGACGAACCTCTGGTGTGCCAGTTGTCCTGCCAAGGGCATGGCTGGTTGGCTACGTTCGGGAGGGATAACCGCTGAAAGCATCTAAGCGGGAAGCCTGCTTCGAGATGAGCACTCCCACCTCCTTGAGAGGGTAAGGCTCCCAGTAGACGACTGGGTTGATAGGCCGGATATGGAAGCCCTGTGAGGGGTGGAGTTGACCGGTACTAATAGGCCGAGGGCTTGTCCTCAGTTGCTCGCGTCCACTGTGTTGTTCTGAAACAACGACCCGCCCGAATCCGGGTGTGCGGTGCACAGTTTCATAGTGTTTCGGTGGTCATAGCGTGAGGGAAACGCCCGGTTACATTCCGAACCCGGAAGCTAAGCCTCATAGCGCCGATGGTACTGCAAGGGGGACCTTGTGGGAGAGTAGGACGCTGCCGAACAATTCTTCTGAAGAACCCCCATCCGGGATCCGGATGGGGGTTCTTCGCATTTCCGGAGAGTCAGCTGTTTCGGCGGGACAGCCAGTTCCGTCGTCGCGGTGTGGACGCCGGGCCGGCGGTCGGCGGGTGGAGGGCGGCCACGGCACTGCGGATCAGGATGCGCACCCCCTCGGCCGCCGTCTCCGCCGACATCGACGCGCTCCTTTCCAGGTCGGCCGTCTGGCTCGGCAGGTATGGCAGCTGCGCGAACCCGCCGTGCAGCTCCGGGCGTTCGGTGGCGATCAGGTGCGCCAGCCCGTAGAAGACGTGGTTGCCGACGTGGGTGCCCGCGGTGTGCGAGACAGTGGCGGGGATTCCGGCCTGCTGGATCGCCTCCACGCAGGCCTTGACCGGCAGGGAGGAGAAGTACGCGGCCGGGCCGTCCGGCACGACCGGCTGGTCCACCGGCTGGTTGCCCTTCCGGTCGGGTGCCCGGACGGCGTCGTCGAGGTTGAGCGCGACCCGTTCGATTGTCAGGTCGGGGCGGTTGCCGCCCTGGCCCGTGACGATGACCAGGTCCGGCTCGAACCGGCTCACCGCACGGCGTAGTTCGGTGACCGAGTCGCCGAACACCCAAGGGAGCTCGGCGAATTCGAGGGCCACTCCGGCCGGCGGACCGGCGACGACCAGCCGGCCCGCCTCCAGGGACGAATTGAGGGGATCGCGGCCGAACGGTTCGAAGGCGGTCAGCAGGACGCGGATGATGGCGGACCTCCCAGTGCACGTGGACGTACGGACCCGAACGGACCCGATTCGTGCCGTTCGAGCGTAGGGCCGTCCCGAATGTCCCGGCAAGGCCTGCTGGTTGCCGGGGAAGATGCCACTCCGCGTCAGGTCCGGCGCAGTGCACCGTCCGTGCGCAGGGAGTCGAGGGCCGGGTAGCCGTCCACGGCCATCAGGAGATCGGCCTCGGCAAGCAGGGAGCGCAGCACGTGCACGATGCCGTCGGTGCCCTCCAGGGCCAGGCCGTAGGCGTACGGGCGCCCGACGCCGACGGCGGTGGCGCCCAGGGCGAGGGCCTTGACGACGTCGGCGCCGGAGCGGATGCCGGAGTCGAAGAGGACGGGCAGGCCGTCGGCGGCCGCGACCACGTCGGGGAGCAGGTCAAGGGCGGCGAGCCCGCCGTTGGCCTGGCGGCCGCCGTGGTTCGAGCAGTAGATGCCGTCGATGCCGCCGTCCCTGGCACGGCCGACGTCCTCGGGGTGGCAGATGCCCTTGAGCAGGATCGGCAGATCGGTGAGCGAGCGCAGCCAGGGCAGGTCGTCCCAGGTCAGCGGGTTGCCGAAGACACCGACCCACTCCAGGACGGCCGCCCGCGGGTCCTCCTCCGGCGCCTTGGCGAGGCGGGCGCGGAACACCGGGTCGGAGGTGTAGTTGGCCAGGCAGTGGCCGCGCAGCTGAGGGAAGTTGGCGGTGGCCAGGTCGCGCGGGCGCCAGCCGGTGACCCAGGTGTCCAGGGTGACGACGATGCCCCGGTAGCCCGCGGCCTCCGCCCGGTGGACCAGGCTCTCGGCCAGCGCCCGGTCGGTGGGGGTGTAGAGCTGGAAGAAGCCGGGGGTGTCGCCGAACTCGGCGGCCACCTGCTCCAGCGGATCGACCGTCAGGGTGGAGGCGACCATCGGCACGCCGGTGCGGGCGGCGGCCCGGGCCGTGGCGAGGTCCCCGTGGCCGTCCTGCGCGCACAGGCCGATGACTCCGATGGGCGCCATGAACAGCGGGGTCGGCAGGCGCATGCCGAACAGCTCCACGGACAGGTCCCGGGTGCTCGCGCCGACCATCATCCGTGGCACCAGCCCCCACCGCCCGAACGCGGTGACGTTCGCCCGCTGGGTGGACTCGTCGCCCGCGCCGCCCGCGACGTAGGAGAGCACCGGGGCCGGCAGGGCCGCGCTCGCCCGTGCCTCCAGCTCGGCGAAGGTCATGGGCATCGTCGGCAGGATGCCGCCGAGCCCGTTCAGGTAGATCTCGTTCTGGTAGTCGCCGAACCGCCCGTGGAACGCGGGGTGCATCCGCTCGCCGTCCTTCCGTCCTCAGCCGCCTGAGACCGTCCCTGACGGCACTCCGGCATTCTCACCGTGGGCGGGGCCGACGACCAGGGCCGGGATGAAGGTACCTCACGAAGCAGGTCGCGTCACCGCGACGACCGCCTCACCGCGACGACCGCCTCACCGCGCCTCGGGGAGGCGGCGCTGCGGCGGCGGCGGTCCCGGCGGAGCATCAGCCCGCGGGGTCGTGGGTACTGGTGAAGCGGTTGCGGAACTCGGTGGGCGTGGTGCCCAGGTGCGGGCGAAGGCGTGGCGCAGGGTCTCGTCGCTGCCCAGGCCGCTGTGCCGGGCGGCGGCGGTGACGCTGTGGCCGTCGAGGAGCAGTTGCCGGGCGCGGTCGAGCCGGACGCGTTCGACCCAGCGGGCCGGGGTGGTGTGCAGCTCGGCCTGGAAGAGCCGGGTGAGGTGGCGGGTGCTGACGGCGGCCGAGGCGGCCATCGTGGGCAGGGCGTGGTCGGCGGCAGGGTCGGCGAGGACGGCGTCGGTGAGGGCTCGCAGCACCTCGCTGCGGGCGGGTGGGGTCGCCAGGGCGGTGGAGAACTGCGACTGGCCGCCCGGACGCTGCATGAAGACGACCAGCTCGCGGGCGATGGCGCGGGCGGCCTCGGCGCCGTAGTCCTGTTCGACCAGGGCGAGGGCGAGGTCGATGCCCGCGCTGATGCCGGCGCTGGTGTGGTAGCGGCCGTCCTGGATGTGCAGGGCGTCGGGTTCGACCCGCACCAGGGGGTGGCGGCGCGCGAGAGCGGGGGCGTGGCGCCAGTGGGTGGTGGCCCGGTGGCCGTCGAGCTGCCCGAGGGCGGCGAGGACGAAGGCCCCGCTGCACACCGAGGCGACCCGCCGCGCCCGCGCGGCGTCCAGCGGCCCGCTCGACATCCCTGAGCGTTCCGAGCGGACCCCCGGGTCCGGCTTGACCGAGGCGGCGCAGTGGGTCACTATTCCACTATTGAACTAGTGAAAGGCCGAAAAGCGGGTGATCGAGTACCGCATCGAGCGCCGCAGCGGCGTCTCCACGTACCAGCAGATCGTGCAGCAGACCAAGCAGGCCCTGCGGCTCGGGCTGCTCCAGCCCGGGGACAAGCTGCCGACCGCCCGTGAGGTGGTGGAGCTGACCGCGATCAACCCGAACACCGTGCTGAAGGCCTACCGCGAACTCGAACGCGAAGGACTGGTCGAGCCCCGCCCGGGGCTCGGCACCTTCGTCCGGCGCTCGCTCGCCCGGCCCGAGGCGGCGGCGGACGGGCCGCTGCGCGCGGGCCTGGTCGGCTGGGTGGACCAGGCCCGGGGGGCCGGACTGGAACGCGAGGACATCGCCGCGCTGATGGCCTCCGTCCTGGAGCAGCGCTTCGACACCGGCGTCTCCGGGCCCGACACCGGGGCTTCCAGCCCCGGGACCAGGGCTTCCGAGCCCGACACCGGGGCTTCCGAATCCCCGGCGACACAGAACTGAGAACAGTGGGGGGACCGGGTGTACGACCCGACGACCCCGGCGCCCGCGTCGGCGCCGGGGGCTGCCCAAGGGGCGGCGCTGGAGGCCATCGGCCTCGGCAGGAAGTACCGGGCCGGCTGGGCCCTGCGTGGCTGTGACATCACCGTCCCGGCCGGTCGGATCTGCGGCGTGGTGGGCCCCAACGGTGCGGGCAAGAGCACCCTGCTCGCCCTCGCCGCCGGCCAACTCAAGCCCACCGAGGGTGAGTTGCTGACCCTCGGGGTAACGGCCGGGGCGCCCGAACTGCGCGCCAGGGTCGCCTACGTGCCGCAGGACAAACCGCTGTACCCGGGCCTCACCGTCGCCGAGACGCTGCGGATGGGCCGTGAGCTCAACCCGGTATGGGACGGAAATCTAGCCCAACAGATCGCCGAACAGGGTGAGTTGAACCCCAAAGCGCGGATCGGATCGCTCTCCGGCGGCCAGCGCACCCGGGTCTGCCTCGCCCTCGCCCTCGGCAAGCTCCCCGACCTGCTGCTGCTCGATGAGCCGATGGCCGACCTGGACCCGCTTGCCCGGCACCAGCTGATGGGCACCCTGATGTCGACCGCCGCAGAGCGCGGCACCAGCATCGTGCTGTCCTCGCACATCCTCCCCGAACTGGACGGCGTCATCGACCACTTGCTCCTCGTCCAACGCGGGCGCGTCCGGCTGGCCGGCGACCTGGAGGAGATCCTCGACGGGCACCGGCTGCTCACCGGGCCGGCCGCCCAGGGGGCCGCGCTCGCCGCCGAGTCGGTGGTCGAGCAGCGCGTCAGCGGCCGCCGGAGCACCGCGCTGGTCCGCACCGCCGAGCCGTGGGAAGGCGAGTGGGAGAGCGAGCGGCCGAACCTGGAGGACCTGCTGCTGGGCTACCTCCGGGCGCCCGCTTCCGCTCCCACCGACCCGCACGACCCGACGGACCCGAACGAGGTGGCCGCATGAGCACGACCGTCCTTCCCGACCGCGTCGCCGCCACTCCGGCCGTCTCCGCCACCCCCGCGCTGCGCGGGCTCTTCTGGCTGGCGATTCGTCAAAATCGCCTGCTCCTCTGGGTGTTGGGTGCACTGCTGGCCCTCGTGGTGGCGGACCTGGCCTGGATCCACCTCTCCATGCGCCACATCGTGGACAATCTCCAACAGGCCGGTTGCGAGAGCTCCAGCTCCTGGAGCGACAAGAACTGCTGGAACCTCGTCTCGCCGCTCCACTACCCGACCTTCTGGTACACCGACATCCTCCAGCCCGCCGTCACCGCCGTCCCGCTGCTGATCGGCGTGTTCATCGGCGCCCCGCTGCTGGCCCAGGAGCACGAACGCGGCACCATCCGGCTGATCCGCGCGCAGTCCGTCAGCCCGATCCGCTGGCTGGCCGTCCGCCTCGCCGTCCCCGGCCTCGCCGTCCTGGCCGTCAGCGGTGTGCTCGCCACGCTGATGACCTGGGTGTGGTGGACCGACATCGTGCACGGCTCGGGTGCCTTCGACCCGCCGTTCCAATTCTTCACCTACCCGGTCCTCGGCCTCGCCCCGATCGCCTGGTCCCTGTTCGCCCTGGCCCTCGGCGTCCTCGTCGGCCAGCTCATCCGCCGCACCCTGCCCGCGATGGTGCTCACCGGCGCCCTCGTGGCCGCCATCCACGGCCTGGTCCTCTGGGCCCGCCCCTCCCTCTACCCCGCCGTGGACCGGGTGGCGGCCCTGCGCACGACCGAGCCCACCAACTCCTGGCTCCTCGACCGTGGCATCGTCCTCGCCGACGGCAGTCGCGTCAGCACCAGCGCCTGCGGCTTCAGCTTCAGCACCGACTGCGACGACGCCACCGCCTCCTGGCTCCGCTACCACCCCGCCGACCACCTCGTCCCCGTCCAACTCGTCGAGACCGGCCTCCTCCTGACCCTCACCCTGCTCCTCCTCCTCGCCGCCTTCCGTCGCATCCGCGCGTAGCGGCCACACCCACCGCCCCATCCCCCCGGTGCCACCGGGGGGATTTCGGCATGTTCTGGTGTGTGGTGTGCGGTTCTGATTCAGGTTCGGCCAGGTCCGGGGCGGGCTCTGCGGGGCGGTCGGGGGATGGGGGCATTTCCGTTGCGTGGTGCGAAGTCCTGATCCGGTCCGGGCCGGGCTCCGGGGGCCGTCGGGTGGGATCATGGTGGGGCCGGGTGTGGCGGGAGACAGGGGGCGGGGTGGTGGGGGAGCGGCGGCGGGTCGGGGTGGTTCTGGCCGAGGCGGAGGGGTTGCGGGCGGCGGCCGGGGCGGTGGTGGCGGACCATCGGGGGGCCGTCGAGCAGGTGTGGCGGGCGTACGCGGAGGTGCGGGACGGGCTGGTGCGGGAGGAGCTCGGCGCCATTCCGGTGGGGCGGCTGCGGGACGTGACCGAGGGTCGGCTGAGGGTCGGGGCGTTGGAGGCCGCCGGGCTGGCGACGGTGCGGCAGGTGGCGGAGGCCTCCCCGTACACGCTGCGGCTGATCCCGGGGGTCGGGGAGCAGACGGCGGCGCAGGCGATCGCCGCCGCCGGGCAGATCGCCAGGGCGGTCGAGCAGACGGTGGCGGTGCGGCTGGACGTCGAGCAGCGGGACGGGACGGGCACCGAACTGCTCGTCGCGCTCCAGCGGCTGGTGGCCGCCGGGCCGCAGGCGCGGCGGGCCAGGGAGACGGCGGAGCGGATCGAGGCAGAGGTCGAGCCGCTGGTGGCGGACGCCGGGCCGGCCCGCGGGGTGTGGCGCGGGCTGCTCGCCGGGCGGGAGCGGCGGGTGCGGGCGCGGGCGGCGGTCGGGCGGCTGGCGGAGGTGCTGGCGGAGTTCGGGGCGCAGCAGGCGCCGGTGCTGCTGGCCCAGGCCTCCGTCGACCTGCTGCGCCCGCCGGTCGACCCGATCGAGGCGTGGACGGACTTCGAGCTGCGTTCGGCGGACTACTACGGCGTGCTCGGCGGGATCGTCGAGGAGGCCGGGGTCGAACTCGGCGCCGCCGAGGGGTTCCTGCCGCAGGAGCTGTCGGAGCGGGTCCGGGCCGAGCCGCTGGACGACGCCCACTGCCGGGTCTCGCTGCGCGGCTACCAGGCGTTCGGGGCGCGTTTCGCGCTGGCCCAGCGGCGGGTGATCATCGGGGACGAGATGGGCCTCGGCAAGACGGTGCAGGCGATCGCGGTGCTGGCGCACCTGCGGGCGCGGGGGAGCAGCCACTTCCTGGTGGTCTGCCCGGCCAGCGTCCTGATCAACTGGATCCGGGAGGTCGGCTCGCGCAGCACCCTGCGGGCGTACCGGGTGCACGGCCCGGAGCGGGAGGCGGCGCTCGCGGAGTGGCTCCGGGAGGGCGGGGTCGCGGTGGTGACCTTCGACGGGCTGCGCCGCCTGGGAGAGCCGGAGAAGATCGCGGAGGCGGTCACTCTCGGCATGGTCGTGGTGGACGAGGCGCACTTCGTCAAGAACCGTGCCGCGCAGCGCTCCCGGGCCGTGGCCGCCTGGGCGGAGCGGGTGGAGCGGGTGCTGTTCCTCACCGGGACGCCGATGGAGAACCGGGTGGAGGAGTTCCGTGCGCTGGTGGAGTACCTCCAGCCCGAGCTGGTGCCGTCGGTCGGGCAGGGCTCGGCGGACGCCGGGCCGGTGGCCTTCCGCAAGGCGGTGGCCCCGGCGTACCTGCGCCGCAACCAGCGGGACGTGCTCACCGAGCTGCCCGAGGTCGTGCACGTGGACGAGTGGGAGGAGTTCTCGCCCGCCGACCTCGCCGCCTACCGGTCGGCTGTGGCGGCGGGCAACTTCCCCGCGATGCGGCGGGCCGGGTACGCGGTGCCCAAGGAGTCGGCCAAGCTCAGGCGGCTGTTGGAGATCGTCCGGGAGGCGGCGGACAGCGGGCTGAAGGTGGTGGTCTTCTCGTTCTTCCGCGAGGTGCTGACGGCCGTCCAAGTGGCCCTGGATCAGCGGCCGTTCGGACCGATCGACGGCTCCCTGGGGGCGGAGCGGCGGCAGCGGGTGGTGGACGAGTTCGGCGCGGTGGTCGGGCACGCGGTGCTGCTGTGCCAGATTCAGGCCGGCGGTGTGGGGTTGAACATCCAGGCCGCCTCGGTGGTGGTCCTCTGCGAGCCTCAGGTCAAGCCGACGCTGGAGGAGCAGGCGATCGGGCGCTCCCGCCGGATGGGGCAGGTCCGCCGGGTGCGGGTGCACCGGCTGCTGGCGGCGGACAGCGTCGACCAGCGGATGCTGCGGCTGCTGCGGGCGAAGGGCCGGCTGTTCGATGACTACGCGCGGCGCAGCGAGGTGGCGGAGTCGACCCCGGAGGCGGTGGACGTGTCGGAGCCGTCGCTGGCGGCGCTGATCGTCGAGGAGGAGCAGCTGCGGCTGGCGGGCCCGGCGGCGGAGGGTCAGTCGTCCGCGAGTGCGCGCAGGTAGGTGAGGACGGCGCGCACCCGGCGGTGGCCGGTGTCGGGGGTGGGCATGCCGAGCTTGCCGAAGATGCTGCCGATGTGCTTGTTCACCGAACTCTCGGCCAGGAAGAGGAGTTCGGCGATGCCCGGGTTGTTGTGGCCCTCGGCCATCAGGGCGAGCACCTCGCGTTCGCGCGGGGTGAGGGCGGCCAGCGGGTCGGGGCCGGCGCGGTGGGCCATCAGCTGGGAGATGACCTCGGGGTCCATCGCGGTGCCGCCCTCGGCGACGCGCCCCAGGGCCTGGAGGAACTCCTCGGCGCGGCCGACCCGGTCCTTGAGCAGATAGCCGACGCCGGTGGCACTCTGGGCCAACAGCTCGGCGGCATAGGCGCGTTCGACGTACTGGGAGAGGATCAGGACGGGCAGCGCGGGCAGTCGGCGGCGGGCCTCGACGGCGGCGCGCAGGCCCTCGTCGCGGAAGTCCGGCGGCAGCCGGACGTCGACCACGGCGACGTCCGGGCGGTGGTCGAGCAGCGCCGGCAGCAGGTCGTCGCCGTGCTCGACGGTCGCGCACACCTCGTGGCCCTCGCTGCGCAGCAGCAGGACCAGGCCCTCGCGGAGCAGGGCGTTGTCCTCGGCGATCAGGACCCGCACGGGACCTCCACTTCCAGTACGGTCGGGCCCCCGGGAGGGCTGGACAGGCGGGTGGTCCCGTCGAACGCGGCGACCCTTCGACGCAGGCCGGGCAGTCCGCTGCCCGCGCCCTCGACGGCGCCGCCCCGGCCGTCGTCCTCGACCCGGACGGCGATGGCGTCGGCGGTGATCCGCAGCCGGACCAGGGCGTGTCGGGCGCCGCTGTGCCGGGCGACGTTGGCCAGCGCCTCGGAGACCACGAAGTAGGCCGCGGCCTCGGCGGCGGCCGGCGCGCGGGGCGGTGGGACGGCGGCGGGCGGGGCGTCGAGTTCCACCCGGGTGGGCACGGCGCAGCGGGCGGCGAGCGATCGTACGGCCTCGGCGAGGCCGCGGTCGGCGAGCAGCGGCGGGTGGATGCCGCGGACCAGGGTGCGCAGCGACTCCAGGGCCTGTTCGGCGACGAGTTGGGTGGAGTCCACCAACTCGGCGGCCTGCTCGGGGCGTTGCTCCAGGGCGCGGCGGATCATGCCGAGCCGCAGCGAGACGGCCACCAGGTTGGCCTGGGCGCCGTCGTGCAAGTCCCGTTCGATTCTGCGCAGTTCGGCGGCGTGGGCGTCCAGTGCCTCGGACCGGCTGGTGGTCAGCTCCTGGACGCGCCGGGCGAGCGAGGTGCGGGGCCGGGCGACGAGCAGCCGGCGGGAGGCCCTGGCGTGCAGGTCGGCGATCGGTGGCAATACGGCCAGGGCGAGCGCGGCGTAGCCGATCCCGCCGGCAGTCGCGGCGGCGGCCATCGGCCAGGAGTCGACGGTCAGCAGGATGATCTTCCCGCGTTCGTTCGGCAGGAGCTGCCACCACACCGGTGCTGTCAGCCAGTTGACGGCGTGGCTGCACAGGGTGAGGGCGGCGCCGGACAGGGCCGTCCCGGCGGTGCCGTGGGCGAGCAGCCAGAGCAGGTCCTTGCGGACGGCCGGGTCGCGCACGGACACCCGGTCGCCGTACGGGGTGCGCGGCCGGTCGCCGCCGAGTCGGCGGCCGACCTGCCGCCGGTGGAACTCGGCGTAGTGGCACAGCAGTTGCAGGGATGGGCGGAGGAGTGGCAGGCCCACGCCGACCAGACAGAGGGCGAGGACGGCGAGCAGCAGGCAGAGCCCGACCAGCGCGGCCAGACCGGTGCCGAGGACGAGGAGGAGGTAACCGGCGGCGGCGGGGGAGCGCCGCGCCGCGGACCGGGCGGCGGAGCGTAGGCTGGAGCGGGCGGCGGACCGGACGTTCGACCAGGCCGTGGCTGCGGCAATCCCGGGCGCCCGCACGATGGTTCAGCGCCTCCGAGCCTCCAGTCCGACTTTCCGATCACCCTAGCACCGGCGTCGGAACCGGCTGCGGGCCTCGGCTCCTCCCCGGGCCTCGGCCGTTCCCCGGGGTAGGGCCCTTCCCCGGGGCACGGCCCTACCCCCGGCCGAGGGGCGCCCCCACAGCGGGGCGGGCGGTCGAGGAAACGGGACCGGGACGGAGTGGCTCCCGGGGATCGGCGGCGCGCTGCTGCTGGGCGTGGTGACCAACCTGGCGGGCGGCGCGGCAGAAGCGAGGGTGGGGCGGAACGAGTGTTCCCGGGAACGGGCGTTCCGCCTGGAACCGACGTTCCCGGGAACACTCGTTCCGTATGCCGCGGACACCGTTCCACGGCCGGTCAGCCGACGGCGGCCCGCCAGTCCGCCGGCCCGCTCGCCGGGAAGTGCCCCGGCAGCCCGGTTGTCCAGCGCTTGGAGCCGTCCGGCAGCACGGCCAGCGCCTCGATGCCCGCCCGGCGGGTGGCCCAGGCGAGGGCGCGGTCCGGTCCCATGGCGAAGGCGGCGGTGGCCCAGGCGTCGGTGCGGGCGATGCCGGTGCCCGGTGCGCCGACCAGGGTGAGCGAGGCCAAGCCCTCGGCCGGGCGGCCGGTGTGCGGGTCGTGGATGTGCGCGCCGCGCTCGGCGGTGCCCGAGGTGGCCACGGCGAGGTCGTGGCCGGCCAGGACGGCGGCCAGCAGGCCGGGCCGGCGGGGGTCGGCGATGCCGACTCGCCACGGCCCGCCGGCGCTCTGCACGTCCCCGCCGCCGCTGACGCAGTACTGCCGGGCCCCGGAGGCGCGCAGCAGCGCGCTCGCCCGCTCGACCGCCCAGCCCTTGACCCAGCCGCTCGGGTCGAGCCGGCCGTCGGGCCGCTCGGTGAAGTAGCCGTCGGTCTCGGCGGCCACCTCGCGGCAGGCCGCCAGAACCGCGCGGACCTCCGGATCGCAGTCGGCGAGGACGATCTCGCCCCGGTCGAGGCGGCTGATGTCGCTGTCCGCCCGGTAGATGGAGAACACCGCGTCGATCCGGTGCAGCCGCTCGGCGATCCGCGCCAGGACCGCCGGGGTGCCGGGGCCCGGGTCGCGCACGGTGATCGAGAAGACCGTCCCCATCACGGGCTCGGCGTGGCGGAGCACGGCGCCTCAGCCCTTGGCCCGGTCGAGGGCGCTCTGGAGCGAGCGGACGTAGCCGTCGCTGGTGTACGTCGCGCCGCTGACCACGTCGATGTGGGCGCTCTGGGCGGATATCGCCTCCTGGTTGAGGACCGGCAGCGCGGAGCTGTTGATCTCCCGGTCCCGCCGTTCGGAGTTCGGGTACTTGACCACGTCCACGGCGGTGATCCGGCTGCCCGCCAGGGTGACCTGGACCTGCACCGGGCCGTAGCGGGTGTTGACGGTGTTGCCGCTGACCTTCCGGGTGGCGCCCGAGGGAGCGGCGGAGCCGGACGGGGCCGGAGCGGCCGACGAACCGGCCGACGAACCGGGGGCCGCGCCCGTGCCCGCCGACGGCTGGGCGGCAGACGGCTGCGAGACATCGGTCCCGGACCCGGACCCCGTGCCGATCACCGGCGTGGGCCCGGCCGCCTCGTGCGGCTTGAGGGACAGCAGCAGCACCACCCCGGCCGCGGTGGCGGCACTGGTGACGACGGCTCGGCGCATGGAAATCGACGCTCCTCGGGTACTCGGCAAGCCGAATCGATGGCTGGGAACAGCTGCTCAGGACGGCTGTTCAGGACAGCGGCTCAGGACAGCGGCTCAGGACGGGCGCTCAGAACGAGAAGCTCTCGTGGTGGATGCGCCCAGGCCGCACCCCCGCCGCCCGCAGTGCCCGTACGGCCTCCTCGGCGAGGGCGTCCGGGCCGCACAGGTACACCTCGTGCGCGGCGAGGTCCGGGACCAGCCGGGCCAGCGCGACCCCGAGGTCGCCGACCTGCTCCCGCGAGCCGAGCAGCTCGTGCACCGTCGCCCCGCGCCGCCGGGCGACCTCGGCCAGCTCGGCCCGGAACAGCAGGTCCTGAGGCCGCCGGGCCCGCTGGACCAGGGTCAGCTCGCCCGGCAGTGTCTCGAACAGCGCCCGCAGCGGGGTGATCCCCACCCCGGCGCCGAGCAGCAGCACCCGGCGCTGCCGCAGCCGCCGCCCGGTGAACGCCCCGTACGGGCCCTCGGCGCGCACCCTGGTCCCCGGGCGCAGCGCGGCCACCGCGCCGCTGTGTCCGCCGAGGTCCTTGACGGTGAAGCGCAGGAAGCGGGGGTGCGGCGGCGCGGACAGCGAGTACGGGTTGGCGGCCCAGCGCAGCCCGGGCGCCTGGAACTGGAGCCGGAAGAACTGGCCCGGTTCGGCGCCCAGCTCGTCCAGCCGCCGCCCGGTCAGGAACAGCGACACCACGCCGGGGCCCTCCCGCCGCACCTCGGCGACCTCCAGGCGGTGGCGCCGGTCGAGCAGCCACGGCCGGAGCAGCCGGAACCAGCCGAGCAGCGCCGCCGTGCCGAAGTAGAGCGCGTACCAGGCGGCCTGGCCGGGGCCGCCGGCCAGGTCGGCGCCGGTGACCAGCTGGTGGGAGAAGGCCAGAGCCACCGCGAGGTAGGTCGCCAGGTGCAGGTAGTACCAGGTCTCGTAGGCGAGGCGACGGCGGGCGATCCGGGCGGAGACCGCGCCGGTGCCGAGCAGCAGCAGGGTGCCCAGGGTGGCCTTGATCATCTCGGGGTAGTGGAAGACCATCTCCACGGTCTCGCCGACCAGCCCGCGCCCGTCGGTCAGCGCGTAGCCCCAGATGACCGTCAGCACGTGCACCGCGACCAGGGCCACCATCCAGCGCCCGCCGAAGGCGTGCCAGCGGGCCAGCCGGTCCGCGCCGACCCCGCGCTCCACCGGCGGCATCCGGGCCATCAGCAGGATGAGCACCGGCGCGGCGTACCCGGCCAGCAGCCCGGTGATCCGGGCGGCTCCGGTCAGCCAGCCGGCCGCGCCGACCACCGACGGGGTGTCCTTCCACCAGAGCGCGAGCACACCGAGCGCGCCCACCGCGATCAGGCCGAGCGCCGCGCGCGGGTCCAGGGCGAACGGCGGACGCGGCGCCGCCCGGTGGCCGGGACGGTCGGGTGCCGTCCGGTGTCCGGGCCGCGACGTCGGTGCGGCGGCAGTGCTCATCGGGACCTCCTCAACGCCCGGCGGCGCGTACTGTCGCCGAGGCCGCCCACGATCGCACCGCAAGCTCTGAGCGGGCTCTGAGCCGGACCCGCCCCGACCGCCCTCCAGGGCTCCATCAGCCCAGGTCAGCGCTAATGCAACAGTCCACGAACCACCCTCCGAGGTCTCACCGGTTTCTCATCGGGCCCGGCCAGGATGAACAATGCGCTGAACCGACCCGAGGGAGACCCATGGACGAGACCGCCGACCGCCCGGACTGGCGGGTCCTGGTCGTCGACGACGAGCCGGACCTGGTCGAGGTGGTCTGCGGGGCCGTCCGCTACGAGGGCTGGCAGGCGCGCGGCGCGACCACCGGCCTGGCCGCCGTCGAGGCCGCCGCGGCCTGGCGGCCCCACGCCGTGGTGCTGGACGTGATGCTGCCCGACCTCGACGGCCTGGAGGTGCTGCGCCGCATCCACGCCGAGCAGCCCGAGGTGCGGGTGCTCTTCCTCACCGCCCGGGACGCCGTCGAGGAGCGGATCGCGGGCATCGCGGCCGGCGGCGACGACTACGTGACCAAGCCGTTCAGCCTGGCCGAGGTGGTCGTCCGGCTGCGCGGCCTGCTGCGCCGCGCCGCCCCGCCCGCCGCGACCCGGCAGCCGCCGCCGCACGCCCTGGTGCTGGGCGACCTGGTGCTGGACGACCAAGCCCGCGAGGTCACCCGCGGCGGGGAGACGATCGAGCTCAGCCCGACCGAGTACGCGCTGCTCGCCCATCTGCTGCGCCACCCCCGGCAGGTGCTCAGCAAGGCGCAGATCCTGGACGCCGTCTGGTCGTACGACTTCGGCGGGCAGGCGCACATCGTGGAGCTGTACATCAGCTACCTGCGCAAGAAGGTGGACGCGGGTCGCAGTCCGATGATCCACACGGTGCGCGGCGCCGGGTACCTGATCAAGGCGGCGGCGTGACGACCGTACGGGCCCGCGCCGCCCGGCTGGTGCCCCGGACCCTGCGGGCCCGGCTGATCGCCGGTCTGCTGGTGCTGCTCGTGGTCACCTGCGCCGCCGTCGGCTTCGCCACCACCGCCGCGCTGCGCCACTTCCTGGTCGACCGCCTGGACCAGCAGCTCGCCGAGTCCGGCGGCCGCTACGCCGCCAGCCTGGAGCACACCGGCCAGGGCGCGAGCCCTGACACCCGGGCCCAGACCCCCGGCACCCTCGGGGTACGGCTGCTGGCCGGGCGGGTCACCGCCGCGGGCGTGGTCGACGGGGACGCCGACGACGTGGACGACCCCGGCGACGAGGACGACCGGGTCACCTTCACCCCCGCACAGCAGCAGACGCTGGCCGGGCTGCCGGTCGGCGGCCCGGCCCGCACCCTCGACCTCGGCCGGACCCTGGGCCACTACCGGGTCCGCGCGGTCGCCGGGCGGGACGGCGACGTGCTGGTCAGTGGTCTGCCGCTGCGCCCGGCCGAGGAGACCGTCGAACGGCTGGAGACCCTGGAGCTGACCGTCTTCGCGATCGCCGTCACCGCCGCGGGCGCGGCCGGAGCCGTCTGGGTCGGCTTCTCGCTGCGCCCGCTGCGCCGGGTGGTGGGCATGGCCGAGCGGGTCAGCGCGCTGCCGCTCGCCAGCGGCGAGGTGATGCTCGCCGAACGCGTGCCGGACGACGACCCGCGCACCGAGGTCGGCCGGGTCGGCGCCGCGCTCAACCGGATGCTCGGGCACGTCGGCGACGCGCTGGCCCGCCGCCACGCGGTGGAGGAACGGCTGCGCGCCTTCGCCGCCGACGCCAGCCATGAGCTGCGCACCCCGGTCGCGGCCGTCCGCGGCCATGCCGAGCTGGCGCTGCGCCACCCCGGGCCGGTGCCGGAGCCGGTGCGCCACTCGCTGGAGCGGATCGACGCCGAGGCGGTGCGGATGGGGGCGATCGTCGAGGACCTGCTGCTGCTCGCCCGGCTGGACGCCGGCCGCCCGCTGGCCGCGGAGGAGGTGGACCTGACCCGGATCGTCCTCAACGCGGTGGCCGACGCCCGCGCCGCCGGGCCGGAGCACCGCTGGCGGCTCGTCCTGCCCGAGGACCCGGTGCTGGTGCGCGGCGACGAGCACCGGCTGAGCCAGGTGGTGGCCAATCTGCTGGCCAACGCCCGCACCCACACCCCGCCCGGCACCGAGGTCCGGCTGGGCCTCGAACGGGCGGACGGCGAGGTCGAGTTGAGCGTCACGGACGACGGGCCGGGGATCCCGCCCGAGCTCGTCGACCGGGTCTTCGAGCGCTTCGTCCGCGGCGACCGGGCCCGCTCCCGTGCCACCGGCTCGACCGGGCTCGGCCTGGCGATCGTCCGGGCCGTCGTCCGGGCGCACGGCGGCACGGTGACGGTGGCCGGCAGGCCCGGGCGCACGGTGTTCACCGTCCGGCTGCCCTGACCGGTGCCCGCGCTCCCGGATCGCCACCGATCCGCCGCCGCCTCGTTGACCAGGCGGCACGCGGTGTCGGCGGAGGCGGAGGCGGGGTACGGGCATGGCGGGGAACCAGACGGCGGGCGCGGACGGTCCGTCGCGGCTGAGGGAGTCGTACCGGCTCTGCGAGCGGGAGGTGGCGGGCCACCTCGCCCCGCTGTGGGGGATCAGCGACGCGCTGCCGCCCGAGGTGCGGCCGTATCTCCATGCCGTCAGCGCCTTCGCCTCCCGGTCCGACCGGATCGCCGATGGGGCCGATGGGGCCGGGGATGCCGCCGAACGGGGGCGCCGGTTCGCCCGCTGGCGGGCCGACACCCTGGCCGAGCTGGCGGCCGGCCGCAGCGAGCACCCGCTGCGCCGGGCGCTCGTGGACACCGTGCGGCGCTGGAGGCTGGACCTCACCCTGATCGAGGAGTTCCTGGACGCCACCCGGGCCGACGGCGCCCGCCCGCCCGCCTTCGAGACCCGCGCGGACCAGCGCCGCCACCTGCGGGGCGTCGCCGGGACGATCACCGAGCTGTGGGCCCCCCTGCTGTCCGCGCCCGGCCCCGAAGCGGCATTCGCGCTGTCCGCACTGGGGGAGGCCTGCCAGCTGGCCGACATCCTGGAAGACCTGCCGCTCGACCTCGCGGCCGGCCGCTGCTACCTGCCGCGGGAGGAGCTGCACCGGCTCGACCTGACCGTCGCCGACCTCGGCCCGACCGTCGCGGACCTCGACTCGACCATCGCCGACCTCGGCCGGGACGACCGGCGGAGCGCCCTGGACGAGCTGGTCGAGATCCAACAGGTCCAGCTGCACGGCCTGTTGGCACAGGCCCTGCCCGCCACCTGGCTGGCCGCCCCCGAGTTCCGCCCGTTCCTGCACGCCATGCTGCTCGGCGCCCAACTCCAGCACGACGAAGTGGTCCTGCTGCGCTCGCGCGTCCTGGCCGAGGGCCTCACCCCGCTGAGCTCCGACGGCATCACCCCCCACCACCGCGCCCGCCCCGACCCGACGGCCGCCGGGACGCCCGCCCACGTCGCCGTGATCATGGACGGCAACCGCCGTTGGGCCGAGGCCCGGCGGCTGCCCGTCGAACAGGGCCACCAGGCCGGGCAGCGGGCCGCGCTGCGCCTGGTCAACGCGGCGCTGCGGCTGGGCGTCCGGCACCTGAGCCTCTACGCGTTCTCCACCGAGAACTGGGACCGCCCGCCCGAGGAGCTGACCGCGCTGTTCGACTCCCTGGCCGACGGCATCGCCCGCAGCGCGGAGGGCCTGCACGCGCTCGGCGTACGGATCCGCTGGTGCGGCCGCCGGGACCGGGTGGACGAGTCGCTCGCCTCCTCGATCGCGCTGGTGGAGAACCTGACGTCCAACAACGGCACACTGACCCTGACGGTCTGCGTGGACTACGGCGGCCGGGAGGAACTGGCCGCCGCCGCGAGGGCGTTGGCCGCTTCTGCGGTGGCGGGCGAGATCCGCCCGGAGGCGATCGGCCCGGCCGACCTCGCCCGGCACCTGTACGTCCCGGACCTCCCGGACGTCGACCTGCTGATCCGCACCTCCGGGGAGCAGCGGCTCAGCAACTTCCTGCCCTGGCAACTCGCCTACGCCGAGCTGCTGTTCGACCCGACGCCGTGGCCCGACTACGACCTGGCCCGGCTGGGCGAGGCCGTCCGGGCCTACGCGGCCCGCGAGCGGCGCTTCGGCGGCGCGGTGCCCGCCCAGTCCCGCACCGCCCGACCGACGGCTACTCCTGCGCGGCCGGCGGAGGGGTGTACGTTCCCTGCGCCGTGACGTACGCCAGCACCGTGTCCACCGTCACCGGGTGCGCGCCGAAGTTCGCGGTGTACGCGTCCACCGCCTCCTGGGTGGGGCGCAGCGGCACCCCGCTGAGCCGGACCTTCATCGGCTGCCCCGCCGGCACCGGCTCGGCCGTCAGCTTCCCCTCCGTCAGGCCGCACCGGAAGGCCGAGCGGTGCCCCATCTCCGCCCCGCTGACCTCGCACCGGCCGGAGCCCAGGCCGTCCCTGATGGCGCCGGTCACGTCCACCACCCGGTAGACGCCCTTGGAAGTGCGGACCGAGACCCCGCCGTCCAGCGCCCCGTCGCCGTGCACCTTCGGCGGGTTGGCGAGGGACGGGTCCCCCTTGGCCGAGCGGATCGGCAGCCGTACGGCCGGGCCGTGGCGGTCCAGCACCACGCGCGCCGGGGCGACGACGTCCACCATCGCCTGGAAGCGGTCGAGCTGGGCCTGCGCGTCCGGTGTCCAGCGCACTTCCACCCAGCCGTCGGTGAGCGTGCCCAGGTTCGCGGCGCGGTCGGTGCCGCCGTCAACGGCACCGACCGCCGTCCCGGTGAGCCATCCCAGTAGCGGGGTCGCCAGCGCCGCGCCCAGCAGCGACCGTCGCGTCGTGCTCATCGTCCCGAACCGTCCTTCCCGGACCGTCCGGCACGGCCCTGGGACGGATCATCCGTCCACCGACCGTCTCCGGGCCCGGCCAGGAGGGAGAATCCACCCGTGTGGAGGGAGCGCGGAACAGCCCCGGGTTGTTCGTGCGGGAGCATGAGCCCCCCGGGCCCGCTCCCCGCCGGGTGTCCTGATGGAGCTGTCCCTGAGCGTGCACGCGCCGGCTGACCACCAAGGACCGCACCGGCCGCTCCGTCACCCACCGCCCCACCCCGCTCGGCCGCGCCCTGTCGGCCGGCCGCGCCCCACCCCGGACCCGGAGGACGACGGGGCCTGGGACTCCCGCGCTCAGGGCCGAAGCGGCGCTCGCTGCGCCGGTGGTGGGGAGCCCCGGCGGCCCCGGTCCCTCAGAGGGCGGGGGCGCGGCGGGGTTGGGGCGGGAGGGGGAGGGTGAGGGCCTCGCGGGAGGCGGGCGGGAGGGCGAGGGCGGAGGCGGTTTCGGCGGGGAGGGGGTGGAGGCCGAGGAGGGCGGTGGTGAGGCGGGTGGTGGCGCGGTGCCAGTCGGGGACGCGCTGGAGCATGGCGTGGCCGCTGCCGGTGACGGTGTAGCCGCAGACCCGGGCGCCCGCGGCGCGGCTGCGGGCGGCGAAGGCACGGGTGTCGGCGGGCGGGGTGACGGTGTCGCGGTCGCCGTGCAGCATCAGGACGTCCCGCCCGGCGAGTTGCTCGCACGGGTCCTCGGCCGGGCACCACGGCGCGAGGGCGACCAGGCCGGTGACGGACGGGTGTCCGCCGGCCCGGAGCGCGGCGCGGCCGCCCATCGAGTGGCCGATCAGGACGGTCGGCACCGGGCCGAGCAGCGCGGTCAGTTCGTCGAGCGCGGCGGTCGCGTCCCGGGCGGCGTCGGCCCGCTCGCCGTTCCAGCCGCGGTGGCGGTAGCGGACCGTCCCGACGGCGATCCCGGCGTCCGCGGTCGCCCTGGTCAGGCCGCGCAGGAAGCCGTGCATCCGCAGCAGCGGGAGGTTGAGGCGCCCGGGCCGGGCGAGGTTGTGCTCCTCGCCGCCGTGCAGCACCAGGACGGCGGCCCGCGCCGTCTCGGGCCGCACCCGCCAGTGCAGCGCCCGGTGCTGCACCGGGCGCCCGGCCGCCGTACCGCTCCCCGCCGTACCGCTCCCCGCCGTACCGCTCACCATCGCACCGTCCCGTCCGCCCCGCCCCTCGGTCCGTCTCCGGAGCGCCACTGTACGCGTGCGGACGGCCGGACGGTTCACCCGAGGGAACCATCCCGGACACCGGGCGCGCGCGGGCCGACCGGGTGCCTGCTATCCACGGAGGTGGGGGCCCGCAGCGCCCGCTCGTGGCGCCGCGTCATCGAGTGGAGGACTCCGTGGCTCAGCAGCTCGCACTGTCCGTCGACTTCGGGTCTGGCTTCACCGAGGCCTGGTCGAAGATCGCCAAGTTCATCCCGCAGTTCATCGCCTTCCTGGCGATCCTGGTCATCGGTTGGTTCGTGGCCAAGGCGATCGCCAAGGTGCTCGACCGGGTGCTGCGCCGGCTCGGTTCGGAGCGGGTCGCGGAGCGCTCCGGGATGGGCGCCCGGCTGGCCGGCTCCAAGTACGACATGACCGGCATCATCTGCAAGGTCGTCTACTACATCGTCATGCTGATGGCCCTGCAACTGGCGTTCGGCGTCTTCGGCCCGAACCCGATCAGCACGATGATCCACGGCATCGTCGCCTGGCTGCCGCGGGGCATCGTCGCCGTCGTGATCGTGGTGGTCGCGATGGCCATCGCCAACGGCGTGCGCGACATCGTGGGCAGCTCGCTCTCCGGCACCTCGTACGGCCGGACCGTCTCCACCCTGGTCTGGGCGTTCATCCTCGGCCTCGGTGTGATCGCCGCGCTGGGCCAGGCCGGGATCGCCACCGCGATCACCGGGCCGGTGCTGATCGCCGCGCTCGCCGCCATCGTCGGTGTGCTGGTGGTCGGTGTCGGCGGCGGTCTGATCATCCCGATGCGCCAGCGCTGGGAGCGGTGGCTGGACGGAGCCGAGCGGGAGACGGCCCGGCTGCGCGGCACCGCCTACCAGGCAGGCCGCTCCGACGCGCTGTCCAACCAGCCGATCCGGCCGACCACCCAGGCCGGCCCGGGCACCCCGCCCGCCCCGGGCATCGACCCCGGCGAGAACAGGTGAGGGCCCGCCCGGCTCACACCTCCAACAGGCCCTGTTCGCGCACCAGCCAGCAGATCGCGGTGAGCCGCAGCACGGCGTAGTCGTAGCCGACCGGCTCCCGCCAGCCGATCTCGCCGAGCGCGTCCAGGAAGCCCAGCGCGTAGTCCGACAACTCCTCACGGTCCAGGGGCCGGGGCGCGAGCTCCGGTCCCTGCGCGTACAGCAGCTCCCGCAGCATCGCCGCGTGCTGGTCGACCGCCGCGACGAAGCCGGGCTCGAAGGCGAACTCGGCCAGCCGGGGCGTGAAGGCCGTCACGATGCCGGGCAGCGGACAGCCGGCCGGCTCGTCGGGGGAGCGCCGGAAGGAATCGTCGGAGGTGGCGAACATCCGTCCACGGTAGGCGAGCCCCGGCGCCGGAACGGACGCCCGTGACGCTTCTGTGCTGAGACCTTGGCCACCCCGCCCGCGCACTCGGAACGGTCCGTGGTCCGACGGATCCGCTGCGCCCACCGGGTGGTCCGTAACACAATGGCCCGCATGGACCTCCGCATCTTCACCGAGCCCCAGCAGGGCGCGAGCTACGACACCCTCCTCAAGGTCGCCCGCACTGCCGAGGAGCTCGGTGCCTTCAGCGCGTTCTTCCGTTCCGACCACTACCTGAAGATGGGCGACGTGGACGGCCTGCCCGGTCCCACCGACGCCTGGATCACCCTGGCCGGCCTCGCCCGCGACACCAGCACCATCCGGCTGGGCACCCTGATGACCGCCGCCACCTTCCGGCTGCCGGGCGTCACCGCGATCCAGGTCGCCCAGGTGGACGCGATGAGCGGCGGCCGGGTCGAGCTCGGCCTGGGCGCCGGCTGGTACGAGGCCGAGCACACCGCCTACGGCATCCCCTTCCCGAAGGAGAAGTTCGGACGGCTGGAGGAGCAGCTGGCGATCATCACCGGGCTGTGGAACACCAAGCTCGGCGACACCTTCGACTTCGCCGGCGAGTACTACACGCTGACCGACTCGCCCGCGCTGCCCAAGCCGGCCCAGGAGCACGTCCCGGTGCTGATCGGCGGCCACGGTCCGACGCGGACCCCGGCGCTGGCCGCCCGCTTCGCCGACGAGTTCAACCTGCCGTTCGCCCCGGTGGACGCCACCGCCGCCCAGTTCGGCCGGGTGCGCGCCGCCGTCGAGCGGGCCGGGCGCTCGGCCGACGACCTGGTCTACTCCAACGCGCTCGTCGCCTGCGTCGGCCGGGACGACGCCGAGGTGGCCCGCCGGGCCGCCGCGATCGGCCGCGAGGTGGCGGAGCTGAAGGAGAACGGCCTGGCCGGCACCCCGGACGAGGTCGTCGAGAAGATCAGCCGGTACGCGGCGGTCGGCAGCGCGCGGATCTACCTCCAGATCCTCGACCTGGACGACCTCGACCACCTGGAGCTGATCGCCTCCCGGATCGCCCCGCAGCTCGGCTGACGCCCGGCGCCTCCGGCGGGGCCGGGGCCCTCCGTACCCGCTCCGATACCGCCCTTTACTCGCCCTTGGCCATGCGCGATGCTCCTGGCAGGGGAACGGCGGGGGGAGACCGGGTGGGCGGGACGAGGACGACGGTGCCGACGGCGGCGCCACGGGTGCCGCCGCCGCGCACCGCCGGGGAGCGGGTCGTCCTGCCGGTGTCGCAGGGCCCGCCCGCCCGGCACGAGCTGCGCGGGCCCGGACCGGCCGTGCTGCGCTACCCGGCCGGGGACCTGCTGGTCGTCACCGGCCTGCCCGGCAGCGGCAAGAGCACCCTGATGCGGCGCTGCGTCCGCGCCCCGCTGATCGACTCCCAGCTGGTCCGCGAGGAGTACGAGGCCCGACTGCCCGGCCGCCTGCCGTACGCGCTCTACCGCCCGTTCGCCCGGCTGGCCCACTACCGGCGGCTGCGCCGCGCCGTGCTGGACGGCGGGCCGCTCGCGGTGCACGACTGCGGCGCCCAGCCCTGGGTGCGCGGCTGGCTGGTCCGCGCCGCCGCCCGGCAGGGGCGCCGGGTGCACCTGCTGCTGCTCGACGCCGACCCGGCCGAGGCGCTGGACGGGCAGCGGCGCCGCCGGCGCGGCGTCTCCCGCTACGCCTTCGCCCGGCACCGGGCGGCGGTGGCCCGGCTGCGCCACCGGATACTGGCGGACGGACGGCTGCCGACCGGCTGTGCGTCGGCCGTGGTACTCGACCGGGCCGCCGCGCGCGCCCTACGGGAGATCGACTTCACGGCGTCGTAGTCTCGGCGAGTCCGCGCCGGGCGCCGCCGGCGGGTCCGGCCGAAGCGGGCCCGGGGCGCGGCCGAGCCCCCGTCGACTCCCCCCGTCAGGAGCGCAGATGCGCCGTACTGCCCGGGTGCGTTCGCGTGCCCCCCGCCTGTTCCCGTGCGCCGCCGCGCTGGTCGCGGCGGCCGCACTGAGCCAGCTCGCCGTACCGGCCGCGCACCGCGCCGCCGTGGTGCCGGTGGCCGGGTGCGAGGACGGCGCCGGTGCGGCGGATGCCGCGGCCCGGCTGCCGGCCGGCAACCGGGACGGGCGGGACCCGAACGAGGTGAGCGCCGAGGAGGCGCGGGCGATGCAGGCCGACCTGGACGCGCGGCTCGCCGGGCTCGGCACCGCCCGGCCCCGGGCCGTCGCCCCGACCACCGTCCCGGTCTACTTCCACGTGATCCACTCCGGCGAGGCCGGGCGGCTGGACCAGGGCGTCGTCAACGCCCAGGTCGACCACCTCAACGCGAGCTACGGCGGCCAGGGCGAGGGCAACGCCCCGAGCCCGTTCCACTTCGAGCTGGTCGGCACCGACTGGACCGACAACTCCTCCTGGTACACCGGCATGACCCCCGGCTCGGCCGCCGAACAGGAGATGAAGACCGCCCTGCGCAAGGGCGACCAGGGCACCCTCAACCTCTATACGGCGCTGCTCGGTGACGAACTGCTCGGCTGGTCGACCTTCCCGAACGCCTACCGGACGAGCCCCACCGAGGACGGCGTGGTGGTGCTCGACGCCTCCCTGCCGGGCGGCTCCGCGACCCACTACGACGAGGGCAACACCGCGACCCACGAGATCGGCCACTGGCTCGGCCTCTTCCACACCTTCCAGAACGGCTGCCGGGCCCCGGGCGACTACGTGGACGACACCCCGCCCGAGCGCACCGCGGCCTCGGGCTGCCCCGAGGGCCGCGACACCTGCCCCGGCCCGGGGCTGGACCCGATCCACAACTTCATGGACTACAGCTACGACTCCTGCATGACCCGGTTCACCCCGGGGCAGGTTCGGCGGATGGTCAACTCCTGGGCGGCATACCGGAGTTGACGGGTCGGTGAGGTCAGCAGAAGACGGCCGGGCAGAGGCGCGGCATCCGGGCACCCCCCAGGTCCGGGCGGCCGGCCGCAGTGGAATTGAATGCGGAGGGCCCCTTCCGGCGTGGCAGATGCCGATCGTTTGTCCGATTTGATCTATGTTCGGAGGGTCGGGACCGAATCAGGAGCAACCGAAGGAGTATGGGTATGAGTGCCAATCCCCGGATCGTCGTCGGTGTGGACGGCTCGCCCGCCTCGGAGCAGGCGCTGAACTGGGCGATCGACTACGCGCGGGCCGTCGGCGGGACGATCCACGCCATCGCCGCCTGGGAGTACCCGGCCTTCTACGGCTGGGCCGGACAGGGCGTGCCGACCGTCGAGACCTTCAACCCCGAGGAGATCGCCGGCAAGACCCTCAGCGACACCATCGCCAAGGTCGCCGGTGACGACGCGGGCGTGCGGATCACCGAGAGCGTGACGCCCGGCAGCGCCGCCCGGGTGCTGCTGGAGGCCGCCAAGGGCGCGGCGCTGCTCGTGGTCGGCAGCCGCGGACTGGGCGGCTTCTCCGGCGTGCTGCTCGGCTCGGTCAGCCGCCACCTCACCGAGCACGCGCCCTGCCCGGTGGTCGTCGTGCGCGAGCCCTCGGGCGACGCGGAGCGGGCGGAGTAGCCCCCCCGGGCCGCGGGCCGCTGCGCGGACCAGAATGGAGACATGCCAGAAGGTGACTCCGTCTACCGCGTGGCGGCCCGCCTGCACGAGGCCCTCGCCGGACAGCTGCTGACCAGCGCCGACCTGCGGGTGCCCGCGCACGCCACCGCCGACCTCGCCGGCCGCCGGGTGCTGGAGGTCGCCCCGCGCGGCAAGCACCTGCTCGCCCGCCTCGAAGGCGGCCTCACCCTGCACACCCACCTGCGGATGGACGGCCGCTGGGAGGTCTACCGCCCCGGCGAGCAGTGGACCGGCGGCCCGGCCTGGCAGATCCGCGCCGTCCTCGCGACCGACCGGGGCACCGCCGTCGGCTACCGGCTGCCCGTCGTCGAACTGCTGCGCACCACCGACGAACAGCGGATCGTCGGCCACCTCGGCCCCGACCTGCTCGGCCCCGACTGGGACCCGGTCGAGGCCGTCCGCCGGCTCCTCGCCCGCCCGGGCCGCCCGGTCGTCGAGGCCCTGCTCGACCAGCGCAACCTGGCCGGGATCGGCAACGTCTACGCGAACGAGCTGTGCTTCGTCGCGGGCGTGACACCGTGGACCGAGGTCGGCGAACTCCCGTACCCCGACCGGCTGGTGGAACGCGCCCGGCAGATGCTGGAGGCCAACAAGCTGCGCCCCGGGCACATCACCACCGGCGACACCCGGCCCGGCTACCAGCACTGGGTCTACGGCCGGGCCGGGCGGCCCTGCCCGCGCTGCGTCACCCCCGTGGCGACCGGGCGCCAGGGCTCGCCGCCGCGCGACCGGGCGGTGTTCTGGTGCCCGTACTGCCAGCGCGGCCCGGCCCCCGCCGTCAGATCCGTTCGACCAGCGCGGGGTGGCGAGGGTCGTCCACCCGGACGGTGACGTCGGCGGCCTCGGCGGGGACGGTCTGCGTCTCGTAGCGGGCGAAGGCGGGCAGCGTCCACTGCCGGCCGGCGGGAGTGCGGCGGGCCAGCGCGGCCGGGCTGAGCGCCAGGTGGACGGTCAGCTCCAGCGGCAGCCAGCGGCCGAGCAGCAGCGCGCCGTCCAGCAACAGCACACCGCCGGGCGGGAGTTCGACGTACGGGGCGCGGGTCGAGCGGTCGGTGACCGGGTCGCGCAGGGAGGGCAGCACGCGGCCGCTGCCGCCCGGCTCCAGCGGGTCGAGGACCTCGCGCAGCAGGGCGCCGTCGTCCAGCCAGAGGTCGTGGAAGGCGTCCGCGTCCTGGTGGCCGTACTCCAGCCGGATCGAGGCCGGGCGCAGGAAGTCCGCCGCCGAGACCCGCAGTGTCGTGTGGCCGCGCAGCCGCAGCGGCTCCACCAGGGCGTCGGCGAGATCCTCCGGTCGGGCGGCGGCCGCGCCGTCCACGGCCACCCGCAGATGGCGTGCGCCGGCGTCGGGCAGGGCGGTGATGCGGTCGGCGAGCAGCTCGGCCAGGTTGTCGGGGGAGATCGGGCGTACCTGCATCGGACCATCCTGCCGTGTCGTCGGATCGCGGCGCTCAGCGCAGCGGGAGGGCGTGCAGGACGTCGTCGTGGCCCGCGTAGAGGCGGTCCTTGTCGGCGGCGACCGTCCAGACGCCCTTGCCCGGCCCCGAGTCCTTGAAGGTCCAGCCCAGTTCGCCGGCCGTGGTGTGGATCGCGCTGACCCCGCTGGCCCCTGGACCGGGGACGAACAGCGTGTCGTCGGCGACCACCGGACGGCTGCGGCGGTCCAGCGGGTACGGCAGCCGGCAGGACCAGACCTCCGCGCCGGACCATGTGTCGTTGCCGGTGACGGTGCCCTGGTCGCGCGGGATGAGCAGCCGCGGGCCGTTCTCGACGGGCGGCAGCGCCCGCCAGGACTCGCCCTTGGCAGGGGAGTAGGTCCAGCCCGGCTCGCCGGTGGGGCGCAGCATGCGCACACCGCCGGTGCCGTCGGGGAGGTAGATGCGCTCGGCGCCGGTGACGCACCAGCGCAGGTCCTCCGAGCCGGGGGCGGTCCACAGCTCGTTGCCGTTGGCGGCGTCCCTGGCCACCACCTCGTAGTGGCCCTCGCGGAAGCGGACGCAGACGAGGACGGGGTTCCGGAAACCGGTGGTGGGGACGATCGGCTGCTCCTCCCGGTCGGTGGGCAGGACCCAGAGCACGGAGCGGTCGGCGACCTGCACCGCGAAGAGGTGGCTCAGCAAGGAGCCGGTGCCGGGCCGCGGGTGGCCCCAGGAGTAGCCGTAGAGGACGCCCCGGTCGTAGCCGGCCAGGCGGACCCGGCCCTCCAGCTCCTCGGGCAGCGGCAGGCTCCAGTCGGCGGCGGGGTCGGTGAGGTGGCGGGCTTCGAGGTGGCCCGGGTAGGTGGTGGCGAAGAGGTGGTCGGGCCCGACCACCACGGTGTCGGGCAGGTCGCGGTCGCCCGGCTGCTGCCGGGCGGACGGCGGCTCGAAGACCACCAGCCGGGCGGGGTCGCCACTGCTGGGCCTGAGGACCTGGAGGCCGCTCGGGGAGAGGTAGACGGGACGGCCCGGCGCGGCGGTCAGCCGCTCGGGGGTCATCTCCTCCGGGCCGCGGTAGGTCCACAGCGGCGTCGGCCCGGACAGCGTGGTCGGCTTCGGCCCGGTCGGCTGTGCCCTGGTCGGGCTCGGCACGGGCAGGAGCCCGCCGCCACCGGAACGTCCGAACGCCCAGGAGGCCCCGCCCGCGGCGAGCACCCCGGCCCCGATCAGCAGCCCGCGCCGGCCCGGACCCCGGGGCTCCCCGCCGCCCGCGATCACATCCGCGGGAGCCTCACCGCCGCCCGTCTCCCCGTCCCACTGCCAGGACGTCTCCTTCACGGGCCCCTCGGACGACGGCGACTGCATACGGTTCCCGCTTCCCCCACCGGCGGCCCCGCGCCGCCACCCGCCGGGGAGGATATCGAACAGCCCCCGAACGACCCGCGGCCTGTACGCATGTGCGTACCCCCGCTGGGGTGCGCAGATGCGTACACCGCTGGTACTAGGCTGTGGTAGCCAGCACCAGACTCGCCCAGCAGCCTCGGGGAGGTACGCCGTGACGGCTGAGATGATCGCACCCGAGTGGATGCACCGGCAGGTCACCAGCGAGCAGTACGACTCCTGGACCGACGAGCAGTGCGCGGGCGTCGAGATCGTCGATGGGATGGTGGTCGTGTCCCCGAGCGCTTCCAAGCGGCACAACCGGCTCGCCCGGTTCCTGGCGAACGCCCTGGACGTGGCGGGCGGCGTCGAGTGGAACGCCGACACCGACTTCGACGTCCGCTTGCAGGACGTGCCGCTGAACAACCGCCGGCCGGACGTGGTGGTCTACCGCGCGGACACGATCGACGAGTCGCCGACCAGGCCCGACCACGTCCTGCTGCTGGTCGAGGTGGTCTCGCCGGGCTCCGAGACCACCGATCGGGTGGTCAAGCTCGACCAGTACGCCAAGGCCGGCATCCCCTTCTACTGGCGGGTGGAGCAGGCCGCCGGGCGAGTGCCGATCGTCCACACCTACGTGCTGGACGCCGCCGAGGGCGTCTACCGTGCCGGGGAGCTGTTCGCCGGACTGGTCAAGGCCGTGGTGCCGTACCCGGTCGAGGTGGACATTTCCGGGCTCTGAGGGCCCCGGGGTCTCCGAGGTTCAATGCTTCTTCGGGGGGTGGTCCGCGAATTCGGCGAGGATGTCGGCGTGGCAGGGGAGCGGGGTGCACCAGCAGCCGAGGCGGTGGCCGCGCAGGGGCGGGATGAGGGCGAGCAGGTCGGGGTGGTCGAGCAGGTACGCGCGGTACTTGACGAGCATCTCCTCGCGGGGCAGGTCCGGCCCCGGGCGGTACGGGCAGTGCAGCGGGGACTCGGCGAGGTGCCAGCCGCCGCGGTGCATCGCGCGGCCGACGTAGACGACGTCCTCGAACCCGGGGTCGTCGCGGTGGCCCTTGAGGTTGACCACGGTGGTGCGGCGGGAAGTGCTCGGCATGCCGTCCATGCTGCGGCAATCCCGGTGTCGGGGCAGCTCGGGGCCGTGCTGGCGCCGCCCCCGGGCGGGCGACTTTCGTCGGCGGCGGGCGGCGACGAAGGAGGACGGCGGGTGCCCCGGCCGGACCGGTAGCCTCGGCGGGTGGAAGCGATCGCGCGGGCCTGGAAGACGGCGGTACGGACGGCACTGCCGGGGCCCTGGCGGCCCCGCCGGGTGGTGGGAGAGGCGGTCCTCGCCCTGGTGATGGGCGGGTCCGCGGCCCTGCTGGAGCTGCTCGCCGACTCGGGCCTGGCGCTGACCATCGGCCTCGCCGTCGCGGTGCTGTGGGTGCTGCGCAGGGGGCTGCCGGCCACCGTGCTGCTTGTCACCGCGGCCCTCGCCGGCTGGTCGGCCGGTTCGCTGCTGCTGCTGGTCTGCGCGGGCTGGACGGCCGGGGCGCGGATCCGCCGGGTCTGGTCGCTGGTCGGCGCCTTCTTCGTGGGCTGGGTGCTGTTCACCGTGACGGGGGTGCTGAAGGACGTCGCCTCGCTCTCGCCGAAGCTGGTCCTCCCGCTCTCGCTCGGCTTCTTCCTGGTGAGCGCCGTCCTGCCCGCGCTCTACGGCCGCTACCGGGCGCAGCGGCGCGCCCTGTTGGACGCGCTGCGGGAGCGCAACGAACAGCTGATGCGCGAGCGGGTCATGGTGGTGCACCAGGCGCGGCTGCGCGAGCGGCACCGGATCGCCCAGGACATGCACGACAGCCTGGGCCACCAGCTGGCGCTGATCTCGGTGCACTCCGGGGCGCTGGAGGTGGACCGGACGCTCACCGACCGGCAGCGCGAGGCGGTCGGGGTGCTGCGGCAGGCGGCGGTCGCGGCGATGCGCGAGCTGCGCGAGGTGGTCGGGGTGCTGCACGACGAGTCGACGGTGTCGCCGCCCACCGCGGGGACGGCTGCCGGGACGCCGGGCCGGGGCGGGGTGGACGGGGTCGGGGCGCTGGTGGAGTCCTCCCGGGCGGCGGGCGCGGAGGTCGCCTTCCACCTGGAGGGCGAGCAGCGTCCGCTGTCGGCGGCGGTCGACCATGCGGCGTACCGCATCGTGCAGGAGGCGCTCACCAACGCGCACAAGCACGCCCCCGGCGCGCCGATCGGGGTCGCGCTCCGGTACGAGCCGGACGCGCTGGTGGTGGAGGTGACCAATTCCCGCGCGCCGGAGCTCGTGGGCGCGCGCCCCGGCGCGGGGGCGGCGGTCAGCGGCGGTCAGGGGCTGACCGGGTTGCGGGAGCGCGCCCGGTTGGTCGGCGGCATGGTGCACGCCGGGTCCACGCCGGAGCAGGGCTTCCGGCTGGCGGCCGTCCTCCCGTACGAGGGGGCGGAGCAGGAGGGCGCGGCCGCCGCGGCGGCGGACGGGTTCGAGGACTGGGTGCCGGAGGGCGCGTCGCCGGTCGAGGGGGCGCGGCGCCGGCGGCGAAGCCCGGCGATGGGCTGCGCGGTGGGGGTCGTCGCGGTCGTGGTGATCGTGCTCGGCCTGCTCCTCTGGGGCGTGATCGCCTTCGTCAAGGGCACCAACGACGCGACGGTGCAGCAGCCGATGTACGACCAGATCAAGGTCGGCACCTCCGAGGCGGAGGTGCTGAACACGCTGCCGCGCGGCAACGACTTCTTCACCGACACCTATAAGGGGACGGGTCCCGAGGTGCCGGCGGGCGCGCAGTGCCGTTGGTACGTGCTGAACGGTGCGCCGGGGGCGGGCTGGGACGAGGAGCACGTGGCGCGCTTCTGCTTCCGGGACGGTGTGTTGGTGGACAAGCAGGAGTACCTGGCCAGGGGCTGAGCGCCCGCGCGCGCCGGACTGTGCTTCGGCGGGACGGCCCGGGGGCGGTTCGGAGCGCCGGCGCCGGGATGTGAGGATGGGGGCGCAGCCGACGCACCGTTCGAGGGGAATGACCAGCGTGATCCGAGTCCTCGTCGCCGACGACGAGCCGCTGATCCGGGCCGGGATCAGGATGATCCTCGGCTCCGCCGACGACATCGAGGTGGTCGCGGAGGCCGCCGACGGCCGGGAGGCGCTGGAGCTCGCGCGGGCGCACCGGGTGGACGTCGTCCTGCTGGACATTCAGATGCCGGTGATGGACGGTCTGACGGCGCTCGGGGAGCTGGCGAAGGCCGCCCCCGGCGCGCGGGCGTTGATCCTCACCACCTTCGGGGAGCGCGAGAACGTCCTGCGCGCCGTGGCCGAGGGCGGGGCGGGCTTCCTGCTCAAGGACACCGCGCCGAACGAGCTGATCCAGGCCGTCCGGGCGGCGGCGGGCGGCAACGCCTTCCTCTCCCCGGCCGCCACCCGGCACATCGTCGACTCGCTGGCCTCCGGGCGCAGTGCCTCGCTGGCCGCCCGCGCCGTGGCGGCGCGGCGCCGGCTGGAGGTGCTCACCCCGCGGGAGCTGGAGGTGTTGGCGCTGCTCGGTGAGGGCCTGTCCAACGCCGACGCGGGGGCGCGGATCCACATGAGCGAGGCGACGGTGAAGACCTACGTGAGCCGGATCCTGGCCAAGCTGGGCTGCGAGAACCGGGTCCAGGCGGCGTTGTTGGCGCGGGACGCGGAGCTCGACGGGCGTCACTGAAGGTGCCTTTTCGGTCACGTCGGGTGTCGGGCGTGACGGAGGCCACGTGATGGCGGCCTGGAATCGGGAACTCCGGATGTGGCGGTGACGGTGCGTCAGCTGACGGTCTCTCCGCGTCGATGACGTGTCCGTTTTGTCGGATGAGCGGGTGTGAGTGAAGGCACGGAATTTGACCGTTTGATCTTGAAAAGCCCGTCAAAAGCTTTCAAATCGGGCTCAGTTTTCCGATCGATACCGCCGGTAACAGTCAACTGACCAGCAACGTTCAAGAATTGCTTGCTGCGTCCGGGTGATGCCCCTAGCTTCATTGGCGGCGCAACGAGCGCCACCCGGGTTCACCCCGACGCATTGCCCGCCGACCGACCTGCGGCGCGAGGGCGGTGCCCGTCGACGAGCCGGCTCCAACGGGCCGTCGGCGTGCGGAGGTGACCGGGGCGGCACGGCACGTCCGGAGCGTGCGCGGCCGCCCGTCGAGTGAGGTGAGCAAACTACCGCCGGCCCACGTCCCGGGCCTGGTTCCGCCTGCCCGCCCGGGGCTTGTCGAGAGGACCTGTATGAATCTCCGTCACGAGACCGCCGCTGCCACCGACACCACCACCAGCAAGCGCCACCGCATGCGGATGGCGGTCGTCGCGGGAGCCGCCGTCGCGGCCCTGCCGGTGGCCGGCCTCGTCACGGCCACCTCGGCCTCCGCCGCCACCACCTCGACCTGGGACGCCGTCGCCCAGTGCGAGAGCGGCGGGAACTGGAGCATCAGCACCGGAAACGGTTTCCACGGCGGGCTCCAGTTCAGCCCGTCCACCTGGGCCGCGTACGGCGGGACCGCGTACGCCTCCCGGGCCGACAGGGCGACCAGGGCCCAGCAGATCGCCGTCGCGGAGAAGGTCCTCGCCGGGCAGGGGCCGGGCGCCTGGCCGGTCTGCGGGCACCGGGCGGGGCTGGGCAAGGGCGGCGCTCCGGCGGTCGTCGACGCCTCGGGCGGCAAGGCCGCCAAGGCCGCCAAGCCGGCCACCAGGGCGGCGAAGCCCGCCGCCAAGCCCGCTGCCGAGCCGGCTGCCGCGCAGCAGGCGCCCCAGGGCCGCCCCTCGGCCAAGCCGGCCAGGTCCGCCCCGGTGGCGCCGGTGAACACCGCCGGCGGCGGCTACACCGTCCGCGACGGCGACACCCTGAGCGAGATCGCGGCCAAGTTCGGCACCGACACCGACAGCCTGTACCGGAACAACCTGCGCACCATCGGCGACGACCCGGACCTGATCTTCCCGGGCCAGACGCTGACCGTCTGACCGGGCCCCGACCGGCCGAGCGGCCGTCCCCGTGCGGGGGCGGCCGCTCCCGCCGTGCCGCCGGCGGACGGGCGCTCGCACCGGAGTGCGGGAGCACTCCGAGGCGTAGTTGAACGTTGAACGCAACGTCCGAATACCGCCGGAGGTCCGAAGCGCCGCGGAGCAGGATCGAGTCATGTCCGAGATCGGAACGAGGAGTTCGGGAGACATGACGATGAACGGTTCGGCAGCGCGCGACGGCAGCGACGGCAGCGACAGCCTCGGTGGCCTCGGTGGCCTCGACGGCAAGGTGGCCCTGGTGACCGGCGGCAGCCGGGGGATCGGGGCGGCGATCGCCCTACGGCTGGCCGAGGACGGCGCCGACGTGGTGCTGACCTACCAGGGCGGCGCGGAACGGGCCGAGGAGGTCGCCGCGAAGATCGCCTCGCTGGGGCGGACCGGCTGGGCCGTGCGGGCGGACAGCGCCGACCCGCGGGCGGTGCAGGGCGTGGTCGAGGCGGTCGTGGAGCGGTTCGGGCGGTTGGACGTCCTGGTGAACAACGCCGGGGTCGGCGTCCTCGGCGCGATCGGCGACCTGACGCCGGAGGACGTCGACCGGGTGCTGGAGGTGAACGTCCGGGCGCCCTTCCTGTACGCCCGGGCGGCCTCCGCACACCTGGCCGAGGGCGGGCGGATCGTCACCGTCGGCAGCTGCATCGCCCAGCGCGTCGCCTTCCCCGGCGCCACGCTGTACGCGACCAGCAAGGCCGCGCTGATCGGCCTGACCAAGGCGCTGGCCCGGGAGCTCGGGCCGCGCGGGATCACCGCCAACCTGGTCCACCCGGGGCCGATCGACACCGACATGAACCCGGCTGACGGCCCGTCGGCGGAGCTCCAGAGCGGGCTCACCGCGCTCGGCCGCTTCGGCACCGGCGAGGAGGTCGCGGCCGCCGTCGCCTACCTGGTGGGCGACGGCGGACGGTACGTCAGCGGCGCCGAGCTCTCGGTGGACGGCGGCTTCGCGGCCTGACACCCGGCCGCGCGGGGGTGCGGTGTCGCGCCGGGCGGTTGTCGGCGCACGCGCTTACGATCGCCCGGCACGACCCGTGCTCCCGTACCGAGAGGTGTGCCATGACCGCAGCGGACGACCCGATCGGGCTGCTCGCCCTGGCCCTCGCGCAGACCGCCGGGCTGATCGACGGCACCGGCGTCGAACTGGCCGGCCACCCGACCCCCTGCCGCTCCTGGGACGTCGGCGACCTGATCAGCCACCTCCTGCACGACCTGCGGCAGTTCACCGTCCGGGCGCAGGTCGGGCAGCCGGACTGGTCGCAGCCCTTCGAACGGGTCGAGGAGGACTGGCTGCACGCCTTCGAGGCCGGGGCGGAGCGCCTGGTCGACGCCTGGCGCGCGGCCGGAGACCTCGGCGGCACGGTGGAGGTCCCCGGCGCCGGCACCCTCCCGGCCCGCTTCCCCGTGGACCAGCAGATCGCCGAATTCGCCGTCCACGGCTGGGACTTGGCCCACGCCACCGGCCAGTCCACCGAGGGACTGGACCACGAGGTCGCGCTCGCCGCCCTCGCCTGGGCGACCGGCGCGCTCAAACCCGAGTACCGGGGCGCGGAGGAGGACCGGCACGCCTTCGGCCCCGCCGTCCCCGTCCCCGAGGACGCCCCGGCGTACGACCGGCTCGCCGCCTTCTTCGGACGCGACCCCCAGAACGCGGTGTAGCGGTCAGTGCGCCTGCCGGGCGGCGGCCTGCTTGATCGCCTCGCGGATGCGCGGGTAGCTGCCGCAGCGGCAGATGTTCTGGATCTGGTCGATGTCCGCGTCCGTCGGGTTCGGAGTGCGGCGCAGCAGGGCGGCGGCGGTCATGATCTGGCCCGGCTGGCAGAAGCCGCACTGGGCGACGTCGCAGTTCAGCCAGGCCTCCTGGACGGGGTGCAGCACCTCGCCGTCGGCCAGGCCCTCGATGGTGGTGACGGTGTGGCCGGCGCAGTCCTTGACCGAGCGGGTGCAGGGCTGGAACTCCTGGCCGTCCAGGTGGCTGGTGCAGGCGCGGCAGACGCCCACCCCGCAGCCGTACTTGGGGCCGGTGACGCCGAGCTTGTCGCGCAGCACCCAGAGCAGCGGCATGTCGTCCGGGGCCTCGACGGTGACGGGCTGCCCGTTGAGGACGAAGGTGTGGGTGGGCATCAGGTCGTGGTTCCTCAGCTGGTGATCAGAGGGTGGTCAGAAGTTGATCGGGAAGGAGCGCGGGCTGGTGCCGGTCGCGCGGGCGTAGGCGTTGGCGACGGCGGCGGAGGCGGCCGGGACGCCCAGTTCGCCAGCGCCGCCGGGCGGTCCGCTCGGCGGCATCAGGTGGACCTCCACCACCGGCGGGGTGTGCCGCTGCCGGGCGTAGTGGAAGTCGCCGTAACTCCCCTCCCGGAAGGCGCCGTTGTCCAGGTGATTGCCGGCCTGGAGGATCACCGAGATGCCGTCGACCAGCGCGCCGGTCAGCTGGGCCTCCAGGCCCCTGGGGTTGATCGCCCGGCCGACGTCGGCGACGACGACGGCCTTGGTGACCCGGGGGTTGGCCCGGTCGGTGGCGTCCAGCTCGACCAGGTAGCCGACGCAGGCGCTGTGCTCGTCGTGATAGCCGATGCCCTGGGCCTGGCCGGCGGGCATCGGGCGGCCCCAGTTCCCCCTCTTGGCGAGCTCGTCCAGCAGCGCCCGGCCGGTGGCGCTGCGCAACCGGCCGCGGCGGAAGGCGAGTTCGTCCTGGCCCATCGCGCGGGCGAGCTCGTCCATCATGATCTCGTCGGAGACCCGGACGGTGCCCGAGTAGACCGAGCGCCAGCTGCCGGTGTGCAGCTCCAGCGGCACCTCGGCGAGCAGCTGGGTGGGCACCCCGACGTCGTACGGGATCTTCTCGGTGAGCAGGAAGAACAGCTCGGAGGCGGTGATCCCGGCCAGCGGGAGGTTGTAGCCGGCCGCGGTGAACATGTCGCCGAGGCCGTGCCCGAGGTCGGTCTTGACGCTGGCCACGTGGTGCTCCCAGCTGAACACCTGGCCGAGGCCGTAGGTGGCCCGGATCACGTGGTGGCTGGCCGGGCGCATCCGGCCGTGGCGCATGTCGTCGTTGCGGGTCCACATCAGCTTGACCGGGCGGCCGGCGGCCTTGGAGACCTGGGCGGCCTCCAGGGCGGCGTCGAAGAACAGCCGGCGGCCGAAGGAGCCGCCGCCGCGCACCACATGGACGGTGACGGCGTCCCGGGGCAGGCCGAGTTCGGCCGCGATGGTCCCCTGGGCGAGGATCGGGCTCTGCGCGGCGAACCACACCTCGGCCCGGTTCGGCCGCACGTCGGCGACGGCGGTGAGCACCTCCATCGGGGCGTGGTTGACGAAGGCGAAGTCGAACTCCCCCTCCACCCGGTGGGTGAGCAGCGGCGGCGGCAGCGACGGCAGTTGGGCGGCGCGCAGCTTGGAGCGCACGTCCGCGTCGGACAGGCCGGAGACCGGACCCGGGTTCCAGGTGACGCGCAGCGCGTCGCGGGCCTTGAGCGCCTGGTCGAAGGTCTCGGCGAGGACGGCGACGCCGCTCGGGATCTGCACCACGCCGAGCACCCCGGGCATCGCGCGGGCGGCGGAGGCGTCCAGCGACTTGAGGGTGCCGTTGACGGTGTCCGGGCGGGCGACCACGGTGGGCGCGGCGCCCGGGATCTGGAGGTCCCCGGCGTACTCGGCGCGGCCGGTGACGATGTCGCGGGCGTCGATCCGGTTGGTCGCCTTGCCGATCACGCGCAGCTGGTCGGGGCTCTTGGGGAGGGTCGGGACGGCGGGTACGGCGACGGTGGCGGCCTCGACGGCGAGTTCGCCGTAGCCGAGGCGGCGGCCGTCGGGGGCGAGGACGGCGGAGTCGGCGGTGCGAAGGGTGGTCGCGGGAACGTTCCAGCGTTTGGCGGCGGCGGTCACCAGGCGGGCCCGGGCGGCGGCGGCCGCGGCGCGCACCGGGTCGTACAGCGAGCGGATCGAGTTGGAGCCGCCGGTCATCTGGTTGAAGAGCAGCTCGGGGCGGGCGTCGGAGAGCGGGACGTCGACGTCGGAGAGCCGGGCGTCGAGCTCCTCGGCGACGATCATGGCGATGGCGGTGGTGAGGCCCTGGCCGACCTCCAGCCGGGGCAGGTGCAGGGCGGCGCGTCCGGTGGCGGTGACTTCGAGCACCAGCAGGTGCGAGGTCGGCAGCCCGGCGAGGATCATCGCGTCGCCGAGGTCGACGATGTCCGGGATGCCGGGCAGGCCGATCAGCTGCTGGGGGAGGGCGCTCTCCCGGACGGGCACGGCGGCCTGCGCGGCCTGGGCGGCGGGCCCGGCCGGGGTCGGGACGGCGGCCTGGGCGGTGGCGGGCGCGACGGCGTCCAGGCCGAGGCGGGCGCCGACGGTGAGGGTGGGCGCGGCCAGCAGGTAGGTGAGGAAGCGCCGGCGGCGGGTGGTGCCGTCGGCCGACCGGGCGGTCGCGGCGTCCGGGGTCTCGGCGGAGTCCGAGGGTGCGGTGAAGGTGCTGATGAGAGGAACCCTTCGAGCCGAAGACGGCGACCGAACGGGCGGGCGGGCGGGGTGGCCCCGGCCCGGTGCCGGATCGCGAACGCCGTTGAGCATAAAAGGACGCTACTGACGGGTCAACACCGTCAAAGGTGGCCCTTGGTCTGCTCGATCGGGGTTTCGCGGTGATCGGCGGGAGTGGAGTCGGAGCGGGTACGGACGGCGCTTCGGCGGTGCGGGCGAGGTCGCGGAGAGGCCGCCGCGACGGGTTCGCAGGCGCCAACTGGCCACTCTCGCACGCGGGTTCAGCGGTCGGTCGGTGGTGCGGCGGGTTCCGGAAGTGGCCCAGGGAATTCCTTGATCACTGGACCATTTCAGTGGGCCGCTTCTCTTCTAGGGTGGGGGCGCAGCGCAACCGGTGGTCGCCGGGGCCGCCGACCGCGTGCCGCCCGTCCGGCGGTCGCGGGCAGGGGTGACGGTCCGTGAACACGTTTACGCGACCGGACGCGCGCGAGTGATCGCCGGCACCCGCCCGCCGGGCGGGCCCGCGAACGACCGAAGGAGGGGCAGTGCCGACCGACCGCGCCACCCGCTGGGGCGGCATACCGCCCGCCGGACCCCAACGCACCCTCGCCGCCGCCCAGTTGGCCGCGGCCGTGGGCGACGGCGCGTACTACACCTGCTCCGCGCTCTACTTCACCCGGGTGGTCGGGATGTCGCCGACCGCCCTCGGACTCGGCCTCGCCCTCGCCTGGGCGCTCGGCTCCGTCGCCGGAGTCCCCCTCGGCCACCTCGCCGACCGGCGCGGCCCGCGTCGCACCTCCGTCATGCTCGCCCTCGGCACGGCGGCCGTGGTCGCCGCCTTCCTGGCGATCCGCTCCTACCCGCTGTTCCTGCTCGCCGTCTGCCTCTACGCCACCGCCCAGTCCGGCCTCACCGCCGCCCGCCAGGCGCTGGTCGCCGCCCTGGTGCCGCCCGCGCAGCGGACCGCCCTGCTCGCCCACATCCAGTCAACCCTCAACGGCGGACTGGCCGTTGGCGCGGCCATCGGCGGCATCGCGCTGAGCGTCGGCACCCGGGCCGCCTACCAGGGCGCCTTCGCCCTCACCGCACTCGGCTTCCTGATCGCCGCGCTGGTCCTGCGGCGGCTGCCCGAAGCCCCGCCCACCGCGGCGGAGCCGGACGGCGGGCCGCGCCTGGCCGTGCTGCGCGACCGCCGGTACGCCGCCGTCACCGCGGTCAACGCCGTCCTGCTGCTGCGGATGCCGCTGCTCAGCCTGATCATCCCGCTCTGGATCGCCGAGCGCGCCCCCGGGATCGGCTGGCTCGGCTCGGCGCTGTTCGTGCTCAACACCCTCGCGGTGCTGGCCTTCCAAGTCCGGGCGGCACGCGGTGTCACCGGGCTGGGCCCGGCCGCGCGGGCGGTCCGCTCGGCGGGGGTGCTGCTGCTCGGATCCTGCGCCGTCTTCGGGCTGTCCGCGCTGGACGTGCCGATCCGGGCGGTCGGCGCGCTGCTGGTCGCCGCCTCCGTCCTGCAAGTGGCGGGCGAGATGCGGCAGTCGGCCGGCAGCTGGCAGATCGCCTTCGACCTCGCCCCGCCCGGGCGGATCGGCCAGTACCAGGGCTTCTTCGGCACCGGCGTCGCCGTCGCCCGCACCCTCGGGCCGCTGCTGCTCACCACGCTGCTGCTGGACGGCGGCCTGGCCGGCTGGCTGGTCCTGGGCGGGGCGTTCCTCGCCGCCGGGTACGCCATGGGGCCGGTCACCCGCTGGGCGGCCCGGGACCGCGCTCACCCGGTGTCACCGCGAGCGGTGGTCGTGGCGGGGTCCTGACGGGGTCCTGACCTCGGAGGCTCCGAGCGGCCCGGCCGGAAAACCCGGTGGCCCCGGCCCGCCGGGCGCTGGCATGCTGGCCGCGTGGACCGACCTCAGATCTGGCTTGACTTCGCCCCCGAGCTGCACCTCTTCGTCTCCGCGCCCCGGCGGGCCGGCCGTACGGCGCTGCGCACCGACGGCTGCTCCAGCCTGGGCCACGTCGTGGAGTCCCTGGGCGTACCGCTCACCGAGGTCGGCGCCCTGCTGGTGAACGGCCTGGCGGTGCCCGACACCCATGTGCCGGCCGACGGCGAGGAGATCGCGGTCCTGGCCGTGGTCAGGCCGCAGCCCTCGCCCGGCCCGCCGCGCTTCCTGCTGGACGTCCACCTCGGCACCCTCGCCCGCCGGCTGCGGCTGCTCGGCGTGGACGCCGCGTACGAGAACCCCGACATCGGTGATGCCGCGCTGGCCGCCCGCTCCGCCGCCGAGCAGCGGATCATGCTCTCCCGGGACCGCGGCCTGCTGCGCCGCCGCGAGCTGTGGGCCGGCGCCTACATCTACAGCCACCGCCCCGCCGAGCAGCTGCGCGACGTGCTGTCCCGCTTCGCCCCGCCGCTCGCCCCGTGGAGCCGCTGCACCGCCTGCAACGGCACGCTGCGCCAGGTCACCAAGACCTCGGTGCGCGAGCAGCTGCGGGACGGCACCGAGCGCTCCTACGACGCCTTCGCCCAGTGCGCCGACTGCGGCCAGGCCTACTGGCGCGGCGCGCACCACGCCCGGCTGGAGGAGATCGTCAACGAGGCCGTGCGCGACTTCGGGGGCGTCCCGAGAGACGGGGACGGCCGGCAGGGCGCAGAGGACACGGAGGACGCGGAGGGCCAGGGCCGACTCGGGGTGGTCTCCGGGTAGCCGCTCGAACCAGGAAGGCGAGGTCGTCGGATGAGCGAGGGGACGGGGCAGCAGCCCTTTGGCACCGCGGACCCGCGGGACGCCCCCGTGGTGACCGCCCCGGACGGGGCCGAGGTGCGCCCGCTGCTGGTGCTGGACGGGTGCGGGAGCCTCGCGGTCTTCGTCCTCGCCCCCGGGCGGGTCACCCACACGGTGTCGCACGCCACCGTGCAGGAGCTGTGGCACGTCACCGCCGGCAGCGGCGAGCTCTGGCGTCGCCAGGGCGAGCGCGAGGAGACCGTCCGGCTCGCGCCCGGCACGGCGGTGTCGATCCCGCTGGGCACCGCGTTCCAGTTCCGGGCCGACGAGGACTCCGCCGGGCCGCTGCGGATCACCGCCGTCACCATGCCGCCCTGGCCCGGCACGGACCACGAGGCGCGCCCGGAGCAGGGCCCCTGGACGGCGAGCGTCGACTGAGCCCTCGGGTCGGGGTGCCCGGCGACGGCCGGGCACCCCGCCCGGTCAGGCCTCCACGACCTCCAGGCCGTACGCGGTCACGGCCTGGCGCAGCCCGCCCGGGTAGCCGGCCAGGGCCGGGGTGAACTCCCAGTCCCCGGAGGCCTCGCGGTCGAAGCGGCCGAGCCGCATCGCGGTGTTGGTCTCCGCGCCGTCCGCCAGGTGCACCGCGGCCGCGTCCTGCCCGGCGCCGGCCTCCAGGATCAGCGCCGGGTCGGCGAACCCGCCCATGGTGGCCTCCGGGTGGTTCTCGGTGTCGGCGGCGGCGATCACGACCAGCCGGTCGACCTCGGCGGGCAGCGCGTCGAAGTCCACCATCAGGCAGGCGTTGGCGTCGCCGTAGCCGGTCACCAGCCGCACCGAACCGTCCGGCGTCGAGGCGTTGTTGTAGAACACCAGGTGGTCGTCGGAGAGCGCCTGGTTGCCCCGGCAGACCAGGGCGGCGATGTCGTACTCCTCCTCGCCGGTCCAGTGCAGGAGCAGCCGGGAGGGCTCGGCGGCCACCTCGATCGCCGGCAGCCCGTCCAGGGCGCCGGCCTCGGCGGAGGCCTCGTCCTCGGCGGGTGTGAAGACCTCCTGGAAGCCGTGGTGCTTGAGCAGCCCGACCAGCTCGGCGCCGTTGATCAGGCTGATCGGCTTGCCCGCGACGAACTGGTGCGAGCTGGGGCCGAACCTGCTGGTGGTGACGAGGACGGCCTTGGTGGCGGCCTGGTCGTGCCGCAGCGTCCCGTACAGGTCCCGCACCGCCGAGGGCGCCACCGTGTCCCGGTACCGCTTCACCTGCACGATCACGTTGCCGCCCCGGAACGGGTCCGGGTCGATGCCGCGGACGTCCACCCCGCCGTCCCGCGACCGGGCGGTGAGCTCGACCTTCATGCCCATCGCCTCCATCAGCCGGGCGATGAGCCCCTCGAACTCCACCGGGTCCATCGCCAGCAGCAGCTGGAGCTCGCGCACCCGCCTCGCCATCCGGCCGCGGTCGGCGTTGGTGTCGTCCCGCAGGTGGCGGAACAGGGCGCGCTGGGCGCGGCGTTCGTCGACATCGGGGTTGCTGAGGCGGTGGAGCTTCCGGCTCCGGGACATGGGCGTGCCCCCTCTTGCATGGTGACGGTTGTTGCAGGCGTCACCGTAGGGGAACGTGGACGAAGAATTGGCGGTCCGTCAGTTCCGCCGCACAATCGAGATCTAACGCTCGTGCAGGTCGAGGGTCCAGGCGTGGGTGGTGTAGGCGCCCATGCGGGTCGGATGGCGCTCGACCAGGGTGGCGGTGAGGCGGTCGGCGGTGCGCCGGAGCGAGCCGGTGAAGCGCGGCTGCTGGTCGGGGGCGAGCGGGCGCAGTTCGACCAGCACGGCGTCGTCCAGGTCCGGTCCGACGGCGCGCAGCACCCCGGCGTCCAGGACGAGCAGGGTGTCGTCCGGCAGCACCAGCGGCGGCGGGGCCTGCGGGTCGGTGAGCCGTGGGCCGGGTTCGACCCGGCCGCCGGGCAGCAGGCGGACCACCCGGCTCCCGGTGGGGCGGCGGCGATCCGTCTCGACCACCCGCGGGCTGCCGCCGACCACGTAGTGGCCGAAGCTGGGCCAGGAGTCCAGCACGGTGCCGTCCCGGTCGTGGGCCCAGGTGCGAGGGGTGTCGTGGCCCGCCTGGCCGAGGAGGAAGCGGTCGTCGTCGAGCGCCGCGCCGCGCTCGCCGCGCAGTTCGGCGACAGTGCCGCCGTCGGCGAGGTCCAGCAGCAGGGCCGGGGCGGTGCGGTCGGGGGAGTCGGTGGTGACCAGCGCGCGGCCGGCGCCGAGGTGGGCCGTGTTCGGCCGGCCCGGGAAGGGCCGGCGCCAGTGCACCCGGCCGGTGGCGTCGACGTATTCGAGCCAGCTGTGGCGGGCGTGCAGTTCCAGCCCGTCCCGGCGGGCCAGTGGCGCCTGGGGGCGGCGGCCCTGCGGCCGTCCGCCGTCGCGGTGGTGGTGATCGATGACAGTGACCCGCCAGCTCCCCATGGTCCGGAGCGTAGTGGACCCGGCCGGACGGCGGGGGTGCTTTCGGTGGCTCGGCGGACGGCGGACAATTCCCCCAGGATTGAGGAGGAGGCCGCGGTGGAGTTCGAGGTCATGATCGAGATCCCGCAGGGGTCGCGCAACAAGTACGTGATGGACTTCGCGGCGGGCCGGATCCGCCTGGACCGCACGCTCTTCACGGCCACCCGCTACCCCACCGACTACGGCTACGTCGAGGGCACCCTCGGCGGCGACGGCGAGCCGCTGGACGCCCTGGTGCTCGGCCGCGAGCCGGCCGTCCCCGGCTGTGTGCTGACCTGCCGGGCGGTGGGCATGTGGGTGATGCGCGACGAGCGCGGGCCGGACCAGAAGGTGCTCTGCGTCCCGGCGCGCGACCCGCGCTACACGGACCTGCGGGACGTCGACGACCTGCCCCGGTTCGACCTGCTGGAGATCACCCACTTCTTCCAGGTGTACAAGGACCTGGAGCGCGGCAAGTCCGTCGAGGGCTCGCACTGGGCGGGCCGCGAGGCCGCGTACGCCGAGATCGCCGAGTCTCGCGCCCGCGCGGCGGGCACCCGCTACGCCGACCCCGCGTAGCGGGCGCCCGGCCCGGGTGGACGGTCAGCGCCGCAGTCGGGCGGTGCTCAGGATCGCCCGGACCTCGTCGCCGATCGCGGCCTCGTTCTGCTCGAACTCCGGCGAGGTGATCAGGTCCGGGTCGGCCGGCAGGCCGGTGAGGACCGGGGTGTGCAGATGCCCGCCGGGCAGCTGCGGGGCGGTCAGCCGGCGCAGCCGGTTGGAGCGGTAGGCGACCTCGTTGGAGAGGTACCCGCCGCCGCCCCCGGCGACCGCGCGGGAGCCGGGGGTGGGGCCGTCCGGCCGGTAGACCGGGTCGGTGGCGCCCAGCGGGATCTCGGTGACGAAGGTGTCCAGCAGCACGGGGAAGGGCTGCTGGACGGCCGTCATGGCGTCGACCGGCAGGGTGGTGCGGATGAACTGCGGCCCCGCGCCCAGGCCCGGGGCGTCCACCGGGTGCCGGGTGGTGCCGCCGGACAGGGCGGCCACGTTGTCGGGGGCCGGGTCGGCGGAGCGGGCGCGCCCGGCCCACTCCTCCAGGGTGAACTTGCCGGGGTACCCCTGGCTGATCGTGGTGATCAGGTCGGCGGACTGCCGGCCCGGCCGCAGGTGCGGGGTGAAGGCGCGTTCCACGATGCCCTCGTTGAAGTCCCCGTAGCGCACCGGCAGGACCACCGCCCGGACTTCGGCGGTGCTGCCGTCGGCCAGGGTGATCCGCTGCCCGTGCAGGTGCAGGACGGCCGAGCCGGAGGGGTTGGAGCGGCGCGGCTCGGTGCCCAGGCCGTACGGGTCGAAGCCGCTGACGAAGATCCGGCGGATGCCCGGGGCGGAGTCGAAGCCGTCGTCCAGACCGCGCGAGGCGTCCTCGAAGCGGGACCGCAGCGCGGCGTGGTCGACGTCGTACCGGGGCTGCCAGCGGGCGAGCTGGATGGTCATGGCGAGCCTGGTCCAGTACAGCGGGCGGTCGTCCCGGGCGGGCAGTTCGCCGCTCGGCCGACGGCCCTGGGCGCGGTCCAGGCCGGCCTGCCAGAGGGTCCGGCCCCAGCTGTCCACCACCCGCTCGGCCTGCCGGGCGTTGCGGGCGGCGCACAGGGCGGCGGGGAAGCCCGCGGGCAGCTCGGCGAGGCCGGAGCGCTCGGTGAAGGCGGCGGTGCGGGGGTCCTGGAGGCGGGTCTGTTCGGGGTCCAGGGGCACCGCGGCATTGGTGCGGCAGCCGGCCGGGGCGGCCTGGGCGACGGCCGGGGCGAGCAGGGCGGCGAGCGTTCCGGTGAGTGCGGCGGCCAGTCCGGCGGCGCGGCGTAGACATGTCATGTCTGCCGACAATAGGTCTGGACCTGATGGCCCGCCAGGGCGCGGACACGGGGTTCCGTCCTTGACGGAAAGCTGATGGTTCGACCGGGAACCGGTGCGAGCTCTACAGCGTTGTCGTGGTCGAACGGCGGTACTCGTACGGTGGTGGAGGAAGTTCCATGAGCGTGGCCCTGACGAAGGGCGGCAACGTCTCCCTGGGCAAGCAGGCCCCCGGGCTCCGGGTGGCCCGGGTGGGCCTCGGCTGGACGGCCGCTCCCGGGTACGACCTGGACGCCAGCGCGCTGCTCTGCGGGGCGGACGGCAAGGTCGCCTCGGACCAGCACTTCGTCTTCTTCAACAACCTGCGCAGCCCGGACGGCTCGGTCCGGCACCTGGGCGGCTCCGGAGGCGGCGCGGACCAGGAGCAGATCGAGATCCGGCTGGCGGAGGTCCCCGCCGAGGTGGCGAAGATCGTCTTCGCGGTGGCGATCTACGACCCGGCGCAGCGGCGGCAGGACTTCGGCCAGGTCCGCGGCGCCTACGTCCGGGTCGTCGACCAGGACGGCGGCGCGGAGGTGGCCCGGTACGACGTGGCGCCGGGGGCCGGCAGGGAGACGGCGATGGTGTTCGGCGAGCTGTACCGGCACGGCGCGGACTGGAAGTTCCGCGCGGTCGGGCAGGGGTACGCCGCGGGGCTCGCGGGCATCGCCACCGACTTCGGGGTGGACGTGCTGCAACCGGCGCCCGTCGCGCCCGCACCGCCCATCGCCCCGCCCGTACCGGCGGCGCCGCCTGTCGCGCCGGTCATGCCCGGCGCCGCGCCCGTTGTTCCGATGAACCAGCCAGGACCAGGGAGTTCCCCCGTGACGTGTTTCTTCGACCCCTCGCACGGCGCCGGCACCACGGCGGTGCTGTGGTCGCCGCAGTGGGGCGTGCCGCGCCAGATCGAGGCCTGCGTGGCCTGCGCCCAGCGGGTGCAGACCAACGTCCCGCCGTTCTACACCCCGGCGCAGGCCGGCTACCCGCAGCCGGTCCAGCAGGCCCAGCCGCAGGTGCCCGGCCAGCAGGCCCAGGGCGGGAGGCGCTTCGGCACCGGCGCCCTGATCGGCGCGGGCGCGGCCGGCCTGGTCGGCGGCGCGCTGCTGAACGAGGCCTTCGACGACGATCCGCAGGTGGTCGTCAACAACTACTACGAGGACGACGGCTTCTTCTAAACCGCCAGGTCACGGTTCCGGTAGGGCCGTCGGGGGCCGCCCCCGGCGGCCCTCGCTGTCGGTGCGGCGCGCTTGAATGGCGGCACCGCACCGTTCCGACCGGAGGAGCCACACCGATGACCACGTCCGACGCCGAGCTGCTCGCGGCCGCCGGGAACCCCACCGCGGCCTGGCTGGAGTCCTGCTTCGGCCCGGGCACCCTGTGGCGGCCCGCGCCCGGCGAGCTGCCCGAGCGGCTGACCTCGCCGGGCGCCCGGGCGTTCCTCAGCGAGGTCGGGGTGCCGGCCGTCGAGCTGGACTTCGTCGGCTTCGACGCCACGGGCCTGCCCGAGCGCGGGATGTGGGAGGCGGACCTGGACGAGCTGTTCGGCGAGCGCACGCCCGACGACGACACCCCGCCGAGCAACTGGGGCTACTGCGTCGGGACGTTCGGAGAGCGGCACCTGATGGTGGCCGGCGACAGCGGCGCCGTGAGGATCTACAACCCGGACGGCTGGGACCACGGGGACGGCTACGGCGGCTGGGCGGCCGACTCGCTGCCCGCGCTGGTCGGCGCGCTGGCGCTACTGGCCCGACTGGAGGAGCGGATCCGCGAGGGTGACGCCAAGGCCGCGCTGGACGAATTCGCCGTGCTGCTCCGAGAGTCGGGGCAGGGCCCGGACGATTCGGACCTCTGGGACGGCCTGCTGGAGAACCTGCGCGACGAGTACCAGGACGAGGACTGACCCCCTTGTGAGTCGGACCGGAAGGCCGCGCAACGCCCTTGCGCTGTGCGGCCGTTCGCGTTCCTAGCCGTCCTGGCGGCGGTACGCCCCGGCTCGGGCCGCGGCCTCGGCGGCCGCTGCCGCGCGGTCGGCCGCGGCCTCGTCCAGCGGCTCCCCGGTGGTGAGCATCCGGTAGTAGAGCGGTGCCGAGACGGCCCGGATCACCTCGAACGCGTCGGTGTCCGGCGGGAGTTCACCGCGTTCGACGGCGGCGGTGACGCACGGCGCCCACTCCTCGACCCGGCGCCGGTAGAACCGGCGCAGCGCCTCGGCCGCCTCGGTGTCGCAGGTCGCCGCCACGATGACCGCGCGGAACAGCGCGCCCTGCCGGGGGGTCGGCCAGGGTGCGCCCGACGAGCCGGGCGTTGGCCCGCAGGTCTCCGGCGAGGGAGCCGCTGTCGGTGCGCGGCAGGGACTGCTCAGCCATGTCCGCGAGCAGGTCCGCGACCAGGGCGGTGGTGCTGCCCCAGCGGCGGTAGACGGTGGTGCGGCCGACCTCGGCCCGCTGGGCGATGTCGCCGAGGTCGAGGCCGCCGAAGCCGTGCTCGGCCAGGCGATCCGCGGCCGCCGCGACCAGGTGCTGATCTCCACCAAGGCCGGACTGCCCACCGGCGACGGCCCGCAGGACGCCGGCACCTCCCGCGCCCGGCTGGTCCGCACCGTGGAGGACGCGCTGCGCCGCCTCGGCACCGACTACCTGGACCTGTTCCAGCTGCACGCCTACGACGCCGGCACCCCGATCGAGGAGGTGCTCGCCACCCTGGAGGACCTGGTCCGGGCCGGCAAGATCCGCTACACCGGCGTCTCCAACTTCTCCGGCTGGCAGCTGATGAAGTCCCTCGCCCTCGCCGACCGCCACGGCCGCCCCCGCTACGCCGCCCACCAGGTCTACTACTCGCTCGTGGGCCGCGACTACGAGTGGGAGCTGATGCCGCTCGCCGAGGAGGAGGGTGTCGGCGCCCTGGTCTGGAGCCCGCTCGGCTGGGGCCGGCTCACCGGGAAGATCCGCCGCGGCCGGCCGCTCCCGGCCGACAGCCGGCTGCACGACACCGCCGACTACGGCCCGCCGGTGGAGGAGGAGCTGCTGTACCGGGTGATCGACGCACTGGACGAGGTCGCCGCCGAGACCGGCCGCACCATTCCCCAGGTGGCGATCAACTGGCTGCTGCGCCGCCCGACCGTCTCCTCGGTCATCATCGGCGCCCGCAACGAGGAGCAGCTGCGCCAGAACCTCGGCGCGGTCGGCTGGTCCCTGACGGCGGAACAGATCACCAAGCTGGACGCCGCCAGTGCCCGCACCGCGCCGTACCCGTACTTCCCCTACCGCCGCCAAGAGGCCTTCGCCCGCCTCAACCCGCCGCTCGCGGGCTGACATCGATCGCGATCAGGACCCGGCGGTCACCGCCCGGGCGGTCGCCGGCATGGCATCGTTGGCGGCCTTCGCCGCCGTGAGCTCCGACTGGTGGAGACGGATCAGCGCGTTCTCGTAGGCGGACTCGACGGTGAACCAGACACCCACCACATTGGTCCGCTCCTTGCACCGGACGTCCGCGGTGGCGGTGGCGATCTCCTCGGCGGACGGCTTGGTGCTCGGCCCCCACCGGGCGTACTTCAGGGCGTCGCCGGGCGTGGCGGCGGGGCGGCGGCCGGTCCGGAGGGGCCGGAGGCGCAGCCGGCGGCGAGGACCAGGCTACCGCGACGCGCGGTCAGGGGAGGAGCCCCGGCCCGGGAGATGTCCGGGCCGGGGCCGGACCGGTGGTCGCGGCTGCGGTCGCCGCGACGGAATGCGGGACGATGGGACCGGTGCCGCCGATGACCGGAATGCGCGTAGCGCCATCGTGCCAGTCCGTCCCGCGGTCGGTGTCACCGGGTGGTCGGTGGGGGCACAAGTTGCGGGTGTGGTAAGCGAGTCGGGGCGGGTTTGCGCGCGTGCGGCGGGAACTGTGTTCGACGGTCAACGGGGTGGTCGGCGCTGGTCGGAGGTGGTGAGCCGGTCAGGCGCAGGTCAGCAGCCTGGTGGATAGGGCGGGGTGGCCGGCCGTGACAGCCTCGTAACGCATGATGGGACGTCAAAGTTCCAGATTCCTCGGCGAAGTTGTGTGAAGGCCCTTTAAGCTCCCGTTAACAAAGGCGGTTTTTCGCCGCTCACGAACTCCCTCACGAGGTCGGGCGGAAGGCCCAACTGACAAATGAGAGCAGGGATGACGACGACTAGTGAACCAACGGCCGGTGTCGCGGCGCGCGACCCGGACCGGCGGCGCCGCCGAGGGCTGGGCCGCACCGTGGGAGGTGCGGCGGCCCTGGCCGTCGCGCTCGGCGCCACCTCCATGGCGGCGGCCCCCTCGGCCTTCCCGGCGGGCAGCGACGGGACGGTGACGGTCCGGGTGATCCGGGCCGTCGACACCAGCGGGGTGTGGTCGCCCACGCTGGAGCACGGCATGGCGGGCGTGCGGGTGACGCTCACCGACGCCGCCGGAGGCAGCATCGAGGGCACCACCGCGGCCAACGGCACGCTGACGCTGTCGCCGGCCACCGGCAAGCTGACCGGCGGCAAGTACCGTGTCCAGGTGGTGAATCCGAAGCCGGGCGTGCTTTACCCGGCCTTCGCCTCGCGCCAGGGCCTGGACGGCGCGCCGAACCAGCTGAGCTCCAACGAGGAGTTCGTCGACCTCTCCGGCGGCAAGGCGGTGGAACTCACCACGGGGCTCTGGAGCCCGGGTGACTACTGCCAGAAGAACGCGCCGCTGGTGTCGACCTGCCAGAACCCGCCCGCCGACGGCGCCGCCCAGCACACGCTGCTGTCCTTCCCGTACAACTCCCGTGGCACGGCCGGCGCGGGCGTCACCGTGACCGACCTGGCCACGGCGGGGCAGACCGGCAACCTGTACGGCATCGCCTGGAACAAGGCCGACCGGCGGGTGTTCTCCGCGGCCCAGGCCAAGCGGACCACCGCCTACGGCCCCGGCGGCTCCGGCGGGATCTACGTCACCGACGTGGACCAGAAGAAGACCGCGCTGTTCACCACCGTCCCGAACGCGGGCGACACCCCGCACACCCCGGGCAACGACGACGCCTTCCTCGCCCCGGTGGGCAAGGAGAGCCTCGGCGGCATCAAGATCACCGACGACGGCAAGGACCTCTTCGTCGTCAACCTGCACGACCGCAAGCTCTACCGCTACAACGCCACGGTGCCGACGGCCGCCGCGCCCAAGGCCGCCTACGACATCCCGAACCCGGGCTGCCCGGCGCCGGGGGACTGGCGTCCGTACGGCCTCGGCATCCAGGACGGCGTCGGCTTCCTCGGCGGCGTCTGCTCGGGCGAGTCCACCGGCAAGGCCTCGGACCTGCGCGCCGTGGTGCTGCCGTTCGACCTGTCCACCGGCGCGTTCAAGCCGGCGGTGCTGAACCAGCCGCTGGACTACCCGCGCGGCACCACCGTCGGCGGGCCGTGCCCGGGCACCGGCTGGTTCCCGTGGCAGGACACGTTCCCGACCAGCCAGAACGGTCAGGCCTGCGGCGACAACTACATGGCCAACCCCGAGCCGGCGGTGGCCGAGATCGCCTTCGAGACCGACGGCTCGATGCTGCTCGCCTTCCGGGACCGCTTCGGCGACCAGTCGGCGGCCGCCCCGACGGGCGCGGCGATGACCAAGGTCCTGCCCGGCGGTGACCTCCTCAAGGCCTGCCTGGAGAACGGCACCTACGTGCTGGACACCAACCTGGGCTGCGGGTCCACGGCCCGGGGGCAGCGGTTCTTCGACAACGCCCGGATCGGCCACAACAACCCCGCCAACGCCGGGATGGCGTTCTCGAAGGTCGAGGACTCCATCGTGGCCTCGGGGTACGACAGCGACAGCCAGGCCTACGGCTACGGCAGCGCCTTCCAGAAGCGCGACGGCAAGGCGGACGGCGGTGTCCGGCTCAACACGGCCCCGGGCATCCCCCCGTTCGGCAAGGGCGCCGCGATGGGCGACCTGGAGGTCCTCTGCGACCAGGCTCCGCTCCAGATCGGCAACCGGGTCTGGTACGACCCCGAGCGCAGCGGTCTCCAACTGCCGGGCCAGAAACCGGTTCCGGGGGCCACGGTCCACCTCTACGACGAGGCGGGCAAGCTCGTCGGCACCACCACGACGACCGAGCGCGGCGAGTACTACTTCGACGACAGCAACGTCGACGGCGGTCTCAAGCCGCGGACCAAGTACACGATCAAGCTGGACAACCCGGCGGACTACGCCAAGGGCGGCCCCCTCTTCCAGTGGGTGCCGACCGCGCACGACGTCGGGGACAACCACTTCATCGACTCCAAGGGCATCGTCCCGGAAGGCGGGAAGTACCCCGAGCGGGCACTGACCACCGGCGGCCCCGGCGAGAACGACCACACCTACGACTTCGGCTTCCGCCAGCAGGAGGGCTCGCTGCGCCTGGTCAAGCACGACCAGGACGGCAAGCCGCTGGCCGGCGCCAAGTTCCAGCTGTGGCACGAGACCAACGGGACCGACGGGCTGCAGCCGACCGGCGACAAGCCCGACACCAAGGTCGGTGAGCCCTGCACGACCGGGGCCGACGGCCTCTGCCAGGGGCTGGGCGTGCCCGGCGAGTACTACTGGCAGGAGCTGAGCCCGCCGGACGGCTACGAGGCGCCGGAGGTCACCGTCTTCGGCCCGCTGAAGCTGACCCCGGAGAACCTGGACAAGGGTGTGGAGGTGACGGCCGTCAACAAGCTGATCCCCACCCCGACGCCGACTCCGACGCCGACCCCGACGGAGGCGCCGACCTCGGCGGCCCCGGTGCCGCCGGTCCAGCCGGCCCCGGCGCCCCCGGCGTCCGGGCACCTGCCCAACACCGGTGCGGGCGAAGGGATGCCGATCGCGCTGACCAGCGCGGCGGCGCTGATCGTCCTCGGCTCGGCGCTGGTGCTGGTGGTCCGTAGGCGCAAGGCCGCGCAGCACGGCTAGCGATTCGCAAGTGGGGCCCGGTGCCGGGAGACCGGCACCGGGCCCGATCGGGCGGGTTCGTGGGACCGTTGGTCCCCGGGCCCGCCCGACTGTCGTGTCAGACCGAGGAGCCCGACCGTGCCAGACCGAGGAGAGGGAGCGGACCGCATGCCCCGCAAGACGAAGGCCGACGGCCGCGGGCCCCGGCGGGCCGGATGGCTGAAGGCGCTGATCGCGATCGTGGTGTGCGGCGCCGCGGCGGGCGGCCTGGCCGTCTACTGGTCGGTCTCCGACGAGGCCACCGAACGCCCGGTGACCACCGACGAGGCGGGCCGGCTCGCGCTGTCCCGGCTGAACCTCTACCAGACGAGCCCGGTGGCGGTGACGCTCACGGCCGATGAGGGCGGGGGCGTCAGCATCCGGGTCGAGGGGGTCGTCGACTACCGCAACCACCGGGGCGTCGGCCGCTACCGGAGCACCGGCGCGAACGGACCGCTGGACCACGGCCTGATCGTCTGGGACACCGGCGGCCTCGGGCTGGCCCCCGACCAGGACGGCGCCGCCGCCTCCGACGCCCCGGCCTGGCAGCAGGCCGAGCACATCCCACGCCAGGGCTGGTCGCCGCGCACCTACACCGCGGACCCGCTGGACGCCGGGCTGAACCTGCTGGTCCAGCTCGGTGCGGACCGCCCCGACAACCCGCTGCTGCTCGCCCAGTCCGGGGCCCGCTGGCTGGGCCGGGACCGGATCGACGGCCGGAGCTACGACCGCTTCGCCGGCCCGCGCGCCCAGGGCTCCGCCCCCGACGGCGCCCGCTCGCCGCTGACCTACTGGGTGGACGGCGACGGCGGGCTGCGCCGCGTGACCATGCGGATGACGGGCCTCGGCACCCCGACCACCGTGGACATCACCGGACGGCAGCCGGACGCCAAGGTGCCCGAGGCCCCGTGGATCGCCGGCTGACTCAGGGGCGTCTCCTCCGGGTACGAAACGCCGCGGCACAGGGCGGTGAGACGTACAAATATCGTCGGTGAGGCAGCAATGGCTTCATCATCTTCCGTTCACCCGGACTCGGCTGCCAGCATCGGCGCACCGTCACCGCCCGAGGGAGTAGCCGATGAACCGCCCCCGTTCCCTTCGCTGCCTGGCCGCGCTGTCCCTGGTCGTCCTGGCCGCCACCGCCTGCGGGCGCTCCGACCAGGGCGGCGCCTCGGCCGCCGGCGGCGCGCAGGCTGCGCAGAACGCCGGGAAGAGCGCCGTCGAGCTGCTCCCGGCCAAGAACAAGCAGAGCGGCGTGCTCAGAGTGGCCACCTCCGTCGGCTACCCGCCGATGGAGATGTACAAGACCGGGACCACCGAGCTGACCGGGGTCGACCCGGACCTCGCCGCCGCCGTCGCCGGGAAGCTCGGCCTGAGGCTGGAGCTGTCCAACTCCTCCTTCGACGGCCTGATCCCGGGCCTCCAGGCCGGGCGCTACGACCTGGTGATGTCCTCCATGACGGACAGCGCGCAGCGCCGCCAGGCCGTCGACTTCGTCGACTACTTCCAGACCGGCGGCGTGGTGATGACGAAGAAGGGCAACTCCGAGGGCATCAAGTCCCTGGAGGACCTCTGCGGCAAGAAGGTGGTCCTCGCCAAGGGCAGCTCCAACCTGGAGATCGGCGAGCAGCAGAACGCCAAGTGCGCCACCAAGATGGCGATCTCGCAGAGCGAGGACGCCCCGACCGGGCTGCTCCAGCTGGACAGCGACCGGGCGGTGGCCACCATCGTGGACTACCCGGTGGCGCAGATGTTCGTGCAGAACAGCGGCTCCTACGAGGTGCTGCCGGAGCAGTACGGGACGGCGCCGTGGGGCATCGCGGTGGCGAAGAAGGACTCCGGGCTGCGCGACGCGGTGCGGAAGGCGCTCCAGGAGCTGATCGAGAGCGGCGAGTACCGCAAGGTCCTGGACACCTACCAGGTCGGCGGCAGCGCGGTGCAGCGCGCCACCGTCAACGCGGCGCAGTGAGAACGGCGGCACCGAGGAGATGAGCACCGACATGAGAGACCCCGCGATGCCCGCCGGCCCCCCGAAGTCCGCTGCCGGCCAAGCCCCTTCCCCCGCCGACGCGTTCGGTGACGACCTGGCCTTCGAGGTGACCGGCCGGCCCCGCCCGGCGCGCTGGTTCGCGGTGCTGGCGGCCGCCTTCGCGGCCGTCTGGCTCGCCTGGACCATCATCGTCAACCCCAACCTGCACTGGGACATCGTCGTCAAGTACCAGTTCGACGGCGTGATCCTGGAAGGGCTCTGGGTGACCGTCCAACTCACCCTGATCTCCCAGGTGGTGGGCATCGTCATCGGCGTGGCCGTGGCGGTGATGCAGCTGTCCGACAGCCCGGTGCTGCGGACCACCGCCGGGGCGTACACCTGGTTCTTCCGCGGTACCCCGCTGCTGGTCCAGCTGATCTTCTGGTTCAACCTGGCGCTGCTCTTCCCGGAGATCAGCATCGGCATCCCGTTCGACGGGCCCAAGCTGGTCAGTTGGCAGTCCAACACCCTGATCACCGGCTTCGTGGCGGCGCTGCTCGGCCTGTCGATCAACGAGGGCGCCTACATGTCCGAGATCGTCCGGGCCGGTATCCAGAGCGTGGACCCCGGGCAGCGCGAGGCCGGCGCCTCGCTGGGCATGTCCAACCGGCAGATCCTCACCCGGGTGGTGCTGCCGCAGGCGATGCGGGTGATCATCCCGCCGTTCGGCAACCAGTTCATCTCGATGCTGAAGACCACCTCGCTGGTCTCGGTCATCGCCGGCGCCGACCTGATGACGGTCTCCCAGCACCTCTACCTCGCCAACTTCGAGGTGATCGCGCTGCTGATCGTCGCGTCCCTCTGGTACCTGGTGCTCACCACCATCGCGAGCATCGCCCAGCACGCGGTGGAGCGGAAGTTCAACCCGGCCGGCGCCCCGCCGGCGCTGCACCGCCGGGTACTGGCGAACCTGCGGCCCGGGCGCGGCGGAGCGGGCAAGCGCGGCGGCGGAGTGCCGAAGCGCGTGGAGAAGGGGGAGGGCAAGTGACGACGACCGACCTGAGGAAACCGCCCACCGAGGTGGTCCTGTCGGCCCGGAAGGTGCGCAAGCGCTTCGGGGACCTGGAGGTGCTGCGCGGCATCGACCTGGAGGTCCGGGCGGGGGAGGTGCTCTGCGTGATCGGGCCCTCCGGCTCCGGCAAGTCCACGTTGCTGCGCTGCTTCAACCACCTGGAGAAGATCGACGCCGGGCGGATCGAGGTGAACGGCGAACTCGTCGGCTACGAGGCGCACGGCGCCTCCGGCGGCAAGCTGCGCGAGCGCCGGCCGCGCGACATCCGCCACCAGCGTGAGCGGATCGGCATGGTCTTCCAGCGCTTCCACCTCTTCCCGCACCGCACCGCGCTCCAGAACGTGATGGAGGGCCCGTTGGCGGTCAAGCGCCGTCCGCGCGCCGAGGTCGAGCGCCAGGCCCGCGAACTGCTCGGCCGGGTCGGCCTGGCCGACCGCGCCGACCACTACCCGGCCCAGCTCTCCGGCGGCCAGCAGCAGCGGGTGGCGATCGCCCGGGCACTGGCCATGGAGCCGACCATGATGCTCTTCGACGAGCCCACCTCCGCGCTCGACCCGGAGTTGGTCGGCGAGGTGCTCGGCGTGATGCGCGACCTCGCTCGCAGCGGCATGACGATGATCGTCGTCACCCATGAGATGGGCTTCGCCCGCGAGGTGGCCGACCGGGTCGTCTTCATGGACCAGGGCGCCGTCGTGGAGGCCGGGAACCCGGCCGACCTGTTCACCGCCCCGCGGCACGACCGCACCCGGGCCTTCCTCTCGACGGTGCTGTGATGGGAGCGGACGTGAACTCGACCCAGGTCGACCTGCTGCTGCGCGGCGCCACCCTGGTGGACGGCACCGGGGCGCCCGCCCGTCCGGCCGACCTCGCCGTCGCGGACGGCCGGGTCACCGTACTGCCGCCCGGCGCCGCCGTGGCCGCGGCCGAGACCCTGGACGTCACCGGACGGGTCGTCACCCCCGGCTTCATCGACGTCCACACCCACTCGGACGCGCTCGCCGCCCCGTTCTGCGGGGGCACCCACACCGACGGCGACGCCCTGGACGAGCTGCGGCTGGCTCCGCTGCTCCAGGGCGTCACCACCGAGATCAGCGGCAACTGCGGGATCAGTCTGTTCCCCGCGCTGCCCGAGCGGCTGCCCGAAGTGGCCGAGCACCTGCGGGTCACCTTCGGCCTCGGCCCGGTGCGGCCCGCCGAGGACTTCGAGTCCTTCGCCGCCGGCCAGCGGTCCGAGCTGCGCCGCAACCACATCGCCTCGCTGGTCGGCCACGGCACGCTGCGCGCCGGGGTGATGGGCTTCGAGGACCGCCCGCCCACCCGCGAGGAGCTGGCCGCGATGTGCGGGCTGCTCGACCGGGCGCTGGCCCAGGGCGCGGCCGGGCTCTCCACCGGGCTGATCTACCCGCCCGGCGTCTACGCGGACACCGAGGAGATCGTGGCCCTGGCCGAGGTCGCCGCCCGGCACGGCAAGCCGTACGTGACCCACCTGCGCGACGAGATGTCCCAGGTGGAGAAGGCCCTGGAGGAGGCGCTGGAGATCGCGGCGCGCTCCGGTGCCGCGCTCCAGGTCTCCCACCACAAGACGGCCGGCCGGCACGCCTGGGGCGCCACCCTGCGCACGCTGCCGCGCCTGGAGCAGGCCCGCGCCGAGGGCGTGGACGTGCTCTGCGACGTCTACCCGTACACCGCCGGCAGTACCGTGCTGCACGCGATGCTGCCGCCGTGGACCAGCGAGGGCGGGCCGGCCGCGCTGCTGGAGCGGCTGCGCTGCAAGGAGGTGCGGGAGCGGATCCGGGTGGACATCGCGAACGGCGTCGAGGGCTGGGAGAACACCGTCGGCAACGGCGGCTGGGACCTCATCTCGGTGGCCGCCGCCCCGGCCCGCCGCGCCGTCGAGGGCCGCCGGATCGCCGACCTGGCCGCCGAGCGCGGCGCGGACCCGGTGGACTACGTCTGCGACCTGCTGTTGGAGGCGCAGGGCGAGGTGACCATCATCAGCCACTCGATGCGCGAGGACGACGTCCGCCGGGTGCTGGCCAGTCCGCTGTCGATGATCGGCTCGGACGGCGTGCCCAAGCCCGGCCGCCCGCACCCCCGTTGGGCGGGCAGCTTCGCCCGGGTGCTCGGCCACTACGGCCGCGAGCAGGGCCTGCTGCCGCTGGAACTCGCCGTCCACAAGATGACCGGGCTGCCCGCCGAGCGCTTCCGGCTGACCGGGCGCGGGGTGGTCCGGGACGGCGCCGTCGCGGACCTGGTGGTGCTGGACCCGGCGGCCGTGCTGGACGGCGCGACCTTCGAACAGCCGCTGCTGCCGCCGGCCGGCGTGGAGACCGTCGTGGTGGCCGGGCGGGTCGCGGTGCGCGACGGCCGGCCGACCGCGAGCCGGGCCGGAGAGGTGGTGCGGGTCCGATGAGCCTCGCCCAGGTGACGGCCGCCGCCCGCAGCTCGGCGGCGCTCCCGCTGACCCTCGCGGTGGCCGCCGTCGACGTGGACGCCCCCGGCGAGGGCGACGCGGTCGGGGTGGACGACACCGTCGTGCTGCCCGTCGCCAGCGCCTCCAAGCTGCTGCTGCTGGCCGAGGTCGCCCGGCGGCTGGACGGCGGGGAACTGACGGCCGGGCAGCCGGTGGCGATCCTCCCCGAGGACGTCACCGGCGGCACCGGGCTGCTCGGCCGGCTGAGCCGCCCCGGCTGGACGGTGGAGGACCTGGCCTGGCTGACCGCCGCGGTCAGCGACAACACCGCCACCAACGCGCTGCTGCGCCTGGTCGGCCTGCCCGCCACCGAACGGCTGGCGCGCGAACTCGGGCTGACGCGGCTCACCCTGCACGACCGGGTGCGCGACGAGCGCGGGCCGCAGGACCCGCCGGTCTTCGCCACCGGCACCGCCCGCGACCTGGCCCGCCTGGTGGCCCTCGCCGTCCGCGGCACCATGGCCACCCCGGCGGCCTCGGCCCGGCTGCTCGGCTGGATGCGCGCCAACACCGACCACGGCCTGGTGCCCGCGCTGATCGACCACGACCCGTACGCGCCCGGCTTCCCCGAGCCGCTGTCCGGGCGGCTGCTGGTGGCCAACAAGACCGGTACGGACACCGGCGTACGGGCCGACGCGGGCGTCATGGTGGGCGCCCGGCGGGTGGCCTACGCGGTCGTCGCGCACTGGGACGTGGCGCTCGGGCCCAGTACCGAACGGGCCGCCGTGCACGCCATCCGGGACGTCGGGCGGGCCCTCGGGGCCTGGGCCCAGCGGCCCGCCTGACGCCGGTCCGCTCCGGAGGATCAGGCCGAGGGGGTCAGGCCGGGGGGTCAGGTCGGGGGGATCAGGTCCACTGCATGTCGAGCAGCGCCTTGATCTCCCCGGCGGCGGCGCCGAGTTCGGTGAGGAAGGCCTGGAGCACCGGGTTGCGGTTGGTGGCCCGGGTGGCGACCCCGATCCGGCGGTGCAGCTGGGGGTGGTCCAGCCGGCACACGTGCACCCCGGCGCTGTCGGCCAGGCCGAGCGCCGGGATCAGCGCGACGCCCATGCCGGCCCGCGCCAGGTTGATGGTCACCTGGTAGTGGTCGCTGCGGCAGCGCACCCGGGGGCGGAACCCCTCGGCCGCGCAGGCGCGTTCGAGCACCGGCTCGCCGGTGCTGCCGCCGTGGGTGCCGATCCAGCTCTCGCCCTCCAGCTCGGCCAGCCGCACCGCCGAGCGCCGCCCGAGCCGGTGCCGCAGCGGCACCACGACCAGCTGCGGCTCCTCGAAGTACATCCGCACGTCCACCGCGGCCTGGCGGCACCAGGGGTCCAGCGGGTGCTCGAAGACCACGGCCGCGTCCAGCCGCCCGGCCTCCAGGTCCGGGACCAGCTCGTGCGGCTGCCCCATGATCAGCTCCAGCTCCACCTGCGGATGGCCGGCGGCGAACGCGGCCAGCGCCCGGGGCAGCAGGTCCAGCCCGGCGGAGGCGAAGAAGCCGATCCGCAGCACGCCGGCCGCGCCCTGGGCGTGCGCCCGCAGGTCGTCCTGGGCGACGGCCATCAGATCGGCGATCGCCTGGGCGTGCTCGGCCAGCCGGACACCGGCGGGCGTCAGGCGCAGGGACTGCGGAGCCCGTTCCACCAGCGCGACACCCAACTCCTGCTCCAGGCGGGCGAGCTGGTGCGAGATGGCGGACGGGCTCAGGTGCAGGGCCTGCGCCGCGGCCACGATGGTGCCCCGGCGGGCGATTTCCAGCAGGACGTGCAGTCGGGCGCTGTTCAGCATCGGGCCAGGTTAGAAGGTGTGCGCGCGCTGCGCCGCCACCGGTTCCCCGCCGGCGGCCACGTCCAGCCGGAGCAGGTCGTGCTCGGTCTCCCGGCGCACCACCAGGCGGGCCTCGCCGTCCCGGACGAACACGACGGCGGGGCGCGGCAGCTTGTTGTAGTTGGAGGCCATGGCGTAGCCGTAGGCGCCGGTCACCGGGGTGGCCAGCAGGTCGCCGACCCGCAGGTCGGCGGGCAGCGCGGCGTCGTCGATGATCACGTCGCCGCTCTCGCAGTGCTTGCCGACCAGCCGGGCGCGACGCGGGCGCGGGGCCTCGGGGCAGCGCGGCAGGAAGGCCTCGTAACGGGCGCCGTACAGCGCGGGGCGCAGGTTGTCGCTCATCCCGCCGTCCACGCTGACGTAGGTGCGCACGCCCTCGATCCGCTTGACGGTGCCGACCCGGTACAGCGTCAGCCCGGCCCGGGCGGCGATCGAACGGCCGGGCTCGACGCTCACCGCGCCGCTCCACCCGGCGCCGCGCACCGCCGCGCGGACCCGCTCGGCCCAGACGGCGAAGGAGGGGGCGCTCTGCCCGCTCAGGTAGGCCACGCCCAGGCCGCCGCCGACGGTCAGCCGGCGCAGGCCGTGCTCCACCGCGAAGCGGGCCACCGCGGCGGCGCCGTCGGCCAGCTCGGCCGGGTCCAGCACCTGGGAGCCGACGTGGGCGTGGACGCCCTCCAGCCGGACGGCGGCGCAGTCGGCGGCCCGGCGCACCGCGGCCGCGGCGACGCCGTCGGCCAGGCCGAAGCCGAACTTGGAGTCGTGGCCGCCGGTCTGGATCGCCTGGTGGGCGCCGGCCGCGACGCCGGGTGCCACCCGCAGCTGGATCCGGGCCGGGGGCAGGCCCTCCTCGTGGTGCAGCCGCTCGATCCGGTCCAGTTCGTCGAAGCTGTCCACCACGAGGTGGCGCACGCCGACGGTCATCGCGGTGCGCAGTTCGGCCTCGTCCTTGTTGTTGCCGTGCAGCACGATCCGGTCCGGGTCCACCCCGGCGTACAGCGCGGTGCGCAGCTCGCCGCCGGAGGCGACGTCCAGCAGCAGGCCCTCCTCGGCGGCCAGGCGGGCCATCGCGGTGCACAGGAAGGCCTTGGAGGCGTAGGCGACGTTGTCCCGGCCGAAGGCGGCCACCGCCTCCCGGCAGCGCCTGCGCAGGTGCTCCTCGTCGTAGACGAACAGCGGCGTGCCGTACCGGCGGGCCACCTCGTCCAGGAGCACGCCGCCGACGGCCAGCCCTTCGGGGCGGGGCTCGGCGGTGAGCGGCAGCAGTGCCGGGTCGACGGCCGGCAGGGCGGGCGACGCGGGGGACAGGACTGGGGACAGGGTCGGGGACACGGCTTCCTCCGGGCAGGCTGGTTGGCCCCGCCCATCCTCGTCCTGCGGAAGGGGGTGAGAAAGCGCATTCTTCGGGCCCTGAGCGATACCGAATCCGATGCTCCGGGCGCTCTTGGATCCAAGGCCAGGGCTCTTGCATCTAAGCTTGCATCTATGGTGCTACGGTGTGCTCCATGGCCGACACCCCGCCCGCTGCCCGCGTCCCGGCCGCGGACCGCGCGTACGAACTGACCAAGGGCCTCATCCTCGGCGGCGCCCTCCCCGGGGGGACGCTGATCAGCGAGGGCGAGATCGCCGAGCGCGCCGAGCTCAGCCGCACCCCGGTCCGCGAGGCCTTCCTGCGGCTCCAGGCCGAGGGGCTGCTCCAGCTCTTCCCCAAGCGCGGAGCCGTCGTGGTGCCGGTCGGACCGGGTGAGGCCGAGGACGTGCTGGAGCTGCGCGAGGCGCTGGAGAGCACCGCCGTGCGCCGGATCACCCGCCGCCCCGACGGTCTCGACGCGCTGGTGCGGCAGCTGTCCGAGCTGATCGACCAGCAGCGCGAACCCGCCCGCCGCGCCGACCTCGGCGCCTTCGCCGACGCCGACGAGGCCTTCCACCGGGGCATCGTGACCGCCTCCGGCAACGAGCTGGCCGAGCGCTTCTACGGGACGCTGCGCGACCGACAGCGCCGGATGGCCGTTCAGCTCCTGCGAGTGCAGCCGCAGCGGCTGGCCTCGCTCGTCGAGGAGCACACCGTGCTCGTCGACCGGATCGCGGCCCGCGACGCCGAGGGCTTCACCGCCGCCCTGCGCGCCCACCTGGACGCCCACCGGGCGGTCACCGGCCACTGAGCTTCCCTTCACCGCGCGGCGGCAGTCGCGCACACCCCCGACGGACCGCCGGGACCGACCATCCGACAAGGAGCAGCACCACCATGAGCACCACCCGGCCGCCGTCCGGTTCCGTCGCGCCCACCGGACGGGGGCGGCCGTGGCTGCTCGCCGCCCTGGCCATGCTCTGCTGCGGGTGGGGCGGCAACCAGTTCACCCCGCTGCTGCTGATGTACCGCCACCTCGGCGGCTACTCGGAGGTCACCGTGGACGCCTTCCTGGGGGCGTACGTCCTCGGGCTGGTCCCCGGACTGCTGGTCGGCGGCGCCGCCTCCGACCGCTACGGCCGCCGCCCGCTGATGATCGGCGCGGTCGCCGTCTCGCTCGCCGCCAGCGGGGTGCTGTGCGGCGGCACGGCCGGTGAACTCCCCATCTACGCCGGGCGGTTCCTCACCGGCATAGCCGTCGGCATCGCGATGGCGGTCGGCACCAGCTGGGTCAAGGAGCTCTCCCAGGCCCCGCACGACCCGGCCGCCGACCCGGGCGCCGGCGCCCGCCGCGCCTCCCTCGCCCTGACCGCAGGCTTCGGCCTCGGCGCCGGGGTGGCCGGCGTGCTCGCCCAGTGGGGCCCCTGGCCGATGGTCACCCCGTACCTCGCCCACCTGCTGGTCACCGCGCCCGCGCTGGTCCTGCTCCCGAAGGCCGTGGAGACCCGGGGCCGCAGTGCCTCCGACCGCAGCCTGTGGGCCGACCTCAAGGTCCCGGCGGCCGGGCACCGGCGCTTCGTGCGGGTGGTCCTGCCGATGGCCCCGTGGGTGTTCGGCTCGGCCGGCGTCGCGTACGCCGTGACCCCGCAGCTGGTCGGCGACCGGCTCGGCCACTGGTCGCTGGCCTACGCGACCCTGCTGACCGTCCTCACCCTCGGCACCGGCGCCCTCGTCCAGCCCTTCGCCAAGCGCCTGGACTCGCTCTCCTCGGCGCGCGGCGTGATCACCTCCATGGTCCTGATGGCCTGCGGCATGGCGGTCTGCGCCGGCGACGCGACGCTGCGCTCCCCGCTGCTCGGCCTGGGCGGCGCGGTCTTCCTCGGCGCCGCCTACGGCATCGGGGTGGTCTCCGGGCTGCTGGAGATCCAGCGCCTCGTCACCCCCGACGACCTGGCCGGCATCACCGGCGTCTACTACGCGCTCTGCTACTCGGGCTTCCTGCTGCCCGCCGTGCTCGCGGCGTTCTCCTCGCTGGCCTCCTACACCGTGATGCTCAGCGTGGTGACGGCCCTCGCCCTCGCCAGCCTCGCCGTCGTCGCCGTCTCCTCCCGGCGCACCGTCCCGGACGCCCTCCCGGCGGCGGCCTCCCGCTGACCCGCCGCCCGCGCCGCCCGCGCCGCCCCGCCCGACCCCCGGGCGGGGCGGCGCGGCCGTCCGCGGGCCGGCCGGGGACCTGGAACTGCCCGATCGAGGTCCCCGGCCGGCTCGGTCAGACGAGGTGCTGCCGGTGGTTGCGGGTGGTCTGCCAGCCGGACCAGCCGGAGTCCGACGTGGCGGTCTCGCGGCGGGCGTTGGGCATCAGGTAGACGTCGACGGCGACCTGGCGCTCGGGGTGGGCGGAGGGGAAGGAGGAGAACTCCAGGTAGTACGGCAGCGGCGGGCGTTCGGTGCCCATGCCCTTGACGGCCGCGCTGACGGCCAGGTGCATGTAGGTGAACGGGATCAGCTCGGGCGGTCCGACGTGGCGGATGGCGAGCCCGGTGGAGGCCGGGACCATCTGGACCCCCATGCCGTCGTGGCCCTGCGGGGCGAAGCGGTCCGGCACCGGGACACAGATGTCGTGCCTGGTCCGGGCGCCGATGAAGAAGTCCGGATCGTCGTAGGAGACGCCGAGCGCCTTGGAGCGGGCCGGGCAGTGGCCGTGGGTGGTGAGCCAGCCGCGCAGGCGCTCCCACGCGGTGTCGGCGCTGTCGATCGGGCCGAGGTGCGAGCAGAACGCGACCCGCCGCTGCGGGATCGCGGCCGGGCGCACGTCGCTGCCGCCCGGTCCGGTGGTGGGCCAGGAGGTGTTCTGCGGGTTGGTCCGCAGGTCGGTGGGGCACACGCCGTACGCGGAGCGGAACGCGCGGGTGAACGCGGCGTGCGAGTTGTACCCGGCGCTCACCGCGATGTCGATGATCGTGCGGTCGCCGTACACCAGCCGGTAGGCGGCGAGGGAGAGCCTGAGCCTGCGCACGTACCGGTGGATCGGCTCTCCGACCTGGTGGCGGAAGACCCGCCGGAGGTAGTCGGGGGACGTGTTGGTGGCACTGGCGAGCTCCTCCAGGGAGACGGCGGCCTCGCCGTCCCTGACCTGGGCGACCAGGTGCGGGACCGCCCGCCGGAGTCTCTCGTCGTGGCTGCTGAGGGTGTCGATCTTCATGAGGATCCCCCCGGACCCGGTGTGTGGAGCGACCCGACAACCGGCTTGCACCGCCCGCCCCTGCGCGGCCCCGCTCCTGATTCGAAAGCGCTCGATGGCACGTCAGTTACGAGACTGGGCGCTACTCCCGGGGCGCACCAGGGTCGGACGTCCCGCCTGCGCGCCGGGAAGGGGCGGTCAGCCTCACGAAGCCAGGCCCAGCCCGGCGAGAAGCGGCCGAAGAGGGATCTCCGGCCTGGGGCGGAGCCAGGCGGAGGGCACCGATGCTATGAGGGCGTTTCGGGCCTGTCCAGCCTCCCGGGGGCGGATCGCGCGTCGTGCCACGCAGGCACGATCCGGCGTACGCCGGTGCCAGTGCGCCGCCGGGCACGCCGCCGGCCGCTCCTCGCCGGGACGCGTCGGGATGCATCGGGGACGCAGCACTCAACCCACCGGCTGCCGCAGGATGGTGCGGCGGCGTTCGGGGGCGGTCCGGGTCGGGTCGGAGAGGTAGATCTCGTGGTGGCGGCCCGCCCCCTTGAGGCCCTCGGTGCGCAGGTAGTCGTGCAGCAGCTTCACCGTGTGCGGCTCGGTCTCGTACGGGCCCTTGTGCAGCACCTGGACGCACGGGCCCTCGGTGAAGACCTCCGGGCGGATCCGTCCGACGGCCTCCGCGCCCGCCTTGGCGCCGGCCTTGGCGAGCGCGGCGCTCAGCTGCTCGGCGGTGTACGGGACGGGCTGGCGGATCAGCAGGGTCCACTCCCAGCCGGCCCGGGCGTCCGTGTCGTAGGACTCCAGGGCGGTGGGGTCGAAGCCGGGGTCGCTGCTGTGCCACAGCCCCTCCAGCGGCATCACCGCGTAGTCCTGGCCGGTGTCCGCGCGGACGGCGAACTTGAGCGCGTACGAGACGGCGTACAGCGCCGCGATGGCGGGGGTGAACTCGGGGCTCCGGCGCGGGTCGCCGGTGCCGTCGACGGCCAGGAAGGCGAACTCGGGCACGTCGAGCGGCTGGGGGACGGCCCTCGCGCGGTACAGCGCCCCGCCGAGTTTGCGGTGGTCGGTCTTGCTCTGGGCCGGGCCGGGCCGGGACGTGGTGCTCATGAGCGGATGACTCCTCTGGTGCGACGGCTCCGCGGGTGCAACGAGACGGCGCGCCTTGCGGTCACGCGCCCCTTGGAATCGCGGGTGCGCCCCTCGTACGGGCCGTACAGGGGGCCGGGAGCCGTGTATCCCACCGTTCCGATCAAACGAGCGGGGGGCAAGCGATCGAAAGCTTGACCAGTCCGGTCAAGAACGCTCGAACGACTTCTCGGCTGGTCGTTCAGCTGCGGAAACTGGCGCTCACGGTTCCCCCATTCGGATGACGAGAGGGATTGCATCGTGACGCCTGCCACCCCGTGGAACCCCGTTCCGGTCCCGGCCGCGACGGACCCCGGCTCCGTCCCCTCGCACTGGTTCAACCTCGTGCCGAGCCTGCCGGGCCCGGTGCCGCCGCCGCACGAGCCCGACGGCGCCCGGCAGGACGCCTGGGGCTCCCGGGTCGCCCTCCAGCAGCGCATCCGGCTGGACGCCGTCCGCGCCCAGGACGCGGCGACCGAGCCCGTCCTGGAGATCCCCGAGCGGGTCCGCGAGGAGCTGGCCGCGATCGGGCGGCCCACCCCGCTGCTGCGCGCCCGGGCGCTGGAGCGCCACCTGGAGACCCCGGCCCGGATCTACTTCAAGCGCGAGGACGTCCTGCCGACCGGCAGCTTCAAGCTCAACTCGGCGATCGCCCAGGCCTACTTCGCCGCCGAGCAGGGCGTGGACACGCTGGTCACCGAGACCGGCGCCGGACAGTGGGGACACGCCGTCGCCTGGGCCGCGCGCCGGTTCGGCCTCGACGCCGTCATCTACTGGGCGGGGGTGTCCGCCCGACAGAAGCCGGGCCGGCACGCCGTGATCGAGATGCTCGGCGCCCAGGTGCACCCCTCGCCCAGCGAGCGCACCCCGGTGGGCAAGGCACTGCTGCGGGACGGCCGGCACCTGCTCGGCTCGCTGGGCACCGCCATCGGCGAGGCGATCAACCACGCGGCGCTCCACCCGGAGACCCGCTACATCTCCGGCAGCAACCTGCCGCACGTGCTGATCCACCAGACGGTGATCGGCCAGGAGACCAAGGCCCAGCTGGCCGCGCTCGGGGAGCGGCCGGACGCCCTGATCGCCTGCGTCGGCGGCGGCAGCAACCTCGGCGGGTTCATGGGCCCGTACCTGGCGGAGAAGGCCGAGCGCGGTGAGGAACTGCTGCTGCTCGGCGCCGAGTCCGCCGGCGCCCCCCGGCTCACCCGGGGCACGCTGCGCTACGACCACGCCGACCCCGAGGGCATCACCCCGCTGAGCAAGTCGTACACCCTGGGCCGGGAGTACGAGCTGCCCGAGACCCACGTCGGCGGACTGCGCCAGCACAGCGGCTCGCCGGTGATCGGCGTGCTGCGCGGCGCCGGGCTGCTGGACGCGGTCGCGTACGAGGAGCCGGACATCTTCGAGAGCGGGCGGCTGCTGCTGTCCACCGAGGGGATGCTGGTCGCCCCCGAGTCCTGCCACGCGGTGCGCGCCGCGGTGGAGCGGGCCGTGCTGGCCCGGGAGGCCGGGCGGGCCGAGGTGATCGTGGCCTGCGTCAGCGGCAACGGGCTGCTCGACCTGGACGGCTACCTCGCGCACCGGTGACGGCCGGACCTCCCCACCGCCGCGCACCGGTGACGGCCGGACCCACCCGACCTCCGCGAACCTCCGGGTCCCGCAGACCCGCGCACGACACCCGACCTCTGTGCGAAAGGGACCGACGTGTCCGACGGAAGCATCATCGAACTGTCCAGCGGGACCAGCCCCGCCTGCCCCTTCTACCTGGGCGACTCGATCGGCGGCAGACTGCCCGAGTACCTCGGCCGCCACGACTTCGACGAGTTCTACCTGGTCACCAGCGAACCGCTGTACGAGCTCTTCGGCCGCGACCTGGCGGCCCGGCTCACCCGGGCCGGCATCGCCGTCAACCTGATCACCGTCGTCGAGGGCGAGGGCGCCAAGGGCTGGCCCCAGCTGACCGCGCTCTGCGAGCGGCTGGTCGCCTCCGGCGCCACCAAGGACTCGATCGTCGGCGCGCTCGGCGGCGGCATGATCAGCAACCTGGCCGGCCTGGCCGCCGCCATGGTCTACCGGGGCCTGCGGTTCGTCGAGATCCCGACCACCATGCTCAACCTCACCGACGGCACGCTCAGCAACAAGCAGGCGATCAACGGCGCGCTCGGCAAGAACCAGTTCGGCGTCTACCACCCACCGCTGTTCATCTGGGCGGACGTCGCGATGCTGCGCAGCGAGCCGGTCCGCCAGCACCGCAGCGCGCTGGTGGAGGCGCTGAAGAACGGCCTCGTCAACGACGCCGCCTGGTTCGAGCGGCTGGAGTCCCGACTGGCCGGCGGCGTGGCCGGGATCCGGGACGACCTGCTCGGCCTGTGCCACGAGGTGGTGCGCAGCAAGCTGGACATCCTGGCGCTGGACCCGGGCGAGCGCAAGGCCGGGATCATCCTGGAGTACGGGCACACCGTGGGCCACGCGGTGGAGTTCCTGTCCGGCGGCGCGCTGCTGCACGGGGAGGCGGTCGGCATCGGGATGTGCGCGGCGGCGCGGGTCGGCATCCGGCTCGGGATCACCGCCCCCGAGGTGCTGGAGCGCCAGGAGCACGTGCTCGCCACCCTGATGGGCGCGCCGATCGCGGTGCCTCGGGAGTTCACGCCGGAACGGATCGTCGAGGTCATCCTCAGCGACAACAAGCGCCGCTCGGGCAGCGCGGTGCGGTTCGTGCTGCTCCCGGAGGTCGGCCGGGTGCACGTGGTGGACGGAGACCACGAGACGCCGGTGCCCGAGCCGCTGCTCAAGAGCGTCCTCGCCGATGCGTAGCCGCCACCCCCTCCTCCCGAGCCTTCAGAACGGAGACACACCGTGAACACCGCACAACCGGACACCGCGCACTCGCCGGAGGTCGCCGAGACGGTGTACCGGCTCGACGGTCCGCTGCGCTGGGCGCTCGGCGAGGTGCAGGACCTGCTGCGCGCCGTCGGCGCCGGCCCCGGCCAACGGGTGGTCGACGTGGGCGCGGGCACCGGCTACGCCGCCGTGCCGGCCGCCCGGGCCGTCGGCCCGCAGGGCTCGGTGCACTGCGTGGACGGCAGCGCCGAACTGCTGGACGTCCTCGCCGCCCGGGCCGCCCGGGAGGGGCTGGCCGACCGGCTGACCCGGACGGTCGGCCCGGTGGTGCCGCTGCCCGTCCAGGACGCCGAAGCCGACCTGGTGATCTCCACGTACGTGCTGCACGAGCTGGCCGACGACGCACCGGCCGCGATCGCCGAGATGTACCGGGCGCTGCGCCCCGGCGGCCGGGTCGCGCTGGCCGACTACCGCAAGACCTCCGACCGGCAGCGCAACCGCGAGATCGAGGCCTGGTACGCCCGGCAGCCCGACGGCGCCGGCCCGGAAGAGGTCCACCTGCGCTTCACCCTGGGCGAGTTGGAGGAGATGCTGCGCTCCGCCGGCTTCCAGCGGATCGAGCTGCGCACCTGGCACGACTTCCACGTGCACGCCACCGCAGAGAAGTGACGAACAGTCATCAGGCCTCAATCCAAGGAGAATTGACGTGGTCGAGTTCGCCTACAACGCCAACGGCCTGCGCACGATCCCGCTGGAGCGGGCGATCGAAGCGGTCGCGGACGCCGGCTACCGGGGCATCGAGCTCTCGCTGCACCCCGCCCACCTGGACCCGTTCGCCTTCGGCCAGGCCGAGGCCGAGCCGGTGCGCAAGGCGCTGGAACGCACCGGGCTGACGGCCTGCTGCCTGGCCGCCGGGGCCGACAACCTGCTGGGCCCTGAGCGGTTCGAGCCCTCGCTCATCCACCCCACCGCCGAGGGCCGCGCCCGCCGGATCGACCTGGTGCGCCGCTCCGTCCGGATCGCCGACGAACTCGGCATCCCCTACGTCAACTTCGCCACCGGCAAGCGCAAGCCCGAGGTCTCCGAGGAGCAGGCCCACCAGTGGCTGGTGGAGGGCATCGAGCAGGTGCTCGACGGCTCGGGCAGCGCGGTGCTGGCCATGGAGCCCGAGCCGGAGTTCTTCCTGGAGACCAACGACGGCGTCGCGCGGCTGGCCGACGAACTGGCCTCCGAGCGCTTCGCCCTCGCCCAGGACCTCGGCCACTGCCGGGTGGTGGAGGAGGACTACCTCGCCTCGGTCGAGCGCAACCTGCCGTACACCAGGATCATCCAGGTCGAGGACATCAAGGGCCGGGTGCACCACCACGAGATCCCGGGCGACGGCGACCTCGACTTCACCGGGTTCTTCTCGGTGCTGCGCCGCGGCGGCTACACCGGGTACGTCAGCGTCGAGCTCTACAACCACACGGACCGCTACGAGCACGCGCTGCGCCGCAGCCACGAGGTGCTGACCGCCGCCCTGGCCGCCGCCGACGCCGAGCCGCGGGGCTGAGGCCGCGATGGCCGAAGGCCGGCCCGCATCCGGGCCCCCGCCGTCACCGCCCCCGCTGGCGCCGCGAGCCCTGGACGGGCCCGGCCTGACCCCGCTGTTCGACCACCACGTGCACACCGACCTGCGCAACGCCGACGACTACGAGCTGATGGCGGTCAGCGGGGTGCTCACCGCGCTGGCCCCCTGCTCGGCCTCCCTGGAGACCCGGACCACCGGCGACGCCTTCGCCGCCCGGTTCGAACGGCTGGCGGTCGCCGAGACCGGACGGGCCGCCGCGTACGGGATCGACCTGCACGTGGCGCTCGCGGTCCACGCGGCCGACCTCGGGGGCCTCGCGGGCGCGCTGGCCGGGATCGAGGCGCTGGAGGGCTACCTCGGCCACCCGAAGGTGCGGGCGCTCGGCGAGCTGTCGCTGCGCGGCGGCGGCCCGGACGAGATCGAGGTGCTGGAGCGGCAGTTGAAGCTGGCGGCGGCCCGCGGCCTGCCGGTGCTGGTGGAGTCGCCGCCCGCGCTGCCGGCCTTCCGGGAGCTGCTGGCGCCGCTGGCGGGCGCGGTCGAACGGGCCGGCCTCGATCCGGCCTCGCTCGCCCTGCTGGACCTGGACGAGGAGCGGATCGACCTCCTCGACCGGTACCCGGCCCTGCGCGACCTCGGCCGGTACGGGATCGCGGTGGCGCCCCGCCAGGACGCGCTGTTCCAGATCCGGGAGAAGCAGTCGCACCGCGAGGTGCTGCGGCTGCTGGAGCGCTTCGGCCCGCGGCGGCTGATGCTCAACACCGGTCTGCACTTCGGCTCGGCGGATCCGCTGGGCCTGTCCAGGACGGTGCACCGGCTGAGACTCCATGGTGTCCCCGAGCAGATCGTGAGGGCTCTCGCGCATGACAACGCCGCCGACTTCTTCGCCCTGCCCCACCGGCCCCCGGCCGGCTGAGGCGCGGACGTCCGGGGCCGCACTGCCCGAGCAGGGGCTGCCGGCCGACCGGGTGCTGGCCGACCTGGCCGAGCTGTGCGCCGACGACCACGACTACGACGACGGCACGGTCTTCAACTCGATCTGCTCGACGCCGCTGCCGATCGCCGAGCGGGTCTTCGCCGCCCACCAGCACGCCAACCTCGGCGACAACCGGATCTTCCCGTCCCTGGCGCGGGCCGAGGCCGAGGTCACCGCGATGCTGGCCGAGCTGATGGACGGGCCGGGCGCGTCGGGCGTCGCCACCTCGGGCGGCACCGAGGCGAACCTGCTCGCGGTGCTGGCCGCGCTGCGCCGTCACCAGCGGTGCTTCGGAACCGGCGGGCCCGCCCGGATCCTGCTCGGCGACAGCGCCCACTTCTCCTTCGACAAGATCGCCGCGCTGCTGCCGGTGGAGGTCGTGCGGGTGCCCTCGGACGAGCGGCTGCGGGTGGACACCGCCCGGCTGCTGCCGCTGATCACCCCGGACACCGCGCTGGTGGTGGCCACCGCCGGCAGCTCGGAGTCCGGCGCCGTGGACGACGTCCCCGCCATCGCCGGGCACGCCGCGGCACTGGGCGTGCCCGTCCACGTGGACGCCGCCACCGGCGGCTTCCTGGTGCCGCTCGCCCGCGACCTGGGCGAACCGCTGCCCGCGATCGGGCTGTCCGTACCCGGCGTCACATCCGTCACCCTCGATCCGCACAAGTACGGCGGCGCGCCGATCCCGGCCGGGCACGTGCTGTTCCGGGACGAGGAGGACCCGGCCGCGCTGCGCACCGCCTCGCACTACCGGGGCACCTTCGACCACCACGCCCTGCTGGGCACCCGGCCCGGCGGCGCCCTGCTGGCCACCTGGGCGGCGCTGCGCGCCCAGGGCCGCGGCGGCTACCGGGTGGCGGTGGCCGGGCTCTGGGAGCGCCGGGAGCTGCTGGTACGGCTGCTCACCGAGGCCGGGTTCGAGATCGCCCCCCGCCCGGAGCTGACGGTGGTGACGGTCCGCCACCCGGCCCCGGAGAAGCTGGTCGACGAACTGGAGCGGCAGGGCCTGATCGCCTCGGTCGCCCGCCGGCTCGGCCTGCTGCGGCTGGTGGTGCACTGGCACCAGGACGACCGGCAGCTGCGCCGCCTGGTCCAGGCCCTGGCCGAGGCGGACGGGGGCCGGCCGTGAAGGTGCTGTTCGTCTCCGTCAACAAGCTGAAGTCCTTCCGGCCGGTGCTGCCGATCGGCATGGTCACCATCGCCACCCAGGCCCGCGCGGCCGGCCACCTGGTCGAGACCCTGGACCTGATGTGGGAGGAGGACGACGAGCCGGTCGTCCGGGAGGCGGTGCGGGCCTTCACACCGGACCTGGTCGGCATCTCGATCCGCAACGTGGACTCGCAGAACATGCTGGAGCCGGTGGTCTACACCCCGCTGGCCCGCGAGGTCGCGGACTGGTCCAGAGACGAACTGCCGGGTGTCACCGTCCTGTTGGGCGGCCCCGGGTTCTCCACCGTCCCGGAGGACCTGATGGACTTCGTCCGGGCGGACTACGGCATCACCGGCTTCGCCGAGGAGTCGGTGCAGCCGCTGCTGGAGCAACTGGCCGCCGGCGTAAGGCCGCAGGACGTCCCCGGGGTCATCTACCCGGACGGGCGGGGCGGTTACCACCGGCGAGATCCGGTGTTCCGGATCGACTACCGCAAGGCCGCCCGCCCCGACCCGGCCCTGTACGACCAGCGGTACTTCGACTACTCCTACGAGACCCACGACCGCAGCCTGAAGGTCCCCGCGACCATCCAGACCAAGAAGGGCTGCGTGCTGGAGTGCGTCTTCTGCAGCAACTTCCTGGTGGACGGCACGGGAGTGAAGTTCGACGAGGTGTCCCGGGTCGCCGACGAGGTCGAGCGGCTGCGCGACGAGGGCCTGGAAGTCTTGGAGATCGTCGACGGGGTGTTCAACCTGCCGCTCAACTACGCGCTGGAGGTGCTGCGCGAGTTCGTCCGCCGGGGCATCCGGATGCCGTGGTCGTGCATGGTCAACCCGGGCAACGTGACGCCCGAGCTGGTCGACCTGATGGCCCGAACCGGTTGCTACTACGTCGAGTTCGGCACCGACTCGGCCTGCGACCGGATCCTGCGCGGGCTGAAGAAGAACTTCCGCCAGCGCCAGATCGTCGAGTCGCACCGGCGCTTCGTCGAGGCCGGCATCCGGGTCGAGCACTGCCTGTTCATCGGCAGCCCCGGCGACGACCGGGACTCCGTGCGCGAGACCTTCGACGTGATGGACCGGCTCGTCCCGCCCGCCACACCGGACGTCCACGCCTTCTGGACGCTGGGCCTGCGGGTCTGCCGCGGCACGGCCCTGCACGCGACCGCCGTCGCGGAGGGAATGATCACCGGAACGGAGCGATTCATCGTGCCCAAGTACTACGCGTCGCGGGCCGTCATGACGGACGACGCGCTGCTCGACGAGATCCAGGCCCGCGTCCTGGCCAACGACAACTGGTACCTGTGGTGGGGCCTGTCCTCGATCAGCCTGCGCGAGCGGATCGCGATGGCCCGGGCGGAGAGCGAGCGGATCGAGGCGGAGCTGAACGACCACCTGCCGCCGCGCCGCCCGCTGCCGCTGGTCGCCGGCCCCCGGCCCGCCGGAGGCGTCCGATGAGCGCCGGAGCGGATCTGCGGCTGACCGGCCCCGGGAAGCTGGACCTCGCCGAGGCCCGCCCCCCGAGCGCCCCGCTCGGCCCCGACGACGTGCTCGTGGAGGTCGACCGGATCACCCTGTGCGGCAGCGACCACGCCCTCTACGCCGGCAGCTACGGCGGCCCGAGCAGCTACCCGCTGCGGTTCGGCCACGAGTGGTCCGGCCGGGTACTCGACGCCGGCGCCAACGGCCGGGCGCTGCTGGGCCGCTGGGTCACCGGCGACTGCTCCCGCTGGTGCGGCGCCTGCCCCCGGTGCGCCACCGACCGCAACGTCTGCGAGCGGATCGAGAAGTTCGGCCTCACCGTGGACGGCTTCTCCACCCGCCTGCGGACGGTGGACCGCCGCTACCTCTACGCCGACACCCATGACCTGGGCCCGGGCCTGCTGGCCCTGTCCGAGTTCTTCGCGGTCGCCGACCACGGCCTGCGCCGGGTCGACCCGAAGCCCGAGGACCGGGTGCTGGTGATCGGCGCCGGCGCCCTGGGCCTGGCCTCCTACCTGCTGCTCACCGGCGCCTACGGGGTCGGCCCGGTCGAACTGCTGGAGGCGGACCCGGCCAAGGCGGCGGCCGTCGCCGCGCTGCTGCCGAGCGCCCCGGTGCGCACCGTCGAACCCGAGGCGCAGGGCGACCCGGCGGGGGGCGGCTACGCCGCGCTCACCGCCGGGGCCAGGTACGCGCTCACGGTGGACTGCTCCAGCGGCGCGGGCGGGCTCACCACCGCGCTGACGGCGGCCGCCCCGTGCGGGCGGGTGCTCTGCTTCGGCCTGCGCCGCAGCGAGGCCCTGCGCACCGACCTGCTGGTGGCCAAGGCGCTCACCCTGGTCGGCTCGATCGGCGGCACCGGCAGCTTCGTCCGGGTCCAGGAGTTCCTGGCCGGGCACCGGGAGCAGGCCTCCCGGCTGATCACCCACCGGCTGCCCGCCGAACGCGCCGCGGACGCCTTCGAGCTCGACCCCCGTACCCGGATCAAGATCCAACTGCTGTTTGGAGAGGAGCCCCGGTGACCACCGACCACCGACCGCCGCACCTGCGCTACCCGGAGATCCGGGAGGCCGCGCTCGCCGACCTGGCGGCCTTCGAGAAGCTCAGCCCCGACCAGGTGCCCGACCACCAGTTCGCGCTGCTCCATCGCCAGTTGGACCACGTCTTCGCCGACTCGCCGTTCTACCGGGACACCTGGGCCGCCGAGCACGGCTCCCGGCGCCCGACCGACGCCGAGGGGCTGCGCGCCCTGCCGTTCACCACCAAGAAGGACCTGCGCGCGGCCTACCCCTTCGGGCTGCTCGCGGTCGGCCGCGAGGAGCTGATCCGCTACGGCGAGTCCACCGGGACCACCGGCAGCCCCACCTCCTCGCTGATCACCTACGAGGACTGGATCCGCGGCAATGTCGCCGTCGAGAAGTCGGTCGGCCACGTCCTCGGCCCGGGAGACCTCACCTTCATCGCCATCCCCTACGAACTGGCCTTCGCCTCCTACGACCTGGACCGGGCGCTGGAGCAGGTCGGCGCGGCCGTCGTCCCGGTCGGCACGCTCAGCCTGGTCTGCCCGTTCGAGCGGATGGTCGAGATGATGTGGACGGTCCACCCGTCCGCCCTGGTCTGCACCCCGAGCCGGGCCCTGCGGCTGTACGACATGCTCAAGGACAGCGGCCGCGACCCGGCCGAGGTGGGCCTGCGCACCTTCCTCTACGTCGGCGAGACCTGCTCGGAAGCCAAGCTGGCCAAGATCGCCGCGCTCTGGAACGTCCGGCTGTCCAACGCGTACGGCTCGACCGAGACCAATTCCCTCGGCCTGGTGTGCGAGCGCGGCAGTCTGCACCTGACCGAGGACCGGCACCTGTTCGAGGTGATCGACCCGGAGACCACCGAGCCGGTGCCCGACGGCACCGCCGGCGAACTGGTCATCACCTCGCTCACCAACCGGGCCATGCCGCTGCTGCGCTACCGCAGCGGGGACTTCGTCACCGTCGGCACCGAACCCTGCGCCTGCGGCAGCCCGCGCCGGGCGCTGTCCCACCACGGACGGGTCAGCGAGCAGCTGATCGTCGACGGGCGCCGGATCAACAAGCTGGCCCTGGAGCAGACCGTACTGGCCACCGAAGGCGCCGGACTGTACTGGGCGGCCGGCGTACGGGAGGACAGCCTGGACATCCGGGTGGAGGCCGAGGGCACCGACCCGGCCGCGGTGTGCGCCGCCGTCGCCGGACGGGTGAGCGCCGACTTCCGGGTGCGGGCGACGGTCGCCCCGATCGACCGGGCGCAGGTGCGCCGGGCGATGGACCGGATGCTCAAGCCCGGCAGCCTCACCATCGAGGACCTGGAGGCGGTGTCATGACCGCCCCCCTGCGACCGGGCGACCCCGGCACCGTCGCCGTGGTCGGCCTCGGCCGGCTCGGGGCCGTCCTCGCCGACCGGCTGGCCGAGCGGCTCACCGTGCTGCTGCACGACGCCGACCCGAAGGTGACCCGGCAGGTCGCCGTCGACCTCTCACTGCCCGACATGGAACCGCGCGAACTGCTCGCGGCCGCCGACACCGTCCTGCTCTGCGTCCCCCCGGCGGAGACCGCCCGGGTGCTGCGCCGGCTCGCCACCCTCGCCCGGCAGCTCGGCCGCCGCCCGCTGTTCGTCAACATGGCCACCAGCGTGCCCACCCACGAACTGCCCGACGTCGGGCTGGAGGTGGTCGGCCTCAAACCGGTCTGCCAGTTCGCGGCCGTCGCGCTCGGCCTCAAGACCGTCCTGGTCACCTCGGCGCCGCACCGGATCGGTCTGCTGCGCACCCTGGCCGCCGACCTCGGCGAGGTGGTGCTCGGCCCCGAGGAGGTGGTCGGACCGGCCAACCGGGCCGCCACCAAGGCCTCGCTGCGGGCCTGCGCCGAACTGGCCGCCGAACTCACCGAGCGCGGCCTGCCCGCCGAGCTGGTCAAGGCCGCGATCCGCAACGTGTTCGTCGGCACGGCGCTGGACTACCCGCCGCCGGACAGCAACACCTACACCCGCTCGGTCCTGGACGAGCTGGCCGCCGAGGCGGTCCAGCGGCAGCCGTCCCCGACCGCCCCGCTGGACCCGCTCGGCTGGGCCGCCTGGGCCGAGCGCCCCGTCAGCCCGGGAGGCCCCGCGTGAACGAGCGCACCAGCCCACAGGACCACGAGGCCGGCGCGCACTGCGAGACGGCCGCGATGCGCACCCGACTGGCCGCGCACGGACTCGACCTGAGCGAGGCGATGCTCTTCGGCCTGGCCGGCGGCATCAACTTCATGCACATGCCGCCCCCGCCCGGCGGACGCGGCTTCACCGGCGGACGCAACGGCCCGTTCCCGGAGTTCACCCGGCGGATGGCCGCCGGGATCGGCCTGGACCTGGACGTGGCCGTCACCGACGACCCCGAGCGGGCCCGCCAGGGCCTGCGGGCCGAACTCGACCGGGGCGGCCCGGCGGTGGTCTACGTGGACCTGTTCCACCTGCCGTACTTCCACGCCACCCGGCACTTCGGCGCCCACGCCGTGGTGGTCCTCGACCACGACGAGCAGACCGGCACCGTCACCGTCGCCGACCGGCCCGCCCTGCCGCAGACCATCACCACCGCCCAACTCGCCACCGCCCGGGCCTCCACCCACCAGCCCTTCCCGCCCCGGCACGCCCTGCTGTGCGCCGACTGGAAGGCGGCCCGGCCGCCGGCCGAGGCCGACATCCGCCAAGGCATCCGGTACTCCTGCCGGGCCATGCTCAGCCCGCCGGTGCCCACCTTCGGGCTGCGCGGCCTGGAGGCCTTCGGCGCCGGGCTGCGGCACCTGTTGCGCAGCGACACCCAGCCGCTCGACGTGGTCGAGCAACTCGCCGGCAGCTACGTGGACTTCGAACTGGCCGGAACGGGCGGGAACGCCTTCCGCAACCTCTTCCAGGCCTTCCTGGCCGAGTCCGCCGAGCTCACCGGAGACCACCGGCTGGCCGACGCCGCCCTGCTCTGCGCCGACAGCGCCGGGCGCTGGGAACGGCTGCTCGGCCTGCTCCTGCCCGACTGGACCCCGGCCTTCGCCGAACTCGGTGAGACCTACCGCGCCAAGGAGGCCGAGTTCCTGACGGGCACCGCGCGGTCCACCGCCGCGGCCGCCCGCCTCGGCGAGCGGCTGCCCGCCCTGCGCGAGGCCGCCGCCGGGGAGCTCGCCCCGGTGCGCGAGCGGCTGGCCGAGGAGCTCGCCGAAGCGCTGCGGGCGATCGCCGAGACCGAACGGGAGCTGTTCGGGCTGCTGGGGGAGGTGTGAACGGCCTCCTGCCGGCGGTGCGCACCCCGCCGGGGGAGCGGCTCGACACCGAGCCGGACCGCCGGGCGTACGACCGCTACCTGACCGCCCGCAACCGGTACAAGGAGGAGTTCCTGGACCGGCTGGCGCAGGCCCGCGCCGACGGCGGCGGACCGGTCCTGGAGGCCGGTCCCGGCTACGGAGGCTTCGCCACCCTGCTGCTCGCCCGCGGGCCGGTCGACCTGCGGGTGCTGTACACCCACCCGGGCGCCGGAAAGCTGCTGCGCGAGCACCTGGGCGAGGCCGCCCAGGCCGAGCACTGGGACCCCGACACCCCGCTGCCCGAGCCGCTCGCCGGGCGCCACACGCTGGTCTACGGCGTGCACGCGCTCGGCGGGCCCACCGAACCGACCGGCCGGCTGGCCGCGTTGGCGGGCGCCCTGGCCCCGGGCGGCCGGCTGCTCGTCAACGACCTGCGCCGGGACCCGGACCCGTTCATCCTCGAATACACCCTGCGCGAGATGTCCGCCGACGACTCCCCGGAGGGCGGCTACCGGCTGCGCACCTACCTGGACTCCCTGCGCGGCGCCTGGACCTGCGCGGAACTGCGCGCACGGTTCGACGCCGCCGGGATGGACGACTGGACCGTCCAGCCGGACGGCCCGATGGCACTCACCGTCGAGTACCGCCGTTCCCCTGACGACCGGAGAGGCAGATGACCCAAGAGCCGATCACCCGGAACTTCCTCGACACCCCGAGCTTCTGGCGCGACTACCCGGAGCGCGACATCGAGTTCGTCCGCTGGTACCCCTGCGACGTGCGGCCGCTGACCGCCGACCAGATCTACGCCACGCGGGAGAAGTTCCCCAAGACCACGTCGTTCTACGTGCACATCCCGTTCTGCAACCAGGTGTGCACCAGCTGCCCGTACAACAAGTTCTCCACCCGCAACACCCTGGTGCAGCGCTACCTCCAGGCGCTCAAGCGGGAGATCGACCTGTACGCCCGGCTGCCGCACGTGAAGGACACCGTCTTCACCTCCGGCTACTTCGGCGGCGGCACGCCCACCACGCTGCGCGCCGAGGAACTGGACGAGCTGCTCACCTACATGAAGCAGCGGCTCAACTTCAGCGCCGACTGCTCGATCACCATCGAGTCCACCCCGGTCGACGTCGACCAGCACAAGCTCGACGTGCTGCTCAAGCACGGCGTCAACCGGATGAGCCTGGGCGTGCAGACCTTCCACGACCCGCTGCTGCGCTACCTGGGCCGGGCCCGCGCCCACACCGGCGAGTCCGCCACCCGCACCATCGAGCTGATCGACCGCAGCGGCCTGGAGAACCTCTGCATCGACTACATGATCGGCATCCCGGGGCAGACCCAGGAGTTGTGGGAGCAGGACATCCGCACCCTGATGGACCTGCCGGTCACCTCGTTCTCGGTCTACAACTACGCGGTGATGCCCGGCTCGGAGGTGTTCTTCGCCCTCCAGAGCGGCGCCACCCCGCCGTGCCCCAGCACCCGCGAAGCCGACGAGATGTACCAGTACCTGCACACCACGCTGATGGACGCGGGCTACCTGGCGCTCACCTACAACGACTTCCTGGAGCCGATGCGCCCCGAGTGGGAGGCCGCCGGGGTCACGACCTACCCGGTGCTCAAGGACGGCAGCAAGCCCTACCGCGGCCTGGAGACCGACACCTTCTACCTCACCGACCACCTGTCCCAGATCTGGGGCCGCTGCGGTGACATGGTGGCCATCGGCTCGGGCGCGTACGGGTACCTCAACAACCACATGTACCTCAACGAGCCGGACATCGAGGGCTACATCAGCCGCTGCAACGAGGGCCGGCTGCCGGTGGTCATGGGCGCCTACACCGACGAGCACGAGCAGCGCTGCCGGAGCCTGGTCCTCGGCCTGAAGCTGCTGCGGGTCAAGCGCTCGGTCTACCGCGCGCGCCACGGCGTCGACCCGTACGAGTACTTCAAGGACAAGATGGACGACCTGGTCGCCAAGGGGCTGATCGAGGTCGACGACGAGGCGATCCAGGTCACCTACCCCAAGGGGTGGTACTACATCGACAACATCTCCAAGACCTTCTACTCGGACGCCAACCACCGGCTCCCGCAGCCGACTTCGGCGAGCACCGAGATCCTCAAGTGGCAGCTCGACCGCTCCGACGGCCGGAAGGGGCTCCCCGTTGTCCAGCTCTGAGACCACCGCGAACCGCCGGGGCCGGCGCGGCCGGATCTTCGACCTCACCGAACGGACCCCGCAGGGCGACCCGTTCGAGAGCACCGAGGAGTGCCGCGCGTACGACCGCAGCGTGCGCACCTCGATGATCATCCCGATGCAGCACATGATGAAGCTGGTCGGGCCCGACTGCGGGCCGGACAAGGAGGTGCTGGAGATCGGCTGCGCCAGCGGGCTGCTCTCGCTGCGGCTGGCCGCCCTCCACCCCGGCTCCACCTTCACCGGGCTGGACGCCAACGACGCCTTCCTGGAGGTCGCCAGGGAGAACACCATCTTCGCCAACCTGGTCTCCTACGGCGGCGACTTCGCCTGCGACTGGGCCCGCTACACCCGGCTGCCGTTCGCCGACGACAGCTTCGACGTGGTGTTCAGCTTCTGCGCGATCAACCGCTGGGACAAGCCGGCCCGGATCATCCCCGAACTCGCCCGGGTCTGCCGCCCCGGCGGCACCGTGCTGCTGTACGACCTGGCCAGGGACGCCGACGAGGGCATGGTCTCCTTCGTGCTCCAGTACGCCGGCGGCGACGCCAACGCGTTCATGCGCTCGCTGCGGGCCTCGTACTCGGCCGACGAGATGCGGGAGCTGCTGGACGCGGCGGGCCTCGCGCACTGGAGCGTCGCCAAGGAGGGGATCAACCTGATCATCTCCTCCCGCGACCAGGAGACCGGCTACAGCGTCGGCGAGCCCGGCATCTACGAGCGGATCTTCGACTGACCGACGGAGCACGCCGGGGTGCGGCGCTCCCGGACCAGGAGCGCCGCACCCGTTCCGCCGCGAACGGAAAGGAGTACCGACCATGCCCACCGCCGATCGGCGCCGGTACCGGGTCGGCGTCGTCCAGCTGTCCGTCGCCACCAACCGCCGGGCGGAGAACCTGGCCCGGGCCGAGAAGCTGGTGCGCGCCGCCGCCGACGAGGGCTGCGAACTCGTCGTCCTGCCGGAGGTGTTCGCCACCGCGCTGAACCTGCCGAAGAGCCACGAGATCGCCGAACCCGTACCGGGGCCCACCACCGAATGGCTGGCCGGCCTCGCCCGCGAACTGGGCCTGTGGCTCGCCGCCGGCGTCCTCGAACGCGCCGGGGAGCACGTGCACAGCACGGCCGTCCTGCTGGACGACACCGGCCGGCTCGCCGGCCGCGCCCGACGCACCATGGTCTACGACCTGGAGGCGCACTTCCTCACCGGCGTCACCGGCGCCCGGGTGGTCCCCACCCCGCTCGGCCGGATCGGCCTGGCCCTCGGCTACGACGTGCAGTTCCCCGAGGTGCTGCGCGGCCTGTTCGCGGACGAGGCCGAGGTGATCGTCGCGCCCTCGGTGCTGCTGCGCCCGTTCGCCGAGCCGGTCCGGCAGATGCTGCTGGCCCGGGCCGCGGAGAACTGCGCCTATGTGCTGTTCGCCAGCGCGACCGGGGAGAACACCCTCGCCGGGCTCACCTACATGGGCCGCAGCGCGATCCTGCGCAGTCCGCTGGCGATCGGCGCCTACTCGCGGGACTTCCGCAAGCAGCAGCCGGTGCTCGCCGAGGCCGACCGCGAGGAACTGCTGCTGACCGCCGACCTGGACCTGCACGAGCTGCGCCGGATGCGGGCGGCCGCGCCGTTCCTGGCGGACTTCCGCCGCTCGGGCCTGGGCCGGGCGGTGACCGCCGCCACCCGCCCCGAGGACGGCCCGGACGCCGCGCCCCACCCCTTCGCCCCTTCCTCGCCCACCCCCTCGCAGGACGGAAGCCCCGCCGATGACTGAGCGCACGCCCGACACCAGCCGCCCCCGGGTGGCCCTGATCCAGACCTTCTGGGACCCGGACCCGGAGGTCAACCTCGCCCGCACGCTCGCCCTGCTCGACACCGTCCAGGACGTCCAGCTGATCATCCTGCCCGAGTTCTTCCTCGGCCCGCCGTTCTACTTCCCCGGCCGCGCCCACCTGAAGGGCGTGATCGACCAGCCGGTGCCCGGACCGGTCCTCGACCGACTGGCCGAGGTGGCCCGCGCCAAGGGCAGCTACCTGCTCTGCGGCACGGTGGTGGAGCGGGAGGGCGAGGGCGAGGACACCAGGTACTACAACACCGCCGTGCTGCTGGACGATCAGGGCCGGATCGCCGCCAAGGCGCGCAAGACCCACCGGTTCGCCGCCGAGATGGTCACCGTCGAGCCGAGCGACGAACTGGTGGTGGTGGACACGCCGTTCGGGCGGTTGGGGATCTGCGTCTGCTCGGACTTCTGGATCCCCGAGGTGCCCCGGACGCTCGCGATGCGCGGCGCCGAGATCATCGCGGTGCCGGGGGCGGCGCTGCGCGGCAACATCGGGATCACCCGGCCCTGCATCCAGGCCAACTCCTCGTTCAACGTCTGCTACACGCTGCTGGCCGGCGCGGTCGGCGAGGTGACGGGGGAGCGGGCCGGCCGCCAGGTGTCCATCTCGGTGGCCGGGCACAGCACCGTCGCCGCGCCGGAGCGGCTGCTCGGCTCGCTCGACGAGGAGGAGGGCGTGCTGTACGCCGAACTCGACCTCGACCGGGTGCGCGAACTGCGGGAGGTCGACCTGTCGTTCCGCAACAGCCTTTACTTCTGCCTGCACGGCCGCCGCCCCGAGCTCTACCAGGAGCTGCTGAAGCCGTACGCCGGCCACCAGGACCTGGCCACCCTGATCACGGACTACCTGACCAGTCACGGGAGTTGACGCGCCATGCAGACGAGCCTGCTGTTCCCGGCCACCGAGTGGCTGCCCACCGGAGCCGACCGCGCGCCGTACCTGGACGCCGTGCTCGACTGGGCCGACCGGACGGCCGAGGTGAGCGCGTCCGACGTACTGCTCGCCTTCTTCGGCCAGCCGCTGGACGCCCGCACCCTGCGGCTGACCGGGCTGCACCACGTCGCCGCCTACCTGGGCGACTACCGCTGCGAGGAGGACTTCGAGGGCTGGCTGGAGACCGTCCGGGCGCACCCCGGCGTCGACCAGGTCTCCACCGGCCCCTCACACATCGCCCCCCGGGAGCACGGCACCCCCGGGCACTGGATCAACCTGCGCACCGCCCGCGGCACCGAGGTGGAGTTCTTCACCTGCCGCAGCTACGGCACCTGGGCGGAGCAGCCGGCCGAGCGCAAGCGCGCCCTGATGTCCCACATCGGCCTCAGCGTCGACACCCCCGACCACGTCCGGCGGGTGGTGGACTACCTGGCGGGCTTCGACGGCGTCGAGGTGCTGGCGTACGCGCCGGAGGACGAACTCGGCCACACCTACGGGCACTTGCTGCGCACCGACACCGACCGGGTGCTGGAGCTGGTGCACGCCGGGCGGAGCCGGCCGTGAGCGGCTTCCCCGAGCCGGTACGGCTGCCCGACAACGTGCCGGGCCGGTTCTACGTGAACGTGGAGTGCACCGACTGCGACACCTGCCGGTGCATCGCACCCGAGGCCTTCGTCCGCAACGACGCGGCCGGCTACACCTACGTCGCCAGACAGCCGGCCGACGAGGACGAGGAGGAGCTGGTGTACGAGGCGATGGACTGCTGCCCGGCCGACGCCATCTGCGAGGAGGAGTGAGCCCCCGCCGGCCGCCGAGGATCCTCGGCCTCGGCGGCTCGATGCGCCCCGACTCCACCAGTCAGCTCCTGCTGCGGCGGGCCGTCGCCGTCCTGGAGGGGGACGGCTGCCGGACCGCGCTGCTGGACCTGCGGGAGCTGGACCTGCCGTTCTGCAACGGCGACAAGAAGGAGCCGTGGCCCAGCCGACCCGACGTCAAGCTGCTGCGCGAGGAGGTCCGGGCGGCCGACGGGGTGATCCTGGCCGGGCCCGAGTACCACGGCACGATCGGCGGGGCGCTGAAGAACGCGCTCGACCTGCTGGACTTCGAGCACGTCGAGGGCAAGGTGTTCGGCGCCATCTGCGCGCTCGGCGGGCGCAGCAACTCCAACGCGCTCAACCACCTGCGGTTGGTGGTCCGTTGGTACCGGGCCTGGATGGTGCCCGAGCAGGTCGCGGTGCCGCAGGCCAGGACGGCCCTGGCCGACGGCGAGCCGACCGATCCTGAGCTCGGCGCCCGGGTCGACGAACTGGCGCGCAGCGTCGCGCGGGCGGCGGCGCTGCTGCGGGCCGACCGCGGCTGAGCCCGGCGGCGGCCCGGTGCCCGGTGCTCGGTGCTCGCACATTGGTCCTGAACGTGTCCAGGACAGTCAAACGCGATCGCCGGAGCGTTGGTAGCGTCACACCCGTGAATCAGACGCACGCAATAGGTGCGCAAACCGTGGACGCCGGAGAATGGCTCCCGGTGCTGCCCAGACCGATAGCCGTGATCAGCCTGCGACACCCGTCCGGCGGAATTCCGTGGGAATCCACCTGGCTCCAGCTCACGGCGTTCCTGTTCAACCGAGGGATTTCGGACGACCGCACCGTCGGCATCGAAATCCTGTACGACGACCCGGAGTCCACGGCCCCCGACCGCCGGCGCTTCGACGCCTGTCTGTCGGTGCCGCGCGAGCGGATCGCCGGGCTGTCCCTGCTCGACCCGCGCCGGGACAGCCTGGGCATCCGGGTGCTCTCCGTCCTCGACGAGCGGCTGCTGCTGTGGCGGGGCGACTCGGCCCGGGCCGACCCGTCGGTCCGGCACCGGCGGGTCGGCGCGGTCGCCGGGCCCGAACCGGTGGCGTCCTGGCCCCGCTACCGGATCTACCGGGGCTCGCCCGTGCTGTCGCCCGGCCGCCCCGAGACGGTCGGCTGGTACGCCACCGCCGAGCCCGCGGCACCGGCGACCGCCCCGCACGAGGGCGGCCACCTCTCCTCCTGCACGCAGTCCGGCGTGCCCCGTCGGCCGTACCGCGCGGCCCGGCGCGTCTCCCGAAGGGGCTTACGGCCATGACCACCACGACCACCATGGACTGGGACCGGGCCTACCGGGCCGGTGACCACCACCAGTACTGGGAACTCAGCGCCTGCTCGCCCGACCTGGTCGGATTCCTCGCCGCGATGCCCGCCGCCGAGGGGGCCAGGGCCCTGGACCTCGGCTGCGGCACCGGCTGGGACACCGTCGCGCTGGCCCGGGCCGGCTACCGCGCGGGCGGGGTCGACATCAGTCCGGAGGCCATCGCCCTCGCCGTCCAGCGTGCCGCCGAACTCGGCCTGGACATCGACCTGTCGGTCGGCGACGTCCGCCGGCTCGACCTCCCGGACGAGGAGTTCGAACTCCTCGTGGACCGCGGCTGCTTCCACCACCTGGGCCCGGAGGACCGCGACCGCTACGTGGCCGAGGTGGCCCGGCTGCTGCGCCCCGGCGGACTGCTCTACCTGCGCGGCAGCCGCGGCGGAACGTTCCCCTTCAAACCGGTGGACGCCCCCTCGGTGGCCCGGCACTTCCCGTCCGACCTGTTCAGCACGGGCCCGCTGATCCCGTTCCAACTGCACACCGACGTGCTCAAGATCGAGGCCAACGCGGTGCTGCTGCGCCGCGCCGACTGAGCCCGTCCGGCCCGCGCCGTCCCTCCGCCGCTCCCCGCCGTCGGGATTCCGACGTCGTGCCGACCGAATTCGTCCGAACGAACTCGCGCCGACCGGGTGCGGGCGGCCGAATTCGCGCCGCCCGATTCTCGTGTCCCAGGAAATGAGCCACCTATGCCAACCACCGAAAGCCCGGGCCGGAAGAGTCCCTGGCTGATTCTCGGCGTGCTCAGCATGGGCTTCTTCATGACGCTGCTCGATATGACGATCGTCAATATCGCGCTGCCCCATGTGATGTCCGGCGTGCACGCCTCGCTCGACGAGGGCCTGTGGGTGTTCAGCGCCTACATCCTCGGCTACGCCACCCTGCTCATCGTCGCCGGCCGGCTCGGCGACCTCTTCGGGCCCCGCCGGGTCTACCTGTACGGGCTGGCGCTGTTCGTCCTCGCCTCCTGCGCGTGCGGCGTGGCGCCGAACGCCGGTGTGCTGATCGCGGCCCGGGCCGTCCAGGGCATCGGCGGCGCGATGCTGGCCCCGCAGATCCTGCCGATCGTCACCATGGTCTTCCTGCCCTCCAAGTGGGGCGCCGCCTTCGGGTTCACCGGTGCCCTGTCGGGGCTCGCGGTGCTGACCGGCCCGACGCTCGGCGGGGTCATCGTCAGCTACCTGGACTGGCGGTGGATCTTCTACCTCAACCTGCCGATCGGGCTGGCCACCGCCTACCTGGTGATCAAGCACGTGGACGACTACCGGCCCGGCAAACGGCAGCCGCTGGCGATCGCCCCCACCGCCCTGCTGATCCTCGGCCTCACCGGACTCGCCTTCGGGCTGATCGAGGGCGAGCGCCTGGACTGGGGGCCCACCGCCTGGGCCGCGATCGGGGCCGGCCTGCTGCTGCTCGCCTGGTTCGCCATCGACCAGCGCCGCCACCAGCGCTCGGGCCCGCTGCTGCCCTTCGACCTGCTGCGGCTGCGCAACTTCGCCTCGGCCAACATCGTCGCCGCGATCATGGGCTTCTCGATGCTGGGCGCGTTCCTGCCGATCTCGATGTACCTCCAGATCGTGCTGGGCATGTCGCCGCTGCGGGCCGGTTTCACCATCGCCGCGATGCCGCTCACCTCGGCCCTGGTGGCCGGCGTCGGCGGCAAGCTCTCCGACCGGGGCAACGGCAAGGCCGTCATCCTCACCGGACTGGCCTGCTTCACCGCCGGACTGGGCTCGTTCATCCTGGTCACCGGCACGGACACCGGCACCCTCCGACTGCTCGGGCCGTTCGTGCTGACCGGCTTCGGGATGGGCCTGGTGTTCTCGCCGCTGTTCAGCGTCGGCATGCGCCAAGTGCCGCCGCCGCAGGCCGGGGTGGCGTCCGGCCTGGTCAACACCGCCCAGGAGGTGGGCGGACTGCTCGCCAGCGCGGCGATCGGCGCGGTGCTCTCGATGCGGCTCAGCAGCGGCCTGCGGCACTGGGTCGACCAGCAGGCCGAGGCCCTGCCCGCCGAGGCCAGGGACGGCTTCAAACAGGCCTTCGCCCCGCTCACCGACGGCGCGCTGAAGATCGGCAGCGGCGGCGCGCCGCCCACCGCGACCGGCGCCGACCCGGCCCAGGGCGCCAAGGTCCAGGACGCCTTCGCCGACGCCTTCACCAGTGCCATGCACAGCGGGCTGCTGCTCCCGGTGGCGCTGCTGGCGGTCGGCTGGGTGGCGGCCTTCGTCCTCATCCGCGACGTGCCGCAGCCGTCCTTCGGCGCGCCCAAACCACCGCCCGGCAGCCGGAAGACGGCGGCCGCCGAACCGGCCTGACCCCAGGGCCCGTCCTGCCGACCCCCAGGGGCCGGCCCCTCACCGCAGACCGACCACCGAAGCGAACCGAACCACCGAAGCGAGGAGTGCGCACATGTCCGAGTCGCCCGTGATCCTTTCCACGCACATGATGGCCACCTACATGGTCAAGCCTGGCTGTGCCGAGCAGGCCCGCGACATCATCGCCCGGCACTGGCCCACGCTGAAGGCACACGGCCTGGTCACCGACCAGCCCGCGACCGTCTACCACAGCGAGAGCGAGTACGGTCCGGTCTTCTTCGAGCTCGTCACCTGGGTCGACGAGAACGCCGTCAGCCGGGCCTTCAACACCCCCGAGGTGAACGCGATCTGGCAGGAGATGGCGGCCATCACCGAAGCCCGCGAGGGCCGGCCGCCGGTGGACTACCCGATCGTCCACAAGATGGGCTACTTCACCGAGGAGCCCGACGTCCCCGAGGACGACGGCTTCACCGGGCTCGCCCACTACCTCGTCCGCCCCGACAAGGTCGCCGAGTTCCACGGCCTGATGGCCCGCGACTGGCCGACCCTGCGCGACGAGAAGCTCACCACCGGGGACCGCGGCACCGTCTACTACGGTGAGGACGCCTCCGGCCCGTTCTTCCTGGAGATCGTCCGCTGGTACGACCAGCAGGGCCCGAGCGTCGCCTACCGCAACGACAAGGTGAGCGCGATCTGGCAGGACGTGTTCCGCTACACCGAGGGCCGCGGCGGGCGGCAGGCCGCCGAGTACCTGTGGGCCGCCGAGCTCAAGTACCCCTACCACGAGGGATCCTGACCGAGCGTCGATCCCTTGGGGTAGACAGGACCCACAGACCTCCGGCGGGCCGGGCCACCCCCGTGCCCGGCCCGCCGGAACCCGTACGACCGGAAGAGACCTCGGTGACCCGCACGACCCCGGCCCGCCCGGCCGCCCCCGACACCCCGCCCGCCCCCGTCCTCGCCGACCAGCTCAGGGCCTCCCTGGAGGACAGCGCCGTCCCCGGCCGGGCCGAGGGCGAGAAGGCGTACCTGAAGAGCGGCCTGGAGCACATCGGGGTGCCGCTGCCCGCCATGCGCACCGTGGTGCGCACCTTCCTGCGCCACCACCCCGGGCTCGACCGGGACACCCTGCTCGAACTCACCGAGGAACTGTGGGCCCCGCCCGTCCACGAGTCCCGCTCCTGCGCGGCCCTGCTCCTGGAGAGCCGCGCCGACCTGCTGGAACGCCAGGACACCGACTACCTGGAGCAGTTGCTGCGCGAGTGCGAGACCTGGGCGCACGTCGACCTGATCGCCCCCAAGGGCGCCGGAGCGCTCCTGCTGCGACTGCCCGAGACCGCGGAGGACTTCCTGCGCTGGAGCCGGGACGAGCACCAGTGGGTGCGCCGCGGCGGCATCCTGAGCTACCTGCTGGCCCTGCGCGACCGGGGCGAGTTCCCGCACTACTTCCCGGACTTCTCCGACCTCGCCGACCCGCTGCTCACCGACTCGCGGTTCTTCGTCCGCAAGGCGCTGGGCTGGGCGCTGCGCGAGGGCGCCAAGCACCACCCCGAGGAGATCGCCGACTGGCTGCGCGAACGGCTGCCCCGGGTCTCCGGGCTGACCCTGCGCGAGGCGATCCGGCCGATCGACGACGAGACCTGCCGCGACCTGATGCGCGCCCACGCCGAACGGGGCCCGCGCCGCCGCTCCTGACCCACCCCCGACGGAGGCCCGATGTCCCCGCAGCAATCCGCCGAACGCTCCGGCCGACCACTGCCGCTGGTCCAGGTACTCGCCGAGGACGGCCGGCACCGGACGGTCTGCCGGATGTGCCACGGCGGCTGCGGGGCCGTCGTCACGGTCGAGGGCGGCCGGCTCACCGCGATCGAGGGCGACCAGGAGAACCCGAACAACCGCGGCTTCCTCTGCGCCAAGGGCCGGGCCTCGCTGGAGCAGCTGCACCACCCCGACCGGCTGACCACCCCGCTGCTGCGCACCGGAGCGCGCGGCAGCGGCCGGTTCCGCCCGATCGGCTGGCCGGAGGCGCTCGACCGGATCGCCGCCGCCCTCGACAAGGCGCGCCAGGACGGCGGCCCCGAATCGGTGGTGTTCGCCCAGGGCACCGACCGCAACTACCAGGAGTGGCTGTTCCGGTTCGCCAACAGCTTCGGCAGCCCCAACGTGCTCGGCCCGGCCCACGTCTGCTTCTACCCGAGGGTGATGGCCGGCATCCTCACCCTGGGCGGCTTCACCTTCTGCGACTACGAGGGCGGCCCCGACCTGGTCCTGGTCTGGGGCTCCAACAAGGCGCTCACCCACGGGGACGGCGTGATCGGCACCCGCCTGCTGGCGGCCGTCCGGGAGGGCACCCGGATGATCGTGGTCGACCCCCGCCGGACCTCGCTGGCCGCCAGGGCCGAGCGCTTCCTCCAAGTCCGCCCGGGTGAGGACGCGGCGCTGGCCCTGGCGATGATCCACACGGTGATCGAGGCCGGCGCGTACGACCACGCGTTCGTCGCCGCCCACACCGTCGGCTTCGAGGACCTCGCCGCCCATGTCGCCGACTACCCGCCGGAGGCCGTCGAGGAACGCACCGGCATCCCCGCCGAGCAGATCCGGGCCGCGGCCCTGGCGTACGCGGCCGCGCCCAGCGCCGCCATCGAACTGGGCACCGGACCGCAGCAGCACCGCGACTCCTTCCACACCTGCCGGGCCCTGCTGCTGCTCTCGGCGATCTGCGGCAACATCGACCGGCCCGGCGGCGACGTGCTGTGGGACCCTCCGGGCATCGACGGCCGGCGCTCCTTCCCGCGCGCCGAACTGCTCCCGAAGGAACAGGCCGCCAAACGCCTCGGCGGGGACCGGCACCGCATCCTCGCCATGTCCGGGTGGGCGCACCCCGGATCGGTCTGGGACGCCGTCCTCGAACCGGACGCGCCCCACCCCGTCAGCACCATGCTGGTGCACGGCAGCAACCTGCTGCTCAACTACGCCGACTCCGACCGCGTCCGGCGCGCCCTGGAACGGCTGGACTTCCTCGCCGTGGTGGACCTGCGGATGACCCCCACGGCCGCCATGGCCGACGTGGTCCTCCCGGTGGGCGGCTGGCTGGAGCGCGACCAGATCGTCGAGCACGCGCACTACGTCGCGGCCCGCCGGGCCTTCGCCCGGGTCGGCGACAGCCGCTCCGACGAGTGGATACTCACCGAACTCGCCCACCGGCTCGGCCTGTCCGCCGACTTCTGGCCCGACGCCCGGGAGTCGCTCGACACCCGGCTCGAACCGATCGGCATGGACTGGCGGCAGCTGGCCGAACTCCACTACCGGGCAACGCCGTTGGAGTACCACAAGTACCGCACCCGGGGCTTCGGCACCCGCAGCGGCAAGGTGGGCCTGCGCTGCGACGCGCTGCGCGTCTTCGGGTACCCGCCACTGCCGGTGGCCGGTCCGCCGGTGGGCACCCCGCAGGACGGCCGCTACCTGCTGACCTCCGCCCACTCGCCGTTCTACTTCAACTCCGAGTTCCGCGACCTGCCCTCGCTGCGGTCCAAGGAGCCCGAACCCCGGCTGGACATCCACCCCGACGCGGCCGCCCGGGAGGGCTTGGCCGACGGCGACTGGGCGGAGGTCGCCACCCGTACCGGCCGCATCCGCCTGCGGGTGCGGCTGACCGACCGGATCGCCCCCGACGTGGTGGTCGCCCCGGCGGCCTGGTGGTACCCCGAGCGCGGCCCCGAGGGCGGCTGGCGGGACAGCAATGTGAACCTGCTGACCAGCAACGAGAACGAGAACCCCGAAATGGGCTCCTCCACCTTCCGCGGGCTGCGCTGCGAGGTCCGGGCAGCGCCTTAGCTCTTGCTCGGACGGGCGTGGGCCGGGAGGCCGTTGGCGAGGTCCTCGGCCAGCAGGCGCCAGGCGATCGCGTCGGCGGCGGCGCGCAGCTGCGGGCTGCGGGGGCGGCCGGCGTCGGCGTCGAGGCGGGCGTTGAGCCAGTGCGACCAGGCGCGGGCCAGGACGCGGACCTCCTGGGTGCCGGCGTCGGTGGGGGCGAGGAGGTCGCCCTCGCGGCGCAGGTAGCCCTCGGTGGCCATCCGGTCGAAGACCGGCTCCAGGACCTCGGGCGGCACCCGTTTGCGGGCGGCGATGAGGTCGAGCGAGGCGTGGCCGACGGCCTGGGTGTGCCTGGCCACCTCCATCAGCGCCCAGGCCCCGGCGAGGTCCACCCCGGTGCCGGCGTCGGAGACGATCGTCCGGACGGTGCCGAGGTCCACCCCGCGCACGATCTTCCCGACCGAGTACTCCAGGTGCGGGTCGGAGTCGGCGGTGGTCGGCTGGGCGAAGCCCTCGCCCATGTCGGTGGAGCCGGCCCGGGCGGTGTCGCGCAACGGCACCTGTTTGAGGAAGAACGCCACCACGAAGCCGACCACGGCCACCGGGATGGTCCACAGGTACACGGTGTGCAGGGCGTCGGAGTAGGCCTGGGCGATCGGTGCGACCTGGTCGGCCGGCAGCTGGTGAAGTCCGTGCGGGCTCTCCGCGGCGTGGCTGAGCACGGCCGGGTCGGCGCCGGTGAGCCGGGCCGAGGTGGCGATCCCGTGGGCGAGTTCGGTCTTGAGGCTGTTGGCGTAGATGGTGCCGAACACGGCGGTGCCGAAGGAGCTGCCGATGGTGCGGAAGAAGGTCACCCCGGAGGTGGCGGTGCCGAGGTCGGCGTAGTCGACGGTGTTCTGCACGGCGATGGTGAGCACCTGCATGCTCAGCCCGATGCCGGCGCCGAGCACGAACATGTAGCAGGAGGCGAGGAGTGTGCCGGTGCCCGCTTCGAGCCGGGAGAGCAGGTAGAGGCCGACGGCCATCACCGCCGTGCCGACGATCGGGAACAGCCGGTACTTCCCGGTCTTGCTGACGGCGTTGCCGCTGCCGATCGAGGCGATCAGCAGGCCGATCACCATCGGCAGCGTCCGGACGCCGGAGACGGTCGCCGAGTCGCCGTCCACGTACTGGAGGAAGGTCGGCAGGAAGGTCAGCGCGCCGAGCATGGCGAAGCCGACGATGAAGCTGAGCACCGAGCAGACCGTGAACACCGGGTTGCGGAACAGCCGCATCGGCAGCATCGGTTCGGCCGCCCGTACCTCCACCCAGCAGAACAGGCCGAGCGCCAGCGCGCCGCCGGCGAACAGGCCGATGATCACCCCGGAGCCCCAGGCGTACTGGTTGCCGCCCCAACTGGTCGCCAGGATCAGCGCGCCGGCACCGACCGCGACCAGCGCGATGCCCGGGTAGTCGACCACCGGCCGGACCGCCGAGCGCACCGAGGGGATGGTCCGGGCGGCCGCGGCGACCACCACCACCGCGATCGGCACATTGACGTAGAACGCCCAGCGCCAGGACAGGTGGTCGGTGAACAGCCCGCCCAGCAGCGGCCCGATCACCGTGGCCACGCCGAACACCGCGCCGATCGCGCCCTGGTACTTGCCGCGCTCGCGCAGCGGGATGACGTCCGCGATCAGCGCCATGGAGGTGACCATCAGGCCGCCCGCGCCGATCCCCTGCACGGCCCGCCAGGCGATCAGCAGCGTCATGTTGGTGGACAGGCCGCACAGGAACGAGCCGCCGACGAAGACGATCGCCGAGATCTGGAACAGCAGCTTGCGTCCGTACAGGTCGCCGAACTTGCCGGCCAGCACGGTGGCGATCGTCTCGGCCAGCAGATAGGAGGTCACCACCCAGGACATGTGGGCGGCCCCGCCGAGGTCGGCGACGATGGTGGGCAGCGCGGTGCCGACGATGGTCTGGTCCAGGGCGGCCAGCAGCATGCCGAGCACGATGGTGGCGAAGACGACGTTCCGCTGCCGGACGTCCAGCACCGGTGGGGCGGAGGGAGCGGTCTCGGTGGCGACGGTCATGCCGTCAGCCTCCGGGGTACGGCCTCCGGTCGCGATCCGGTTCGCCCGTTCGGGTGACGGACAGCGGGATCGGCCCGGTGGCGGGGCGCGGGGCGCCGGGCGACGATGGGCCGAGCGAAGCCGACCGACGATCAGCCATGGACCAGGACGCCCCGGGCTCCGCCCCCCGGCCCCGGGGAAGAGGCTCCCCCCTCGGGAAGAGGCTCCCCATGACCGCCGACCACCCCCGCAGCACCGCGCCCCCACCGGATCCCGGCTCCACCGCCGTGGGCGGCCGGGACGCCACCCGGCGCTGGCGGGCGCTCACGGTCTGTCTGGTGGCCGGCTTCATGACCCTGTTGGACATCAGCATCGTCAACGTCGCCCTGCCGACCGTACGGGCCGCGCTGCACATGTCGGACAGCGGCCTCCAGTGGGTGCTCAGCGGCTACGCGCTGGCCTTCGGCCTGGTGCTGGTGCCCTCCGGGCGGCTCGGCGACGCACGGAGCCGACGGGCCGTCTTCCTCGCCGGGCTCGCCCTGTTCACCGTGGCCAGCGCGCTCGCGGGGGCGGCGCAGAACCAGGAATGGCTGGTGCTGGCCCGGCTGTTCCAGGGCGCGGCGGGCGGAGTGCTGGTGCCCCAGGTGTCCGGCTTCATCCAGGTGCTGTTCCAGGGCGCCGAGCGCGGCCGGGCCTTCGGCGCGCTGGGCGCCACCATCGGGCTGTCCACCGCCGTCGGGCCGCTGCTCGGCGGCGTGCTGATCCACCTGGTCGGCCCGGAGAACGGCTGGCGCTGGGTGTTCCTGGTCAACCTGCCGATCGGCATCGCCGCGCTGCCGGTCGCCTACCGGCTGCTCCCGGCGCCCCCGCCCGCCGACCAGCGGGCCGGGCACCGCGACTTCGACCCGGTCGGGGTGCTGCTGCTCGGCGCCGGCACCGTCTCGCTGCTGCTGCCGTTCGTCCAGGCGCAGCAGTGGCACGGCTGGACCCGCTGGCTGCTGCTGCCGCTGGCGGCGGTGCTGCTGGCCGCCTTCGTCGGCTGGGAGCTGTCCTACGGACGGCGGCACGAGCCGCTGGTGAGCATGGCGCTGTTCGCGGTGCGCCCGTACGCGGCGGGGACGCTGCTGTCGCTGGTGTACTTCGCCGGGTTCACCGCGATCTTCTTCATCTTCACGCTCTACCTCCAGGCGGGTCTGCACTACTCGGCGCTGACGGCGGGCTTGGCGATCACGCCGTTCGCGGTCGGCTCGGGCGTCTCCGCGGCGGTCGGGGGCCGGCTGGTGAGCCGGCTCGGGCGGCGCCTGGTGGTGGCCGGGCTGGTGCTGGTGCTGGCCGGCCTGCTGGCCTCGGCGCTCGCGGTGCAGTTCTGGTCGGGGCCCGACGTCGGCTGGACGACGGCGCTGCCGCTGCTGGTCGCCGGGGCGGGCAGCGGGCTGGTGATCGCCCCGAACCAGACGCTGACCCTCCAGCAGGTGCCGGTGGCCAGGGCCGGCAGCGCGGGCGGGGTGTTGCAGACCGCGCAGCGGGTCGGCTCCGCGGTGGGCATCGCCATCGTCGGCTCGGTGTTCTTCGCCCACGCCGCCGGCCCCCGCCCGGACTGGGCCCTGGCCTTCCAACTGGGGGTGACGGTCGCGGCCGGCCTGGTGCTGGTGGCCCTGCTGGTCGCGGTCGCCGACATGGCCTCGGGCCGGGGCAGCTTCCGGGCCGCCGGTCCGAGGGCGGGGGACGGGCCGTGACGGTGGCCGGGGCGCGTTTCCTGGCCGCCGCGGCCCTGGCCGGGGAGCTGCTGCGCCGCCCGGAGGTGGTGCAGGCCTGGCGGCGGCGGACGGCACCCGCCCGGCCCGGCTGCCCTAGTGGGGTGTGTCTGACAATTCCCGCCGGGTGCGCGACGCCGGGGCACGCACCTCGCGGCGTTGTCGTCAGTCGCCGATGCTCCGCATGGACTCCTTCCTCCGCCTTGCGATGCACGCACCCCAACGCCGCGCCCTGATCCGGCGCGAATTGTCAGACACACCCCGGGGCCCATGGTCGCTCACCCTTGACGACCTGCTGGCCACCCGCACGATGGAGCTGGCCGTCCACGGCGACGACCTGGCGGTCAGCGTGGGACTGCCCAGTCCCGAACTCCCGCCGGAGACCGCCGAGTCGGTGATCGGCCTGCTGGCCCGCCTGGCCGTCCGGCGGCACGGTCAGGCGGCCGTGCTGCGGGCGCTCAGCCGGGCCGAGCGGGCGCCGGAGAGCATCGCGGCGTTCTGAGGCTCGCCCTCGTGCCGTCAGTGGTCCCGGCGGTGGATCGCGGCCGCGGCGAGGGCCACCGAGGCCAGCGACCAGGCCGCGAAGGTGATCCAGGCGCCGGCGACGGTGGCCGGGTAGACGGACGGGCGCAGGCTCGCGAGAGAGGTGCGGGCCAGCCGCTGCCAGGCGGGCAGGGGCAGGGCGTGCAGCAGGTCGGCGCTCCAGCGGTAGCGCTCGGTGATCAGCGACGGGACGAAGAAGAGCACCACGACCGTCCCCACCACGGCGCCCGCGCTGTGCCGGATCAGCGTGCCGACGCCGAGCCCGACCAGTGCGCAGACCGGGCCGAACAGCACCGCCGCCGCGACGTACCGCAGCGCGGCCGGGTCAGTGACGGACTGTCCGATGCCGACGTCGGAGAGGATCGCCTGGCTCGCGCCGAAGGAGACGCCGACGGTGAGCACCCCGAAACCGGTCAGCACGGCGGCCAGTACGCAGGCCTTGGCGGTGACCACCGCCCGGCGGTCGGGCACGGCCGCCAGCGTGGTGCGGATCAGCCCGGTCGCGTACTCGCCCGCGATGACGATGGCGCCGATGCCGCCCGCCGCCAGCATCAGGATGTCGGCGGAGGCGAGGTTAAAGGCGTCGTTCAGCGCCACCTGCGCCATGACCGCCGGGTCGCCCTCGCCCGGCGTGTAGTGGTCGCGGGTGTACAGCGCGGACTTGAGATTGGCGGCGACGATCGCCAGGGCGCTGAGGCCGAGCACCCAGGGGATCGAGCGCAGCGACCAGAACTTGATCCACTCGGCGGCCAGCAGGTCGGCGAAGCGGGCACGCGGCTCGGAGCGGTGGGGGAGGGTGAGGGCGTTCAACGGGGCTCTCCGGCGGGGTACTCGACGCTGTCGGCGGTCAGTGCCATGAACGCCTCCTCCAGGGAGGCGCCCCGGGTGGTCAGGGCGTGCAGCAACATCCGTTGTTCCAGGGCGAGTTCACCGATCCGTACGGTGTCCAGGCCGGTCACCTCCAGGGCGCCGTCCGGTCCGGGCCGGACGGCGGCGCCCTCCGCCGTCAACACGGCGGCCAGCCGGTCGGGTCGGGCGGCCCGGACGGTGACGGTGGTCCGGCCCGCCCGGTCGGCCCGGGCCGAGAACTCGGCGAGGCTCTCGTCGGCGATCAGCCGGCCGCGGCCGATCACCACCAGGTGGTCGGCGGTGTGCTCCATCTCGGCCATCATGTGGCTGGAGACGAACACCGTCCGCCCCTCGTCCGCGAGCCGCCGGAACAGCCCGCGCACCCAGAGCACGCCCTCCGGGTCCAAGCCGTTCAGCGGCTCGTCGAAGAGCAGCACGGGCGGGTCGCCGAGCAGCGCGCCCGCGATGCCCAGGCGCTGCCGCATGCCGAGCGAGTAGCCGCGGATGCGGCGGTCGGCCGCCCGGGCGAGCCCGACCTCGTGCAGCACCTCCTCGACCCGCGCGGCCGGGATCGCGTTGGCGCGGGCCAGCGCCCGCAGGTGGGCCCGGCCGGTGTGCCCGCCGTGGACGTCGCCCGCGTCCAGCAGGGCGCCGGCGTGCCGCAGGCCGCGCGGCCGGCCGCGGAAGGGACGGCCGTCGACGGTGACGGTGCCGGAGGTGGGGTCGCCCAGACCGAGGACCAGCCGCAGGGTGGTGGACTTGCCCGCGCCGTTGGGGCCGAGGAAGCCGGTGACCCGCCCGGGTCGGACGGTGAAGGTGAGACGGTCGACGGCGGTGCGGACGCGGCTGCCGCGGCCGTAGCGCTTCGTCAGTTCGGTGACGTCGATCATGGGCCCCACGGTGCCCGGGGGAGCGGGCCGGGCACATCGGACCGGCGTCGACACCGCTGGTCACCCGGGGCCGTACAACCACGGCTGGATGACGGCGTTCCCGGACCGTCGTTACGATCTCGGACCATGCCCTCACCCCTGTCTCCGCCGCTGCTGAGGCGCCTTCCGCCCGAGGCCTGGGTCGGTCTCGCCTGGTGCGTGGCCGTCGGCTACCCCGCCGTCCGGCTCGGCGGTGACGCCCCCCAGCACTCCGGCGCCGCCGCGCACGGCGGCTGGGCCTTCACCCTGGCCGACTCCGTGGTGGCGTTCGCGGGCGCGGCGCTGGTACGGCGGCTGCCGGTGCTCTCGGTCGCCCTGCTGCTGATCGCCGCCTTCACCGAGACCGACGGCTGGGCCGCCGGCGCCCAGGTGCCGCCGGGCGCGCTGCTCGCCGTGGACACCGCGCTCTGCCTGATCACCGCGACCCGGCCGCGGCGCAGCTCCCGGCCCGCGTTCGCGCTCGTCATGCTCCTCCTGGTGCTGCACATCGGCATGGTGCGCGGAAACACGGTGGGCATCTTCTCCGGCACCCACATCGGCTCGGCCGACGGCGCCGTGCTGCTCGCCCTGGTCGCCTGGCTGGTCGGCCGCTCGGTGCGGCAGAACCGGGAGCACGCCGAGGCGCTCAGCACCCGGGTGGCCGAGGAGGCCGTCACCGCCGAACGGCTGCGGATCGCCCGGGAGATGCACGACACCGTGGCGCACAGCCTGGGCATCGTCGCCCTCCAGGCCGGCGCCGCCCGCCGGGTGATCGACCGTCGGCCCGAGCGGGCCAAGCAGGCGCTGGGCGAGATCGAGGCCGCCGGGCGGGAGACCCTCGCCGCGCTGCGCCGGATGCTGGTCGCACTGCGCCAGGCCGACGGTGAGGCCTCGGACACCGGGCGGCAGGGCCTGGCCGACCTCGACCGGCTGGCCGGGGCCACCACCGCGGCGGGGGTGCGGGTGGAGGTGCGGCGGCACGGTGAGCCGGGGCCGCTGCCGCCGGAGGTCGACCTCGCGGCCTTCCGGATCGTCCAGGAGTCGGTCACCAATGTGCTGCGGCACGCGGACGTCGGCGCCTGCGTGGTCTCGGTGGACCACCGGACGGCGGGGGAGCTCTCCGTGGCGGTGACGGACCGTGGGCAGGGCCGGGGCCCGGGGCCCGGCGGCGGGTTCGGGCTGGCCGGGCTGCGGGAGCGGGTCGCCCTGCTGGGCGGGGAGTTCGACGCCGGGCCGCTGCCCGGGGGCGGCTTCCGGGTCGCCGCCCGGCTGCCGGTGCCGGAAACGGTACGGACGGAAGCGGTACGGACGGAAGCGGTACGGACGGAGGCGGGCGCGTGATCCGGGTGGTCCTGGCCGACGACCAGCCGCTGGTGCGGGCCGCGCTGGAGATGGTCATCACCGAGACGGCGGACGTCGAGGTGGTCGGCGAAGCGGGCACCGGCACGGAAGCCGTCCGGTTGGCCGCCGAACTGCGGCCGGACGTGGTGGTGATGGACATCCGGATGCCCGGGATGGACGGCATCGAGGCCACCCGGCTGGTGACCGCCGGGGGCGGGCCGACCAGGGTGGTGGTGCTGACCACCTTCGACGAGGACGCCCACGTGTACGCGGCGCTGCACGCCGGGGCGTCCGGTTTCCTGGTCAAGGACATGGCGCTGGATGACATCCTCGGCGCGGTGCGGGTGGTCGCCGCCGGGGACGCGCTGATCGCACCGAGCGTCACCCGGCGGCTGATCGGCGCCTTCGTCGGCGCCCGCCCGCCCCAGTGGGGGCCCGACCCGGCCGCCGGTCCCGTCCCCGGCCCCGCCGCCGTCGAGCGGCGGTTGGCGGCGATCACCGGCCGGGAACGCGAGATCCTCACCCTGGTCGGCCGGGGCCTGTCCAACACCGAGATCGCCGCCGAACTGGTGCTCAGCATCGCGACGGTCAAGACGTACATGACCCGGCTGCTGGCCAAGCTCGACGCCCGCGACCGGGTGCAGCTGGTGATCCTGGCGTACGAGGCGGGCCTGGTCTCCGTGTCCGGCTGACCGGGCCCGCCTCCGCGGCAGCGATCCCGCTGAAACGATTCCGCGTTGGGTCGTGAGGCGCGGATCGTGAGGCGCGGGTCGTGAGGCGCGGGTCGTGAGGCGCCGACGCTCAGCGCTTGACGGCCACGCCCGCGTACATCGCGATGTCCTGGTCCCGGACGGGCGCCGCGTCCGCCTCCGGGTGCCAGTGGTGCACCAGGGTGACGCCCGGGTCGAGCAGCTCGAAGCCGGCGAAGAAGGCCTCGGTCTCGGCTTTGTCGCGGATCTGGAGCGGGATGCCGCGCGCGTTGTACTCGCGCCCGACGCCGCCCACGCCCACCGGGTCGGTGTCGCCGGTGAAGACCGTCAGGGCGAGGAAGCTGCCGGGCGCCAGGGCGTCCATGAAGCGGCGCACGATGCCCTGCGGGTCGTCCTCGTCCAGCACGAAGTGGACGATCGCGATCAGCGACAGCGCCACCGGCTGCGAGAAGTCGAGCACCTCGCGCAACTGGGGGTTGTCGATGATGGACTGCGGATCGCGGAAGTCGGCGTCCACGTAGCAGGTGCGGCCCTCGGACGTGCTGTCCATCAGGGCCCGCGCGTGGGTCAGCACGATCGGGTCGTTGTCCACGTACGCGACCCGGGCCGCCGGGTCGATCGACTGGGCGATCTCGTGGACGTTCGGCGAGGTGGGGATACCGGTGCCGATGTCCAGGAACTGCCGCACACCGTGCTGTTCGGCGAGGTGGCGCACCGCCCGCTGCATGAAGTCGCGGGTGGTGCGCATCGAGATCGGCAGCGACGGCCAGGCCTGCACCGAGGCATGCGCCGCCGTCCGGTCCGCCTCGAAGTTGGTCTTGCCGCCGATGAGGTAGTCGTAGACCCGGGCGGAGTGCGGAACGTCCATCCGCAGGTCCACTGACGGGTGGTCGTTCCGCGGCTCCTGCTCAGCCCGGACCTCGTTCACCATGCTTGCTCTCCCGTCGTTGGGCATCCGTCACCGGCCGCTGTGGCGGCGATTCATGGTGCGCATGGTAACGGTCACCCGGTACGACGAGATGACAGGGCCTCAGGCTTGCGCCTCCGGATGCCTCGGTTCGAGCGGGGCGTTCGCCTGACGGGGAACCGTGGCGGCGTCGTCGCCTGCCCGGCCGTGCGCCGCGAGTTCGAGCGCGGCGCCGATCCAGGCTATGCCGAAGGCCCACGTCGCCAGCCACTCGCCCAGGTACAGCGGCCGCACCGACCAGTCGGAGCCGATGCCCGTCAACCCGGCCAGGGCGGAGAACCCCAGGGCGACCAGGATCACCACCCCGGCCACCAGGTACGCCGTGCTCACCCGGGCCGGCTGGGTGGAGCGGGGGTTGCGGAAGGAGTAGAGGCAGAACATCGCCAGCATGACGAACAGCAGGCCGGCGAAGACCAGGTGGAACACCCCGACGGTGCGCTGGACGCCGGAGGCGCCGTCGGGCCTCGTCGGGCACAGCGCCACCCCGAGCGCGAAGAACCCGGCCGCCGTGCTCCAGCGGTCGTCCCGGTGGTCGAAGCGGTAGCAGATCAGGAACACCCCGAGCGCGCACAGCCCGCCGACGAAGAGGTTCCGGGTGCCGGTGTAGTACGAGGCGCTCATCGAGGCCGGCCAGAAGCCGTCCGTGCTGCGCCCCATCACCTCGGCGGACAGCCAGTTGCCGAACGGCAGGGCCGGCGGCAGCAGGATGCCGATCAGCCCGACGCCGAGGCGCAGGATCGCGATGGTCCGTACGTCCTGGATGCTCCGCCGGACGCCGGGGGAGTTCTGCGCGTGCGAGTCGTGAAGCACGGACGCCTCCTTGCCTTTCGTACGGGCACGAAGGCCCGCTGGTCCTCCGGTCGCGAGGGACGGGGTGCGGCGGCGCGGGACGGGCGCCGCCACACACCTGAGCGACCGTCAACTTGTGTACCCGTATCGACGTTCGAAGCACCACCGATTTGAGCGGTTTACACCCTCGATGACCATCTTGAGAGCCAGGAGTGGCTGTCTTCAACGGCTGTTGAGGCGTGGTCGGTCCAACTCCCGGTCAGCGGCGCGGTGGAACGGCGCGGTGGAACGGCGAGGCGGCCCGGTCGTGGTGACCGGGCCGCCGCGCGCCGTCCTGCGGACGCGTCTCAGCCGGTGTGCTGCCGGGTGCGCGCGATCAGCGCGTTGAGCAGCGCCGCCCCGCGTTCGGCGTCGTCGACGCTGACCGCGAAGTCCGTGCCCCGGCGGGTGCGGACCACCAGGCAGACGCCCCCACGCAGCATCACGGTGGTGCCGAGTCCGTTGAGCCGGTAGCCCCAGCCGCCCACCTGCATGGCGGTGCGCTGCTCGGCGCGGGCGGACTCCAGCTCGGCGGGGGACCAGTGGCGGGCGGGCCGGCCGAACGGGCCGAGGCCGACGGTCAGGCCGCGCGCGGTCACCCGGGTCCGTACAGAGGAGCAGCAGAGCAGGGCCAGGGCCGGGATCGCGAACAGCAGCAGCACCATCGGCCAGTGCGGTTGGGTGATCCCGCTGGTGGCGGCCAGTGCCCCCGCCGCCGAGGCCAACCCGAGCACCGCCGCGGCCAGTTGCAGCCACGGGTTGGTGGCCTGGGAGAGCCAGACGACCTCCTCGCCCGGCGGCAGCTCCAGCGCCGGCGCCCCGGCCACCGGGTGCTGCTCGGGCCGGCCGCCGAAGCGGCGTCCGGCCAGCCAGGCCAGCAGCCCGGCGAGGCCGGTGGCCAGCAGGACCAGCAGCACTTCGATGCCCACCGGTGCGGCGTCCTGCCAGCGGGCGCGGTCCAGGTTGGCGTGCACGATGGAGGCCTGCGCGCCCGTCAGCAGCACCCCGCCGGCCGCCAGGGCGGCCGCCGCCGCCCCGGGCGTCCGGCCGGCCTCGAACCGCCGCAGGGCGGCCGAGACCAGCACCAGAACCGCCCAGAGCGCCGCCGGGAAGGCCACGGCCGCCGTCAGCGACATCGAGCCGTTCGGTTCCCGGCCGCCCCAGTGGGTGGCCAGCGGGTCCGGCAGTCGGTGGCGCGCCGCCAGCGGCAGGGCGATCAGCAGCGCCAGCACGCCGACCGACCAGGCCGCCGCGGCCCAGGGCGCACCTCGGTGCGCCGGCCGCCCCGCCGTGCCCTTCGTCGACGCCGTCCTCGTTTCCTCGTCCGTCACGAGATCCCCCTGATGATGTCCACGAGATCGTTCCTGCTGTAGCCGGCCCGGGCCGCGTCCTCGACCAACGTCCGTACCCGGTCCACCAGTTCGGATCGGGTGTCGGCGTCGTTCGCGATCGTGATGCCGCGGCCCCGACGGAACTCCAGCACCCCTTCGTCGCGCAGTGTGCGCAGCCCGCGCAGGACGGTGTTGGTGTTCACCCCCAGCGCCCGGGAGAGCTCCCGGGCCGGGGGCAGCTTGTCCCCGGGGGCGCACTCGCCCTCGGCGACGGCCCGTCTGATCGCGCCGGCGACCTGTTCGTGCAGTGGTCGGGTGTCCCCGACATCCAGCTTCAGCAACATGGTGCTACTGACGATAGCACCATTCATGTTTTGTGCCACCGCCCCGGAGCGCCGCGCACGGCGAAGGGGGCGGGCCCCGAGGCCCGCCCCCTTCGCCGCCGACGGCTACTTCCGCTCGTCCTCGATCAGGCCGAACTCCTGCATCAGCTCGCCGATCTCGGTGGCCTCCAGCCGGCGCAGCAACCGCTTGCGCAGGAACTCGGGCCCCGGAAGGTCGAGTTCGGCGCCGTCGCGGAGCCGGGTGGTGGCGGCGAGCAGCTTGCGCACGTCATAGGTGGAGTTGAACACCTCGGGTACGCCGCGCTCGACGTCGAGCAGCCGGTAGACCGCCTCCATGCCGGTGCGCACCGAGTACTCGGTGGTGAAGATGCAGTCCCGGGTGGTCTCCGCGAACTGGCCGATGAAGGCGAAGTTGACGGCGCCCTCGGGCACCACGTCCGGCCGGTCGCCCGCGTGCCGGGGCAGGAAGAAGGACGTCACGTACGGCATCATCACCGGCACGCAGCGGGCGGCGTTCGCGGCCAGCTCGGGGATCTCCTCGACCGGCACGCCCAGGTGGTACAGCCACTCCTGGGTGATCTCCTCGCCGGTGCACTCCTGCATCGGCTTCTTCACGAAGTCGCCGGGGCGGTCGACGTACAGCGCGTAGACCCAGGCCACGATCCGGTCGGCGGGCTGCTTCTTGAAGTGCGGCTGGCGGTTGACCGTCCAGCTCAGCAGCCAGGAGGAGTCCCGGGCGGTGACGATGCCGCCGGTGACCACGCCGCCGCTGAACGGGTCGCGCTTGGCGACCTTCTGGATGTAGTGGGGGATGCGCGCGTCCAGGGTAGTGACGGTCGCCGACTCCCACTTGCTCTCGGCGATGTTGCCGCAGAACACCTCGGGCCGGCCGAACGCCGGGTCCTTGGCGGCGATCCGGCGCCACAGGTCCCAGGCCGGCGCCGGGCCCTCGTCCAGCCGGGCCGGGGTGTGCTGGTCGCCGTTGTCGGAGTTCTCGGTGAGCGAGCCGATGGTGGTGAACACCAGGTCGTCCGGGCCGAGGTCCACACCGCCCTCCCGGCCGGCCTCCCGCCAGTGGATCCGGGTGGCCTGCTTGCGGGCCGGGGCGTCGGCGGTGGCGGGGGAGAGGTCGAAGTCGATGTCGGTGACCTCGACCTCGTAGCGGAACCGTACGCCCTGGTCCATCAGCCAGTGGGTCAGCGGCAGGACCATCGACTCGTACTGGTTGTACTTGGTGAACTTCAGCGCCGACAGGTCCGGCAGGCCGCCGATGTGGTGGATGAAGCGGTGCAGGTAGAGCTTCATCTCCAGCGCGCCGTGCCACTCCTCGAAGGCGAACATGGTGCGCCAGTACAGCCAGAAGTTGCTGTCCAGGAAGTTCCGCGAGAAGACCTCGTCGATCCGCTTGCCCTCCACCTCCTCGCGGGTGGCGAGGAAGACGCGGACCAGGTCCTTCTGCGCCTTGTCGTCGAGCGCGAACAGGCCGTCGGTGCGGGCGTCCTGGCCGCGGCGCTCGGTGACCCGCTGGAGCGAGTAGTTCGGGTCGTCCTTGTTCAGCCAATAGAACTCATCGAGGACGGAGGCGCCGTCGACCTCCAGCGAGGGCACCGAGCGGAAGAGGTCCCACAGGCACTCCATGTGGTCCTCCAGCTCGCGCCCGCCGCGGACCACGAAGCCCTTCTCGGGCTCCTCGATCCCGTCCAGCGCGCCGCCGGCCAGCTTCAGCCGCTCCAGGATCGTGACCCGCTCGCCGGGCACCTGCCCGTCCCGGACGAGGAACGCCGCTCCGGCCAACGCGGCGAGCCCCGATCCCACGAACCATGCCCGCTTGCGCTCGGCCCCCTCGGGCTTCCTCGGCCGGGCGAACGCCTCGTAGTTGCCGCTGCTGTAGTACAAGCCCGTGCTCCCTAGAACGTTCGACGGAACCGCCCGCCGGGAGTACCTGATCCCGGTGGGCCGTCTCCATCCACCCACCCGTTGGTGATCTTCGCCTGTTGATTGGGCCGAATGGGTGAGGCGGGAAGGGCGGGCCGCGTATGGAGAGTGTTGGGAACACCGTCCGGGGCGTCAGGAAGCCGTCAAGAGAAGCAGGTCAGCGCGCCGGCGGGGGTTGGGTGGAGGACGACGGAGAACGCAACCACACGAGGACGGATCATGCACGGCAACGGACGGGACGGGAACGGCGCGAGGCCCCGCGTGGTGGTCGGGGTCAGCGGCTCGCTGGGGAGCCTGGCGGCGCTGCACCGAGGCCTCGCCGAGGCCCGCGGCCGGGGCGCCGTCCTGGTGCCGGTGCTCGCCTGGGAGCCGCCCGGCGGCGAGTACGGCTACCGGCGCTCGCCCTGCCCGCCGCTGCTCGCGGCCGCCCGGGAAGCCGCCGAGCAGCGGCTGAACGACGCGCTCGACGCGGCCTTCGGCGGCGCCGACCCCGGCGTGCCGCTGTGCCCGGTGGTGATCCGCGGCGAGACCGGCCCGGCGCTGGTCGACGTCGCCGACCGGCCGGACGACCTGCTGGTCCTCGGCCGCGGCGGCGGCCCGCTGCACCGCCGGCTGCGCCGCCCGGTGCCCGGCTACTGCACCCGGCGGGCCGTCTGCCCGGTCCTGACCGTCCCGGTGCCCGACCTGCTGCACGACCTGCACCGGCTGGAGACGGCCCACCGGCCGCTCACCCCGGCGGTCGAACTCCTCGCGGCGAAGCGGTAGCTCGCATGTCAGCGGGCGGCGGGCTCAGCGGGCCAGGGTCTGGACCACGAGGGCCTTCCCCCCGGTGAACGACGTTTCCCTGCGGGGATGTCAGACCTTGGGCGCCCCTGCCCGGAACGGTGGGGATAAGGGCGCGCACGATGTCCGTATGCAGATGACCAACGTGCCGCGGGCAGCCACCCCGGATGACGCACCGTCGATCAGTCGATTACTGGCCCTGGCCTTCGACGACGATCCGATGATGCGCTGGTTCTTCCCCGACCCGGCCACCCGGCCGGCGGGGCTGGACGGTTACTTCACCACGCTGTTCACCCGGCAGTACGGCCGGCACGGGGTGTGCGAGCGGACGGCCGACGCGGCCGCCTTCTGGGTGCCGCCGCAGGCGCAGGACAAGGCCGTCCCGGACGAGGAGACGCTCCTGGAGCTGACGGAGCTGCTCGGCGACCGGGCCGAGCCGTTCCGGCGCTCCGTCGAGGCGGCCGCCGACAGCGCGCCGCAGGAGCCGCACTGGTACCTGGCGGTCCTCGGCGCCGCGCCGGCGGCCCAGGGCCGGGGGCAGGGCGGCGCACTGCTGCGGTCGGGCCTGGCCAAGGCCGACGCGGCGGGGCTGCCGGTCTACCTGGAGTCCTCCAAGGAGGCGAACCTGGCGGTCTACGGGCACTTCGGCTTCGAGGTGCTGGAGGAGGTCCGGCTGCCGGAGGACGGGCCCGCGCTGTGGGTGATGCGACGCGCGGCCAGACCCTAGGGTCGGGGCCCGGGCCGGGAAGCGGGTCGGCCATGGTGGTCACCCCTCTCGCGGGTGCGTCACTCCAGGTGGCGACGGACGGCACCAGAGGCCGACAGCGGCGCGGCCCCGAGCCTTCCGCCCCGCGGGCGCCGCATTGGCGCGATCTTGACGCCGGGGGTGTGCAGCCGGCTCCCAAGAAAGGGAAAAGCGGGCGTAGGGTCCGAGTAAAGCCACAGTCGTGGGAGGGGCCGATGGACACGACCATGCTGGAGCCGGACGGGCAGGCGCTCGACGGGGCGGACGGGCGTCCGGGGACGGGGCGCGACGAACAGCCGCTGCTGCTCCCGACCCGGGAGGCGCTGCTCGCCCGCCGTACCCACCCGACCCCGCGCTGGAAGCGCCTGTTGCGGCCGGGGGCGGGCGGTCGGGCGGGCTGGATCCGGGTGGAGACCGACGCCCAGGCCGAGCGCCTCGGTCGCCGTACGCCCGGCACCGAGCACGTGCTGCTCGCCCTGTTGGCGGTCGACGAGGTGGTCCGCCACGAACCCCGGTTGGCGCAGGAGGGCGGTGGCGGCGAACTGCTCGCCGGGCTCGGCATCGAGTACGCCCGGGCGTACGCCGCCCTGGACACCGGTGCGGTGACGCTGCCCGCCGACCCGCGCTCGGTCGAGGAGTACCTGGCCGAAGCCGCCGGTCAGGGCGCCGATCGGCTGGTCCGGGCGTTACTGGAGGAGGACACCAGGGCCCGGCGCCTGGTCGACGCCCTGCGGTCCACCGGTTGAGGCGCGCTTCGGCCCAGAGCACCGCGCCACCGCTCAGAGCACCGCGCCACCGCTCAGAGCACCGTGGCGCCGAGGGTGATCGAGCCGAGCACCACCAGCACCCCGAGCGCGAGGAACCCGTACTCCAGCCCGGCGCGCTCCCGCCCGTCCACCAGGACCTGCCGGGGGTCCGCCGGGTCGTAGCGGACCGGGACGAAGCCGCCGTCGGGCAGCGGGTGGCGGGTGGTCGACGGGACGGGGGAGAAGACCTCGACCACCCGGCCGTCCTCGGTCTCGAACTGGAGCAGCGGCCGCGGCGGCAGCGCGCGGTCCTCCGGCGCGGACGGGCGCTCGCGCACCAGCGCCCGGACCGGGACGCCGACCCGGCGCAGCCGCCGCAGTTCGCGCAGGCCGACCACCCCGGCGAGATAGGCGACCACGCCGCCCAGCGCACCGAACACCACCACGGCGAATCCGGCCGTTCCGCCCACCGTGCCTCCCTGCCCGAGAGCCCCCCGACGGCTCCAGTATCGCGCGGGCGAGGCGGTCTTGACGCCCCGGAATGGTCTAGTCCACTCTGAGTGACGGCATGTTCCTGCCACGACCGGCCGGCCACTCGCCCAGCCGGCCCTGCCCACCGCAAGGAGCACCGTCCATGACCGAGCACCCCGCCGTCCCCGCCCTCCTCACCGCGCTCGCCGTCCTCACCCTCGGCCCCGTCGCCCCGGCGGCCGCCGGCTCCGCCACCCCGGCGGCCGTGGTCGAGGTCGGCACCGCCAAGCAGCTCCAGAGCGCCCTCGCCGCCGCCGTGCCCGGTCAGACCATCCGGCTCGCCGACGGCGCCTACTCCGGCAACTTCAAGGCCACCACCCCCGGCACCGCGGCCGCCCGGATCACCCTCACCGGCTCGGCGAACGCCGTCCTCACCGCCCCGAGCGGGGGCGGCTACGGCCTGTACCTCAACGGCGCGAGCTACTGGACCGTCCAGGGGCTGACCGTCACCGGCGGCCAGAAGGGCATCATGGCGGACGCCGCCAACCACGTGCTCCTCGACGAGGTGACCGTCCACCACACCACCATGGAGGGCGTGCACTTCCGCAACTCCAGCGCCTACGGCACGCTGCGCAACTCGCGCATCCACGACACCGGCCTCAATCGGGACGGCATGGGCGAGGGCGTCTACGTCGGCACCGCCAACACCCTGACCGACCACAGCGACCACGTGGAGATCACCGGCAACACCTTCGGCCCGAACATCGGCGCCGAGAACGTCGACCTCAAGGAGGGCACCACCGGCGGCCTGGTCTCCGGCAACACCTTCGACGGCGACGGCCTCACCGGGCGCAACTACGACGACTCCTGGGTCGACGTGAAGGGCAACGACTACGTCATCGAGAACAACACCGGCCGGCGCACCACCGACGACGGCTACCAGGTCCACAGCGTCCAGCCGGGCTGGGGCTGCGGCACCGTCTTCCGTGGCAACCGCTCCGACCTCGCCGGCGCCACCGGGCCGGACCGGTACGCGATCGACGTGACCGACTACGACGCGGCGAAGTGCGAGGCCACGGTCGGCGCGGACAACACCGTCACCGGGGGCCGGGGCCTGGTGAACCCCGGCGTCCCGGTCGGCTGAGACCCGCCCTACAGGTCCCCGAGCGGCACGTTCGGGTCGGCCAGCGCCTTGGTGTCCACCACCCGCCCCGAGCGCACCAGTTCGCGGATCGGGTCGGTGACGTCCCAGACGTTGACGTTCATCCCCGCGAGCACCCGGCCGCCGGACAGCCAGAACGCGATGAACTCGCGAGTGGCCGGGTCGCCGCGGAACACCACCTGGTCGTAGCCGCCCGGCTCGACGTAGCCGACGTACTCCATGCCCAGGTCGTACTGGTCCGTGAAGAAGTACGGAACCCGGTCGTACACCGCGTCCGGCTGCCCGAGCAGGGCGCGGGCGGCGGTCTGCGGCTGGTTGAGGGCGTTGGCCCAGTGCTCGACCCGGACGTGCTTGCCGAACAGCGGGTGGAAGGCGTTGGCGACGTCGCCGGCCGCGTAGACGTCCGGGTCCGAGGTGCGCAGGTGCTCGTCGGTCTTGACGCCGTTGTCGACCTCCAGCCCGGCCGCCTCGGCGAGGCCGGTGGCCGGGGCGATGCCGATGCCGACCACCACCGCGTCGGCCGCCACCGTGCTGCCGTCGGCGAGCTTCACACCGCTCACCGTGCCGCCCTCGCCGGTCAGTTCGGCCACCTCGGCGCCGAAGCGCAGATCCACGCCGTGCTCCCGGTGCAGGTCGGCGAAGACCTGGGCGACCTCCCGGCCGAGCACCCGCAGCAGCGGCAGTTCGAGCGCCTCCAGCACCGTCACCTCCGCGCCCGCCTCGCGAGCCGCGGCCGCCACCTCCAGGCCGATCCAACCCGCGCCGACCACCGCGATCCGGGCGCCCGGCCGCAGCGCCGCCTTGATCCGGTCGCTGTCCTCGACCCGGCGCAGGTAGAGCACCCCGTCCTGGTCCGCGCCAGGCACCGGCAGCCGGCGCGGCACCGAGCCGGTGGTCAGCAGCAGCTTGGCGTACTCCACCCGGCCGTTGTCGGCGAGCGTCACGGTGTGCCCGGCCGGGTCGATCGCGGCCACCGCGGTGCCCAGCCGCAGCGTGACGTCGTGCTCGCCGTACCACTGCGGCGGGTGGACGTAGACCTTCTCCCGGGGCGTCTTGCCCATCAGGTAGCCCTTGGACAGCGGCGGCCGTTCGTACGGGCGCTCGTGCTCCTCGCCGATCAGCACGATGCCGCCCCGGTACCCGGCCTCGCGCAGCGCCTCGGCGGCCTTCGCACCGCCCAGGGACGCCCCGACGATCACGATCGGGCGCTCCCGCCCGCTGGTGCCCGTGTCGGACATGTTCGACTCCTCGCTCTCCACCGCGGATCGGGCCCCAGCCTGCCGCCATCCGGGTGGCCTGTCGAGACCGCGCCGGGCGCGCCGCGCCATGCTCGCCCGTTCGGGTGAACTCGGAGCCTCAGAGGGTCATCGCCTCCCGGACCAGAGCGGTGTCGGTGAACTGCTCGAAGCGCACGATCCGGCCGCCGCGCACCGTGAAGCGGTGGGCGACCCGGACGGCGAGCGGCTTCCCGGTGCCCCGGTGGACGGCCGTGTAACGGCCCAGCACCACCACCGTCTCGCCGTCCACCACATAGCTGTCGTCGTGCGCCGTCCAGTCGTCCCACTCGGCGGCCAGCCGCTCCATCACGTTGGCGGTGACGCCCTTCGGGGTGCGGTACGTGCCCGCCAGCGGGAAGCCCGCCATCTCGGTCCACTCGACGTCCTCGGCCAGGGTGCTGCGCAGGGCCGCCAGGTCGCCCCGGGCGGACGCCAGGTACTGGCGGCGCACCACGTCGGCGGGGGCGGGCGACTCGGCGAAGTCGGCGACGTCCCGGGGGATCTCGATCACGGACCGCTCACCCCCAGGCCATCTCGCCCATGACGACCTTGGTGCCGATGTCCACCGCGATCCGCAGCCCCAGCTTCGGGAACCGCCGCTCCAGCGACTCCTTGGCGGCCCTCGCGTCCGCGGCCCGGCCGATCTCGGTCTCGAAGGCCCGCAGGTAGGCGCGGGTGTGGTCGACGGCGTTCAGATCGGTGGGCGCGCCCGCGACCCGATGGCCGGCCGCCACCCAGACCGGGTGGAGCGCCTCGATGCCGTCCAGCAGATCGATCCAGGCCGCCCGTTGGGCGGAGGTGGGGGTGTCCGCCGTCCACACGTGCAGGCCCTCGAAGAGCAGCACCCCGCCCAGCACGGCCCGGTGGTGGTGCTGCCAGAGGTAGTGCCGGTCCGGCAGGTGGAAGTCGGCGCCGCGCAACTCGAAGCGGTGCCCCTCGAAGACCAACTCGTCCCCGTGCATCACCTCGGGCCGCACCAGCCGGGTGGGCAGATCGGGGCCCAGATGCGCCCAGGCCCGCAGTTTGGCCTCGTACGTCTTCTGGATGTGCTCGACGGTCGAAGCGGTGGCCAGGAAACGGGCCTGCGGAAAGGCGTCCTGGACCTCCTGGGCGCCGAAGTAGAAGTCGGGATCGCCGTGGCTGACGAAGACGGTGGTCAGCCGCTTGCCGCTCGCGGTGATCCGCTCCACCAGACGGCGGCCGTCGGAGCGGGTGAACCCGGCGTCGACCAGCAGGGCGTCGTGCGGGCCGGTGACCAGGACGGAGGTCTTGTTGAGCGAGCTGTCGGGGCTGTCGATGATCTCGAAGTCGAGTGCACTCATGCGCCCACCTCGCGCAACACGCTGCTTTCCATGGTTCGCTCACTTCGTTCGCTCACGGTGCCGAGCCGTCCTTCCTCCTGCCGGGCGCGCCTCGTCGCCAGCATCCGTGCTCGGCGCGGCGTCCGCATCCGGAAGGGCGACGGCCCGGTGCTACGTCCTCGTCCGGAGCGAGAGATCGCTGCCGGTGGCCACCGCGAGGGTCCGGTCGGTGGGGAGAAGCCGGCCGCGCGGAAGGTCGACCAGTGCGAGTCCAGGACCGGCCACCAGCTCTCGCCGTGCTCGCCCTGTCACCGCCCCGGCCGGTGGCCGGCAGCACCCGGTGGTGCGGCCACTTCGGGGCGGTCGTCCCGGCGGCGGTGACGCGGTCGCGGAGGTGCTGCTGGTGCGGGGTCAGGGCCATCCCGCCGGGGCCGGTGCCGCGGTGATCCGGGACCGCGGGAACAGCGGCGATGCGGTGGGCGTTCGTCCGGTCATGACCGACGACGCCGCTCCCACGATCCTCCGCTACGCCGCCTTCGCCACCCGCCCCGAGGGCGGCAACCCGGCCGGCGTGGTGCTCGACGCCACCGGACTGAGCGGCGAGCGGATGCTCGCCATCGCCGCGGAGGTCGGGTACTCCGAGACCGCCTTCCTGACCGCCGGGCCGACCGAAGGCACCTACCGGGTGCGGTACTTCAGCCCGCTCGCCGAGGTGCCGTTCTGCGGGCACGCGACGGTCGGCTCCGCCGTCGCCCTGGCCGAGCAGGTCGGCCCCGGGCGCTACGTGTTCGCGACCGCGGCCGGGGACGTCCCGGTCGAGGTCGACCGCGGGGCCGACGGGCTGCTGCGCGCCACCCTCACCAGCGTCGAGCCGAAGGTCGAGGAGGTGCCGGCGGCCGACGTCGCGGAGGCGCTCGCCCTGCTCCGCTGGTCCGCCGCCGATCTCGACCCGGCCCTGCCGCCCCGCATCGCCTACGCGGGCGCCCGGCATCTCGTCCTGCCGGTCGCCACCCGCGAGCGGCTGGCCCGACTCGACTACGACTTCGACGGGCTCGCCGACTACATGCGCGCCCGCGACCTGACCACCCTCCAACTCGCCTGGCGCGAGGGCCCCGAGGTCTTCCACGTCCGCGACCCGTTCCCGGTCGGCGGCGTGGTCGAGGACCCGGCCACCGGCGCCGCCGCGGCCGCCTTCGGCGCGTACCTCCGGGAGCTCGGAGCGGTGCCGGCCCCGGTGGCGCTGACTCTGCACCAGGGCGACGACCTGGGCCGTCCGGGTGTGCTGCGGGTCGAACTCCGGGCCGAGGACACCCGAGTGCGGGTCTCGGGCACGGCGGTGGCGATCGGCTAGCGCGACGGCGGCCCCCGCGGCGAGGGCGGCAGCAGGCCTTGCCGCCGCCCTCGCGCCGGGTCGGGCGGGGGTGGAGCAGCGGAGAAGCCCCGCGCTCAAGTGGGTCTTCCGGCCGTTGGGTTCGGACCGGTCGGGTAGCCCGGCGTAGACTGCCGAGGTGGAACGACCGACGCCGGCCCTGGGGGCCTCCGGGACCGCCGTCCTGCCCGAACTGCCCCTGCAGGAGCTGGAGTGCTTCTCCGTCCTCGTCCACCAGTTGCACTTCGGGCGGACGGCGCAGCGCCTGGGCGTCTCGCAGGGCCGGGTGTCCCAGCTGATCAAGCGTCTGGAGGGCCGGGTCGGCGCCCCGGTGTTCCGACGGACCAGCCGCCGGGTCGAGCTGACCGAGCTGGGGCGGGTGCTGGCCGAGCAGGTGGTGCCCGCCTTCGAACGGCTCCGGGAGGGCTACGACGCCGCCCGGGCCGGAGCCGCGACCGCCCGGCCGCTGCGGCTGGGCTTCCAGTGCGCGGTGTACGAGCCGGTCGCCCGGGTGATCGCGAGCCTGCCGGAGGGCGCGGCGCAGCTGGTCGAACTGCCGTGGGCGGATCCGTTCTCGCGCCTCGCCCGGGGTGAGGTCGACCTGGCGATCGTGCTCGCCCCGTGCCGGGAGCCGGGGCTGGAGGTGTTGCTGGAGTTCTCCCGGCAGCCGGTGTGCGTGGCGGTCTCCGCCGAGCACCGCCTCGGCGGGGCGGCCGGGGTGAGCGCCGAGGAGCTGGCCGCGCTGCCGCTGATCGAGCCGCGCGGCCCGGCGCCCGAGTACTGGCGGCAGGTGCACGCGCCCCGACGCACGCCGAGCGGGCGGGAGTTGTCCTACCCGACGGGCGCGGCCACCATCCAGGAGGGCCTGACGATGGTGGCCGGGACCCGCCGGGGGCTGCTGCTGTGCGAGCGCAGCGCGACGTACGTACGGCGGCCGGACATTCGCTTCCTGCCGGTGCCCGAGCTGGAGCCGACCACGCTGGAGGTGGTCCAGCCCGAGCGGCGGCCGCACCCGCTGACGGCCGCGTTCGTGGAGCTGCTCACCGGGCACGTCGACTGAGCCGACACACCTCAGGGCCGGGAGCGCAGGGCGAGCAGCAGGCCGACGGCGGCCAGGCCGGCCGCGGTGAGCAGCACGGCGTGGTTCCCGGCCCGGTCGACGACCAGTCCGCCGGCGAGTGAGCCGAGCGCGATGCTCGCGTTGAACACGCCCGCCCACAGGGCCGCCGAGGCCTCGATCCGGGCCGGGTCGGCGGTGCGGATCAAGGTCTGGGTGGAGACGGACACCCCGCCGTACGAGACGCCCCAGAGGACCAGGACGAGCAGGACGGTGACGAGCCCGCCGGTGGCGTACCCGAGCAGCGCGGTGGCCAGGGTGACCCCGGCGAGGGCGAGGGTGATGGCCGTCCTGGGGCGGCGGCCGGACAGCGGGCCGAGGGTGAAGTTCCCGGCGACGCCGGCGAGTCCGTAGACCAGCAGGCAGGCGGCGATCGTGCCGCTGCTCAGGCCCGCGTCGGCTTCGAGGACCGGGCGTACGTAGGTGTAGCCGGCGAAGTGGCCGAGCACGATGAACGCGGTGACGGCGAGTCCGGCGGCGATGCCCCGGTGGCGCAGGGCGTCGGTCAGCCCGCCGAGGCGTCCGTGCCGGTGCGTCGGCTCCGGTGCCGGCAGCGGGGGCAGGGTGGCGGCCAGGACGGCGGCGGAGGCGGCCCCGAGCAGGGCGATCGCCCAGAACGCGGCGCGCCAGTCGAGCAGGGCGGCCAGGTAGGTGCCCAGAGGGACGCCGAGGACGGAGGCGATGGAGACGCCGGAGAAGATCAGCGTCATGGTGAGCGCGAGGCGCGGGCCGTCGGCGAGGCGCGGGCCGAGGCTCGGGGCGAGGCCCCAGACGATGCCCATGCCGGCGCCGAGCAGGATGCGGCCGAGGGCCAGGACGGCGAAGTTCGGGGCCAGGGCCGTCACCGCGTTGGCCAGGCCGACCAGCAGCATGAACGCGACCAGGACGGCCCTGCGGTCGCGCGGGCCGACGAGGGCCGGGGCGAAGGGGGAGAGGGCGGCGGCGATCAGGCCGGTGATGGTGAGGGACAGGCCGGTGGCCCCGTCGGTGACCGCGAGGCTGTGGGACATCGGGGTGAGTAGGCCGACCGGCATCATCTCGGCGGACACCACGGTGAAGGTGGCGAGCGCGACGGCGAGGATCGGGGTCCAGCGGTGGGCGGTGGGTGAACCGGCCGGTGGGGCGGGGGTTTCCGTGGTGGGTTCGGCGTTTGTCATGCGGTCAGCTCACCAGTCGGCGGAAGGGCCGAACAAGATCGAAGAACTCATCGACCGATTAGCTGGGCTCATCGATCGCTCGGCTCCCCGGGGGTGCCCCGCCGCGATCGTCGTGGTGGGGCACCCCCGGAGCGGGCTCACTCCCCGGGGGCGATCCGGTAGCCGCCGCGGGCCGAGTGGAGGCTGAGCGCCTCGACCGGGCAGAAGTCCACCGCCTCGCTCAGCCTGTCCGTCAACTCCGCTCCGCCGTCGGCGTATCGGGCCAGCGGTGCGGCCAGCCCGTCGGCCCCGAGCGCCAGCGAGTCCGGGGCGCTGAGGGCGCACATCCCGGAGCCGATGCAGCGGCCCCGGTCGACCCGGACGATCACCGGCTCGGTGTCCGGGCGGCCCGTCACCAGAGCACCCGCAGGGCGTTCGGGCTGCGGGTGGCCAGGCCGCGCCGCCAGTCGATCCGCTCGACCGGTTCGGCCAGCCGCAGGGCCGGCAGTCGGCGGGCCAGCCGGTGCAGGGCGAGTTCCATCTCCATCCGGGCCAGCCAGGCGCCCAGGCAGTGGTGCGGTCCGGCGCCGAAGGTGAGCATGGGCGCGGCCAGCGGGGAGAACAGCTCGGTGCCCAGATCGCCGGCGAAGACCGCCGGGTCCTGGTTGGCGGCCTGGGCGTCGGCGGCGACCACGCTGCCGGCCGGGATGACCACGCCGCCGATCTCGACGTCCTCGACGGTGCGGCGCAGCAGTCCTGGCAGGTGCTCCTTGGCGTCGCTGAGCGGGACGGCGCGCAGCAGCTGCTCGGTCGCCGCGGCGGCGCTGGCCTCGTCGGAGGCGAGCCGCTGCCAGGCCTCGCGGTCGTCGTGGAGGAGGTAGACCAGGGCGTTGCCGAGGCTGGTCATGGTCGTCTCGTGCCCGGCCACGACCAGGCCGATGACCAGCACGACCAGCTGGCCCTCGGTGATCGAGCCGTCCCCGGCGGCGGCCGCGAGCAGGCTGCTGACCAGGTCGTCGCCGGGGGCGGCGCGGCGCTCGGCGATCACCTCGGCGCCGAAGGCGGCGAACTCGGCCATCGCGTTGGCGATCGCCTCGGCGCTGTAGGCGGTGGTGGAGAGCGCGTGGTCGCTCCAGTGCGCGAGCCGCTTGGTGTCCACGTTGTCCAGGCCCATCAGCCGGCTGATCACCGAGACCGGCAGCCGGCGGGTGTAGGCGGCGACGATGTCGGCGGGGGAGCCCTGGTCGATCAGCTCGTCGATCAGCGACTCGACCGCCGAGGCCACCCAGGGGCGCCAGCGCTCGATCGCGCGCGGGGTGAAGGCCCGCTGCACGGTGCGGCGCAGCCGCTGGTGCTCGGTGCCGTCGATGTTCAGGATGCCCTGGGGGTCGTCCAGGATGTTGGGCGTGACCTTGAGGGGCGGCGCGTCCGGCGCGAAGAGGGTGGCGCGGCCCAGCCGCGGGTCGGTCAGCACCTGCCGCACGTCGGCGTGCCGGCTGACCAGCCAGACCGGCGTGCCGGTGGGCAGGGCGGCGAGGCGGGGCGGGCCGGGTTCGAGTTGACGCAGGCAGTGCATCGGGGGGAGCGGGGCGGTGCCGGCGCTGGTCGCACTGTTCTCGATGGACATCCGTACTCCAGACTCCAGGGCGGTGGGCCGCGGTGGGCGGCCCGACGGGGGGTGGATCCGGGGATGGTGCGGGGGGACGGGTGATGTGGCCGGCTGGCGGCTCGACACGGGCCGGGATTCGGTCGGGCTCCTGCGAGGTGTGGCGCGAAACGTGCGGGGGCGCACGGTCGGTGCGCACCCGGCGCGGGCGGCGTACGGTGACACGCCGTCGGGTGGGGCGGGTGTGCTGAGCGTGGTCGGGTGGACCGTCTCTGCTACGACCGTACGTGGGTGGTCGGGCGCCCGTCAGCGGCACTTCCAGCCAACACCGGTGCGTTCCAGGCACTTCGAGGCGCACTGACGGGCGCTCAGCGCCATCTGTGCGCCCCCGGTGTCCGGACCGCGCCGGTCTGTCGCCGACCTCCCGGGGATACCCGGCGGGCACATGCCATGGGGCTCCGCCGGTGGCCGCGGGGGTGGGCGCTACGCTTCGTGGGCAGTCTTGCAGTCGTTTGTCGCAGGTCACGCCGGTGCAGAGCCGCACCGGCCGACGGAGGTGGAATCGGATGCCCCAGCAGGTCAAGGCAGTGATCGCGCGCGCCAAGGGCGCGCCCGTGGAGGTGACCACGATCGTGGTGCCGGACCCTGGCCCGGGCGAGGCGGTGGTCCGGATCCAGGCGTGCGGCGTCTGCCACACCGACCTCCACTACCGGGAGGGCGGCATCAACGACGAGTTCCCGTTCCTGCTCGGCCACGAGGCCGCGGGCGTCGTGGAGTCGGTCGGCGAGGGCGTCACCGAGGTCGAGCCCGGTGACTTCGTGGTCCTCAACTGGCGTGCGGTGTGCGGGCAGTGCCGCGCGTGCAAGCGGGGCCGCCCGCAGTACTGCTTCGACACCCACAACGCCAAGCAGAAGATGACGCTGCTGGACGGCACCGAGCTGTCCCCGGCGCTGGGCATCGGCGCGTTCGCCGAGAAGACCCTGGTCGCGGCCGGCCAGTGCACCAAGGTGGACCCGGCCGCCGAGCCGGCCGTCGCGGGCCTGCTGGGCTGCGGCGTGATGGCGGGCCTCGGCGCCGCGATCAACACCGGCAACGTGGGCCGGGGCGACTCGGTCGCGGTGATCGGCTGCGGCGGCGTCGGCGGCGCGGCCGTGATGGGCTCCCGGCTGGCCGGCGCGTCGAAGATCATCGCGGTGGACATCGACGACCGCAAGCTGGAGACCGCCCGCAAGCTGGGCGCCACCCACACCGTCAACTCCCGCACCACCGACCCGGTCGAGGCGATCCGCGAGCTGACCGACGGCAACGGCGCGGACGTGGTGGTCGAGGCGGTCGGCCGCCCGGAGACCTACAAGCAGGCCTTCTACGCCCGCGACCTGGCCGGCACCGTCGTCCTGGTCGGCGTGCCCACCCCGGAGATGACGCTGGAGCTGCCGCTGCTCGACGTCTTCGGCCGCGGCGGCGCGCTGAAGTCCTCCTGGTACGGCGACTGCCTGCCCTCGCGGGACTTCCCGATGCTGATCGACCTCTACCGCCAGGGCCGCCTGGACCTCGGCGCCTTCGTCACCGAGACCATCGAGCTGGACAAGGTGGAGCAGGCCTTCGAGCGGATGCACCACGGCGACGTGCTGCGCTCGGTGGTGGTCCTGTGACCGCGCGCGTCGACCGGCTGGTGACGGCCGGGACCTTCGACCTCGACGGCGGCAGCTGGGAGGTGGAGAACAACGTCTGGATCGTCGGGAACGACGAGGAGGCGGTGGTGATCGACGCCGCGCACGACGCCGAGGCCATCGAGGCCGCGCTCGGCGGGCGCCGGCTGCTGGCGATCGTCTCCACCCACGCGCACAACGACCACATCGACGCGGCCCCGGCCCTCGCCGCCCGCACCGGTGCGCCGATCCTGCTGCACCCGGACGACCTGCCGCTGTGGAAGCTCACCCACCCCGAGCGCCTCCCGGACGGCGAACTGGCCGACGGGCAGCGGATCGAGGTGGCCGGCACCGAGCTGACCGTGCTGCACACCCCGGGCCACGCGCCGGGCGCGGTCTGCTTGTACGCGCCGGAGCTGGGCACCGTCTTCACCGGCGACACCCTGTTCCACGGCGGCCCGGGTGCCACCGGCCGGTCGTTCTCGCACTTCCCGACCATCATCGACTCGATCCGCGAGCGGCTGCTGACGCTCCCGGCCGAGACCGTGGTGCGCACCGGCCATGGCGACCCGACCACCATCGGCGCCGAGGCCCCGGCCCTGCCGGAGTGGATCGCGCGCGGGCACTGACGCCGTGCGGACGGCCCCCGGGGAACGCCCGTTCCCCGGGGGCCGTACGATCGCGACCATGGCCCTTGACCCGCGCGAGCTCGACGACGCCTTCCTCGCCTTCTGGCGGGAGCGGCACATCTCCACGCTGACCACCATCCGTCCGGACGGCACCCCGCACGTGGTGCCGGTGGGCGTGACGTACCAGCCGGAGACGGGCACCGCCCGGGTGATCACCAGCCGCACCAGCCGCAAGGCCTGCAACGTCGCCGCGGCCGGGCCCGAGGGCCTGCGGGTCGCGGTCTGCCAGGTGGACGGGGCGCGCTGGTCCACCCTGGAGGGCGTCGCCGTGGTCCGCGACGAGCCCGAGCAGGTCGCCGAGGCGGAGCGGCGCTACGCCGAGCGCTACCGCGAGCCGCGGGTCAACCCGGACCGGGTGGTCCTGGAGATCACCGTCGAACGGGTGCTCGGCCGGGCCTGAGAACGGTCGTTCCCGGAACGGTCGTTCTCGCTGCCGGAACAGGCTCTCCACCGGGCGGGCGCGGTGCCAACGGGATCCCGGCCACTGTGTCAGTTCGGTCCGGTGGTGGCGCGGGCCGGTGACGGAGTCCGGGGGACCTGACACAGACCGGGCCCGCTCCACCGCGACCCGGCCGCGCGGTGCCTACCGTCGACGGATCCCGACGGAAGGAGTGGACCGTGCAGCCTCGAACGTCCTTCGCCCACACCCATCACGATGTCGCCGAGCCCCCGGCGGGCGACGGCCCGAGCGGGACGGTCGGCAGCACCCTGCTCGCCCACCTCCCCCGCTCCAGCCCGGAGGTGATGGAGAGCATCGCCGTCGCCTTGCTGTCGCTGACCGCGCCGGGGGTGTGTCTGCGGGCCGGCCGCGCCATCCCGTCGGAGCCCTCGGGCGGCGCGGTGTGCGGGGCCGTGGAGGCGGGCCGCGATCTGACAAACTCCTACGAGTAATCGACCGACCCTCCCCGGGTGCCCCTTGGATCCGCCCTACACGGAATCCACACCTCCGGGGGAAGTCGTGATCGCACGTCGTGCGTTTCCGGTGTCCGGTGTAGCCGTCGGGCCAGTTCGTTTCCGCGTCTCCTGACCGCCGTGCCCCCGGGATCCGCCCCGTTTTCCGGTCCCGCAGCTGACGAAGTCGCGTCCCATCTGACGAAGTGACCCGGCCGCGATTGCCGCCTTTCCGGTGGCTGCGGAAACCTCTTCCGCAGTCACCGGATCAAAACCAGGAAGGGACGCTCGAATGACGAACGTCGCCGTCATCTATTACTCCTCCACCGGCCACGTGCACAACCTCGCGGTGGCCGCCGCCGAGGCGGCGAAGAAGGCCGACGCCGAGGTGCGTCTGCGTCAGGTGGCCGAGCTGGCGCCGCAGGCCGCCATCGACTCCAACCCGGCGTGGGCCGCGCACCACGAGGCGACCAAGGGCAGCGAGGTCGCCTCGCTGGACGACCTGGACTGGGCCGACGTCATCCTCTTCGGCACCCCGACCCGCTTCGGTCTGCCGGCCGCGCAGCTCAAGCAGTTCATCGACACCGCCGGCGGCCTGTGGGCCCAGGGCAAGCTGGCGAACAAGGTCGTCACCTCGTTCACCTCCACCTCGCAGACCCACGGTGGCCAGGAGAGCACGCTGCTCGCGCTGAACAACACCTTCTACCACTGGGGCGCGATCATCGCTCCGCCCGGTTACACCGATGGCGTCCAGTTCCACATCAAGACCGGCAACCCGTACGGCGTCGGCCACGTCTCGTACGACAACGCCGGTGTGGACGAGGCCACCTACGCCGCGATCGAGCACCAGACCCGTCGCGCGGTGGAGATCGCCGGCGCCCTCAAGCGCGGATTCTCGGCGGCCTGAGGCCGTCGTGCCGCGTGCGCAGACGCACAGTGACCCGGCCGCCGTCGACGGCGGCCGGGTCGTCTGGGACGACTTCCGCGACGGGTTCGACCACCGCGGGGACGGGTCCCGGTGGACCCTCACCCCGTGCGGCGACGCGCTGCCGGACGGCGACGGCGTCGTCACCACCACCGAGGCCGGACTGCGGGTGGTGCCCACCGGCACGAACCCGCGCACCGGTGAGCCGGCCTTCGTCTTCACCACCGGCCGGGAGAGCGAGGGCGGCGGCGGAGGTGCCGACCACTTGAAGTTCTTCGCGCTGGCCCGGCACACCTCGAAGGCGGGCATCCTCGGCTTCGACGCCGAGCCCGGCCGGGTGCTCACCATCGACGTGACGATGTCCGCCCGGACCTTCGGCACCGAGCGGCACCCGTTCGGCGCCGCGGCGGCCGACCCGGCGAGCCTCCCGCAGAACCGCCTGTGGGGCCAGGGCACCCGGCTCGACGTCCGCGAGATGGGCGTGACCTCGGCCTCGCGCTGAGGCCCCGCGCCGAGGCCCCGCGCCGAGGCCCCGTCCCGGCCGTCGGCCCGCGGGCCGCGACGAGCGGCTCCGGCCCCGGCGAGCTCCCCCTGGCTCGTCCGGCCGGAGCCACTCCGTTTTCTTTCCCGCCCCCGGTTCCCCGGGGGCTTTCCGCATTTCCGGAACGCTTTTCGGTCCGATTTCCAACCCGCTTCCAACCCGCTTCCGGTCCGCCTTTCGGCCAGCTGACGAAGTCAGGCTCCGTTCATTGCCGACCGGCCCGCCCCGGCGAAACATGTGTGCTATCTCCGACGACAGGAAAGGGACTCGGAAAATGCCGAAGATTGCGATAGCCGGCGGCGGAATCGGCGGTCTGGCGACCGCGCTGAGCCTGGCCCGGCGCGGGCACGACGTGGTGGTGCTCGAACGCCGGGACTGCTTCACCGAGATCGGCGCCGGCATCCAGCTCGGGCCGAACGCGTTCCAGGCGCTGGACCGGCTGGCCGTCGGCGACGCGGTCCGGTCCCGCGCGGTGCACATCGACGAGCTCCGCTTCATGGACGGCACGACCGACGAGAAGGTCGTCTCGATGCCGCTCACCGGCGCCTACCGGGCCCGCTTCGGCAACCCGTACGCCGTGGTGCACCGCATCGACCTGTACGAGCCGCTGCTGGCCGCCTGCCGCGCCGAGCCCTCGGTGGAACTGCGCGTCGACTGCTCGGTGGAGAGCTACCGGCAGGACCCCGACGGGGTGACTGTCCAGCTGGCCAACGGCGAGCGGGTCCACGCCGACGCGCTGGTCGGCGCCGACGGCATCAACTCCTTCGTCCGCAAGCAGCTCGTGGGCGACGGCTACCCCAAGGTGTCCGGGCACACCATCTACCGCTCGGTGATCCCCATGTCGGAGGTCCCCGAGGAGCTGCGCTGGAACACCGTGACGCTGTGGGCCGGGCCCAAGTGGCACTTCGTCCACTACCCGATCGGCGGCGGGGAGTTCCTCAACCTGGCCGCCACCCGCGACGACGGCGCCACCGAGGCGGTGCTCGGCCTGCCGGTGGAGCGCGACCACGTGCTGAACGAGTTCCCGGGCCTGGGCGAGACCGCCCGGCGGCTGCTGGAGCTGGGCCGGGACTGGAAGTCCTGGGTGCTGTGCGACCGCGACCCGGTGGAGCGCTGGGCCGAGGGCCGGGTCGTCCTGGTCGGCGACGCCGCCCACCCGATGCTCCAGTACGCCGCCCAGGGCGCCTGCCAGGCCGTCGAGGACGCCGTGGTGCTCGGCGAGCTGATCGGCGACGAGCCGGCCGACTTCACCCAGCGCTTCGAGAAGTTCAACGCCGAGCGCCGCGAACGCACCGCCGCCATCCAGCTGTTGGCCCGCGAGATGGGGCGCCGGCTGTACCACCCGGCGGGCGAGGCCGCCGAGGCCCGCAACGCCATGCTGCGCTCGCTGTCCGACGAGGACCTGTACCGGAAGGTCCAGTGGCTGCACGGCGGCGAGGTCGGCACCGGCCGCGGCCCCGGCCCGGTCCCGGTGATCGAGCGCACGGTCTGACCCCGTCCCCGACCCCGCCCTGCGAGAGGAGCACATCCACCATGCGTCACGACAACCTGTACATCACGGGCGTGGGGGCCTGGTACCCCAAGCCGATGGCCGTCGAGGAGGCGATCGAGGCCGGCTGGTACGACGAAGCCACCCGGCGGCGCTCCGGCCAGACCGCCGCCGCGGTGGCCGGCGACGACGACACCCAGCCGGAGATGGCGGTGCGGGCGGGGAAGCAGGCGCTGCGCCGATCCGGCCTGGACACCGGCGAGTTCGGGCTGCTGCTGCACGCCACGGGCGCGTTCTGCGGCCTGGACGGCTGGAACGTCGCCTCCTACCTTCAGCATCAGGTGCTGGACGGCAACGGGCTGTCCTTCGAGATCAAGCAGCAGTCCAACGGCGCCATGGCGGCGATCGAGCTGGCCGCGGCCTTCCTCGCCGCGCGCCCCGAGCGGCGGGCCGCGATGATCACCGCCTCGGACCGCTTCGTGATGCCGACGTGGAACCGCTGGCGCACCTACCCGGGCCTGGTGTTCGGCGACGGCGCGAGCGCCGCGGTGCTCTCCCGCACCGGCGGCTTCGCCCGCGTCGCCTCCGTCGTCACCGAGAGCCGGCCCGAGCTGGAGCGCGCCCAGCGCGCCGGGCTGTCGTTCATGGCGTTCCCCGACTACGAGGACACCAAGGCCTACCCGATCAACCTCATCGACCGGATGCAGGCCTTCGCCGACGAGGAGCACGGCGGCCGGATCTCCGAGGTCTTCAAGCGGATGAACGAGGCCCTGATCCGCTCCGTCGGGCGGGCCGCCGAGGAGGCCGGGACCCGGCCCGAGGACATCGACCACCTGGTCTTCCCGAACTTCGGCAAGACGATGCTGCGCCAGGAGGTGCTCACCCCGCTGGGGCTGGACGCCGCCAGGACGCCGGCCGACTGGGTCCGGGAGACCGGCCACGTCGGCGCCACCGACCAGTTCGGCGGCCTGGAGCACCTGATCCGCGCGGGCCGGCTGGAGGCCGGCCAGCGGGTGCTGCTGTGCGGCATCGGGCTCGGCTTCAACTGGACCAGTGCGGTCCTGGAGATCGACGAGCGCCCCGCCCCGGTCCGCGACTGAGGTACGGCGCCACGGCGAAGGGCCCGGACACCGAGGAGGTGTCCGGGCCCTTCGCCGTGGGCGGTCGTCAGGAGGCCCGCATGGCCTCCAGCTCCGTCAGGTCCTCCTCGGTCAGCCGCAGCGCGGCCGCGGCGACGTTCTCCTCCAGGTGCCCGACCGACGAGGTGCCCGGGATGCACACCAGGTTGGGGGAGCGGTGCAGCAGCCAGGCCAGGGCCACCTGGTAGGCGGTGACGCCGTGCCGCTCGGCCACCACATCGACGGGCTTCGCGTCCAGCGGCACGTTCAGCGGGACCTTGGCGTCCTTGCCCGGCGTCTTCTCGGCGCCCAGCAGGGTGTAGGTGCCCAGCGGGAAGAAGGACATGTACGCGATGCCGGCCTCCTCGCAGGCCCGCAGGGTGGCCTCGTCGTCCCGGCGCACCACGTTGTACTCGTTCTGCACGCACACCACGGGGGCGATCGAACGGGCCTCGGCGAACTGCGCCGGGGTGACGTTGCTGACGCCCAGGTGCCGCACCAGGCCCTGCTCCCGCAGCTCGGCGAGGGCGCCGAACGGCTCGGCGATCGACTCGTCCGGGCCGATGCCGCCGGCTTCGGCGACGATCCGCAGGTTGACGACGTCCAGGTGGTCACGGCCGAGGTTGCGCAGATTGGAGTGGACCGCCTCGCGCAGCTCCGCGGGGGACAGGGCGGCCGGCCACTCCATGTCCGGGGTGCGCTTGGCACCGATCTTGGTGACGATCACCAGGTCGTCGTCGTACGGGTGCAGGGCCTCGCGGATGAGCTCGTTGACCACGTGCGGACCGTAGTAGTCGCTGGTGTCGATGTGATTGACCCCGAGCTCGCGCGCCCGGCGCAGTACCGCGAGGGCGCTCTCGCGGTCCTTCGGCGGGCCGTAGACGCCGGGGCCGGCCAGCTGCATCGCGCCGTACCCCATGCGGTTGATGGTGAGCTCGCCGCCGAGGGTGATGGTGCCGGCGGCAGCGGCGGGGGCGGTGGATTGCATGCTCATGACAGAACTCTCCTGGTGGGAAGGGGGATTCATCGGGAGGGGGACGGTCAGTGGGGGCGGCGCAGGGCGCGGCCGAGGCAGATCCAGAGCAGGACGGCGGACGCGAGCACGACGAGCGAGTCCACACCCAAGGAGAGCCGGACGCCGGACAGCACGGCGTCGGCGTGCGAGCCGGCGCCCGCCAGCGCGTGGATCCGGCTGCTGGCGACGGCGCTGAGCACCGGGGTGCCCATGGCGAGCGCCACCTGCTGGGTCATCGTGGCCAGACCGGTGGCCAGACCCTGCTCGGCGTTCGGCAGACCGGTGGTCGCGGTGACCATGTACGCCACCACGCCCATGACGTGGCCGAAGGCGCCCACCGTCAGCGCGGCCAGCACGAGGGCGATCCCGCCGCCGCTGCCGGTGACCAGGAATACGCCCAGCGGGCCGACGAGTTGGAACACCAGGCCGGCCACCAGGGTGGTCCGGTTGCCGAACCGGCCGAGGACGCGGGGGGCGAAGGCGCCGCCCAGGAACGCGGAGACGCCCAGCGCCGAGAAGGCGATCCCGGTGGCGAGCGCCGAGTAGCCGTGGACCTCCTGGAGGTACAGGGTGACCAGGAAGATCCCGCCGGTCTGCATGGTGATCAGGGCCAGGCCGCCGAAGTTGCCCCAGCGGACGGTCGGACGGCGCAGGATGCCGACCGGCGCGAGGGGCGTCTCGGTGCGCAGCTCGATGCGGTAGAAGGCGACGAGCAGCGCGGCGCCGACCAGGACGCAGCCGAGCACCAGCGGGTTGTCCCAGCCCATGTCGGGGCTGCGGGAGACGCCGTAGACCAGCGCGACCAGGCCCGCGCTCACCGTGACGGCGCCGGGGGCGTCCATCCGGGGGCGGTCCGCGGAGCGGCTCTCCTTCAGGAGCGTCGGCGAGAAGGCCACGATGGCGGCCCCGACCGGCACGTTGAGCAGGAACGACCAGCGCCAGCTGAGCAGCCCGGTGAGCAGCCCGCCGGCCACCGCGCCGACGGTGAAGCCGAGCGAGATCATGGTGCCGTTGACGCCCAGCGCCTTGGCCCGCAGCGGGCCGTCCGGGAAGGACGTGGTGAGCAGCGCGAGCGCCGACGGGGTGGCCATCGCGGTGGCGACGCCCTGGAGGACCCGGGCGGCGATCAGCACCGACGGGCTCTGCGCGACCGCGCCCAGCACGGACGAGACGACCAGCAGCCCGATGCCGGCCGTGAACAGCAGGCGTCGCCCGTAGAGGTCGGCCATCCGTCCGAACAGCAGGGTGAAGCCGGCGGAGGTGAGCGCGAACGCGGTGGTGATCCAGTGCAGGTTCCCGACCGAGAAGCCGAGGCCCTCGCCGATCACCGGGATGGCGACGTTGAGCAGGGGGAGGTCCGCCGCCAGCAGGAAGGTGGAGCTGAGCAGCAGGACGAGCACGGCCCGCTGATGCGGGGTCATTCGGGGCGGGGCCGCGGTATCCACGGTGCGTTCAGCGTCCAGCACGGACATGTGAAATCCCTTTCGTGCGAGTTTGAGTCATGTTCCGGGACGGTCCGAAGGGCTGTCGATCGGCGGCGGTCCACTTCGTCAGGTAGCGGAAATCCGTCTGACGAAGTGCGGGCTGCGTGACAAAGTCCTCCGCTCGCCCTGCGGACGATCACCCGGCGGTGGCCAGAATTCGGCCAATCCGTTCCGTACGTGCAGCCCGGAGGTTCGCCGCCATGACCCAGCAGGCCGATCTGGAAACCCTGTACTCGTCCGACCCGGTCGTCGTGACCGTCTGGTCGGACATCGGCTGCCCCTGGGCGACGCTGGCCTTGCACACCCTGCACGCCGTCGCCTGGGAGCGGGGCTCGCAGGTCATGGTCGACCACCGGGCCTTCCCGCTGGAGCTGTTCAACTCCGAGCCCACGCCCAAGCCGATCATCGACGCCGAGACGGTGGCGATCGGCGCGATGATGCCCGAGCTGGGCTGGCGGATGTGGCCGGGGCCGGACTGGCGCTACCCGGTCACCACCCTGCCGGCCATGGAGGCGGTGCAGGCGGCGAAGGCGGCGGCGGTCGGCGGGCTGCCCGCGAGCGACCAGCTGGACACCGCGCTGCGGCAGGCCTTCTACGGCGGCGGACGGTGCATCAGCGTCACCTCGGAGATCCTCGCCGTCGCCGCCGAGTGCCCGCTGGTCGACGAGGCGGCGCTGGGCGAGGCCCTGGAGCGCGGCACCGCGCGCGCGGCGATCCACCGCGACCTCGCGGTGGCCCGCGGACCGAGGGTGCAGGGCAGCCCGCACCTGTTCACCGCCGCCGGAACGGACGTGCACAACCCGGGAGCCGTCTTCCGGTGGACGGGAAGCCCCTACGAGGGCGGATTCCCGCACTTCCTTTCCTATTCACGGGACTGGGCCGAGGAACTCCTCGACGAGGTGGCGCTCGGCGCCCCGCCCCAGGCCGCCTGATCCGTTTCCGCATTCCCTGAAGGGGGCCCGAAGTTGTCCACCGCAGACCCGATCCTCGAACTTCCCTACGGCGTCACGCCCGACCCTGACGAATTCCTCCGCGCCGCGATCCGCTGGCACTTCTCCGAGGAGACCGGAGCGCCGTTCTGGCTGGACCGCGCCGACCGGCTGGACTTCGACCCGCGCACCGACGTCCGCACCTTCGACGACCTGAAGCTCTTCCCGAACTTCGCCAACGAGCTGCGCGACGTGCGCGCCGAGGACCTGATCCCGCGCGGCTACGGGCCCCGGCCGAAGGTCGTCGGCGTCTTCGACAGCGGCGGCACCACCGGCGCGCCCAAGCGCGTGGTCATGCTCCAGGAGTGGCTGGACATGCTGCTGGCGCACAGCAACGCCCAGCTCGACGCGCACGGCGTGCCGCGCGACGTGAACTGGCTGATGGCCATCCCGTCCGGGCCGCACATGGTCGGCGCCTCCTTCCAGCAGCTGGTGGCCGAGCGCGGCGGGCTCTCCTTCTCCGTCGACGTCGACCCGCGCTGGGTGAAGAAGATCATCGCCCGGGGTGAGCAGACCGAGGCCGACCTGTACACCGAGCACCTGATCGACCAGCTCCAGCACCCGCTGCGCTCCCAGGACATCGGCGTGCTGATGCTCACCCCGCCGGTCCTGGAGCGGCTGTGCCGCCGGGAGGAACTGGTCGACCTGGTGCGCGAGAAGGTGAAGGCGATCATGTGGGTGGGCACCCAGCTCGACCCGGACACCCGCCACCTGTACCGCACCGAGCTGTTCCCGGACGCCGTGCTGTGCAGCGGCTTCGGCAACACCATGACGCTCGGCCACGTCAGCGAGCGCCCCGGCCTCACCGACGACGAGCCCTGCGTCTACGACCCCTTCTCGCCGTACATGACGTACAACGTCATCGACCTGGAGGAGCGCCGGCCGGTCGCGTACGGCGAGCGCGGCCGGGTGGTCATGCACTACGTCGGCAAGAGCCTGTTCCTGCCCAACAACCTGGAGCGGGACTTCGGCACCCGGATCCGCCCGCTGCCGGGCCAGGTCGGCGACTCGGTCGCGGACATCGCGCCGGTCGCCGAGTTCGACCAGGAGAAGGTCATCGAGGGGGTCTACTGATGGCCCGGTCCCCGATCGCCGACGCCCCGGCGGCCGAACTCCACCTGCTGGACGCGCTGGGCCCCGCCGGCCCGTACCGCGCCCGCAAGCGCGAGACCGTCACCGACACCGCCGGCACGCCGGTCGCCGAACTCAGCCTCACCCCGCGGCTGTTCGTCACCCGGGCGCTGTCCGCCCTGCACCGGGCGGCCCCGCTGCCGCCGGAGCGGCGGCTGGCCGCGCTCGCCGAGGCCGGGCGGATCTTCCGCGAGGAGACCGTGGCCGGCCTGTCGTACGACGCCTACGAGCGGACGGTGGCCGAGGTCTCCGGCATCCCGCTGCCGGCCGTGCGCTCCGCCGCCGACGAGATCGCCGACTCCGCGCGGCGCGCGCTGGCCGGCGCGTACGGCGCGCTGCCCGGCGGCGCCGTGCTCGACTGGCGGGACCCGCGCACCCGCACCGGCGCCGCGGTGTGGACCCGGCGTGGCGAGGTCCTCGCGGTGAACGCGGCCGGCAACCACCCCGCCCCGCACGCCCTGTGGCTGGAGGCCCTCGCCCTCGGCTACCGGGTCGCGATCCGGCCCTCGCGGCGCGAGCCGTTCACCCCGCACCGCCTGGTGACGGCGCTGCGCGCGAGCGGCTTCGGCGACGACCACGTGGCGCTGCTGCCCACCGACCACGCGACGGCCGACGAGGTGCTGCTGGGCGCCGACCTCGCCCTGGTGTACGGCGGTGACGACGTGGTGCGCAAGTACGCCGCCGACCCGACCGTGCTGGTCCAGGGCCCCGGCCGGACCAAGATCCTGGTCACCGAGGGCGCCGACTGGCGGGCCCACCTGGACATGATCGTCGACTCGATCGCCCACCACGGCGGCGTCAAGTGCGTGGACACCACCGCGGTCCTGATCGAGGGGGACCCGGCGCCGCTGGCCCGCGCCCTCGCCGAGCGGCTCGGCGCGCTGCCGAGCCTGCCCGCCGAGGACGAGAAGTCCGTGCTGCCCGTCCAGCCGGCGGACCGGGCACGGGCGTTGGAGCGGCACCTGCTGGAGCGCGCCAGGGGCACCGTGGCCCACCTCGGCGGTGACGGCGTGGTGGAGGAACTCCCGGGCGGAGGAGCGGTGCTGCGCCCGGCGGTGTTCGAGGTGCCGGACCTCAAGGGCGGCTGGCACACCGCCGAGCTGCCCTTCCCCTGCGTGTGGGTGGCGCCCTGGAGCCGCGCCGACGGGACGGCCGAGCTGCGCGACAGCCTCGTCCTCGGGGTCCTCAGCGGCGACGAGGAGCGGGACGCCGACCTGCTCGACGCGCTGGTCGACGACCCGAGCGTCGCCAACGTGCACCTCGGCGGCCATCCGACCCACTGGATGGACCGCGGTGTGCCGCACGACGGCTACCTCGGCGAGTTCCTGATGCGGACCAAGACCGTCATACGCGGCTGAGCGAAAGGCCAGGCATCGCCATGACCGACCCACACCGACCGGAAGCCGACGCGCGGCCAGCCGCCGTCCTCAGAGGCCTCGGCACCTTCCTGCCGCCGCGCGTGGTCACCAACCACGAGCTGTCCGAGCGGATGGACACCAGCGACGAGTGGATCCGCACCCGCACCGGCATCCGGGAGCGGTACTGGGTGGAGCCCGGTACGGCCACCGGCGACCTCGCCGTCGAAGCGGGGGCCAGGGCGCTGAAGTCGGCGGGCGTGGACACCGTGGACGCGGTCGTCCTCGCCACCACCACGCCGGACCACCCCTGCCCGGCGACCGCGCCCTGGGTCGCCGCCCGGCTCGGCCTCGGCCGGGTGCCGGCGTACGACATCGCCGCCGTGTGCGCCGGCTTCGTGTACGCCCTGGCCAACGCGGCGGGGCTGATCCTCGCCGGCGTCGCGGACCGGGTGCTGGTGATCGGCGCGGAGACCTACTCCAGCATCCTCGACCCGGCCGACCGCAACACCGCGGTGATCTTCGGGGACGGCGCCGGCGCCGTGGTCCTGGAGGCCGGCCGCGCCGACGAGCCCGGCGCGCTGCTCGGCTTCGACCTGGGCAGCGACGGCGGGCAGCACGACCTGATCGCCATCCCGGGCGGCGGCTCCCGGCAGCGCTCCGGCGGCAACCCGCCGGACCCGGCCGGGAGTTACTTCACGATGCAGGGCAAGCGGGTGTTCGTCCAGGCGGTGACCAGCATGGGCGGCTCGTCCAGGGCGCTGCTGGAGCGGCTCGGCTGGGCCGGCGACACGGTCGACCGGCTGGTCGGCCACCAGGCCAACGTCCGCATCCTGCACGCGGTCGCCGACGACCTGGGCATCGACCGCGAGCGCGCCATCGTGAACCTGGACCGGGTCGGCAACACCTCCGCCGCGTCCATCCCGCTGGCCCTCGCCGACGCGGCCGCCGCCGGCGACCTGCGCCCCGGCGAGCGCGTGCTGCTGACCGCCTTCGGCGGCGGCCTGGCCTGGGGCTCCACGGCCCTGGTGTGGCCGGACATCAACCCGAACCGACATCACCCGACACGACCCGAAAGGTGGACCCCATGACCGTCCTCGCCGAGAACACGATCGTCGAGCACATCGCCACGATCATGGCCGAGAAGTTCGAGATCCCGGTGGCCGACGTCGACGTCACCGCCGAATTCGAGACGATGAAGCTGGACTCCCTCGACCTCGTCGAGCTCGCCGTGATCCTCACCCGGACGTACGGGATCGAGCTGGACGACTTCGACATCACCGACGCCGGCTCCATCGAGAAGACCGTCGCGATGATGCGGGAGAAGGGCCTCCGGACGGCCTGATCCGACGCGGCACGTTCCAGGGCCCGGACGTTCACGCGTCCGGGCCCTTCCGCATGCCCGCGATCCCCCCCCCCCCCGAACGAAAGCGCACGGGACCGCGCACACAAAGGTGCCCCGGCCTCTGCCAGGCCGGGGCACCGCGCACGTACGGGGTGGGTCACACCGTCGTCTTCAGGTCCAGGACGAGGTCGTGGCCCACGATGTAGGACGCCTCGTCGGACGCCAGCCAGAGCACCGTGTCGGCGATCTGCTCGACGCGCGCCCCGCGGCCCAGCGGGCAGGGGCTGATGGCGTTGATGCGGATGCCGCGGTCCGCGTACTCGCGGGCCGCGGTCAGGGTGAGCGCGCTGACCGCGGCCTTCGACGCGGCGTACGCGCCGAGTCCGGGCAGCATGCCCTGCGCGCCGATGTTGCTCGCGGTGTTGACGATGACGCCGTGGCCGGCCCGCTCCATGTGCGCGATCTCGTGCTTCATGGCCAGCCAGACGCCGGTGAGATTGGCGGTGAGCGTCTGCGACCAGACCTTCTCGCAGATCTCCCCGACGGGCTGGGTGGGGCCGAGTTCGGTCACATTGTTGAAGGCCACGTCGAGGGCGCCGTGCCGGCGCACCGTCTCGGTGACGATGTACTGCGCGCCGTCCTCGCCCAGGCCCGAAGGATCGGCCACGACCCGGTCGGCCTTTCCGCCCTGGCGGGCGATCAGCTCGCAGGTCGCGTCCAGGGTCTCCGGGTACCGCCCGGCCACCACCACGGTGGCGCCCTCGGCGGCGAAGGCGATGGACGCGGCCCGCCCGATCCCCTCGCCGCCTCCCGTCACCAGGACGACCTGGCCGGCGAATCGTGTCGACATCGACGTTCCCCTTTTCTTCTGGCGTCGCCATTCACCTTCGAGGCTGCCGCCGACTCCACTGAGCGGCAACGAATCACCGGCTTTCCTGTCAGGTCGTCCCGCGCATCTGACGGAGTTTTCGTGCGGTGTTTGCCGATCTCCGGAGAACTCTTCGACACTTCCCCTCGGCAGGTACGGTGCAGACCGAAGGGAATTCCAGTGCTGACGATTTCATGGACCCGGGTCATCGACGGGATGGACCGGGAGACGCACCGGAAACCCACCCGGGACGGCCTGTGGCGGGCCATGCTGCACAAGGCGGAGAACCCCGTCCTGTACGTGCCCGCCATCACGTCCTCCCGGATCGTGGAGCGGTACCCCGACGGGTTCCTGCGCGAGTCGTGCCGCGGCGAGCGCTTCCTCGTCCAACGGGTCACCCCGAACGAGGAGGCCGGCGTCATCACCTTCCGGCACCAGGACGCGACCGACCTCTCGGTGATCCGCAACCGGATCGGCACCGACGACACCGGCCGGCTCACCCTGACCCTCAGCATCACGCTGGACGAGGGCCCGACCGAGACCGCGCTGTCGCAGAGCGAGTACCTGCGCGACCTGGACAGCGACTTCTGCGGCACGCTCAAGGCGATGACCGTGGTGCTGCGCCGCACGGCACTGCACGGGCGCCCGGTCGACGAGGCCTGACCGGATCCGGGGCGAGCGGCGTCGAAGAATCGCCCGGCAGGCGGAAACGGCGAATCGCCCGGCAGGCCCACGAGGGTGGGCCCGCCGGGCGATCCGGGCGGGGTCACGGTGCCGGGGACCGCGGTGGACCGGCCGGCTCCAGGGCCAGTCCGTACCCAGCCAGGCGGGGCAGCGCGTGCACGCCCTCGACGGTCGCCTCGACGTCGAACAGCGTCCACTGCGCCGGCGGCCGCCCGATCAGCTCGGCGGCCCGCGCGGGCAGCGGCCGGGCGGCGGCCTCGGCCGACTCCCAGAGCAGCACCGCCCCCCAGCGCTCGGTGGCGAGGTCGGAGATCCAGAACTTCAGCCGGAGCCCCTCCACCGCGGCGAACCGGTCGACGGCCTCCTCGCGCAGGAACTCCCGCATCGACCCGATCGTCCGACCCGTCCCGGCCAGCTCCCACCAGACCACGGTCGCCTTCAGCCCGTCAGCGTCGTTCATGCCGGCTGCCGCGCCGGCTCGCCGACGAGCCCGCCGAGCGCCTCGCCGAGGATGCGCATCCCGTCCGCGGTGAGCACCGACTCCGGGTGGAACTGCATCGAGCGGAACCCGGGCCCGCGCAGCGCGTGCACCTCGTGGCCGGCCGGGTCGCGGCTGACCTCGACCGTGCCGATGCCGGGCGCCTCCACGACGGTGCCGGCACTGCGGGCGGCGAAGGTGTTGTAGAAGCCGACCCGTTCGCGGCGCCCGAACAGGTCGATCTCCCGCTGCACGCCCTGGTTCGGCCGCTCCCGGCGCACCAGCGGCAGGCCGAGCCGCAGGCTGAGCACCTGGTGGCTCAGGCACACGGCCGCGAACGGCCGCCGCTCGGCGAGCAGGGTGTCCACCGCCCGGCTCAGGTGGGCGATCTTCGGGTGGTCGATCTCCCTCGGGTCGCCCGGCCCCGGCCCCAGCACCACCAGGTCGTGGTCGTCGAAGGAGTACGGCTGGTCGAACCGGCGGACCGTCACCTCGGCGCCGAGGGCCCGCAGCTGGTGCCCGAGCATCGCGGTGAAGGTGTCCTCGGCGTCGACCACCAGCACCCGCCGCCCGTCGAGCGGCTCCGCGCCGTGCTGCCGGTCGGCGTCCGGCGCCAGCCAGAAGCCGGCCAGGCCCGCGTTGCGCCCGTCCAGCGCGGCCCGCACCGAGGGGTGGGAGCCGAACCGGCGCGGGGCCGTCTCGCCGAAGGCGGCCAGCAGGCCCGAGGCCTTGGCCCTGGTCTCGGCGACCTCGGACAGCGGGTCGGAGTGGCGCACCAGGGTGGCCCCGACACCGATGCGCATCCGGCCGCGCGCGTCGATGTCGGCGGTGCGGATCAGGATCGCCGTGTCCAGGGTGCGGCCGCCCTGCCCGTCCCGGCCGATCAGCGCCAGGACGCCGCTGTAGTAGCCGCGGCCCTCGGGCTCGTACCGCTCGATCACCTTGCAGGCGCTCTCCAGCGGGGAGCCGGTGACGGTCGGCGCGAAGAGGGTCTCGTGCAGCACCTCGCGTGGGTCGCGGGTGGTGTGGCCCTCGATGAAGTACTCGGTGTGGGCGAGCCGCGCCATCTCCTTGAGGTACGGACCGACGACGCTGCCGCCGTTCTCGCACACCCGGGCCATCATCTTCAGTTCCTCGTCGACGACCATGTACAGCTCGTCGGCCTCCTTGCGGTCGGCGAGGAAGTCCATGACGCCGGGCAGCGTGGGCCCCGAGTCGGGGTAGCGGTAGGTGCCGCTGATCGGGTTCATCACGGCCCGGCCGCCGACCACGCTCACATGGCGCTCGGGCGAGGCCCCGACGAGGGTGCGCTCGCCGGTGTGCACGATGAACGTCCAGTACGCGCCCGACTCGCGCTCCAGCAGCCGCCGGAACAGGCGCAGCGCGGCGCCGACCGAGTACTCGCCGATGTCGGCGACGAAGGTCCGCTTCACGACGAAGTTGGCGCCCTCGCCGGTGCCGATCTCGTCCTTGATGATCCGCCGGACGATCTCGGCGTAGGCCTCGTCGTCGACGTCGAAGGCGCCGCCGGCGGCGAGCCGCACGGGCGCGTCGGGGATGCGCAGGCGCACCTCGTCGAGATCGACGACGGCCTGCGCCTCGACGGTCATCGCCAGCAGCGGCGTCCCGTCGTCGCGTGCCGCGTAGCCGCGTTCGGCGATCTGCCGGTACGGGACGAGCGCCAGCACCTCCTGGCGCGGTCCGTCCCCGGCCGGGGCGTCGTCGTCCAGCGGGATGTCGGCCAGGGCGGCGACCTCGCCGACGCTGCCGAGCAGCACGTCGAGGCGGTCCGGGCCGGTGGTGTCCGGGCGGTGGACCAGGGCGAAGGGGCCCGGGTCCGGTGCGAGGACCCGGCCGAGCAGGTCGTCCGTCACACCGCACCTCCGGAGAGCGCGAGTTCGCGCTCGGCGGGCAGCGGCAGCGAGGCCAGCAGGTCGTCCGTCAGGGCGAGCGAGGCGCAGCGCGCGGTGGCGTACTCAAGGGTCATCCGGTGGTGGCGCCGGCCGAAGTCGGCGATCGCGTCGGCCACCACGAACGGCTGGATGTCGTGGCTGAACGCGTCCAGGGCGGTCATCAGGACGCCGACGTGCGCGTACACCCCGCAGATGACCAGCTGGTCGCGGCCGCTGTCGCGCATCCGCTGGAGCAGCTCGGTGTTGTGGAAGGCGCTGTAGCGCCACTTGGTGAACACCCAGTCGCCCTCGGCGGGCGCCACCGGCGCGACGACCTGGCGGTCCTCGGGGCTGGTGGTCATGCCGGGGCCCCAGATGTCCTTGAGCAGCCCGCGCTGCTCCTCGGTCATCCCGCCCGGCTGGGCGGTGTAGGCGACGGGCGCGCCGAGGGCGGCGAGGCGCTCGCGCAGCCGCGCGGTGTTGCGCACCATCGACTCGACGGGCTCCTGCCCGGCCGGGAACGCGGCGAGGAAGTACTTCTGGAGGTCGTGCACCAGCAGCACGGCGCGGTCGGGGTCGACCGTCCAGTCCACCGTGTTCGCCGGAAGGTCGGCTGCCGTCGGCAGGGGGTAGGGGCGGATGGGAGGTATGCCTGGCACAGGTGGTGCTCCTTACTGGGACTGGTGGTTGCGGGGTGCGGACCGGAGGGCTCAGACGCCGAGGGTCGCGCCCCCGTCCACCGTCAGGTCGTGCATGGTGATGTGGGAGGCCTTGTCGGAGAGCAGGAACGCCACCGCGTTGGCGACGTCCTTGGGCCGGGCGATCTTGCCCAGCGGGATGCCCACCCGGAACGCCTCCGGGACCCCGTCGATGGAGGCCCGCGCGCTGCTCTGGTCGGTCCACATGGCGGTGAGCATCGGGGTGTCGGTGGAGCCGGGGGCGACGATGTTGGCACGGATGCCGTACTTCGCCACCTCCAGCCCCAGGCACTTGGTGAACATGGTCGCGGCGGCCTTGGACGCGGCGTACGCCGACATCTCGGTGCGCGCCGTGCCGGCCGAGTTGGAGGCGACGGTGACGATCGCGCCCCGGCGCCGGGGGACCATGCGGTTCACCACGGCGCGGGACACGAAGAAGACACCGGTGGTGTTGACCGCGAAGGTGGCGCTCCACTCCTCGTCGGTCAGGGCGCGTGCCTCACCGAGCCTCAGCACGCCGGCGGCGTTGACCAGGTGGTCGATCGGCCCCAGCCGCGCCTCGACGTCGTCCACCAGCGCCTCCACCCGCGCGCTGGACGTCACGTCCCCGACGAAGGCCGTGACGGACTCGCCGCGTTCGGCCGCCTCCTTGACCAGGGCGTCGAGCCGGTCGCCGTCCCGGTCGACGGCGGCCACCGTGATCCCCTGGCCCGCGAGCGCCTCCACCACCGCCGCGCCTATGCCGCCGGCCGCGCCGGTGACCAGAGCTATTTCCTTCTGCATGACGGTTGGCTCCTTTGTTCGGCTGCTGCCGCGGCTGATCGCTCAGGCATGCCAGACGGAAACCACGTCGGCGGCCTGGCAGGGATTCAGTCGCGGGTCGCAGTAACTGGTGTACTTGTCCCCGATCCGGTCGGCCTCGGACGCATCCTGTGCGCATTCGAAGACATCGTCCGGAGTGGTCTCCAAATGGAGTCCGCCGGCCACGCCGCCGTTCTCCGTGACCGCCGCCTGGAATTCCCGGACCTCTTGCACGACGGTTTCCACGTACCGGGTCTTGTAGCCGTGCGGAGTGGACACGGTGTTGCCGTGCATCGGGTCGCACAGCCAGATCACCGGGTGCCCCGCGGCGCGGACCGCGCGCACCAGGGCGGGCAGCCGCTCGGCCGCCGTGCCGGCGCCCATCCGGGAGATGAGCGTGAGCCGGCCGGCCTGGTGCTCCGGGTCGAGGCGCTCGCACAGCTCGATGAGCTCCTCGGGTTTCATGGTGGGCCCGACCTTGACCGAGACCGGGTTGGCGATCTCGGCGAAGAACGCGATGTGCGCGCCGTCCAGGCGCCGGGTGCGCTCGCCGATCCACGGCCAGTGCGTCGAGCCGAGCAGCAGCGAGCCGTCCGCCTCGGGGCGCAGCATGGCTGACTCGTAGTCGAGCAGCAGCGCCTCGTGGCTGGTCCACACGGGGGCGTCGACGAGGGACGGGTCCTCGTCGCAGGTCCAGCCGAGCATGGCCGTCACGTCGGAGGCGGCCCGGTAGCCGCTGATCAGCCGCTTCGGGTCGGGCCGGCGCGATTCGGGGTCGGCTTCCGGGGAGTTGACCATGTGCCCCCGGTAGACCGGGAGTTCGACCCCGCCGATGACCTCGGTGGGGTTGGAGCGGGGCTTGCCGAACTGGCCGGCGAGCCGGCCCACCCGGATGACGGGCCGGTGGGAGCGGCCCTTCATCACCCCCGCGAGGACGTCGAGGAGCGCGCTCTTGCGGGCCACGTGGCCCATGGTCGCCTCGGCCGGGTCCTCCGCGCAGTCACCGCTCTGGATCACCTGGAGTTCGCCCGCCGCGGCGCGGGCGAGCAGCCCGCGCAAAACGCGGACGTCCTCTCCGCGCACCAGTGCCGGGGATTCGCTCAATTCGTCTTTGACCTGCCACAGGACTTCTTCGTCCGGCCAGGTCGGCTGTTGGTCTGCGGGCCGTGTTTTCCATTGTGCGACTTTATGCACGTGGCACCTCCAGTGCTCTCGTGGTCGCTCAGGCGGGGTCGTGCCGACGAGTGTGCGAAATCGTTCGCTTCGGTCTCCATCGAGATATCGCAACTTCGTCAGGTGGCGGCCTTTCAGTCACCTGACGGGCATTGCGTCACCTTTTCCCCGGGGATTGCCCCGGGGGGTGAGGGGATGTCATACCGGGAATGGAAGGGGCGGCCGCCGGCGGACCGGGGTCCGGTCCGGCAGCGCCCGAACCGTTCGGTGCGCGCGGGGACCTGACAGATTCGGATCCGGGACAGGCACAGCGTCGCCGAGTGGTCCTACGCTTGACCTTATGATCAGCCGGTTAGCCATTGCCATGCTTCACCAGCTGGCAGCCGAGGGAGTTGCCCCGTGGCTGTCGGCCGACGCCACAGTGGACTTCGACATCGAGGTCCTGAGCCATCTGGCCCGTCGCGAGCTCGTCGCGGGCGTGCTGCTCACCGGCGGCCCGCCCGCCGTACTGCACCGTGTCTGCGACGCCCTGTTCCCGGCGTTCCTCGCGACGGACGGGCGGGTCGGACACGTGTCGGTGGCCCCTGCCGTCGGCCCCGGGGCGAGCGCCGAGGAGCTGTTCGAGGCGGCCCGCGACCTGCACGAGCGGGTGGGCCGCGCCAACGTCCTGGTCCGGCTGCCCGTGGACCCGGACGGCGCGGCCGCGATGCGCGACTGCCTCGCCGAGGGCATCGGGGTGCACGCCGGCCCGGTGTACTCGGAGGAGGGCTACGAGCTGCTCCTCGACGTCTTCTTCGTCGGCATCGAGCGGGCACTCGTGTCGGGTCTGCCGTTGCACGAGATCACGCTCGTCGCCGAGGTCCCGGTCGGGCGGCTGGACGAGGCCGTCGACGCGCGCCTCGCGGCGGTGCCCGGCCAGCGGGCCGTCGCCGCCCGCGGCACCGCGGCCGTCGCGCTGGCCCGCTGCCTGCACCGGCTCCGTGAGGACCGGCTCAGCACCGACTGGTGGCGCGTCATCAGGACCGCTGGCGCCCAACTCCCGCTGCTGCTCTGGACGGACCCGTCCCCGCGCCACATGGAGGCGCTGGTCGGCGCGAACACCGCGCACGTGCTGAGCGTGGCGCAGCTCGAAGCGGTCGCGGCGGAGGCGGAGTTGGCGGGGGAGGCACTGATGGGCTCGACCGCCGAGGGGCGCCGCGTCATGAGGGAACTCGCCGAACTGGGCGTCGACATGGCGGCCGTGGCCCGCGAGCTGGAGCGGACGGGGCCGGGGGCCGCGTGAACGCGTACGGCGGTGCCCCACCCGCGGGGGCACCGCCGTACGGAAGTTCAGGACCGGGCCCGGTCCTGCTCGCGCTCGGGGAACGCCGCGCCGGTCAGGTGCAGCAGCGGCGCGGCCTTCACCGCCGTCTCCTCGAACTCGGCGGCCGCGTCGGACAGGGCGATCACCGCGCCGCCGACCCCGTAGCGCACCCGGTCCTCGGTGATCAGCGCGGTGCGGATGACGATGCTCCAGTCCGCGGCGCCGGTGAGCGACAGATAGCCGATGGAGCCGGAGTAGACGCCGCGGGCGCCGCCTTCGAGCCGGTCGATGATCTTCATGGTGCGCACCTTGGGCGCGCCCGTCATCGAACCCCCGGGGAAGGCCGCGCGGACGCAGTCCACCGCGTCCAGTTCGGGCCGCAGCCGGGCCCGTACGGTGCTCACCAGCTGGTGGACCGTCGCGTAGGTCTCCACCCGGAAGATGTCCTCGGCCTCCACCGAGCCGGGCACCGCGCACCGGCCCAGGTCGTTGCGGACCAGGTCGACGATCATCAGGTTCTCGGCGCGGTCCTTCTCGTCGCTGCCCAGCGCGGCGGCCAGCGCCGCGTCCTGGGCCGGGTCCGCGCCCCGCGGCCGGGTCCCCTTGATCGGCTCGGACTCGATCACCCCGTCGGCGCCGACCCGCAGGAACCGCTCCGGCGAGGTGCTCAGCACGTGCAGCCCGTCGAACTGGAGCAGCGCGGCGAACGGTGCCGGATGGTCCCGGCGCAGCCGCAGATAGCTCTGCCACGGGTCGTAACTTCCCCGCACCTCAGCCCTGTTGGTCAGGCACACCTCGTACGTCTCGCCCGCGGCGATCTCCTCCTGGCAGACCCCGACCAGGTCCAGGTAGGAAGACCGGTCGTGCCGCAGCGCGACCGCACCCGCCGGGGACCCCTCGGCGGCGGGGAGCACCTCGGGCCGCCGTCCGGCCGCCTCCCGCTCCAGCCGCCCCAGCGCCCAGCCGAGCCAGGTCCGCGTCGCCTCGGCGCTGCCGGCGACACCGTCCTCGGCCGCCGCCAGCAGGTAGGTGGTTCCGGTGGCGTGGTCCAGGACCAGCGCCCGGCCCGCGAACACCATCGTGGCGTCCGGATCCGGCGAGCGGTGCGCCGCGTCGCCGCCGCACTCCGCCTTGAGCTCGTAGCCGAGGTAGCCGACCCAGCCGAGCGCGAAGTCGAAGGGCAGCGGCGGCACTTCGGTGCGGATTCCGCCCAGGTCCCGCTGGAGCCAGTCGAGGAAGCCGCCCGCCGACACCTCGGTGCCCGAGTCCGACCGCACGCTCACCGTCCCGCTGGACACGTCGGCGGTGGCCACCCGGCCCAGCGGCCCGGAGGCGTCGCCCATCACGGAGAACCGCCCGCGCCGCTCGTCGAGCCGGCTGCTGTCCAGCCAGAAGGCGTGGTCACCGCCGCGGAACAGCGCGGCGTACGCGGCCTCGCCGCTCCAGCGGGTCGGTACCCGCTCCACCAGCACGCCGAGCTGCCGGGCCGGCTGCCGCCGCACCGACTGGTCGGGGACGGGCTGCTCCGGCGCGGGCGGCTCGGGGGTGGGCCGCACCGGCCAGACGATCCCGCTGGGGCGCCGGCGCAGCGGGTGCCGTCCCACGTGGGGAAGGCTCAACTCGGCAAAGTTGCGCAGGAGTCGCGTGCCGTCGCGGGTGCAGATCGACTCCGGGTGGAACTGGATCCCCCACATCGGGCGCAGCCGGTGCCGCAGCCCCATCAGGACGCCGTCCGGCGTCCAGGCGGTGGCCTCCAGCTCGGGCGGCAGCGCGCTCACCGTGAGCGAGTGGTAGCGCACCACCTCCATCGGGGAGGGGACCCCGCGGAACAGGCCGGTGCCGGAGTGCCGCACCGGGGAGGTGCGCCCGTGTCGCGGCTCCGGCGCCCGGTGGACCTCGGCGCCGTGCAGCAGCCCGATCGCCTGGTGCCCGAGGCAGACGCCGAGCAGCGGCTGCCGCGCGTACGCCACGATCTCGCGGGAGATGCCCAGGTCACTGGCGCGGTGCGGGGTGCCGGGACCGGGCGAGACCACCACGTTGTCGAACCCGGCGAGCAGCGCCGGGCGCCAGGCCGGGTCGTCGTTCCGGACGACCTCGGGCTCCCGGCCGTTCACCTCGGTCAGCTGGTGGAAGAGGTTGTACGTGAACGAGTCGTAGTTGTCGATCAGCAGCGTGCGCACGTGTGTCCTCGGGTTGTTCGTCGGTGGCCGTGTCGGTACGTCTCAGACCGTGCGCGGCACGATCTCGAACAGCAGGTGCTCGACCGTGTCGTCGCCGTACTCGGCCTCGCGGACCGGGCGGGCGGCCAGCAGACGCAACGTGCGGCCGGTCTCCTCCGCGGCCCGGTACAGCGCCCGCACGTCCCCGCGGTCGCTGAAGTGCAGCAGGGCGCGGCCGGTCGGGGTCACCCGCAGCGGCGCCTCGGACAGGTACCGGCGGTGCGCGTGGTAGCCCGGGTCGACGTAGGCCCGCTCGTGCGAGGAACGGTAGCTGTAGTCGGCGGGGGCCAGCACGTAGTTGGAGCTCCAGAAGACGACGTCGAACCGCTCGTCGGCCGCCAGGCCGGAGAACAGGTCGCCCTGCACGGCGCGCAGCCGGTGGCCGACGCCGTGCCGGTCGGCGTTGGCCACCGCGTTGCCCACCGCCATCGGGTTGATGTCCGAGGCCACGGCCCGGTCGTATCCGGCGAACAGGGCCATCGTGGCCACCACACCGGTGCCGCAGCCCATCTCCAGGAACGAGCCGCCCTGCTGGGAGCCCGGCTCCGCGAGGCCGAGGAACTCGACCCCGACCCGGGTCGAGGGCGAGTAGACGGGCGCGAAGACCTCCGGGAACAGGTCCCACTCACGGCCGTACATCGTGAAGGTCCGGGGCCGGTCCTCGCGGGTCAGCGACTCACGGCTGCGCCCGAGCGACCGCTCGTAGTTGCCGAGCGAGCGGTGCCCGTAGCCCTCCTCGTCACGCGAACCGAGTGTGGCGACCGCTTCCAGCTGTGCCTGCGACATCTCTCTCCCCCATGCTCATCGACGACCGCCCGCCGGGGCGGCCCTCCCGCCACGGCCGTGGCGCTGGAATCAGCCTCGCCGTGGAGCGCGCTCACCAGAAGGTGGTCGGGCGACAACGTCGGCGACGAGGAGTGGTGGCCGACCCACCGCACAGGGCCCTCACCTGCACGGCGGGCCCGATCCCGGTTGACCACTGGATGACAGCCAACCTAGATTTTGTCGACTGATTGCTCGGTTCAAGGGGGGGAACGAACACGGTGCGGGATATCCCGGGCGCAGGTGAGTCGCCGTCGAACGCGCTCGACATGCTCGAACTGCTGGTCACGGAGGCCCCTGCGGACCGTTACGAAAGGGTCGTCACCGATGCCAGGGCCGCCGGCGTCGACCCGGACCGGCTGGCCGAGCTGGAGCGGGCCCGGGACCTGTCGCTGCGGATCCGGGAGCTCTTCGAGCGCCGCCGGCAGCGCGAGGCGGGACTCGCGGCGCTGGTCGACACCGTCCGTGACCTGACCCTTCCGTACACGCTCGGCACCCTGCTGAAGGTGATCGTCCGCCGCACCCGGCTGCTGTTCGGCGTCGACATGTCCTGGGTGGCGCTGTTCGACCCCGCGCAGGAGGGCTCGATCGTGCGCGCCGCCGACGGCCAGGCCTCGGCGATCACCGTCGGCTTCCGGATGCCGATGTCCGGCGGGCTCGGGCTGCGCGCGATGAAGGAGGCCGGGCCCTTCTCGACGCCCGACTACCTGGCCGACGAGACCTTCGTGCACGCCGGGGAGACCGACGGGGTGGTCCGGGCCGAGGGGCTGCGGGCCATGATGGCGGTGCCGCTCCAGCGCGACAATGAGGTCACCGGCGTCCTGTACGCGGCCGGGCGCTCCGTCCGGCACTTCGGCCCGGACGAGATCTCGCTGATGGTCTCCCTCGCCGACCTGGTCTCGGTCGCCATCGAGAAGGCCAGCCTGCTCGACCGCGCCCGTGCGGAGATCGCCGAGGTGGCCGAGGACACCCAGCGCGAGCGGAGCTCCTCCCAGCTGGCCCAGCGACTGCGCAGCACCCACAGCCGGCTGGTCGACCTGGTGCTGGCCGGCAATGACCTCCAGGTGCTCACCGCCGAGGCGGGCCGGCTCCTGGGCGGCCCGGTGAGCGTACGGGACACGTCCGGGCGGGAGTTGGCGGCGGCCGGCGCGGTGCCGGAGTCGGCGGCCGCGGCCGACGTCGCCACCGCCTCGCTCGACGCCCACGCCGAGCAGCGGCCGGTGCGCACCGCCGGCGGTCTGTGGGTGGCCCCGGCGGCCGCCGGCGAGGAGATGCTCGGCACCCTGGTGCTGGTCCCGCCGGAACAGTCCGAGGGCGCCCGGGGCCCCGACGCGGCCGCTGCGACCGCCGCGATCGAGAACCCGGAGGAGGCCGAGCAGCATCTCGTCCAGCTGCTCGCCATGGTCGCCCAGTGCGTCGCCGTCCTGCTGCTGATGCAGCGCAGCGCGGCCGTCGCCGACGGCCAGGCCCGCGACGAGTTACTGCGGGACCTGATCGCCGGCTCCCCGTCGGCGCTGGAGCAGGTCGCCGAACGCGCCCGCCGGCTCTCCCTCGACCTGGACGAACCCCACGTCGTGGTGGCCACCCGCCCCGAGGGCGGCATCCAGGGCCGGGCCCTGGTGTGGTCGTCGGCGTACGCGCACCGGCACCGCGGCCTGCGGACCCTGGCCGGGGACTGCCTGGTGTTCCTGCTGCCCGGCACCGACCCCGGCGCCGCCTCGGCCACGCTGTCCAAGGAGCTGTCCTCGGTGCTGGGCCGCCGGGTCACGGCCGGCAGTTCCGGCCCGGCCGGGAGCCCGGCGGCCATCGCCACCACGTACCAGGAGGCCAGGCGCTGCCTGGACGCCGTGGTCGCCCTCGGCGGGGTCGGCAGCACCGCCTCGCCGCAGGAACTCGGCTTCCTCGGGCTGCTGTTGTCGGAGAACCCCGACACCGGCGACTTCATCAGCCACACCATCGGCGCCGTGCTCGACTACGACAACCTCCAGCGCACCGAACTGGCGAGGACGCTGGAGGAGTACTTCGCCTCGGGCGGCAGCCCCACCTACGCGGCGGAGCGGCTCCATGTGCACCCCAACACCGTGTCACGACGCCTGGAGCGGATCACCGAGCTGCTCGGTGAGAAGTGGCAGGAACCGGCTCAGGCACTGGAGGTCCAACTGGCCCTCCAACTCCACCGAACCCGACGCGTCCTGACCCGGAAACAGGAACGCCACCGAGCTGCCCCCGCGCGCGGCTGACGGCGGTGGGGCCCTCGTACGGGAACGGCTCGACCCGGTCGGCGGTGCGCAGCTCACTGACCCGCAACTCGGGGTCATCACACGGCGATTCGTTCAGCCTCGGGGCCGCGGTCAGGGCGCGGACGGCGTGGGCGGCGGAGGCCAGGGTGATATGCCGGTGCCAGCCGTTGAAGGAACGCCCCTCGAAGTCGACGAGCCCGACCGGCACCGAGATCCGGGAGAAGTCGTGCTCGGCGCGCAGCGTCAGCTTCGTCAGGCGCAGCAGCGCCCCCGAGGTGCCCTCGGTCAGGTTGCTGATCCAGTACCGCTGCGGCCAGCCGTGCGGATCGCTCCACTCGCCGAGCAGCAGCACCCGACCCCCGCCACCGGGCGCCGACGGCGACAGGGTGACCCGGACGGTGGCCACCAGGCTGGTGCGGGCCTCGCCGCTCTCCGGATCCCGCCAGACGACCGGCCGGCGCATGGCCCGGATCATCTTCAGCAACTGCTGGGCGGAGACCTCCCGGTCGGTGTCGCCGGGCAGCCGGCCCGGGTCGGCTATCGTCACCCGGGTCGCCCCGCTGACGGCGGCCAGCATCGGCATCCGCGCGGCGGCGAAGTGGCGGACCAGGGCGCGCGGGTCGCAGTCCGGAAGGTCCACGACGACGGGGCGGGGGGTGCCGGTACCCCACCCGCGCACCTCCAGGGCGGTGGCCGCGACACACTCCGCGTCGGTGACCGTGGGGTGGTCGACCCCGGAGCCCTGCCGGCCGGGGCCGGTGCCCGTGCCGCGGCGCTCCTCGGGGCACATCAGCCGCCAGTGCACCGGCGCGCTCGCCTCCTCGTCGACGGCCCAGATCCCCAGCGCCTCCTGGCTGTTGACGACCTGGCCGAGGCTGGGCACGAACCGCCGGGCCACGCCGACCGAGTGGCGTCCGGCCTTCGGGATGACCAACGGGCGCGCCACCCAGGCGCGCGGCCGCAGCACCCGCTCCAGGTACCGGCACAGCACCGCCCGCAGGGGCATCCAGTCCCAGGTGGACGAGGAGACGAAGTGATGCAGGCTCTGCTCGGCCGAACCGCCCCCGACATGGGCGGCGATGTTGCGCGCGGTCTTGCGTCCGTCGGCCGTCAGCAGGCCGTACAGGTACTGTGCCCCCTTCTCACGCTGGTCCGCTCGCGGCAGCAGGGCGAACAGTTCGGCGCACAACTCGGCGACAGCGGCGTCCGGCACCTCCGGTCGAAGGCGCCGCATGGTGTTCACGGCAGTCATTTCCACGATCCCCTAACTCCGGCACCCCCGCGTTTCCTGAGCGGAGGGGGTGTCTTCACGGTGCGGTCGGAGGGGCCGCCGACAACAGGTGAGCCGACCACACACATCCGCCCCGCCGCGCTGGTCCGACCACCGGCGCCAACTTCCCTACAGCCCAGACCCACTGACCTTCGAGGACTGAGATGATCGCGTCCTGGTACGACCAGCAAGGCCCCGCCGCCGAGGTGCTGCGGTTCGGCGAACTGCCCGACCCCGTTCCCGGCCCCGGCGAGGTCCGGGTCCGCGTCACGGTGTCGGGGGTCAATCCCGGGGACACCAAGAAGCGGCGCGGCTGGCTCGGTTCGTCGATGCCGTACCCGCGGGTGGTCCCGCACAGCGACGCGGCCGGAGTCGTCGACGTCGTCGGCGAGGGGGTGGACGCCCGCCTGGCCGGCCGCCGGGTGTGGGTGTACGGGGCGCAGTCCTACCGCGCCTTCGGCACCGCCGCGCGGTACACCGTCGTCCCCGCCGACCTGGCGGTTCCGCTGCCGGACCACCTCTCCGACGACCTCGGCGCGAGCCTGGGCATCCCCGGCGTCACCGCGCACCGCACCGTCTTCGCCGACGGGCCCGTCGACGGCAAGGTGGTCCTGGTGCACGGCGTCCTCGGCGCGGTCGGCTCGATGGTCGCGCAGCTCGCGCACTGGGCGGGGGCCACCGTGATCGGCACGGTGCGGCGCGGCGGCGACGTCGAGCGGGTCGACCCGGCGGCCGTCGCCCACACCGTCGCGCTGGACGCGGCCGACCCGGCCGGCGCGATCCGCGCCTTCGCCCCCGAGGGCGTCGACCGGGTGATCGAGGTGGCCCTGTCCGACAACGCGGACCTGGACTGCGCCGTGGTCCGCAACGACGCGGTCATCGCCGGGTACGCCACCCGCGCCGACCGCACCGAGATCCCGTTCTGGCCGCTGCTGTTCAACAACGTCACGCTGCGGCTGTTCGGCAGCGACGACTTCCCCGTGGAGGCCAAGCGGCAGGCCGCCCGCGACCTCACCGCCGCCGCCGCGGTCGGCGCCCTCACCGTCGCGACCGGCGCCCGCTACCCGCTGAGCGACATCGCCAAGGCGCACGAGCACGTCGACGCCGGAGTCCACGGCCGGGTGCTGGTGGACGTCCCGTAGCCGTAGCCGTAGCCGTAGCCGTAGCCGTAGCCGTAACGGGGCCGGGGCCCGCCGTCACCGCTGTCAGGCGACGGCGGGCCCCCGGGAGCTCTCCGCCGCCCGCTCGATCCCGGTGAGCACGTCGCGCGGGAACCAGAGGCTGCTCGCGCCCGCCAGGGCGACGGCCGCCGCCCCGACCAGCACCGGCACGATGCCGACCCGGGAGGCGAGCCAGCCGCCGACGAAGGCGCCGACCGGCACGGTGGCGGTCAGCACCGCCTGGAGGAAGGCGTTGACCCGGCCCAGCAGATGGGCGGGGGTGACGAGCTGCCGCCCGGTGGTCATGGCGATCGACCACACGGTGGCCAGCAGCCCGAAGAGCAGCTGGTACAGGACCAGGACCGGGAAGGGCAGCCCCAGGGAGGCCGCCGGGATCAGGAAGAGGGCGGCCCCCGCGCCCACGGCGCACCACCGGATGGTCCGGGCCATGCCCAGCGCCCGGGTGACGGAGGCCGCCACCAGCACGCCGACGCCCGTGCCGACGGCGTACGCGGCGTAGACCGCGCCGAGCTGCCACGGGGGCAGCGCCAACTCCCGGTCGGCGTACAGGACGAACAGGCCGGCGCCGGCCCCGCCGCCCAGGTTGAGCCCGGCCGCGGCCAGCGCCTGCCGGCGCAGCAGGGTCTCCCGGCGGATGACCGCGAGGCCCTCCTTCAGGGCCTCGACACGGGAGCGCGCGCCGCTGCCCGGCTGCTGCGCCGAGTGGTTGAGCGAGGCCGGCAGCGCGAGGAACAGGGCGCCGCCGACCAGGTAGGCGGCGCATTCGACCAGCAGCGCCGGAGCCGGATCGACCAGGCTGATCAGCAGGCCGCCGAGGGCCGGCCCGCCGATCAGGCCGACCGTCCGGGCCCCGGTGAGCGAGGAATTGGCCGACAGCAGGCGCTCCGGGGGCACCACGCGGGGCAGGCAGGACTGCGCCGCGACGCTCTGGGCCGAGCTCAGGGCGCCGGAGGCGGCGGCCGCCGCGAACAGGTGCGGCCAGGTCAGGCCGTCCAGCGCGGCCGCGAGCGGCACGCTGCCGATCGCGGGCAGCTGGAGCCAGGCCACCGAGACCAGCATCCGGCGCAGCCGGGCCCGGTCGACGGCGACGCCGATCAGCGGGCTGAGCAGGACGCCGGGCAGGTAGGCCATCGCCAGCAGTGCCGAGGCGCCCAGCGGTCCGGCGCGCAGGTGGGCGATGGCCAGCAGCGGCAGCGCCAGCGCGGTGACCTGACGCCCCACCGAACTCGTCAGCTGCTCGGTGACCAGGAGCAGCAGCGGACGGTGCCGGCGCGTCGCCGGTACGGACGACTCCTCGGCCGTGGGTGATCCCATGCGATCGGACTCCTGTGCTGTCGTGTGCCGGAAGCAGAACACGAGGGCCCCGATCGTTCGAGCACCCTGGTGGCCGCGGGCCCGCGAATGCGCCAGGATCCCGGTGGCGGACGGGTCTTGAGGAGACGCCGGATGACCAGCCGCGACCCGGCCGCCAGGGCCGGTGCGGGCCGGTGCGGGCCGGTCCGGAGGATGGCCGAAAGCAGCCGCTCAGGGGGCGGAGCCCTCGGGCCCGGCGACCAGCCAGTGGGCGGGCAGGTCGATCCGGGCGCCGTCGGGAGTGGACTCGGTGGTGGTCAACGGCAGTTCGCCGGCGGCGAGGACGGCGAGGCCGGCCGCGCGGAAGAGCTCGGGGAAGGCGGCGTCCGCGACCTCGGCGGGGGCGAGGCCGTGGGAGAACACCGGGCGCAGCTTCGGGGGCGGGCCGGCCGGGTCGCGGACGAGGCCGGTCAGCACACCCTTGGCCGCCTCGGAGAGTTCCACCACGAAGGCCCGGCCGCGGACCCCGAGCAGGGTGGCGATGGCCTCGACCACCCGTTGGCGGTCGGCCGGCTCGCTCTGGTGGATCACGCCGCGCACGTACACGTTGGCGTCGCCGAGGCGGTCGTACAGCGCCCGGACGGCCTCGGCGTCGGTGGCGTCCAGCCGGGTGTACGCGGCCCGCGCGGCCGGGTCGCAGCGCTTGGCGAGGTCGACGGCGGCGGCGGACAGGTCGACCCCGAGGACGAGGGGGAAGCGCTCGGCGAGGAAGCGGGTCTGGGTGCCGTTGCCGCAGCCCAGGTCGATGACCGGCAGGGTGGGGTCGATCAGGTGCGGGCGGAACAGCGCGAGGTGGCGCTCGGCGGCGAGGGCCGGCTCCGCGTCCCAGATCACCGAGCCGGGCTCCTCGGGTGCGTCACGCCAGAAGCCCTCCCAGGCGTCCCGGTACCGACTCGTCACGCTCATGGCAGGGCCTCCCGATGTCACGCAGGGTGTCTGGATCGTGTCTATCGGTACCCGGCCGCGGTGGCAAGCGCGCGCGGACGGCACCTCACGCGCGGGCGGCGCGCTTTCGCGGGCGGGTGGATCGCTGTCACGGGCGGGCGTGCGCCAGGCGCAGCAGGTAGGCGCCCGAGACGGCGGCGAGCGCCGCCATGCAGCCGGCGAAGACCAGACCCGCTTCGGCCAGGCCGAGCGGTCCGGTGAGCAGGCCCACCCCGATGACCGGGATCGAGATGCCGAAGTAGGCGACCACGAACAGCGCCGAGAGGGCGCCGCCGCGGTGCTGGGCCTGCGCGGCGGCGGCGACCTCGCCCACCGCGCCGCGCAGGCCCATGCCCTGCCCGGCGCCGCCCACCAGGGCGCTGAGCACCAGCGGCGGGAGGGCCTCCCGGGCGAGCGAGGCGGCCAGCAGGGCCAGCCCGCCGATCAGCACCAGGCAGCCCAGCGGGACCGCCCGCGCGGTGCCGAGCCGGGGCACCAGCAGCTGGCCGAGGGTGGAGGCGAGGAAGGCCGTGAAGACGACCAGCCCGACCACCGCGCGGTTGTGCACGCCCAGGCCGGCGGCCAGGAACGCGGGGCTGACCGAGGTGAACAGGCCCATCAGCGAGAAGCCGGCGAAGGCGGCGACCCCGGCCGGCACGAACACCCGGCGGACCTCCGGCGGCAGGGCCGGCCGGTTCGGCCGGGCGGTGCGCAGCGGGCGGGCGCCGGCGACGGTCTCCGGCAGCAGCAGGGTGAGCGCGAACGAGACGGCGAGCAGCCCCAGGTGCACGGCGAACGGCAGGACCAGCGGGTGCGGCGCGTACTGCGAGAGCAGGCCCGACAGCAGCGGCCCGCAGCCGAGCCCGCCCATGTTGGCGGCGATCGCGACGAAGCCCGCGCGGGTCGGCCGCCCGGGCGGTGCGAGCTCCAGCACGTACGCCGTCCCGGCGCCGGTGAACAGGCCCGCGGAGAATCCGGACAGCAGGCGGCCCAGGCAGAGCGTCGCGACGCTGTCCTCGGTCAGGAAGACGACGGCGCTGGCGGCCGAGCAGGCCAGCCCGCAGAGCAGCACCGGACGGCGTCCGACCGTGTCGGAGACGTTGCCGACGAGCAGCAGCACGCCGATGACGCCGAAGGCGTACACCGCGAACACGACCGTCACCGTCAGCTCCGAGAAGCCGAGCTTCTCCTGGTACAGCCCGTACAGCGGGGTGGGCAGGGTGGTGCCCGCCATGCAGACGGCGAAGGCGAAGGCGGCGAGGAGGTGGCCCGTCCGGGCGACGGCGGGCCGGGCGGCCCGGCGGTCGGTCATTCGCCCACCATAGGCGGGCCCTGAGACCGGGGCCGTGCCGCGCCGGGGAGCGCTGCGCCGAATGGCGGCGGGGGCCGGTCAGCCGGCGCGAGGGCCCCGGTCGTTGTCGCGGCCGACCGGGCGGGGTGCGCCCAGCGCGCCGAGCACGGTGCTGTCGAGCGGGCTGGCGGCCAGCCGCTCCAGCACCCGGATGAACGCGGTGCGCAGGCCGTGGCGGCGCACCCCGGAGGCGGCGGCGGAATGGAACGTGGCGGGGACGGACATGCGGCTCACCTCCGGGGCGACCTGCGGTCTTGCAGGTGGGTGCGTCCAGCTTGCGCCGCCGCGCGCCCGCCGGGGCCCGGATTGACGGGCTGCTGATGCTCCGCTGACGGTCTGCTGACGCGGCGCCGGTGCCCGGGTTCAGACCCGGTACGCGGCGACCCAGCGGGCCGGGTCGTGCCGGAACTCGCCGTGCCAGCGCTCGCGGCACTGCTCGGCGAAGGTCCGTCCGGTGGCCGCGATCTCGTCCAGCGGGTCCAGGTACCCGAGCACGTGCGGCGGTTCGAGGCCGGCCGCGACCCGGGCGGCCAGGCCGGCCCGCGCCAGCCGCAGCAGTTCGGCGGCCAGTGGGCGGACCGGGTCGCCGCCGAGCCGGGTGGCCGGCCCGAGGGCGGGCAGCTCGGCGAGCGCCGCCCGATGGTCGTGCACGGTGTAGTGTCCGAGCAACTCCCAGGCGGCGGCGCAGGATTCGGGGTGGTAGGTGAGCCCGGCCCAGAGCGCCGGGACGGCCGGGATGAAGGGGTACGGCGGTCCGTCCGAGGCGCGCAGCTCCAGGGTGTTGCGGACCCTGGTGTTGGTCCAGATCTGGTCGAGGTGGGCGGCCCAGTGCGCCGTCGTCGGCCGGGACCCGTCGTCGTAGCCGTGCCGCAGCAGTTCGGCGAAGCTGCGCTCGGGCGCCCGGTGGTAGCGGCCGTCCGGGGTGCGGTAGTGGATCAGTGGGAGGTCGAGCGCCCAGTCGACGACGGACTCGGCGGTGACGTCCGGGCGCAGCGCGGGCGGCAGCACGCCGCCTCGCTTCGGGTCCATCCGCAGCCAGGCCCAGCACCGGTGGGAGAGCAGGCCGCTGCTCGGACTCCCCTCCTGGACGGGCGAGTTGACGAGCAGCGCGGAGACCACCGGGGCGGCCGCCATCTGCATCCGCAGCTTCCGGGTGAGGTCCGCGGGGGAGAGGTAGTCCAGGGTGACCTGGGTGGAGAGCGACAGCGCCATGATGTAGCGGGCCCGGCTGCCCGGCTCGCCCAGCGCGTCGAAGTACTCCCGCATGATGGCGCCGCGGGTCATCGGCACCCACCGCATGTCGGCCAGCCGGTCGAACGGCAGGTTGGCGCCGGGCAGCAGGGCGAGGCCGAACCGCCCGACCAGCTCGGCGAGTTGCTCCAGGGCGGCGCGCAGGTCGTCCACCGCCTTGGCCACGGACGGCACCGGCGTCGAGGAGTATTCGAGCTGGCCGCCGTGCTCCAGGGTGATCTGGCTGCCGTCCGGCAGCAGGACACCGGTCAGCTGCCCGGCGTCCTCCTGCCGCTCGCCGCCCCACCGGGCCAGCACCGCCTCCAGGACGGCCAGCACGCCGCGCTCACCGAAGTAGCGGGCGGCCAGCCCGGTGGCCGGGTCGACCAGGCCGCACTCGACCTCGATGCCGACCAGTTCGCTCCGGCCCGGCCGGAACGGGGCCAGCAACTCGGCGCGCCCCAGCCCCCCGTCGTCCCCGCCCTCCGTCACACCGCCCCCACCGGGGTGGTGATCCCGGGGTGCCCGGCGCGCTCCAGCAGCGCACCCACCGCGCCCAGGGCGGACTGGGCCGCGCCCTGGCACCAGGCGTGGGCGCCGGACAGGTGCTCGCCGGCGAAGAAGACCCGCGGCCGCTCCGCCGGGTACGGGGAGCCGAGCACGGTCAGGTAGCGGGTGTGCTCGCCGGGCGTCAGGTGGGCGAAGGCGCCGCCGCCCATGCCGGTCTGCACGTCCCAGTTGCAGTGCACGATGTCGTCCACGTCTCCGGTGATACCCGGATGGAGCCGTTCCAGGCACTCCAGTACCAGGGCGTCCCGGTCGGACGGCTCCAGCGCGGCGAAGCGGCGGGCGTTGGCGCCCCACAGGTACGCGCCGAGCAGGGCCGTGGGCTCGGCCGAGCGCAGCGGGTCGCGCACCGCCCAGCGCGGGCCGGAGCCGCCGTTGACCCCGTCCTTCTTCACCAGCACCGCGTTGTCGGAGGGGTACCAGCACTGCTGGATCGGCAGGTCGGTGAAGCTGCCGCCGCCGTGGATGCCGTCCTCCAGCTCCCAGCGGCGGCGGGTGAGGTGCAGGACGGTCTTGATGCTGCTCGCGTAGCTGACGCCGCGGATGGCGTGCCGTTGGGCGTGCGGCAGGCCCGGGGCGATGCTGATCCGGTCGAGCGCGGGCGCCGGGACGCAGCACACCGCGTAGTCGAAGTCCTCCTGGAGCCGGGCGCCGATCCGCCGGCCGCGCAGCCGGACGCCGTCGGCGGTCAGCGCCAGCTCCTCCACCTGGGTGGACAGCCGCAGCGTGCCGGGGCGCAGCGCGCCGACGAAGGCGTGGACCAGCGCGTCCAGCCCGTCCACCAGCTCGACCTGCCCCCGGTGGAACAGGCCGAAGTAGTCGACCAGCACCTCCAGCAGCGAGGACTGCTCGTAGTGGGCGAGGCCGCTGGCGTGGCCGATGAGGTCCCAGGCGTCCTGCGACAGGTGCTCGTGGACGAACTGCCACAGCGACACCGAGGCCGCCCGCTCCAGCGCCGGGTCGTCCCAGTGGCCCTCCAGGGTGCGGCGCTGCTGCTCCACGGTCAGGGTGCGCCACACCGAGCCGAGCAGGTGGTTCAGCACCGGGCCCGGTGCTCGGCGCTCGGTCGGGCGCAGGTCGTACGCGGGGAACAGCGTCGCCACGTCCTGCACCCGGACCCGGTGGCCGCGCAGATGGTAGTAGGCGCGCGGGTTGGCGTTGACGAACGGGCGGGTCGCCAGCCGGAACCGGGAGACGTAGTGCAGCACGCAGTGGTGGTTGCCGGGGATGCGCATGGCCCCGAGGTCGATGTGGGTGCCGTCCCAGAAGCGGTGGGTGCGCACCCGCCCGCCCGGCCGGTTCGCCCGTTCGTACACGACGACGTCGAACCCGCGGCGCTGGAGCTCGTAGGCGCACACCAGGCCGGCGACACCCGCCCCGACCACGGCCACCCGGCCCCGGGCACCGGCCACCGGCTTCTCCAGCGAACGCGGGAACGCAAAGCTCGTATCGAACATCGGCACCGTACCCATCTCATGTGAGACCCCCGGGCCCAGCCTTGGCCAGGCAGCCTGCGCCTGCCACTTCGCGTCGTCGATGCGGGTGACCGGGCGGGGGTGGGGCGGGATGGAGCGGCCTCGGCGGCCCCGCTGCGTCTACCCCACGGCCGCCACCTCAATCGCGCCCTGGTGCATCCAGGCGATGACGTCCAACACCCGCAGCACGCCGATGTCCTCGCCGATCCCGGACTTCCGGCGGAGCTCAGCCAACCGGGCGTGCAGCGCCCCGCCGTCCGCGCGCAGGGCGTCGGCCAGCGCCGACCAGAAGGTGGCGTCGACCTTCGGGCGCCGGAACAGGGTCTTCACCCGGATGTCGTAGACGGGTATCAGATGCGGCCGCTTGCGGGCCAGCAGCTTGCCCGCGACCACCGCGCCGACCCCGTCCGGCTTGCCCGGGTAGGCGCCGCGCGGGTTCACCAGCCGCTCCCACAGCTCGGTGGCCGGCCCGTCGGGGGCGATCAGCGGGGCGCAGGCCGGATCCTCCAGCCGGGCGTCGCGGGGGATGGCGGACAGCAGCCGGTGCCAGTGCCCGTCCGGGTCGGTGAGCAGCTCGACCGCTCCGTGCGCGTCGACCGAGACGCTCAGCATGGTGATCGCGACCAGGTCGTCGGCGGTGAAGCCGTCCGCCGTCTCCGGGCGGTCGCCGCCGCCGGCGAGCCGCTCGAAGTGGGCGCCGGAGTAGTACGCGCCGCCTTTGGCCCGCTGCCGGGTGAAGTACGCGCGCAGCAGTGCGACGGCCGCCTCCGTGTCCCCGTACACCGGCGGAATCCACAGTGCCGTCATGAGAAGCCCTCCCGATCGGTGTGCGCGGGGTCAGTGTGGCAGAGGGGTCCGACAACGCGGCCGTGGGTGAAGGCGCCGTTCCGGTTCACTGAACCGGCAGCGGCGGGGCGCCCGTTGAGCAGGAGGGGCGTACCGGGCGCCCCCTGTCGCATCGGGAGGGGCCGCGTAGGGAAAACCCTCCGCCCGACCGGCTACCGATCGGTACCGTCATCCGGTGGCACCCGGCGCCCGCCGAGTGCCACCGAGTCGGAAGGAGCGTGAGTCCCGTGAACGGGACGGGGGAGGGACGCGGCACCGCCGCGGAGGTGCGGGAGTTCGTCGCCGCCCTGGTCCGGGCGGGGGCGCCGAGCCCGCCCGAGCCTGCCGGGCCGGTCGGGCTGGCGGTGCCCGAAGCGGCGGTGGAGGAGGTGACCGCGGTTGCCCGGCGGCTGGCCCTGCGGGTGGCGCCCGACCAGCGGTGGCGGCCCCGGCCCGACCCCGGGCTGCTGGGCGTGGCGACGGCACTGGTGGTGGACGAGCACCCGTCGGCGCCGCGGTGGCCGGCGGCCGAGCGCCGGCGGCTGGCGACCTGGGTCGCGGTGCTGATCGAGCACCAGGGAGAGGACGGGGTGCAGGAGCTGGTCCGGGAGCTCGCCGAAGGCTGACGGCCGGGGGCGAGACGCCCCGGCTCGGGGCCGCTAACGATCGGCCAACAGTGCCCGGTGCCCGCCAACGACCGCGCCCGGGGCCGGGCCGAACGCCCCGGGCGGGGGCATTGGCGCAGCCTTGGCGCGGACTTGGCGGCCTTCGGCAGGGTGCTGTCACAGCCACCGCCGGGACGTCCGGCCGGTGCCCAGCATGCCCTGCCCGTGCCCAACGTGCCCTGCCCGTGCTGCGCCCCCTGCCCGACCTGAGAGGTAGCGCGTGTCGAAGCCGTCCGTCGCTCAGCCCACGTCCGTCACCCCGCCGTCCGAGGACCCGGCGGACGCGCCGGTGGCCGCCGCCCCGGCCCGTCCGACCCTCGACCCCGAGACGCTCGCCGAGATCCACCGGCTGCACGGCGGCTACCTGCTGCGCTCGCTGCTGCGGGCCACCGGCGGGGACCGCGGCAAGGCCGAGGACATCCTCCAGGAGACCCTGCTGCGTGCCTGGCAGAACCCGGACGCCCTGGCCGCCGGGCCCGAGGCGGCCCAGCCCTGGCTGTTCACGGTCGCCCGGCGGATCGCGATCGACCACTACCGCAGGGCCGCCGCCCGCGCCCAGGAGGTGCTCGGCGAGCCGATGGAGGACCGGCCGGTCGCCGACGACCCGTACGAGCAGGTGGTGGCGGCCCGGGACATCGCCCTGGCGCTGCGCCGGGTGCAGAAGCACCACCGCGAGGTGCTGGTCGAACTCCACCTCAGGGACCGCTCGGTGGTGGAGGCCTCGGCCCGGCTGGGGGTGCCGCCGGGGACGGTCAAGTCCCGCAACTTCTACGCGATCCGGGCGCTGCGCCCGGTGCTGGCGGCGGAGCACGGGTACAGCCCGGCCGCCGGCTGAAGGCGTTCTTCGGATCAGTCGTCCGTCGGCCGGCGTCCGGTCCGGAGGTCCAGCGCCTCCTCCAGGCCGATGGTGAACTCGCTCAGGTAGCCCGCCTGCCGGTCGACCGAGCGGAAACGGTCCAGCGCCGTCCGCAGCCGGCCCGCCACCTCGGGCCCCCGCCCGTGGGCCGACAGGTGGGCGGCGTAGGACTGCTCGGTGATCGCGTGCAGGTACAGCAGGCCGGCCTCCTCGCACGCCGCCAGCAGCCGGTGCCAGGCGAGGTCGGCGGTGTCGCCGCGGACGGTCGGCGGCAGGGCCTGCGCCTCGGTCAGCAGCGACCACAGGTGGACCTGGGTGACCGGCGTGGCCGGCAGCAGCTCCCGGGCCTCGCGGGAGTGGCGCTGGGCGCCCTCCCGGTCCCCGACGGCCAGGCTCACCCAGCCCTGGTGCACCTTGGCGTCGACCAGCCGCCGGCGGTTGCCGTACTCCAGCGCGAGGGAGGTGGCGCGGGCCGCCAGCCGCGTGGCCTCGGCGGAGTTGCCGAGCATCGCGGTGACCAGGGCCAGCGTGGCGAGCGCCCGGACGCGTACGGACTCGGCCCCGGGACCGGCCACGGACTCGACGGCGGCCACCGCCCGGCGGGTCGTCTCCGCCGCCTCCGGTCGGCGCTCCAACGCGACCAGGGCCTGCGCCCGGCAGTGGAGCAGCAGCGCGACCGCGACCGGATCGCCGCACCGCTCGGCCGCCGCCAGCCCCAGCCGGGCGCTGCCGAGCCAGTCGGTGAACCGGCCGGCGCCGTAGTAGAGCGAGCCGCAGGTCAGCGCGAGCCGCCAGGCGCGGGCCGGATCGGTGTCGGGGTCGGCGACCAGCGCGCTGATCGCGGGCTCCTCGGCGTCGAACCAGTCGAGCGCGGTGCGGATGTCGGCGGCGGCCGGCAGGGCCCGCGGCGGATGGACGGGCGGGCCGGTCTCCTCCTGGCCGGGGTCGAGGTAGAAGCCGCAGTGCTGGAGGGCGGCGAGGTAGTAGTCGGCCAGGCGCTCGCGGAGCAGCCGCCGGTGCTCGCCGGGCCGCTCGGCGAGCCGCTCGGCGCCGAACAGGCGGACCAGGTCGGTGCGGGCGTGGCGGCCGGGGGAGGTGGCGGTGAGCAGGTGGTGGGAGGCCAGTTCGCCGATCGCCCGGTGGGCGGCGGCGGTGTCGCCGGCCAGCAGCGCGGCGCTCGCCGGGGCGTCCACCTCGCGGCCGGGGTGGGCGGCCAGGGCGGTCAGCAGTCCGGCTGCGGAATCGGAGAGTCGACGGTACGTCAGGTGGATGCTGCCGGTGGCGGAGAGGGTGCCGTCGGCGTCCAGGACGGCCAGTCGGGTCCGCTCGTCGGCGAGTTCGGCGACCAGCTCGGCGATCGCCCAGTCCGGCCGGTCGGCCAGTCGGGCGGCGGCGATCCGCAGGGCCAGCGGCAGGCGGTCGCAGAGCCCGGCGAGGCGGGCGGCGGCTTCCGGCTCGGCGCGCAGCCGCTCGGGCGTCAGGGCGCGCTCCAGCAGCTGCAGGGCGTCGTCCTCGGGCAGCGCGGCCAGGCGCAGCAGGGCGGCCCCGTCGAGGGCGACCAGACCCTCCAGCGAACACCGGCTGATGACCACGGCGGTGCTCTCCGGGCCCTCGGGCAGCAGGTCGGCGACCTGCTCGGCGTCGGCGGCGTCGTCCAGCAGCACCAGCAGCCGCCGGCCCCCGGTGCGCTCGCGGTAGAGCGCGGCCCGGGCGGGTCGCCCGGCGGGGACGTCGGCCTCGGGCACACCGAGCGCGCGCAGGAAGCCCGCCAGGACGTCCTCCGGCCGCGCCGGGCCGTCCGGGTCGAGGCCGCGCAGTCCGGCATGCAGCACGCCGTCCGGGAAGCGACCGGCCGCTCGGTGCGCCCAGGCGGTGACCAGCGCGCTCTTGCCGACCCCGGCCGGGCCGACCACCAGCACCGGCCCGTCCCCGGCACGGCCGGGCCCGCAGGCACGGTCGAGGCGGGCCAGGTCGGTGACCCGGCCGACGAAGTCCGGGTGACGTCGGGGGAGTTGACGTGGGACCCGTGCGGGGGTCGGGACCGGGACCGGGGCGGCGGCCGCCGCCGGCTCCGTCGCACGGTCGTCGGCCAGCACCTCGGCGAGCGCCGCGCGAAGCGCCGGGCCGGGATGGATGCCCAGCTCCTCGTCCAGCCGCACCCGGGCCCGGTGGTAGGCGGTCAGCGCCTCGGCGGACCGGCCCGCCTGGTGCAGACAGCGCATCAGCAGCGCCACCAGCTCCTCGCGCAGCCCGTCCGCCCGCACGCCCTGCTCCAGCAGCGGCACCGCCGAAGCCCCGGCGCCCTGGCCCAGCCGCAACCCGGCCCAGCGGAGCAGGGCGGCGGTGCGGGAGCGCTCCAGCCGGTCCACCGCGGCGGCGCGCAACGGGGTGTCGGGCAGGTCGGCCAGCGCCTCGCCGCGCCACAGCCGCAGCGCCTCCTCCAGCAGCGCGACCGCGGCGGTGCGGGCGCCCGAGGCGGCCCGCTCCTCGGCCGCGGCGGTGAGCTCCTCGAAGCGCAGCGCGTCGACCGCGTCGGCCGGCCCGGCCAGCAGGTAGCCGGAATCCCGGGTGCACAGCTCGAACGGGGTGTCGGCGAGCACCTTCCGCAGCGCGGCGACATGCCCCTGCACAGCGGCCCGAGCGCTGGCCGGCGGCTGCTCGTCCCACAGCAGCTCGCACAGCTGGTCCACGGTGACCAGGTGCCCCAGCCGCAGCGCCAGCAGGGCCAGTACGGCCCGCCGTTGGGCGCCCGCCACGCTCGCGAAGCCGTCCGCCCCGACCCGCAACTCCACCGGCCCGAGCAGCCGAATCCGCACCAGTACCCCCACGTCACCGCACGCCGACCTGGCCGTGCGGCCGTCGGAAGGGGAGCAGTTTAGTGGCACCGATGCGGGTCGGCGGCTGCTCCTGCCCTGGTGGACGCGGTCGGTCCGGCACCCGGTTGCCGCGGCGGACGGCGGTCGTGCCCCGCCGGTACGGTGCGTGGACGGGCCGAGGGCCCGCCCGGGCGTCCATGATCCGGTCGGCCCTATCCTCGAACCGGCCGAGGAGTCGTCGGCGGAACGGTCGGTGGGACGGTCGGCAGAGCTGTCGGCGGGGGAGGAGGAGGGGGCGCGTGCACATCGATCTGCTCGGACCGGTGGTCGTGCGGCGGGGCGACGGTACGGCGCTGACGCCCTCGGCGCCCAAGCGCCGGGCGCTGCTGAGCGCGCTCGCCGTCCGGCTGAACCGGACGGTGGCCACCGAGGAGCTGATCGAGCTGGTCTGGGAGGGCAGCGCGCCGCCCACCGCGCGGGCCGCCCTCCAGGGCCACATCGCGGCGCTGCGCCGACTGCTGGACGGCACCGGGCTGGAACTGGGCACCCGTGGGCCCGGATACCTGCTGGCCGGCGAGCCCGACCGGGTCGACGTGCAGCGCTTCGGCCGGCTCTGCGAACGGGCAGGCGTCTCCACTCCCTCGGAAGGAGCGCCACAGGACCACGAACTGCCGCTGCTGCGCGCCGCGTTGGACCTGTGGCGCGGCCCGGCGCTCGCCGACTGCGGCTCCACGCTGCTGCGTGAGCGGACGCTCCCGTCGCTGACCGACCTGCGACTGCGCACCCTGGAACGGCTGGCCGACGGCCTGCTCCGGGCCGGCCGGGGCGGCGAACTGACCGCCGAACTCGCCGAAGCGGCCGACGCCCACCCCGCCCGGCAGCCGCTGGCCACCCGGCTGGTGCGCTGCCTGGAACAGGACGGGCGCAGCGCGGAGGCGCGGGAGCACTACGAGCGCGCGGTGGCGCGGCTCGCCGGCGCGGCCGGACCGGAGCTGCGCCGGGCCGGCGAGCAGTCCGGCGCCCGGCTCGCCGCCGACCGCCGGTTCGTCGGCCGCCGCACCGAACTCGCCCGACTGGAGCAGGTGTTGCCCGCCGCGCGGGACGGCCGCCCGATCCTGGTCACCGGCCCCGCCGGAGTCGGCAAGACCAGCCTGGTCCGGCACTGGACGGCCCGGCGCGGCGACGCCTACTTCCCGGACGGCATCCTGCACGCCGAACTCCACGGCTTCGACCCGGACGGGCCGCGCGAACCCGCCGACGTCCTGGGCGAGTTCCTCACCGCGCTCGGCGTCCCCCCGGACGCGCAGCCCGCCGACCCCGTGGACCGCTCCCGCCGCTACCGCGAACTGATCAGTGGCCGAAGGGCATTGGTGGTGCTGGACGACGCCGCCTCCTACCGGCAGCTCCTCCCGCTGCTGCCCGACCCGCCGGCCACCGACAGCGAGCCCGCCCCGGTCGCGATCGTCACCAGCCGCAGCCGGCTGCGCCACCTGCTGGTCCGCACCGGCGGCATCCCGCTGCCCCTGGGCGCGCTCGACCCCGCCGAATCCGCCGAACTGCTCGCCCGCACCCTCGGCGCGGAGCGCGCGGCCGACGAACCGGAGGCGGTCGCCGAACTCGCCGAGCGCTGCGACCATCTGCCGCTCGCGCTGCGCCTGGCCGCCGCCCGGCTGGCCGCCCGACCCGACTGGTCCCCGGCCGACCTCGCGGCCGACCTCGCCGGCGAGCAGACCGGTTTGGCCGCCCTCTCCGGCACCGGGACCGGCACCGCCCGCGGCCCGGTCGGCCTCACCACCGCGCTGGACCGCAGCTACCGCACGCTGCCGCCCGCCGCCGCCAGGCTGTTCACCCTGCTGGGCCTGCACCCCGGCGCGGAACTCGGCGCGGACACCGCCGCCGCGCTCGCCGACCTCCCGCCCGCCACCACCCGCACCCTGCTGACCCGGCTGGACGCCGTCCACCTGCTGGAGGAGACCACACCCGGCCGGTACCTCCGGCGCGAGCTGGTGCGCCGGCACGCCGCCGCGCAGGCCGCCGAACTCGGCTGCGACGAACGGTTCCTCGCCCTCGACCGGCTGATCGCCCACTACCTCGACGTCACCGCCGGTTGGACGGCCGAGGGCGCCACGGCCGGCGGCAGCGCGGCGGCGGACTGGTTCCGCCGCGAGGAGAGCGCCCTGCGCGCCGTCGTGCTCTGCGCCGAGCAGAACGAACGGCCCGGCGCGGCCTGGCAACTCGCCCACCGGACCAGCCTGTTGTACGAGACCACCGGCCACGACCGGACCCACTGGCGGGCCGTGGTCGAAGCCGGGCTGAGCGCCGCCCACGCGGACCGGGACGAGTCGGCGATAGCCCACCTGGCCACCGACCTCGCCGTCCTGCACGTCGCCCGCGCCGCCCACCGCACCGCCGCCGACCAGCTGGACCGCGCCGTCGCGGCCGCCGACCGCACCGGCGACGTGGCGCTGCGCCACCACTGCCGCAGCCGGGTCGCCGCCGCCCTGCTGCGGGCCGGCCGCTACGAGCGGGCGGTGCCGATGCTCGTCGACCTGGTCGCCGCTGCCCGCACCCCGGCCACCGACCACCTGCTGGTCCGCGCCCTCACCGCCCTCGCCGACGCGCTGGTCCTGGCCGGCGACCCCGGCCCCGCCCTGCGCCACGCCGACGAGGCCGTCCGCGCCGCCACAGCCCGCACCGTCGGCGCCGACGCCGTCCTCGCCACCCACAGCCGGGCCCGCGCCCTCCATGCCCTCGGCCGCCGCGACGCCGCCCTCTCCTCGGCCCGCCTCGCCGTGGCCCTCGGCCGCACCGTCGGCGACCCAGCCCTCGACGCCCGCTCCCACACCCTCCTCGCCGACCTCCTGGACGCCCTCGGCCGCACCGCCGAGGGCGCAGTGGCCCGGAGGCCGGCCTGAGCGCCTGTCGTGCGCCCCGCCCGCTGCGGCGGGCCTCGGCCGCGTCGTCGGCGCCCCAGCTGCGGGGCCGCCGGATGAGCTCGGCCGCACTGCGGCGGTCGGCCCGACAGTGGCGCCTCGGCGTCGTCCTCGGCCGCACTGCGGCAGGTGTGACACCGCCCGCCGTACGCCCCGCCCGCTGCGGCCGCCCGCCCCCTCGCCGTGCTCGGCCCAGCGCCGCCCGTGGCGGGAATCCGCTGTTCGACCAGCGGAACCACAGGCGGAACCATCGGCGGTTCGCCCGCCGCCGAACTGCCCGCCCGCCCGTCACCCCGCCCCCGCACATCCCTTCTGACCTGGGCGGATACCCTGAGGGGCAGTCGGCTAGGAGGAACTCCCGGGCCGGGGCATACTTCTGCCTGGGGTGATCCGCCGGAGGCGGCTCCAGGCAGAAGTGCGGAACTGCGCAGGACCGAACGAGCGGGGGCGGGGCATGGCGGCCGGGGGCGGCACGGACACGGACGCGAGCGAGTTCAGCCGCCTGCTGGCCGGGCACCGGGTGGCGGCGGGGCTGACCCAGGAGGAGCTGGCCGCGGCGGCCGGGGTCAGCCTGCGCGCCCTCGGGGACATGGAGCGCGGCCGTACCCGCGGACCGCAGCGGCGTACCGTGCGGGCCCTGGCCGGGGCGCTCGGGCTGGACGGGGCGCGGGCGGAGGCGCTGGACCGGGCCGCGCAGTCCGGACGCCCGCGCGGGGTGCGTCCGGGCCCGGCTCCCGCCGCGAGGCCGGCCCGGCCGCGCCGCGCCGCCGCCCCGCGCGAAGCCGCCATGGACCAGCACCCGCCCGTCGAGGCGGGCCAGAGTGCCCTGGCGCTGCCCCGCGACCTCGCCGACTTCACCGCCCGTGAGGACGCCCTCGCCCTGCTCGCGGGCCTGGCCGGGGACGCGCGGCCCGCCCATCCCCGGGTGGTGCTGATCAACGGCCAGCCCGGCCTCGGCAAGACCGCTTTCGCCCTGCACGCCGCCCATGCGCTGGCCGAGCACTTTCCGGACGGCCAGCTCTCCCTGGACCTCGGCGGCATGTCCGCCCAGCCGCTGCCCGCCCGGGACGCGCTGGGCCAGGTGCTGCGCGCCCTGGGCGTCAAGGACGCCGCGGTGCCCGCCGGGACGGAGGAACGGGCCGGCCTCTACCGGGCGCTGGTCCGGGAGCGCCGGCTCGTCCTGGTGCTGGACAACGCCGCCGACGAGAGCCAGGTGCGCCCGCTGCTGCCCGGCTCCGGCCCGGCCGTGACCATCGTGACCAGCCGCAATGTGCTGCCCGGCCTGGAGTCGGTGCACCGGCTGAGCCTGGACGTGTTGTCCCCGGCCGAGGCGGCCGGTCTGCTGGCCCGGATCGCCGGCCGTGAGCGGATCGAGGCCGCGCCCGACGCCACCGCCGAACTGGCCAGGCTCTGCGGCTACTTGCCGCTCGCGCTGCGGATCGCCGGGCAGCGCCTGGTCGCCCGCCCCCAGCAGCCGGTGGCCCACCTGGTGCGCCAGCTCACCGCCGAGGAGAGCCGGCTGGACCTGCTGGAGACCGGCGACCTGGCCGTGCGTCCGGCCTTCGAGCTGTCCTACCGGCGGCTGCCCGTCGAGTCCCAACTGGTCCTCCGCCGCTGCGCGTTGACCGCCGGCCCGGACTTCACCGCGGAGATCGCCGCGGCCTACGCCGACCTGCCGGCGGCCCGTACCGAGCTGGTGCTGGAGCAGCTCGTCGACGCCGGGCTGATGCAGCCCGCCACCTCGGACCGCTACCGCCTGCACGACCTGGTGCGGCTCTACGCGGGCGAGCGGCTGACGGTCGACGAGGAGCCCCAGGAGCTGGCCGAGGCCCGTACCCGGGCCGGCCGCTGGATCCTCGGCCGGGCGGCGGAGTTCGGGCTCCGGTTCGATCCCGACCACGCCACGGCGCAGGCGGGCCCCGGCGGCGCGGCGCCCGCGCACCTCACCGAGGCGGCCGCCTGGCTGGAGTACGAGCACCCGGAGTGGCTGGCCGCCCTCCACCAGGCGCAGCGGGCCGGCCGCTACCGGGAGGTGGTGGACACCGCCGAGGCGATGCACTGGTTCTCCGACCGGCTGCTGAGCTGGGGCATCTGGGCCGAGGTGTTCCAGCTCTCGGCGGACGCCGCCCGCGCGATCGGTGACAAGCGGCTGCAAGCGGTGCACGTCAACTACCTGGCCTGGACGTACGTCACTTGTCTGCACCGCTACCAGCGCGGCATCGAACTGGCCGCGGAGGGACTGGAGTCGGCGGTCGCGGTGGGCGACCGGGAGCAGCAGGGCTGGGCGCTCACCTACCTCGCCTCCGGTCTGCGCTACCTCCAGCGGCACCGCGAGGCGACGGACGCCTTCCACCAGGCGGCGGACGCCTTCGCCGAGGTCGCCAGCCGTTCGGCGCTGATCGGCCGGCTGGTCACCCTGCGCGGCGCCGCCAACTGCCTGCGGGAGTCAGGGCGGGCCGAGGAGGCGGTGGAGTCGCGCCGGCGGGCGCTGGCCGGTGCGCTGGAGCTGGTGGAGCGCTGGTCCTCGCCGCTGATCCACCTGCTCGCGGCCATGACCGCGCACGAACTCGGCCTGGACCGCGCCGCGTTGAAGCGCTGGCCGGCCGCCGAAAAGGCCTACCGGCAGGCCCTGGTGCACTTCGAGGCGGTGGGCCGCCCGGACAGCATGACCAAGACCCTGACCGAACTGGGCACCGCGCTGATCGAGCAGGGCCGCGCCGAGGAGGCCCGCGAGCTGCTCACCGAGGCGCTCACCGACCTGAGCGCGGAGGGCCCCCGTTCAGTGCCGGGCGCGGGCACCCGGCACTGAACGGGACCACGTAGCGCGGCGCCCGGTCAGATCCGGGTGTCCTCCACCACCGGCAGCGAGTCGACCGGCGCCGTGGCCGGTGCGAAGGCGGTGCGCGGGGCCGCGGCGGGCTTCTTGCCGCAGAAGGCCGGCTCCAGGGTGTTCATCAGGCCCTGGGTCACCGCGCCGTTGTTGGAGGCGTTGGCGAAGAGCACCACGCTGCGCCGCCCGTCGGGGGTCGTGAAGGACTGGCTGTTGAAGCCCTGCACGATGCCGCCGTGCCCGTACACGTCCCCGCAGGAGAGCGAGATCCGGCGCAGGCCGAGGCCGTAGGAGATCTTCGCGGTGGGGGTGGGCAGGGCGGCGGTCATCTGCCGGAGCGAGTCGTCCGAGACGAGCCCGCCGTCGTTGCCGGCCGTCAGCGCGGTGAGGAAGCGGTCGAGGTCGCCGGCGGTGGAGATGACGGCCCCGGCGCTCCACACCCAGGAGCCGGTCTGCTCGGTGGAGTCCAGCAGTGGCTTCGTCCGGTCGTCGTTGGTGAGGTAGCCGGTGACGTGGGTGCCGCGGATCTTCTGGTCGGGCACCACGAAGGAGGTCCCGCGCAGGCCGAGCGGCTGGATGATCCGCTCGTTCAGCACCTCCGCGTAGGGCTGGCCGGTGAGGTGCTCGACGGCGAGGCCCAGCAGCACGAAGTCGGTGTTGGAGTAGGAGTAGGCGGTGCCGGGGGTGTACTGCACGCCGTGCTCGACCGACATCGCCACCAGCTCGCGCGGGTCGTACACGTTGGTGCGGATGCGCGCCTCGAACGCGCTGGTGGTCTCCTCGCCGGCCTGCTCCAGCAGGTCGTTGGTGTGGTCGTAGATGCCCGCCCGGTGCTCCATCACCTGGCGGCCGGTCATGGTCCAGGTCTCCGGGAGGGTGCCCTCGGGCAGGTACTCGCGCAGCGGCCGATCGAGGTCGATCCGGCCCTCCTGCGCCAGCTGCATCACGAGAACGGCGGTGAACATCTTGCTGTTGCTGCCGACCCGGAACCTCCACGAGGAGTTCATCGGGGTCCCGTTCAGGTCGGCCAGGCCGACGCTCACCGACTGGGTCCGCTCCGTGCCGCCGTGGTCGCTGATCACCGCGAAGGCGCCCGGGGCGCCGGAGGCGGTGGTGGTCTGGAGGGCGGTGCGCACACCGGCGAGGTCGGGGGAGGCCGCGTCGGCGGCGCCCTGGCCGGCGGCCGCGGCGGGCAGGGCACCGGTCGCCACCAGGACGGCGCCGGCGGCGGCCACCGCGAGGGGACGCAGAAGGCTGGTCTTCGCCATGTTCCTCGGTTCTCTCATCAGCTGACGCGGCGTCCGACCGCGCCGTTCCAAGATCACTATCCAGGTCGGGGCGGCCGCTGGCAATGTGAACCGGTTCGCCCGCATTTCGCGTTGTCGGTGGGGACTTGGGTGCTCGCACCGTTCGTTTCCCGCCCCGGGGGCAAGGTTTTACCTGCCGTCGCCTCCCCAAGTCGACGGCTGCGGTCGATGCTGTTCGGGCCGTTCCCCTACCCTAGGAATTGTCATGACTCCGTCCGCGAAGCTCGTGAAGCCCGTGAAGTCCGTGAAGCCCCGCTCCCGCCGCACCGCCACCGCGATCGGCTCCGCCGTCGCCCTGGTCGCCGCCTCCGCCGGCCTGTGGGCGGCGACCGCCTCCACCGCGCGGGCTGCCGCCCTGCCCGCGCCCGACCACATCGTCGTCGTGGTGATGGAGAACCACGCCTACTCCCAGGTCGTCGGCAGCAGCAGCGCGCCGTACCTCAACGGCACCCTGATCGCGGGCGGCGCCAGCCTCACCCAGTCCTACGGCATCACCCACCCGAGCGAGCCGAACTACTACGCGCTGTTCTCCGGCTCCACCCAGGGCCGGGTGGACGACAGCTGCGTGACGGTCGGCGGCTTCCAGAGCGCCAACCTGGCCTCCGAGGTGATCGCCGCCGGCAAGACCTGGGCCAGCTACAACGAGTCCCTGCCCAGCCAGGGCAGCACCGTGTGCAGCAGCGGCAAGTACGCCCAGAAGCACAACCCGTGGTTCGGCTTCGGCAACGTCCCGGTCAGCAGCGCCAAGACCTTCGCCCAGTTCCCGACCGACTACGGCACCCTGCCGAACGTCTCCTTCGTGGTGCCGAACCTGTGCAGCGACATGCACGACTGCTCGGTCTCCACCGGCGACACCTGGATCAAGAACAACCTTGGCGCCTACGCCGCGTGGGCGAAGAGCAACAACAGTCTGCTGGTCGTCACCTTCGACGAGGACAACAGCCTGTCCGGCAACCGCATCCCGACCGTGGTGTACGGCGCCCATGTGACGCCGGGCAGCAGCAGCTCCGCCACCTACAGCCACTACGACGTGCTGCGCACCCTGGAGGACCTGGCCGGCACCGGCGGCCACGCGGGCAACGCGGCCTCCGCGGGTGACATCACCGGCATCTGGAGCTGAGCCGCGGCGGTCACGTGCGGCCGCCGGCTCCGGTCCGTACGTGAGCCGGCGGCCGCTCGGCCGCTCAGAGGCCGAGTCCGTCGAGCCCCGGGTGGTCGTCGGGGCGGCGGCCGAGCGGCCAGTGGAACAGGCGTTCCTCGGCGCCGATCGGCACGTCGTTGATGGAAGCGTGCCGGCGGGCCATCAGGCCGTCGCGGTCGAACTCCCAGTTCTCGTTGCCGTAGGAGCGGTACCAGCGCCCGGCCCCGTCGTGCCACTCGTAGGCGAAGCGCACCGCGATGCGGTTCCCGTCGTACGCCCAGAGCTCCTTGACCAGCCGGTAGTCCAGTTCGCGCTGCCACTTGCGGGTGAGGAACTCGGCGATCCGCTCGCGGCCGGTGAGGAACTCGGAGCGGTTGCGCCAGCGGCTGTCCGGTGTGTACGCGAGGGCGACGCGCTGCGGGTCGCGGGTGTTCCAGGCGTCCTCGGCGGCCCGGACCTTCCGGCGGGCGCTCTCCTCGGTGAACGGGGGCAGGGGTGGGCGCTGCTCGGTGCCGCTCTCGGGCATGGTGTCGCTCCTCGGAATGGTCGTTCCGTCGGCGAGAACGATCGTTCTCGCCGTGCTGGCTACGATAGGAGAACCATCGTTCTCACGCAAAGGGCATGGCAGATGGAGCAGGAAGACCCGCGGACCCGGATCCTCGACGCCGCCGAGGAGCTGTTCTACGGCCAGGGCGTCCAGGCGGTCGGCATGGACGCCGTCCGGGCCGCCTCCGGCATGACCATGCGCCGCGTCTACCAGCACTTCCCGTCCAAGGGCGACCTCGTCGAGGCCTACCTGCGACGCCGCGACGGCCGCTGGCGGGCGAGCCTCGCCCTGTACGTCTCCCGGGCCGGCGGATCTCCCCGGGAACAGCTGCTCGCGGTCTTCGACTGGCTCGGCGAATGGTTCGCCGAACCCGGCTTCCGGGGGTGCGCCTTCGTCAACGCGCTCGGCGAGCTGGGCGCCGCCAGCCCCGGCGTGGTGGCCGCCGCCCGGCACCACAAGACGGAGTTCAACGCCTACCTCGCGGGCCTGGCCGAGGCCGCCGGAGCCCCGCCCGCCACGGCCGTCCACCTGTCCCTGCTGGCCGAGGGGGCGATCACCAGCGCCGCCGTGCACGGCGATCCGACGGCGGCCGCCGATGCCCAGGAGGCCGCCCGGCTGCTGCTGGACGCGGCGGTGCCGGCCCGGTAGCCCGCCCGGCAGCGTCCTTACGCCAGGCCCCCGTTGCTCGTCAGCAGCTGCCCGTTGACCCACCGCCCCCGCGGTGAGCAGAGGAAGTCCACCAGGTGCGCGGCGTCCTGCGGGGTGCCGAGCCGGCCGAGGGGTGTGCGCCCGCGCAGCTCCTCCCGGGTGCGCTCGTCCATCCAACCGGTGTCCACCGGGCCCGGGTTGACGACGTTGGCGCTCACCCCGAGGTGGGCGAACTCCTGGGCGGCGGCGAGCACGATGCGGTCCAGCGCGCCCTTGCTGGCGCCGTACGGGAGGTTGCCCACGGTGTGGTCGCTGGTCAGCGCGACGATCCGGCCGCTGCCCGGGGTGCCGGTGAAGCGGCGGCCGAACTCCCGGACCAGCAGCCAGGTGGCGCGGGCGTTGACCGCGACGTGCCGGTCGAAGCTCTCGACCGTGGTGTCCAGCAGGCCGGAGTCGACGGATTCGCAGTGGCAGAGCACCAGGGCGGTGACCGGTCCGAGCCGCCGCTCGGCCTCCGCGAACACCCGCCCGGGTGCCTGCGGGTCGGCGAGGTCGGCCTCGATCGGGACGGCGCGGGCGCCGTGCTCGCGCAGGCCGCGGACGATGTCCGCCGTCGCGGACTCCTCGGCGCCCCAGGGCATCCGCCGGTCGTAGGCCGTCCAGTGGGTGAAGGCGAGGTCCCACCCGGAGGCCGCGAGCCGCCCGGCGATCCCGGCGCCGATGCCGACCGTCCGGCCCACCCCGGTCACCAGGGCCACCGGGCGGGGGAGTCGGGGCGCCGGGTGGTGTTCGGGCGCGCGGTGGTGCTGATGGTGCGTCATGGACCGGGATCGTTCCGGGTCGAACCGGACCGGGCAAGTGCTTATCGCCCGAACGCGCGTTTATCGCCCATTGATCGTCTCCGTCTAGCCTCGGGCCCATGGACGAGAGGACGGCCGAGCGGCCGGGGGCATTGCCCGAGGGACGGATGACGGAGCAGGACACCGAGCGGTTCCGGCAGCTGCTGGCGCGGCTGGAGGAGTCGCTGGCGGGGGACCGGAGACTGGCGGGGCGCGATGCCTGAGTGCGCCGAGCCGCGGCCGGTGGCGGTCCTGCCGCTCTGGCGGCGCGGCGAGGCCGGGCAGGAACGGAACGCGGACCGGCCCGGGGTGCTGCGGGGGCACCCCGGGCCGGTGCCGGCCGGTCAGGCGCGGGAGGCCGGCGCCGTCCGGAAGGGCTGACCGCTCAGTTGCAGCCGTCGCAACAGCAGCCGTCACAGCAATCGCAGCCGTCGCAGTCGCAGTCGCAGCCGGTGCAGCAGTTGGGGTCGCAGGAGCCGCAGTCGCAGTCGCAGCAGTCGTTCCGTTCGCAGAAGCCCTCGCGGCGCTTGCGGCTGAACGGATCGTCGTGGTCGCAGCAGAGCAGCTGGCAGGTGCAGGCCATCAGCGCCCACGCCGCGCACCCGGCGAGCAGGTTGCGCGGGTTCGGCGGCTTCTCGCCGGGCGGGGTGAAGCCGGGGCCCTGCGGCACCCACGGCGGGACGGGCGCCTGGCCCGGCGGCGTCTCCTGCGGCGGCGCCTGGTGCGGGTGCTCGCCCAAGGCGCCGCCCGCCGTGCCGCCCGCGGTGTCGCCCATGGTCTTGCCCGTGATGACGTCCGCGGTGTCGGCCGCCGCGTGGCCCGCGGTGCCAGGGCGGCGGCAGCTCGCCCCGTGCCGGGCCGACCCGAAGACCCGCTCCACCGCGCGCTCGGTCTCGTGCGCGAGCAGTACGCGCACGAGCGTGCGGTCCGTCAGCTCGACCTCGCGCAGCGCGAGCCGGATGCCGTGGACGGCGTCCCGGCAGAGGCGCTCGGCCTCGGCGCGGTCGGTGCCGGTGGCGGTCAGCGGGTTCCAGGCGCCCGAGGCCGCGTCGGCGGCCTGGTCCTCGGCGGCGTCCAGGAGGTGGGCGAGCCGGCCGAACAGCCGCCCGGCCTCGGCGAGCGGGGCCGTGTTGCCGGGGCGCCCGGCGATCACGGCGGTGTGCGCGAAGGCGGCCGAGGTGGCCGTCTCGGTGGGCTCGGTGACCAGCAGGACGGACCCGCCGGGCCGCAGTGACCGCTCCAACTCGCTCTGCCGGGAGGCCGCGTCGAGCAGCACGGCGGTGTCGAAACCGATGGTCGAGGCGCTGCCCGCACTCTGTCGGTCCCAGCGCCGGGTGACGGCCCGGGCCCCGGCGGCGACCGGGCGGCGGGCGAAGACGCCGTCGCGGTCCTCGACGTGGTCGCGGATCTTCACCGAGGCGAGCGTCAGCGAGACGGCGGCGGCGAGCCGGGCGCCCTCGCCCTTGGCGACGGAGGCGGTGCGCATGCCGCGCAGCGGACAGGGACCGGCGGTGCGCCGCCAGGAGGAGTCCTCCCGGGCGGCCTGAGCCTCCACCAGCACGGAGATGATCAGACCGTCGTAGTTGGTCGCCGTCCTGGCGAGCTGCCCGTGGTCGTCCCGAAGTGCCAGACAGAGCCCGCACAGGTGCGCCATCCAGGAGGTCTGCAAGCGCTCGGACAGTCGATGCCTGCACGGTCTGATGATGCCGAACACGCTGGTCCCCCTCGCTTCGTGGGCCGCCGACCGGCCCCGATTCGCCGAACATCATATGATTGGCGGCCCTTTCGGGCCGGGGTCGTGAACCGGTGAGCGGCCGTGCGCCGGACCCTCGCGAGTCGATCTCAGATCCGGGATAGCATCGCGAATATGGGAATCGACATGGCCGCGGACGAGCGGCTGGCGGAACGGCTCGCCGAGCTCAGGCTCGAACGCGGGTGGACCTTGGAGGAGTTGGCCCGGCAGGCGGACATCAGCCGGTCGACCCTGTCCCGGGTGGAGCGGGCGGAGGTCAGCCCGACGGCGGCGCTGCTCGGGCGGCTGTGCGCCGTGTACGGGCGGACCATGTCGCGCCTGCTCGCCGAGGTGGAGTCCGGCCCCTCCCGGCTGGTGCGGGCCGAGGACCAGCAGGTGTGGCGGGACGAGGCGACCGGGTTCGTCCGCCGCTCGGTCTCGCCGCCGCACGGCTCGCTGCGGGCAGAGGTCATCGAGGGCCGGCTGCCGGCCGGCGCGGACATCGCCTACGACCGCCCCTGCACCCCCGGCCGGGAGCACCACCTCTGGCTGTTCGAGGGGCACCTGGAACTGACCGTGGACGGCGAGGCGCAGCCGCTCGGCCCCGGCGACTGCCTGCGCTACACCGCCGGCACCAGCCGCTTCCGCAGCCTCGGCCCGGGCGAGGCCCGCTACGCGCTGGTGGTGGTCGAGCCATGAGCGCCGCCACCGGCCCGATAGCCAGGGGGCCCGAACGGTCCGGACCGTCGAAGGAATCCAAGGAGCGCTTCGACGCCACCGGGCGCCGGGTCCTGCTGGTCTGCGTCGCGGGCGGCTTCACCACGCTGCTCGACCAGTCCGTCCTCAACACCTCCATCCCCGCGCTGCGCGAGACCCTGCACGCCGGGCCCGCCGACCTCCAGTGGATCGTCGCCGGCTACTCGCTCGCGTTCGGCCTCGCGCTGATCCCCGGCGGGCGGCTCGGCGACGTCAAGGGCCGCAAGTGGTTCTTCGTCAGCGGCCTCGCCCTGTTCACCCTGGTCAGCCTGGTCTCCGCGACCGCCACCGAGCCCGGGGTGCTGATCGCCGCGCGGCTGCTCCAGGGCGCGGGCGCCGGCCTGGTCAACTCCCAGATGATCGGCACCCTCCAGGACGTCTTCGACGGCCAGCTCCGGGCCCGCGCCCTCGGCATGTACGCCGTCACCGGCGGCCTCGCCTTCGCGCTCGGCCCGCCGATCGGCGGCGCGGTGCTGGCCCTGGCCGGCCCCGAGCACGGCTGGCGGCTGACCTTCCTGCTGAACGTCCCGTTCGGTCTGGCCACCGTCGCCCTGGCGGCCCGCCACCTGCCCAAGCCCCGCCCCAGCACCCGGCACGCCGACCTCGACGTGCTCGGCCTGCTGCTGGTCGCCGCCCTCACCCTGGCCCTGATGCTGCCCTTCGTCCGCCCGCCCGGCTGGACCGGCTGGCTCGCCTTCGCCGCCGCGGCCCTGCTGCTGCTCGGCGCGCTCGCCCGATGGCAGCGCCGCTACGCCCGGCGCGGCGGCCACCCGCTGATCCACCCGGCGCTCACCCGTTCCGCGCCCTACGCGCTCGGAACGGCGACGGCGATGGCCCAGTTCGGTGCCTCGCTGGCCGCCTCGCTGGTCCTGACCATGTTCCTCCAGGACGGCCTGGGCCTGAGCCCGATGGGCGCCGCACTCGTCGCGCTGCCCTCCGCCGTGGCCATGGGCGTGGCCTCCGCGCTCGCCTGGCGGGTCGTCCAGCGCTACGGCCGGCGCACCGTCACCTTCGCCATGGCCGGCTCCGCCCTCGCCATGCTGCTCAGCGGACTGCTCGCCCACGGCACGCCCGCCGCCCTGCTGCCCTGGCTGCTGGCGCTGCTGCAACTGCTCGGCGGCGCCTCGATCGGCCTGATGGGGCCCACCAACCAGGCGTACGTGCTGCGCCACGCGCCCGCCGAGGCAGCCGGAGTGAGCGGGGCGATCCTCCAGATGGCGCAGCGGATCGCCGCGGCCGTCTCGGTCTCGGCGCTGTCCGGGGTCTACCTGCGGGAGACCGCCAGGGGCGGCGGGCACCGCTGCGCCTATCTGACGGCGAGCGTGGTCTGCGCCGCGGTGGCCGGACTCGCCGTCCTGGCCTCGGTGTTGGCGGGCCGCGCCACGGCCCGGGAACAGGGCGAGGGCGAACCGGTCGCGATGAGCCGAGGGCGAACGCCGACCCGGTAGCGGTGCCGCGGCGCGTAGCGTGACGGGCATGACCGACGTACGGAACCGCACGGTGGACCTGCCCGGGGTGACACTCGCCTACCGCGAGAGCGGACGGCCCGGCGGGCCGCCACTGGTGCTGCTGCACGCCCTCGGCGAACGCGCCGCCGACTGGGACACCGTCCTGCCCGACCTCGCCCCCGCCCACCGGGTGTACGCCCTCGACCTGCGCGGCCACGGCGACAGCGCCCGTACCGCCGGCTACTCGCTGGAGGCCATGCGGGACGACGTGCTGGCCTTCCTCGACGCCCTCGGCCTCGCCCGGGTCGACCTGGTCGGCCACTCGATGGGCGGCGCCGTCGCCTACCTGCTCGCCCAGGCCGCGCCGCAGCGGATCGACCGGCTGGTCCTGGAGGACGTCCCCGCGCTGTACCCGCGCCCGGGGAGCGCGCTGCCCGAGGACCCGGACCCGGGCGTGCACTTCGACTGGGCGATGGTCCGGGCGGTCAGGGCCCAGCTCGACGACCCGGACCCGGCCTGGCGGGAGGGCCTGGCGCGGATCACCGCCCGCACCCTGGCGGTCGCCGGCGGCGCGGCCAGCCACATCCCGCAGGAACGGATCGCCGAACTCGCCCGGCTGATCCCGGACTGCCGACTGGTCACCATCGAGGCCGGGCACCTGGTGCACGGTGCCCGGCCCGCCGAATTCGTCGCCGCGGTGGCGCCGTTCCTGGCCCGCTGAGCCGCCCCTGCGACCGGCTCAGACGCCGTGCTCGACGGGCAGCCGGCCGCTGCGCACCGCCGTCAGCAGGTCGGCGTGGTCGGCCTCGGTGCGGTCCGCGTAGGCCACGGCGAAGGCGGCGACCGCCTCGTCCAGCGCCTCGCTCTTGCCGCAGTACCCGGCCAACAAGCCTGGGTCGGCGGTGTGCGAGTGCGCCCGGGCCAGCAGGGCGCCGGTGATCCGGGCGTAGTCGTCCAGCTGGCCCGGCAGCAGCGCGGCCGGGTCGACGCTGCCCTTGCGGTTGCGGAACTGCCGTACCTGGTACGGCAGTCCGTCGACCGTGGTCCAGCCGAGCAGGGTGTCGCTGACCACCTGCATGTGCTTCTGGCCGAGCACCACCCGACGGCCCTCGTGCCCGTCCGGCGCCGTCCGCGCCCCGCCCGGCAGATACGGCAGCAGGGCGGACGGGCGGGCCTCCTTCACCTGGAGCACCAGCGGCTGGTCCCGGTGGTCGGTGAGCAGCACCACGTACGAGCGGGTGCCCACGCTGCCGGTGCCCACCACCCGGAACGCCACGTCCTGCACCCGGTAGCGGGACAGCAGCATGCGCACCTCGGGCGCCACCGTCTCGACGTACGGGCCGAGCGCGTGCGCGACGGCGCGGGCGGTCGCGTCGGTCACCTCGGTGAGCACCGGGGGAGCGGCGGTGAAGCGCCAACCACCGTCCGCGGTACGGGTGGTGTTGCGGGCGGCGAACCGTGCGCTGGTGTTGCCCAGGGCCTTCGCGCCGACCTTCCGCAGCACCTCGGCGAGGTCGTGCGCCTCGGCGAAGGAGACCAACTGCTCGTCCGCGATGGCGTTCCAGGCGTCCAGCGCGGGCAGCTTGGCGAGCGTGCGCACGGTGCGGCGGTAGGAGCCGGCCGCGTGCCGGGCGGCCTCGCGCGCGGTGTCCTCGCTCGCCCCGGTCTCCCGGGCGGCCAGCACCAGGCTGGCGGCGAGCCGCTTGAGGTCCCACTCCCAGGGGCCGGGCACGGTCTCGTCGAAGTCGTTGATGTCCAGGACGAGTTGGCCGCGCGCATCGCCGTACAGGCCGAAGTTCGCGGCGTGCGCGTCCCCGCACAGCTGCGCGCCCACCCCGGTCACCGGCGTGGCCGCGAGGTCGGCGCCCATCAGGCCGGCCGACCCGCGCAGGAACGCGAACGGGGTGGCGGCCATCCGGCCGACCCGGATCGGTACCAGCCCGGCTATTCGACCGGTGTTGGAGGCCTCCAACGCCGACACGGCCGTCGGACGGCAGGGCGCGGGTGCGAACTCCGCGTGCCGCTCCCGGGGCACCAGCTCCCGTAGCGCCTTGCCCCGCTCCCGCGCCCGCCCGTCCTGTGTCGAGGCGAACCCGCCCACGGCGAACCCGCGCCGGGTCCGCTCCTCCCGCTCCGTCTCGGCCGCTTCGGCTGTTTCGGCCCCACCCACGTGCGCCACTGCTCCCCGTCCCTCCGGTGCTCACCCCGCCCACGACCTGCGCGGACGTTCGTCGGGGGGAGTGACGTACGGCGCCGCGCGGTGGTTCCGGCGGGCGGGGGTCCGGTTGTGGAGCGCGGAGGCGGCGCGGGGCGCATGGGGCGCGCGGTAGCGTGAGGCGGGTGGATGATCTCCGGGGGAGCCTGCAAGCCCGTGTGCCGGCCGCGTTGGCGGCCGTGTTGACCGTGACGGCCGGACTCGGGGTGCGGGCGGTGCTCCCCGGCGACTTCGCCAAGTACGCCGGGGACGCGCTCTACACCGTCCTGCTGTACACCCTGGTCGTGCTGGCCGCGCCACGGGTCCGCCCCGTCCGCGCCGCCGCTCTGGCCGCCGCGCTCAGTTGGGCGGTCGAGCTGTTCCAGCTCACCGGCCTGCCGGACGCCTGGGGCCGGCAGAGCGCCCTGGCCCGGCTGGTGCTGGGCTCGACCTTCAACCCGCCGGACCTCTTCTGGTACCTGGTCGGCGCGGGCTGCGCCGGGCTGACCCACCGGCTGCCGCGGACCGTGCGAGCCGCGGCAGCCGACGAAGCCTGACGATTCGTCAGAGCGGCAGCAGCTCCGGCCGCTTGGGCTCAAGGTTGTCGCCCGAGGACTCGCCGCGCAGGCGCCGGCCGACCCAGGGCAGCAGGTGCTCGCGGGCCCACTGGATGTTCTCCCGCCGCTGGTCGGCGGGGGTGAGCATGCGGGCGTCCGGCCACGGGGCCTCCGGGTCCTGCTCGGTGCGCAGGCCCAGCGAGCGGGCGGCCAGCAGGGCGACCCGCTGGTGTCCCTCGGGGGACAGGTGGAGGCGGTCCTCGCTCCACGCCCGGCGGTCCTGCACCGCGCGCAGCGACCACAGATCGGCCACCTTGCAGCCGTTGCGGTCGGCGACGGCGCGCATGTGCCCGTTGTAGGTGGCGATCTTGCCGCGCAGGTGCTTCAGCAGCGGCACGTCCTTGGTGTCGAAGCCGGTGCAGATCAGCACCGTCCCGGCGTTCTCGGCGAGTCGGACGACGGCGGCCTCGAAGCGCTCGGCCACCTCGTCCGGATCGGCGCCCGGCCGGAGGATGTCGTTGCCGCCCGCGCAGAAGGTGACCAGGTCGGGCTGGAGGCGCTGGACCTGCGGCACCTGCTCGGCGGCGATCTGGTCCAGCAGCCGGCCGCGCACGGCGAGGTTGGCGTAGCGGAACTCGCCCGGCGGGCGGCCGCCGGCCAGCAGTCCGGCGAGCCGGTCGGCCCAGCCGGCGAACCTGCCGTCGACGCCGGGGTCGTTCAGACCCTCGGTGAAGCTGTCCCCGAGGGCGGCATACGAATCGAGGTCAAGGGTCTCCTGGAGATTCGGCATGAAGGAGATAGTTCACCCAATCAAGTGACCTACGCCACCGTAGGTGACCTCGGCGGCACGTGAGATGGGCCACGTGCCCCTGCGCGGCGTCACCGGCCCGCAGAGAGCCCGCCCCCGGACAGCACAAGATCCGTGCCCCTTCCGCTTCCCGGCCCGCCCGGCGGATGCTCGAAGGGAGCGGCCGACCCGGCCGCCGTCCTGCTGGGGGAAGGCAGCCATGACCACCGACCCGCGCCCCGACCCGCCCGAGCACTGGTCCATCGACGACCGGTGCACCAACTGCGACGTCGCCCGGCAGCTCGCGCCCGGCCTGGTGCGCGAGCACGCGGGCCGCTCCGAGCTGGTCCGCCAGCCGCACGGCGCGGCCGAGCGCCGGCAGCTGCTCGCCGCCGCCCACGCCTGCCCGACCCGTTCCATCCGCCCGGGCGCCGGACGGCTCGACCCGGCCGAGGACCCGTTCCCGCTGGCACTCGACGACGGCCTGCTGCTGCTCGGCCACAACTCCCGCCGCACCGCGGGCGCCAACTCCTACCTGTGCCGCCGTCCCACCGGTTGGGTGATGGTCGACACCCCGCGGTACAGCGAGGCCCTCGCGGCCCGGTACGCCGCGCTCGGCCCGGTCAACGACGTCCTGCTCACCCACCGCGACCACGCCGCGCACGGCCGGGCGTACGCCGACCGGCTGGGCGCCCGGCTCTGGATCCACGAGGGCGATCTGGAGGCCGCACCCGACGCCGACCGGGTGCTGCGCGGCACCGGGCCGACGGAGGTCTCGCCCGGTCTGGTCGCCCACCCGTTCCCCGGCCACACCCGGGGCAGCGTGCTCTTCCTCGCGGACGAGCGGTACTGCTTCAGCGGCGACAGCCTGTACTGGTCCCGTACAGCCGGGGACCTGGCGGTGGTGGAGTCGGTGACCTGGTACTCGATCGAGGAGCTGGCCGCCTCGCTGCGCCGCGGCCTCGGCGCGCTGCGCTTCGAGTGGCTGCTGCCCGGCCACGGCGACCGGCGCCGGATGACCGCCCAGGAGGCGGACCGACGGCTGCGGGCGCTGGCCGAGCGCTGCCGGGAGCTGCGGCCGAGGCCGGTGGACTTCACCGCGGTCCGCTGGTAGCGAGCCGCCGTCAGTGCCAGTGCGCCGGTGCCTGCGTCGGGTGCGCGGGGGCGTGCGACTGCCCAGGGCGCCCACCCGGGTGTGCGAACGGTGCCCCCGGGGCAGCCGCCTTGGGAGCGAAGGTGTCCGGCCCTGTGAACCCCGAACTCCGTACGGCGAACTCCCCGCGATCCAAGGATGGTTGAGTCATGCTCACGCAGACCCCGGAGCGCCACGCCCGGCCGCGGCGCTATCTGATGTGTCGGCCGACGCACTTCACCGTGGACTACGCGATCAACCCGTGGATGGACCCCACCCAGCCCACCGACACCGCGCTCGCCCTGCGCCAGTGGGAGCGGCTCTACTGGACGCACCGCCGGCTCGGCCACACCGTCGAGCTGATCGACCCGGTGCCCGGCCTGCCCGACATGGTGTACGCCGCCAACGGCGCCACCGTGCTGGACGGCCGGGCCCTGGTCGCCACCTTCCGCTACCCGGAGCGCGCCGCCGAGTCGGAGGCCTACCAGGCCTGGTTCCGCGAGCGCGGCTACCGTGAGGTGCGCCGCGCCGGCCACGTCAACGAGGGCGAGGGCGACCTCCTGGTGGTGGGCGGCCGACTGCTCGCCGGGACGGGCTTTCGCACCTCGCGCGCCGCGCACGCCGAGGCCGGCGAGCTGTTCGGCGTCCCGGTGGTCAGCCTGACCCTGGTGGATCCGCGCTTCTACCACCTGGACACCGCGCTGACGGTGCTCGCCGACGACCACGTCATGTACTACCCGGAGGCCTTCGACGCCGACAGCCGTTCCGTGCTGCGCGCGCTCTACCCGGACGCGATCCTCGCCGACCGGGCCGACGCCGAGGTGTTCGGGCTCAACGCGGTCTCGGACGGCCGCCGGGTGGTGCTGCCGGAGGCCGCCAAGCACCTGGCCGGCCGCCTGGTCGAGCACGGCTACCAGCCGGTCCCGGTGGACGTCTCGGAACTGCTGAAGGGCGGCGGCGGAGCGAAGTGCTGCACGCTGGAGCTCAGGCCGGAGTGAGGCCGCCCGCCGCCGTGACCAGCAGCACCTCCAGGGTGCGCGGCCCGTGCACCCCCTCCACCCGGTCCAGCTCGATGTCGCTGGTCGCGGACGGCCCGGAGATCCAGGTCTGGGGCCGTACCGGATCGAGCCGGGGCAGTGCGAGCGGCACCGAGGCGACGACCTGTTCCGGCGCCCGCACCACGCAGACGTGATGGTCGGGGACGAGGGAGAGCAGCCGCCGTCCCTGGCCCGGACCGGCGTCCAGCACGATCGTCCCGGTCTCGGCGACGGCCAGCGCGCAGTCGGTCACCACGCTGTCCACCGCGTCCAGCCGGGCCGCGGTCAACGTCCCGTCGTCGGGGAGGAGTTCGATGCCCTGGGTCGCGGCTTCGGCGAGCCAGCCGGCCGGCAGCCCGGCGGGCACCACGACCGTCCGGCTGCCCCGGTCGAGCAGCAACCCGGCGATCCGGCCTGGCAGTTCGCCCTCCTGGCAACGGTGTACCAGGGCCCGGTAGTCGGCCAGGTTGCGGTGCAGCAGGTCGAGCAGCGCGGCCGGGTCGTCCGTCGGCACGTGCGCCGCCAGGTAGTCGCGGGGCAGCGGCTGTTCGGCCACGGCGGCGGTGTCGCCGAGCGCGGCCCTGATCCGCCCGAGGATCAACTCCCGGGAGTTCCGGTGGCTTTGTGGGAATGGATGGCTCATGTGCGGTTCCTCCGCCACCAGTCGCGGAACGGTTCGGCGGGCACCTCCGGGAGGTCCCGGGTGTCGGTCCAGGCCCGCCCGGGGCCGGGGAGTCGGCGCGGGTGCAGTGCCCGGGTGCGCCCGGCCAGCCGCTCGGCGACGGTGAGCGCAGCCGGGTGGTCCAGTACGAACCCGGCGGCCGCCATCGCGGCCCGCTCCAGCGGGTGCCCGCCCTGCTCGGCGACCCGCTCGCGCAGGTGCACCAGCACCTCGGGGATGTCGATCGCCACCGGGCACACCTCGTAGCAGGCCCCGCAGAGCGAGGAGGCGTACGGCAGCGAGGCATCCACCGGGCTTGCGGTACCGCGCAGTTGGGGTGTCAGGATGGCGCCGATCGGCCCCGGATAGACCGAGCCGTAGGCGTGCCCGCCGGCCCGCTCGTACACCGGGCAGACGTTGAGGCAGGCCGAGCAGCGGATGCAGCGCAGCGCCTGCCGGCCGATCCGGTCGGCGAGCGCGGTGGTGCGGCCGTTGTCCAGCAGCACCAGGTGGAACTCGGACGGGCCGTCGCCCGCCGCCGTCCCGGTCCAGAGCGAGGTGTACGGGTTCATCCGCTCGGCGGTGGAGGAGTGCGGGAGCAGTTGGAGGAACACCTCCAGGTCCCGCCAGGTCGGCACGACCTTCTCGATCCCGACCACCGAGATCAGGGTGCGCGGCAGGGTGAGGCACATCCGGCCGTTGCCCTCGGACTCGACCACCACCAGGGTGCCGGTCTCGGCGACCATGAAGTTGGCGCCGGAGACGGCGACTTCGGCGCGCAGGAACTTCTCCCGCAGGTGCAGTCGGGCGGCCTCGGCGAGTTCGGCGGGGGAGTCGGTCAGGCCTCTGGGCGCCGGGCGGCCCCAGGCGGCCATCCGCTCGGCGAAGATCTCCCGGATCTCGGCGCGGTTGCGATGGATCGCCGGTACCAGGATGTGCGAGGGCCGGTCGTCGCCCAACTGCACGATCAGCTCGGCGAGATCGGTCTCGTAGGCGGTGATGCCCTCGGCCGCCAGCGCCTCGTTGAGCTCGATCTCCTGGGTGGCCATCGACTTGACCTTGACGATCTCCGACTGGCCGGTGGCCTTGACCAGCCCGGCGACGATCCGGTTGGCCTCCTCGGCGTCGGCCGCCCAGTGCACGGTGCCGCCGGCCGCCGTGACGGTCTCCTCCAACTGGACCAGGTAGCGGTCGAGATGGCGCAGCGTGTGGTCCTTGATGGCCTTCCCGGCGGCGCGCAGCTGCGCCCAGTCGTCGAGTTCGGCGACGGCCCTGGCCCGCTTGTCGCGGATGGTGTGGGTGGCGTGCCGCAGATTGGCGCGCAGCTGCCCGTCGCGTACCGCCCGGGCGGCGGCCTGGGGGAACGCGGGCATGCCGAGGAAGGTGCCGGTCATCGGGAGGGCCTCCACGGGTGGGCCTCGGTGCTGGCCAGGATCTCCGCCAGGTGCAGCGGCCGCAGCGGCGCGCGCCGGCGGCGCAGGGTGGCGCCGAGGTGCAGCAGGCAGGAGTTGTCGGCGCCGCACAGTACCCGGGCGCCGGTGCCGAGGGCGTTGGCGATCTTGTCCTCGGCCATCGCCGCCGAGACGGCCGCGTTCTTGACCGCGAAGGTGCCGCCGAAGCCGCAGCACTCCTCGGCCCCGGGCAGCTCGACCAGCTCCAGCCCCTTGACGGCGCTCAGCAGCCGGCGCGGGCGATCGCCCAGGCCGAGCAGGCGCAGGCCGTGGCAGGAGGGGTGGTAGGTGACGGTGTGCGGGAAGTGCGCGCCGACGTCCTCGACGCCGAGCACGTCGATCAGGAACTCGGTCAGCTCGACCACCCGGGGCGCCAGTTCGGTGGCCAGGTCGGCCAGTTGGGTGCCCCGGCCCTCGGCGGCGGCCCGGGCGCCGATCCGGGGGTAGTTGTCCCGGACCATCGCGACACAGGAGCCGGAGGGCGTCACCACGTGGTCGTACCCGGCGAAGGCCTCGGCCGTGCGCCGCACCAGCGGCTCGCAGGCCCCGCGGTAGCCGGTGTTGTACTGCGGCTGCCCGCAACAGGTCTGCCCGGCGGGGAAGTCCACCGTCACGCCGAGGCGCTCCAGCAGCCGGACGGTGGCCACCGCCGTGCCGGGGAACAGCGCGTCGTTGACGCAGGTGGCGAACAGTGCGACCCGCATCCGGGCTCCCTCCTGACGAACTCCCGCCGTGGGCACGGGGCGTACGGACGTACGCACGCCCAACGGCACCGGACCGCTCGTGATCGTACCGAGCGGACCGGTGCCGCGGTGGGACCTCAGCCGTCAGGCGTCGGAGGCGTGGATGCTCAGGCGCCGAGCCACAGGTCCGGGCCGAACACCTCGTAGTGGATGTCCGCCGCCGGGACGCCCGCGGTCAGCAGCTGCTCGCGGACGGCGCGCAGGAAGGGGAGCGGGCCGCAGAGGTAGGCGGTGGTGCCCGCCGGGACCTCGACGGTGGAGAGGTCGACCCGGCCGGTGCGCTCGGCCGGCCACTCGCCGAGCGGCTGCTCGTAGAAGACGTGCGAGGTGGCGTTCGCCAGGGTGCCGGTCAGCTGGGCCAGGTCGGCGCGGAAGGCGTGGCTCAGCTGGTCGCGGTCGCCGTGCACCGAGACGATCTGCCGGGTGGAGCCGGTGGCGGCCAGGTGGTCGAGCATGGCGGTCATCGGGGTGTTGCCGATGCCGGCGGAGGCGAGCAGCACCGGGCCGTCGCCGTCGGCCAGGGCGATGTCGCCCAGCGGGGGCGCCAGCTCGACGGTGTCGCCGGCCTTCAGGTGGTCGTGCAGGTGGCCGGAGACCTCGCCGCCGTTCTCGCGCTTGACGCTGAAGCGCAGCGCGCCGTCGGCGTTGCCGGAGAGGCTGTACTGGCGGATCTGGTGGGCGCCGTCGGCCAGCTCGGTGCGCACCGAGACGTACTGGCCGGGGCGGAAGGCCGGCACGGTGCCGCCGTCGGCCGGGCGGACCAGGTAGGTGGTGACGGCCTCGGTCTCCTGGTGGCGGGCGACCACGGTGTAGGTGCGCCACAGGTCGGCCGGGTCGCCGCCGGCGGCGACCTCGGCGCGCAGCCGGTCCTCGATGGCGATCAGCGCGTTGGCCATCAGCCAGTAGACCTCGTCCCAGGCGGCGGCGACCTCGGGGGTGACGGCCGCGCCGAGCACCTCCACGATGGCGGCGAACAGGTGCTCGTGGACGACCTTGTACTGGTCGCTGTTGATGCCGACCGAGACGTGCTTGTGGGCGATGCGGGCGAGCATCGCGTCCGGCCGCTGGTCCGGGTTGGCGAGCAGCGCGGTGGCGAAGGCGGCTATGGAGCCGGCCAGCGCCTCGCGCTGGGTGCCGTTGGCCTGGTTGCCCCGGTTGAAGAGGTCGCGCAGCAGCTCGGGGTGCGCGGCGAACAGCCGGTCGTAGAAGACCGGGGTGATGTCCCCGATGGCGGCGCCCACGACGGGCAGGGTGGCCTCGACGACCTCGGCGGACTTCGCGGACAGCATCAGATGAGCCCCTAACTGGTATCTCAGATTCGCATTAAAGGTCGCGCGGTGCCACGCGGCCCCGGATGGGCGGATCAGTCGGTGGTATCGATGGGTCGGGCAGTGAGGCTGAGCAGGACCGGGCCCGTGGGGGAGGCCACCAGGTCGTCGATGGAGAGGTGGTCGAGCGCGGCGAAGAACGCCTCCTGGGCGGTTCGCAGCGCACCGCGCAGCCGGCAGGCGGCCCGCAGCGGACACGGCGGGTCGTCCTCACAGCCGACCACGTCGTTGACTCCCTCCAGCTCCCGCAGCAGCAGTCCGAGGGAACCGGTCCGCCCGGCGAAGGTGATCATCAGCCCGCCGCCGCGCCCGCGCCGGGCCTCCACCACCCCCAGGTGCTGAAGCCGGCTGACCACTTTCGCCGCGTGGGTGTACGGCACGCCGACCGACTCGGCCACCTCGCGGGTGGTCGGGTTGTCGCCCTCGCCCTGGACGGCCAGTCGCATGGCGATCCGTAGGGCGATGTCGGTGCTCTTGGTCAGCCTCACGTTGGGAACGTTACATAACTCGACTCTTCGACTCCAATTTCTTGCACGACTTCGACCGAGACGCTCGTCACATGGCTTCGAGTAGCGATCGAAACTGAACAGTTGGCGACATTAGTAGTCACGCCCTGACGGAAAGTCAGGGCGGCTCTTACGCTTCCCCCGGCTCCGAACATCACCACACCCGCACCGTTCGCACCGCAGAGCAGCTGGAGAGACCGTGAGAACACCCCGCCCGTCCCGCCGCACCCGGACGGCCGTGGTCGCGATAGCCGCGACCACGGCCGCACTGCTGTCGCTGCCCGCGACGCCCGCCGGCGCCGTCACCCCGCCGCCGGCCCTCGCCGCGCACCTGGCCGTCGCGCCGTACCCGGCGGGCGTCGCGCTGGCGCCGGACGGCGGCCACGCCTACGTGACCAGCCAGAGCAGCGGCACCGTGAGCGTGCTGGACACCGCGAGCAACACCGTGACCGGCAGCTTCACCGCCGGGAGCGGCTCCTACGCCGTGGCCCTCTCGCCCGACGGGCACCGGGCCTATCTGACGCACCACCTGGACGGCACCGTCAGCGTCGTGGACACCGCGACGAACACCGTCACCGCGACCGTCCCGGTCGGCGCCCAGCCCTGGGGTCTCGCCCTGGCGCCGGACGGCTCGCGAGCCTACGTGAGCAACGCGGACGCGAACACCGTGAGCGTGCTGGACACCGCCACCGACACCGTCACCGCGACCGTGCCGGTCGGCGCCGAGCCGCACGGACTGGCCGTCTCGCCGGACGGCAAACGGCTGTACGTCGCCGCCTCCGGCGGCAAGGCGGTGACGGTGGTCGACACCGCGAGCAACACGGTGAGCGCCACCGTCCCGGTCGGCCACGGCGTCTTCGGCCTCGCGCTCAGCCGGGACGGCAGCCGGCTGTGGACCGCCGACGGGGACGACGGCACCGCCGCCGTGATCGACACCGCGGCCGGAACCGTCCTCGGCACCGTCGCGGTCGGCTCCGGCCCCTATGCCGTCACCCTCTCCCCGGACGGCACGCGCGCCTACGTGTCCGACTACGCCGACAACGCCCTGAGCGTGCTGGACACCGCGAGCCGGACGGTCGCCGCGACCGTCCCGGTGGGCGCCAGTCCGTACAGCCTGGCGCTGACCGCCGACGGGCGGCGCGGCTACCTCGCCGACTTCACCGGCAACGCCGTCGACGTGCTGGACTTCCCGCTGCCGCTGCCGGACGTCACCGCGATCACCCCGAACGGCGGCTCCGGGACGGGCGGCACCACGGTGACCATCACCGGCACCGACCTGGCCGGCGCCACCGCGGTGACCTTCGGCGCGGCCGGCCCGGCCACCTCCTTCAGCTGCACCAGGACCAGCTGCACCGCGACCGCCCCCGCCACCACCGTCACCGGGCCCGTGGACGTGCGGGTCACCGGGCCCGGCGGCACCAGCGCGGCCGTCGCCGCCGACCGCTTCACCTACACCGCCCCCGCCGCCCACCTGGCCGTCGCGCTCACCGCGACCCCGGTGACCGGCCTGCTCTCCAGCCGGGTCGACTACACCGTCACCCTCACCGGCCAGGGCCCCGACCCGCTGACCTCGGCCACCGTCACCGCCGACCTGCCCACCGGGCTGACCGCGACCTCCGGCGACTGCACCGTCGCCGCCGGGAAGCTCAGCTGCGCGCTGACCGCACCGCTGGCCAAGGGCGCGAGCACCACCCGGCACTTCTCGATCGCCGTCGGCCTGCTCTCGCTGCTCCGCAGCTGGGACGTCACGGTGGCCCGCACCGCCGGAGCGCCCGCCGACCCCTCGCCCGCCACCAGCCGGGACACCCGCAGCTGCTCCGCCGTCCTCGGGCTGCTGATCACCTGCACCTGACGCCCGTTCCGACCCGGCCAGGGCCCCGCCGAAACCCTTCGGCGGGGCCCGGCCCACTTCCACCCCTGGACGAACCGTCCGATCCGGACGTACAGTCCAGCCATGCCCGCAGAAAACCCCGACCCGCGCGTGCGGACCTGGTCCCCGGTCTGCCGAGCGGTGGCCCTGCTGCTCGGCCCGTACGCCGAGGTGGTGCTGCACGACCCCGGGACCGACCGGGTCCTCGCCATCTGGAACCCGATGACCCCCCGAGCCCCCGGAGACCCGTCGCTGCTCGGCGAACTCGACGGGATCGACCCCTCCGCCCCCGACGTCTACGGCCCGTACGAGAAGCTGCTGCCCGACGGCCGCCGGCTCTCCTCGGTCAGCGCCGTGCTGCGCGACGACGCCGGGAAGCCCGCCGCGGTGCTCTGCGTCAACCTCGACCGGGGCCCGCTGGAGCAGGCCGCCGCCCTGCTGGCCGGCTTCGCGGCCCCCACCGCCCCGCGCCCCGAACCGCTCTTCGAGCGCGACTGGACGGAGCGGATCAACGACGTGGTCGGCGGCTACGTCCGCGACCGGGGGCGCCCGCCGGAGCGCCTCACCCGCGAGGACCGGCTCGCCGTCCTGGCCGAACTCGACCGGGCCGGGGTGTTCGCCGTCCGCCGGGCCGTCCCCGTCGTCGCCACCGCGCTGCGGATCTCCCGTTCCACCGCCTACAGCCTGCTCGCCGAGCTCAAGCAGCACCCCGCAGGCCCCACGAAGGAGCACCACCCGTGACCCAGCTGCCCGACTTCCGGCTCGAAACCCACTTCTCCCGCTGGGAGTTCACCGCCCGGTACCACCTCACCGCGTCCGACGCCCAGACCATGACGATGGCCGAACTGCTCGCCCTGGCCGGCCCCGAGGACCGCGAGGCCTGGGACACCCTGGCCCTCGGCTACACCGAGACCTTCGGCGACCCCGGGCTGCGCCGCGCCATCGCCGGGATGTACGAGCGGGTCGACGAGGACGACGTGATCTGCTTCGGCGGCGCCCAGGAGGGGCTCAACCTCGCCATGCAGGTGCTCCTCGAACCGGGGGACCACGCGGTGGTGCTGACCCCCAACTACCAGTCCGCGGAGACCGTCCCGCTGTCGCTGTGCGAGGTCACCGGCGTCGCGCTGGACGCCGAGCGCGACTGGGCGCTGGACCTGGACGCGGTCGAGGCGGCGCTGCGGCCGAACACCAAGGTGGTGTCGGTCAACTTCCCGAACAACCCGACCGGCGCGGTGATCGACGCCGCCGACTTCGTGCGGCTGGCCGAACTCTGCGACGAGCGCGGCATCCGGCTCTTCTCCGACGAGGTCTACCGCGGCCTGGAGCGCGACCCGGCCCGCGCGCTGCCTCAGGCCGCCGACCTCTCCGAGCGGGCCCTGTCGCTCAACGTCACCTCCAAGTCGCTCGGCCTGCCCGGCCTGCGGATCGGCTGGATCGCCTGCCGGGACCGGGAGCTGCGCACCCGCCTGGAGCGGGCCAAGCACTACACCACGATCTGCAACTCGGCGCCGAGCGAGGTGCTGGCCCGGATCGCGATCACCGCCAGGGACGGCATCCTGGCCCGCAACCGCGCGATCATCGCGGAGAACCTGCCGCTGTTCGACGCGTTCTTCGCCGAGTTCGCCGACCTCTTCGAGTGGCGCGCGCCGGACGGCGGCTGCGTCGCCTTCCCGCGCTACCTGGGCCCGGACGGCGTGGGGGAGTTCTGCACCGCGCTGGTCGAGCAGGCGGGCGTGCTGCTGTTGCCCGCCGAGATCTTCCGCTCGGAGCTGACCGGGACCCCGGCCGACCGCTTCCGGATCGGCGTCGGGCGGCGCGACCCGGCCCCGGGCCTGGAGGCCTTCGCCGACTGGCTCCGCAAGCGCTGAGACCACGGACGGAAGCGGCCGGGGCGCCGGCCACCGAGGGATTCGGTGGTCGGCGCCCCGGCCGTCAGGGCTGTCGCCCGGGAGTGCTCAGAGCTTCTGCCAGGCCGGCTTGGCCGCGTAGGTGTCGCGGAAGTAGTCGGCGAGCTTGAGGCGGGAGGCGGCCGCCTCGTCCACCACCACGGTGGCGTGCGGGTGCAGCTGGAGCGCCGAGGCCGGGACGGCCGCGGCCAGCGGGCCCTCGACGGCCAGCGCGACGGCCTCGGCCTTGGCCTCGCCGGTGGCGAGCAGGACCAGGTGGCGGGCCTCCAGGATGGTGCCGATGCCCTGGGTGATGACGTGGTGCGGGACCTGGTCGATGCTGTCGAAGAAGCGGGCGTTGTCCACCCGGGTCTGCCGGGTCAGGGTCTTGATCCGGGTCCGGGAGGAGAGCGAGGAGCAGGGCTCGTTGAAGCCGATGTGGCCGTCCGTGCCGATGCCGAGCAGCTGGAGGTCCACACCGCCGGCCTCGGCCAGCGCGAGGTCGTAGGCGGTGGCGGCCGCGGCGATGTCGGCCGCGTTGCCGTCCGGGCCCAGGAAGGAGTCCTCGGTCAGGCCGAGCGGCTCCACGACCTCGCGCAGCACCACGGAACGGTAGGACTCCGGGTGGCCGGCGGGCAGGCCGACGTACTCGTCCAGCTGGCAGATGCGCGCCTTGGTGGCGTTCAGCCGGCCGTCGCGGACCCGCTCGGCCAGGGCCTGGTAGATCGGCAGCGGGGTCGAACCGGTCGCCACGCCGAGCAGGGCGTCGGGCTTGTCGGTCAGCAGATCGGTGATCGCCGCGGCGATGAGTTCGCCGGCCGCTCGGGCGTCAGGGACGATCACGATTTCCATACTGGGTCCACCGTTCTGAGGCGAGTCTGAGGTCTAGACCTCCGAGGTCTAGACCAGTTTGCCGTGTAGGTGTGCCCCAGGTCCACCCGGGTCCGGTCCCCGGACGATCTTCCGCCTCACGCTCTTGTGCCTGGTGGGGACGGCGATCGGGGCCGGCCGTCGGGACGGGGGTGTCCCGGCGGTCGGCCCCGATGCCGGCCGTGCCTACTGCTTCCCGCTCCCCGGCCGTCCGGACGGCTGCCCGGTCGTTCGGACGGTGGGGGTGTGGCGGGCGCGATGCCTCAGCGGCGCCGCGCTCAGAACGGGTTGGTACAGGTGGTGGTCTGCTTGCTGACGTCCATCGCCGGGCCGGCGGTGGCGCAGATCATCCGGGGACCGCTGACGGCCACTCGCGCAGTGGTGGCCTTGGCGGAGCCGAACTGGACGGTGGTCGCGGAGGTGACCGTCTCCCACGGGCTGCCCCAGGCGGCCTGGGAGCGGATCTCGACCCGAACCATCGTCAACTGACCCGGGTCGGCGCTGACCTGGGCGATGCCCACGATGCCCTGGCCGTCGATCTGGTGCGAGACGCAGGGCTGGTTGAGCACCGTGGCGCAGACCGCGGTGTCCGTCCCGGACGTCGCCGTCGCGGCCACAGCCGGGGCCGCCACCAGGCCAGTTATCCCTGCCGCCACCATCGCCACAGCTGCGATCCGAGTGCGCATAATGCCGAACCTCCTTGGAAAGTAAGGGAATCTCACTCCTTGAGATGAGTGTTGCACACATCGTGGACTTCGTGCGTGTGCGCTGCGTCACACTCATGGTGACCGTTCAACTACCTGCTGCGACCGTTCGCCGAGTGTTCAGCGCGCGGACAACTTCCGTCCTGACGGAGGATCAACCGGTGGGGCGCGACGGGCGTGGCGGCAACTCCGGGACGCCTGAGAGGGGTTGGCGGCGCCCCGTCACTCGTCCGGGTGGCGGTTCGCCCGAGGGGCGAATCGGACGGATACCATCGATCCGATCCCACGGAGGTGCCGCGTGGACACGGTCATCGTGCAACTTCCCACCCCAGGGCCCGAGATGGCGCCCGGTGAAACCCCCCACCTGCTGCGGATGGGCCCCGGCGAGACCGCGGTGTTCGGACGCGGGGAGCCGGGCCGGCCGGCCCCCATCCCGCTGCCCGACCAGGGCGTCTCCCGGCGCGCGGGGGAGGTCGTCGCGGCCGAGGACTACTGGCGGCTGTCCAACTTCAGCACCTCGGCCACCTATGTGGTGGAGAACCTGGAGGGCGCGGGGGAGCACATCAAGGTGGCGCCCGGTCGGCTCGGCGCGCCCGTCCCGTTCGAGCTCTCCCGGGTGCTGCTGCCCGCCCTCGCCGGATCCGCCGCCTTCAAGGTCTTCGCCCCGCAGCACGCCTACCTCGACGGCGGGCCCGGCGGCGCCGACGGCGAGCACACCGTCAGCCCGTTCGCCCTGGACCCGACCGCCAAGTACTTCCTGGTCCTGCTCGCGCTCTGCGAGCCCCGGCTGCGCTCGCCCTCCGCCGCCGCCGTCCCCGGGGTGACCGAGGTGCTCGCCCGGCTGCGCGCCCTGCCCGGCTGCCGCGAGCTGAGCCGGTCGGCGGTGAACTACCACATCGACTACCTGGTGGAGACCAAACTGCGGCTGCGCGAGCCCTACGAGGAGGGGCCCGGCGGCGGCAAGCGCGAGGAGCTGGTCGCGCTGGCGCTCAGGTTCGACCTCGTCCGGGAGGAGCACCTGGCGCTGCTCCCGCCCCGGCGCGCGGCCGCCCGGCCGTGACGCCCGGCGCCCGACCCGGACCGGAGCCGTCCGCCGGCCCGCCCTTCGCCGTCCCGCCGGGCTACCCGATCGCCGGCTACCGGCTCGGCGCCTTCCTCGGCGCGGGCGCCTGGGGCAGCGTGCACGCCGCCGAGGGCCCGGACGGCTCCCCGGCCGCCGTCAAGATCCTCGGTTCGGCCCGGTTCAGCCCCGGCCAGCGCCGCACCGTGGCCCGGATGGCCCGCAGCGAACAGCGCTTCAGCCGCCGCGCCGACCACCCCCACCTGATCCGCACCCTCGCCGTGGCCACCGTCGAGGACCCGGACCACCCGGCCCTGGACGGCGCCGTCGCCCTGGTGATGGAACGCGCCGCCCGCAGCCTCCAGGACCTGCTGGCCGAGGCCCGCCCCGGCGCGGCGGTGCCCGGCGCCGAGCGCATCCTCACCGAGGTCTGCGCCGGACTGACCCACATGCACCGGGCCGGTTGGGTGCACGGGGACCTGAAACCGGCCAATATCCTGCTGATGCCCGACGGCACCGCCAAGATCGCCGACTTCGGCCTCACCGCCGAGCTGGAGGGCACCCACGCCTACGCCCCGCCGCTCGGCTCGCCCGACCACGTCCCGCCCGAGTGGTGGTCCCAGCGCACCGGCGCGCGCGGGGTCGCGGTGCGCCCCAGCGCCGACGTCTGGGCCTTCGGCGTGATCGCCCACCAGCTGCTCACCGGCGGCCTGCACCCCTTCCTCGGCGCCACCGCCCGGGCCCGCTCGCTGGCCGCCCAGGCGTACGCGCGCGGCGCCGCGCCGCTGCGGCTGGACGAGGCGCTGCCCGCGCGCTGGCGGGCCGTGGTCACCGCCTGCCTCGCCCCCGGGCAGCAGGAGCGGACCCGCACCGCGCTGGCCGTGCTGGTCGCCCGGGCCGCCGCCCGCCCGGCCCGGCGCCGTCGCGCCGCCGTCCGGACCGGGGCCGGCCTGCTGGCCGGGGGGCTCGCCGTGCTCGCCCTGGCCGGCGGGCCCGAGCCCGCCGGCCAGGGCGCCGCCCACCGCGCGGTGCCCCCGCTGCCCGGCGCGATCCCGGCCGACTCGGACGTCCCGGCGAATTACCGGGGCATGATCGAGACCGCGGCGCGGCGCTGTCCCGAGCCGGAGGTCACCCCGGTGCTGCTGGCCGCGATGCTGAAGGCGGAGAGCGGCTTCGATCCGAACGCCGCCCGCCCGGAGACCGGCGAGTACGGCATCGCCCTGTGGACGCCCTCCGTCTTCGAGGCCTGGGGCAAGGCCGCCACCCACCCCGGCCCCACGTCGTACTGGGACCCGGGCGACGCGATCGCGGCGATGGGCAACTACGCCTGCTGGCTCGACCAGCAGCTCAAGCACCGCGGTCTCACCCACGGCCTGCCCGGTCTGGTCGCGGCGGCCTACCGGACCAGCGACAAGACCGTGGCGGCCGCCGGGGGCGTCCCGGAGCGGGTTCAGCAACATGTCGACAAAGTGCTTCAGTACCTTCGTGACTACGGTGGGTGACTGCCGAAATGGGATGAGTTATGCCACATCCCTACGTATCCCGGCGCGGGCACCCGGGTGACGGGCCTCCGGTCTGGGATCCTCGGCGGCATGATCACGAAGTTCCGCGCGAACATCGCGCAATGGACCGTCGTCGTTCCGGTGGTGTCGTTCCTCGTCCTCGCCGTGACCTGGCACAAAGACCTGCCCGGCTGGGTGGTGGCCGTGGTGGCCTGCTTCCTGGTGGGCGCCGTGCTGGCCGCCGTGCACCACGCCGAGGTCATTGCGCACTGGTCGGGGGAGCCCTTCGGGTCCCTGGTCCTCGCGGTGGCGGTCACCGTGATCGAGGTCGCGCTGATCGTGACGCTGATGGCCGACGGCGGGGCGAAGTCCTCCACCCTGGCCAGGGACACCGTCTTCGCCGCGGTGATGATCACCTGCAACGGCATCCTCGGACTGTCCATCCTGGTCGCGGCGGTCAAGTACCGGACCGCCGTCTTCAACGCCGAGGGCACCGGCGCCGCGCTGGCCTGCATCGCCACCCTCGCGACCCTCAGCCTGGTGCTGCCGACCTTCACCACCAGCTCGCCGGGCCCCCAGTTCTCGACCACCCAGCTCACCTTCGCGGCCACCGCCTCGCTCGTCGTCTACGGGCTGTTCGTCGCCACCCAGACCGTCCGGCACCGGGACTACTTCCTGCCCGTCACCCCCGAGGGCCGGGTGCTGGCCGAGGAGGAGCACGCCTCCCCGCCCACCCTGCGGGCCGCCGGGGTAAGCCTGCTGATGCTCGCCGTCGCCCTGGTGTCGGTGGTCGGCCTCGCCAAGGGCGTGTCGCCGACGATCGAGACCGCGGTGGACAACGCCGGTCTGCCGCACGCCGTGGTCGGCGTGGTGATCGCCATGATGGTGCTGCTGCCGGAGACCATCGCGGCGCTGCGCGCGGCCGTCCGCAACCGGGTGCAGACCAGCCTCAACCTGGCCCTCGGCTCGGCGCTCGCCAGCATCGGCCTGACCATCCCGGCGGTCGCGATCGCCTCCAGCTGGCTCTCCGGCCCGCTCGTCCTCGGGCTCGACCCGGCGCACATGGTGCTGCTGAGCCTGACCATCGTGCTGCTCACCCTCACCGTCATCCCGCGCCGGGCGACCCCGCTCCAGGGCGCGGTGCACCTGGCGGTGCTGGCGGGGTATGTGGTGCTGGCACTGAACCCGTGAGGGCCCGCCGGCCGTAGTCGCAGGTGGAAGCCCCTGGCCCGTCGCCCCCGCGAGCCAGGGGCTTCCGGCGTTCCCGGGCCCGGGCGGGTGGTGCTGATGGTTCCTGTGGGACTGGTGATGCGGATGGTGAACCCGGGACGCGGCGCCGGCCGTGATACCGGGTGAGGGGCCCTGGCCCACCCCCGTGGCCAGGGCCCCTCGCCGTTCCCGGCGCGAGCGCCGACGAACCCTTCGAGGGGTGCGCGCCGGGGTGACGGTGAAAGCCCCCGGTACCGCAGCCGCTCGCGGGCCGGGGTGTAGCGCCTCGCCCCGGCAGGGGTCCGCGTGGGGGCGGAACCCTGCCGGGGCGGGTGCGTCAGCGTGTCGGTGTGTCGGTGTGTCAGGAGGTGCGGCGACGGCGGGCGTAGACCACCGCGCCCGCGCCGCCGACCAGCAGCACGGTGCCGGCGCCCGCGTAGAGCAGGGTGCCGTCGCTACCGGTGGTGGCCAGCTTCTTGCCGTCCGAGCCCGGGATCGGGGTGGGGACGCTGACCTTGTCGGGCTTGATCAGCGGCTGCTCCGGGTTGACCGGGGTCTCGGTGGAGGGCTTGTGTACCGGCACGGTGCCGGTCGGCGCGTCGGACGGGGCCGGGCTCGGGGCGCCGCTGGGGGCGGTGGTGGCCGGGGTGGTCGCCGGAGTGGTCGCCGGGACGGTGGGCTCCTCGCTGGCCGGAGCCGTCGGCGGGGCCGTCGTCGGAGCGGTGGTCGCCGGGGTGGTCGGGGTGGTGGTCGGCGGCAGCGGCTTCGGGGTGGTGGTCGGCGTCTCGGTGGGCGCCTCGGTCGGCTGCGGGCTCGGGCTGCCGGTCGGGCTCGCGCTGGCGCTCGGCGTGGCCGGAGTGGTCGCCGGGGTGGTCGCGGGAGTGGTCGCCGGGGTCGACGGGCTGTGGGACGGCACCGTGGACGGGCTGGTCGACGGCGTCTTCACCGGGGTCGGCGACACGGACGCCGAGGGCTTGCCGGTCGGGGTCGGGGTCTGCCCGCCGCAGTCGACCTTGAACACCTTGTGCTTGGGGTTGTTGAGCTCGGCGTCCTTCGGTAGCTGGCCGTTCACCAGCTCGACCGACTGCCAGTAGAGCTTGTAGTGCCCGTCCGGCAGGTGGATGTCCTCGGTCCGGACGTGGCCGTGCGGGTCGACCGGGATGTCGCCGTACGCGGCGAGGGTCTCGCCCTTGGGGCCGACGGTGGCGATCGCCCAGATCACGTCCTGGTTGGCGTCGAAGCCGAAGGAGTCCAGGTAGAAGGTGCACACCTTGGGCTCGTTGCGCACGTCCTCCTGGCCGGTGGCGGCATCGTGGATCTTGACGGTGCCGTTGTTGCCGGGGGCGCCGCCCTTGCCGCCCGCGACGGCGTGTGCGGCGGGGGCGAGCAGCAGGAGCGCGGCGGCGGTGGGGACGGCCACCAGGGAGCGCGCGGCGGTGGAGCGCAGGTGCATCGGTTGTCCATCGGGTACGGCAGGCCGGGACGGGCCTGGGCGGCGGGGAGGGAGCCTCCGGCCGCTGTTCGACGGGAGCCGGTGTTGCGCGACGGGGGCGGCACAACAGTTCCCGCAGTGGGAATCGCGACGCAAGGGAGGTTTGGCCGAAATGCATCGCTAACGGCGATTGGTCCGACTAGTTCATTGCAACGATCTGATTACCTGATTAGGGACGTTTGGCCTGGAGGGGGGCTGGTGGGACGGCCGGGCTCCGACCCCCGGCCCGGTGGGTGGCCCCGCGAGCCCACGGTGGCCGGTATTGACCGCTCAGCGGGCCGGCCTGCGTGTCGGGGCGGCGGGCCGGGGGCGGGGTTCTCTATCGTCCGTCCGGAGCCGCCGAGTCCGTGGACTCCGCCGTACGTGCAGCCGATCCGACCCGTGGGAGAGTGCGATGCCCGGCCCAGAGCAGACCGTCCGGCCCGAGCAGACCGTCCAGCCTGAAGAGGCCGCCCGGAGCGAGGAGGCCGCCCGGGCCGAGGAGAGCGCCGACGTCATCGTGGTCGGCGCCGGTCCGGCCGGCTCCACCGCCGCGGCCCACCTGGCCCGGACCGGACTGGACGTCCTGCTGCTGGAGAAGTCCGTCTTCCCCCGGGAGAAGGTCTGCGGGGACGGCCTCACCCCGCGTGCCGTCAAGCAGCTGACCGACCTCGGCGTCGACGTCTCCGAGGAGGCCGGCTGGCTGCACAACCGGGGTCTGCGACTGATCGCCGGGCACCGCTCGCTGGAGTTCGACTGGCCCGAGCTCTCCGCCTACCCCGGGTACGGACTGGTCCGGCGCCGCGCCGACTTCGACGAGCTGCTCGCCCGCAAGGCCGCCTCGTACGGTGCCCGGGTCGTCGAACACGCCAATGTGACGGGCCCGTTGCTGGACGAGCGGACCGGCCGGATCACCGGCGTCACCGCCAAGCTGGGCGAGGAGCGCCGGCCGGTGCGCTACCGGGCCCCGATCGTGGTCGCCGCCGACGGCAACTCCACCCGCCTGTCGGTGGCGATGAGGCGCTACCGCCGCACCGACCGGGCGATGGGCGTCGCCTACCGGACGTACTTCACCACCCCGCGCCACGACGACCGCTATCTGGAGGCCTGGCTCGACCTGCGCGACCCCCACGACCCGGCCCGGCGCCTGCTGCCCGGCTACGCCTGGGTGTTCGGGATGGGCGACGGCACCGCCAACGTCGGCCTCGGGGTCCTCGACACCGCCAAGACCGAGGTGGACTGGCGGGAACTGCTGCGCCGCTGGTGCGAGGGCCTGCCGCCGGAGTACAAGTACACCCCCGACGCGGTCACCGAGCCGATCCGCGGCGCCGCCCTGCCGATGGGCCTCAACCGCCAACCCCACTACGCGGACGGCCTGTTGCTGGTCGGTGACGCGGGCGGCACGGTCAGTCCGGGTACCGGTGAGGGCATCGCCTACGCGATGGAGTCCGGCCGCTACGCCGCCGAGACCATCGTCCAGGCCCTCGCCCGCCGCACCGACCGCGGCCGTGAGATCGCCCTGCGCGCCTACCCGCAGGCGCTGCGCTCCGCCTACGCGGGCTACTTCGCGCTCGGCCGCCTCGCCGCCGACCTGATGGGCCGCCCCAGGCTGCTCGGCGCGGCCGGGGCCGCCGGGCTCGGCAACCCGGCGCTGCTGAAGGTGGCGTTCCGGCTGATGGTCAACCTGACCGAGCCGAACTCCAAGGACGCCCTGGACCGGCTGCTCCACCTGCTCGGGCGGGTCGCCCCCGGGAGGTGACCCGTGACCCGGCGGCGCCGGACCGTCCATCCTCGCGGGTGGGCGGTTCCGGTGTCCCGGGTTCGGCTCATTCCGTTGAGTCGAACGAGCGGTCGGACTGATCATGTTGACGAATGATCAGATGATCCGATTGCCTGGTGTCGAACCAGCCACGGAGGGTGAACGCAACGCCCCTCCACGGCTGCCTCTTCGCCCCTTTCGACCGCTGACCCGTTCGACGGAGACACCGTGCGCCTTCGCCTTCGCCTGCTCGTCGCGCCGCTCGCCGCGGCCGCCGCCCTCACCGCCGTGACCGTGCCCGCCGCCGTCGCGGCCCCGGCGGCCACCCCCTCCGACCAGTGCTCCGCCGCCTTCCGCCACGACGACGCCCGCCTCGGCCCCGCCGACCTCCCGACCACCGGCCCGGTCGGCCGCCAGCTCGCCGGCTACCAGCGCACCGGCGGTGCGAGCGACCAGGCCTTCCTGGCGAAGTACTACGACCCGGCCGGCAACGGTGGCAACGGCGGCTGGATATACCCGCCGTCCGACGGCTACGCGACCCTGCCCGACGGCAGCCCGATCGAGTTCGAGCTCACGCTGTACCCCAACCAGAACATCGACCGCTACGGCAGCGAGTACGGCGCCTACCTCGCCCCCGAAGGACTGCCCTACGCCAACCGCGCGCTCCCGCCGCAGAGCCTGGACAGCACCCCGCCGGCCGCCTGCAACTACCACGACTACAAGGTGGTCAAGGCCTTCACGGTGCACGCCGGCCCGATCGCGCCGTGGTTCAACCAGCCCGGCTGGGGCCTCCAGTACCAGCTCGACGGCACCCTGCTGCCCGGCGGCCCGGCCAAGCCGAACGTGCTCTGGCTGGTGGAGAACGGGTACCTGGCCCGGATCTGACGTACGGAAGTGGCGGCCCCCGCACCGGAATTCGCTGGCGGGTGCGGGGGCCCGGGGGATAGGAAGGCCGGATGACCACCACGGACACCGACCGACGCCTCTTCCGCCGCACCGTCCTCGACCTCGGCGACGCCCTGCTGCGCCCGTTCGGGCCCGACCTCGACGTCGCTGGCGGCATCGGGCCCGCCCTGCTCGCCGCCTCGGCCGATCCGGCCGTCGCCCGCTGGAGCCCGCTCGGCGCCGACGGCCCGGTGGTGCCCGAGACCTACCTCGCCCGCAGCGACAAGTGGTGGGCCGAGGGCACCGCGGCCACCTTCGCGATCATCGACGCCGCCGACGGCAGCCTGTGCGGCAACACGTACCTGGGGTGGACCAACCGGGACGACGGCATCGCCATGATCGGCTACTGGCTGCTCGCCGCCGCCCGAGGCCGGGGCCTGGCCACCCGGGCCACGACCGCCGTCACCCGCTGGGCGGCGGAGCACGCAGGCGTCCGCCGTTTCGAGCTGTACCACGCCGTCGCCAACGGGGACTCCTGTCGGGTCGCCGAGCGGGCAGGCTTCCCGTACGAGGGCACCCTGCGCGGCTCCTACACCTACGACGGGAGCGTCTACGTGGACGAGCACCTGCACGCCCGGCTGGCCTCGGACCCCTTCACCGACTGAGCGCCCGCCGTCAGCCCCAGACGGTCGCGCCGTGGACCGCGTACGCCCGGCCGGCGTTCTCGGTGAACCGCTTCTCCTGCATCGCGGTCAGCCGGTGGACGAGGACGATGGCGAGGCCCGCCGACACCAGCTCCACCAGGTCGGAGACGATCAGCCAGACGACGGCCTCCTGATAGGTGTCCGCATACTCCGCCGAACTCTCGTACTCGCTGCCGAGGCGGCCGATCAGGTTGGTGAGCACGAAGGAGGCCCACCAGAGGTTGAGCAGCGGCTGGGCGTGCGGCAAGCGCACGCCGGACTCGTCCGGCCGGGCGGAGGCCCGCCAGATGTCGGCCGTGATCTGCCAGGGGAACCAGAGGGCGACGATGGGGATGATCCAGCCCCAGATCGCCCAGCCGCGCTTGAATCGGTGCCCACGCGGGTCGAAGACCTCGGCGTTCACCCGGACCCGGTGGAACCAGGAGATGAAGGTGACCATCGAGACCAGCAGGACCAGCAGGTGGACCACGCCGATGTTGCCGTAGAGGTCGGTCACGTCCAACAGCGCGGAGGCGTCGGACAGTTCGGTGTCACCGAGCCTGCCGGCCTCCGCGTACGCGAGGAATCCCGTCCCGAGCGAGACCAGGCTCATGGCGGCGCACACGCCGAGCAGAACGGTGGCGGCGATGGCGCTCGATCTGGGCGAGCAGTAGACAGCGGGATGGGACATCGGGGAGGTGCTCCTGGACTGATACCAATGTGATGGAGCGCCACCCTAGGGCCGGCGGGCCGGGCCTGACCAGTTCGTGATTCGGACCCGCACCGTGCGGTGCCGCCAAGGCGTCCGGGTGCCTCAGTGCGGAAGCCGGCGGGCCGGCCGGTCGTGGATCGCGCGCAGCCACGGCTCCCGGACGGCGGGCAGCCGGGCCAGCCGGTGGAGCAGCAGCCGCCGGTCCGGCTCGAACAGGTGCGGCGGCCGCAGCGGCAGGGGGTCGTCCCGCTCGACGCCCGCGGGCAGCCGGCCGACGGCCCGCAGCTCCGGCAGGGCCAGGTACGTCCACACCTCGGCGGCCGGCGGGACGGGCACGGCGCCCCCGGACGGCTGCCACCCGGCGCCCGTCCGGGGGTGGCGGGGCACCAGCGCGATGTCCGGACCGGCCCCCGTCCCCGGGCCCGGCGGCAGGCCCCGGCGGGTTCCGCGCGCTGCGCGCGGGCGGGGGAGCGGCCTAACCTGGAAGGGCGCGTTTCGGTGCGTCGCCCGTGAACGGGAACGGTGGCCATGACGGTGATCTCGGCGGCTCTCTTCGGTACCGACTGGTGGCAGCCGGCGCTGCCCGGTGGTGCCGAGCTGCTGCGCGAGTGCGCCGCCCGGGGGTGGACGGTCGTGCTGACCGGGCCGGGCCCGGCCGGGGCACCGGCGCTGAGCGTGGCGGACCCCGGGGGCGACCCGGTGCGGGCCGCGCTGGACCTGGTGGACGGCAGGCCCTCCCACGCCGTCGCCGTCGCCGGGAGCGTGCGCGAGGTACGGGCGGCGCGGCGGGCCGGGGTGCCGTGCGTCGCCCTGGTGGCGGGCCGGGACACCGGTCCGGAGCTGCGGGCGGCGGGTGCGGCCGAGGTCCACCGCGATGCCGCCGCGCTGCTGAGCGTCCTGGACGACAGCCTGCTCGCCCGCCCCCGGGCCTTCGGGCCCGTCGGCGCCGCAACGGGCGGTACCGGGAACGGTTAGCGCCTGCCCGTACCGGGAAACCGCCCCGGTGCGAACACGTCACCGGAAGTGTCGGAGGTGACCGAGATGGACGGACCCGCGTTGAGCGGACGGGAGCGGCGGCTCCTTGAGGAGATCGAGTCCGATCTGCGCCAGGACACACGGCTCGACCGGAAGTTGAGCACGATGGGCGCCAAGCCGCCTGGCAAGGTCCGGAGCGTGTTGCGAGCCGTCGGGAAGCGGCTCTCGGCGGGGGTGGTGGTGACCGCCCTGGTGATGACGGCGATCTGCCTCGGCGTGGGCGTACGGACCCCGGTCACCTCCGTCCTGGTCGCGCTCGGCGTGGTCTGGGCGGCCACGGTGGCGGCCGCGGTCGCCACCTCCGAACTGCTGCGCCGCCGCGGCGCGGCCCACGGCGGCCACCCCGAACCCGTGGACCCGACGGAGACCCGGGATCGGGACCAGGAGCGTCGGGAGCGCCGCGAACGGCGGCCCTGGGACAGACCGGAGGCGTGAAGCGATGACCACCGACCTGTGGGAGCACCGCCCGGGCTCCCACTCCGCTGCCGACGTCACCCTGGTCGGGTACGAGGTGCACGCCACCGACGGCCCGGTCGGCCGGGTCGAACAGGACGCCGGGGACCACCTGCTGGTCGACGCCCAGCCCTGGGTGCCGGGCGCCCGGGTGCTCGTCCCGGCCGGTCTGGTCGCCCGGCTCGACCACCTCGACCGCGCCCTCCACCTCGACTGCCCGCGCGCCAGGCTCAGCACCGCCCCGCCCGCGGCCGTCGACCTGACCTCCCCGCACCCGCGCTGAGGGCCCGCGCCATGGGCTGGCCGTCCACCACGCTCACCGGCCGGACGATTGCCTTCCTGGTCGCGCCGTACGGGGCCGAGCAGATCGAACTGACCGACCCCTGGCAGGCGGTCGCCGAGTCCGGCGGCACCCCGCGGCTGCTGTCCACCGCCGAGGGCCGGGTCCAGGCCGTCCGGCACCGCGCCCCGGGTGACACCTTCGCCGTGGACGCCCTGGTCGCCGACGCCGATCCGGCCGACTACGACGGGCTGGTCCTGCCCGGCGGCGTCGCCAACCCCGACCGGCTGCGCCTGGACCGCTCGGCGGTCGCCTTCGTGCACGCCTGCTGCGCCTCCGGCCGCCCGGTCGCGGCGATCTGCCACGCGGCCTGGACGCTGATCGAGGCCGACGCGGTGCGCGGCCGCACCCTCACCTCCTGGCCCAGCCTGCGCACCGACCTGGTCAACGCCGGCGCCCACTGGGTGGACGAGCCGGTCCACGTCTGCCACGACGGCCCCGGGCCGCTGGTGACCAGCCGCAAGCCGGCCGATCTGTCGCTGTTCGACGACGCCTTCGTGACGGAGTTCGCCCACGCGGGGCAGCGCCGGCGGTGACGGAGGCCGTCAGTCGCCGCGCAGCCGGACGAAGGTGGCGGCGGGTGGGCGGCCGGTGAGGGTGAGTTCGGCGCGCAGCGGGGCGGTCAGCGGGTGGACCGGGCCGTGGTCCGGGTCCGTGCTCGGCGGGCCGAGCAGTGGGCGGGCCACCTCGGCGACCTCGCGGGACTGGACCGGGGTGAGCCGCGGGGTGGTCAGGAACACCCGCCCGTCGTCGAGCTGGAGGATCAGCGCGTGCGGGTGGGCGGCCGGGCCGGTGACGGCCCGCACGGTGGCGTCGAGGGTGTCGCCGCGCCGGTACTTGACCCAGACCCGGCCCGCGCCGCGCGGCCGGTACGGGGCGGCGGCGGCCTTGCAGACCAGGCCCTCCACCCCGGTGTCGGCGAGCCGCTCCATCCACTCCAGCGCCTCGGCCCGGTCCGTGGTGGCCAGCACCGGCTGGATCGGCGGCGGGACATCGGCCAGGGCGGCGAGCAGCAGCCGTCGGCGGTCGGTGAGCGGCAGCCGCCGGACGTCCCGGCCGGGCAGCGCCAGCAGGTCGAAGGCGATCAGCCCGAGCGCCACCTCCGGGGCGGCGGCGCGGGCCTGGCGGGTGTGCAGCAGCTCGCCGAAGGCGAACCGGCCGTCCCGCCAGGCGACCAGCTCGGCGTCCAGCACCAGCCCCTCGGGCAGCCGGGCGACGGCGGCGGCGATCGGCGGGAACTCGGGGGCCAGGTCGCGGCCGCTGCGGGACTGGAGGTACGCGGGCCGGGAGCCCCGGGCGAAGGCGACGCAGCGGAAGCCGTCCAGTTTCAGTTCGTACTGCACGCCCCCGCCGCCCAGGCCGTCGGCGGGCGGCACGGCGGTGGCGGCGGCCGGGCGCATCACCTCGACGGGCGGGTGGAGCACCTGCCGCGCCGCGGGTGCCGGCCTCGTCGCCGCCGGCGCACCGGCCTGGCCCGCAGCCGAGGGCGCGCCGGGCAGCGGCCGGGCCCGCTCGGGGTCCAGCAGCGGGGCGAGCAGGTCGCCGTGCGCGGCCAGCCGGTCGGGGACCTCGGCGAGCGTGAACACCAGGTCCGGTTCGGCGCCGGCCCGCTCCAGCTCGGCCCAGGCCAGCGGGGTGGAGACGGTCGGCAGCGGGCGGGCCCGCAGGGTGTACGGCGCGGCGGTGGTCTTCTTGGCGTTGTTCTGCGACCAGTCGACCAGCACCCGGCCCCGGCGCCGGGCCTTGGCCATGGTGTGCACCACCAGGTCGGGGTGCTCGGCCTCCAGCGCGGCGGCCAGCGCCTTCGCGTACCCGGAGACCCGGGTGCTGGGCGTGGGCTCGATCGGGACCAGCAGGTGCAGGCCCTTGGACCCGGAGGTCTTCACCCAGGCCGCCAGGCCGTCCGCGGCGAGGCGCTCGCGCAGCAGCAGCGCGACCGTGCGGCAGGTGAGCAGGTCCGCTCCCTCGCCGGGGTCGAGGTCCAGCACCAGCCGGTCGGCGAGGGCGGGCGCGGCCGCGTGCCACTGCGGGACGTGCAGCTCCAGGCAGCCCAGGTTGGCGAGCGCCAGCAGGGCCGCGCCGTCCTCCAGCACCACCTGGCGCAGCTCGCCGGTGTTGCTCGGCACGTCGACGGTGCGCACCCAGTCCGGGGTGCCGGGCGGCGGGTTCTTGGCGACGAACACCTCCGCCTCGACGCCGTCCGGGCAGCGCAGGAAGGAGACCGGGCGGTCGCGCAGGTGGGGGAGCAGCGCGGTGTGCACGGCGGCGTAGTAGCGCAGCACCTCGCCCTTGGGGGTGCCGGTGCGCGGGTAGTAGACCTTGTCGAGGTGGGAGAGGGCGAGGGCGCGCCCGTCCACCGTCATCTGGGGCACGGCCTCACTCCTGCGGGCGGGTGGCCGGCCTGGGGGTGCCCGGGTAGGTGCCGAAGTACCAGCGGTTGCCCTCCGGGTCGGCGGCGGCGAAGTCGCGCGAGCCGTAGTCGGTCTCGTACGGCCCGGTGGTGATCCGGGCCCCGGCGGCCACCGCCCGGGCGTGCACGGTGTCCGGGTCGGCGGTGACCACGTACGCGGTGAAGCAGCCCGGTCGGCCCGGCCAGGGTTCGGCGCCCTCGGGGCTCTCTCGGTCGGAGCCGAGCATCACGCCGCCGCCCTCGGGCCAGGCGAGTTCGGCGTGGGTGACGAGCTCGCCCTCGGTGTAGCGGACGACCTCCCGGAAGCCGAAGGCGTCGACCAGGAAGCGGATCAGGGCGGGGGCGTCGGTGGCGCGCAGGGTGGGCCAGACCTGCGGGGCGGGGGTCTCGGTGGCGTCCATGGCTCACTCACTCCTCGGGAGGCGGGTCGCTGTGCCGGTTGCGCTACCTCCCACTCTGCGTCCGCCGCTGACCGCCCGCCGACCGCCCGCAGGGCGCGGGCGCAGCGGTCGCGGGCGGCGGCGGGGTTGCTTATGGTGAGGGCGCGGTCACACACCCCTCCCCGCCCCTGACGGCGGGAGCCGGGAGCACCGCCGGGGGGATGCGGGGGGACAGCCGGGGGGAACCACCGACGAAGGAGTCCCCGTGACCACTGCCCGAGACATCATGCACACCGGTGCCCAGTGCATCGGCGCCCACCAGACGCTGGAGGAGGCCGCGCGGATGATGCGCGACAAGCACGTGGGCGCGCTGCCGATCTGCGGCGACGACCAGAAGCTCAAGGGCATCATCACCGACCGAGACATCGTGCTGCGATGTATCGCGGAGGGCAAGGACCCGGCCAAGATGACGGCCATGGAGCTGTCCGGCCACCTGCACTGCGTGCGGGCCGACGACACCATGGAGATGGTGCTGCGCAAGATGGAGCAGCACCAGATCCGGCGGATCCCGGTGATCGACGGGGAGCGGCTGGTCGGCATGATCAGCGAGGCCGACCTGGCGATGGGCCACCGGGACGGCCAGCGGCTGACCGATCAGCAGATCATCGAGTTCATGGACAGCGTCTACATGAAGCACTGACCGGTCGGCGCCGCCGGTGCCCGTCCCCGCCCATGACCGGCCGGTCCCTCCCACCGGCCGGTCCCCGTGTTCCGGCCGGGCCCGTCCCGGGATCCGGGCCCTCCTTCCCGTCGGACGGGGAGCTTGGCAGAATCGCGCCCATGGGAAAGCAGTACGAAAGCATCGATGGCAGGCTGCGCCAGTTCATCGAACGCCAGCCGGTCTACTTCGTGGCCACCGCCCCGCTGGCCGCCGACGGGCACGTCAACCTCTCTCCCAAGGGACGGTCGGGGACCCTCGTGGTGATCGACGAGCTCACCCTCGCCTACCTGGACTTCGGCGGCTCGCAGGCCGAGACCGTCGCCCACCTGCGGGAGAACGGCCGGATCACCCTGATGTTCTGCGCCTTCGAAGGCCCGCCGACCGTGGTGCGGGTGCACGGGCACGGTGAGCCGGTCTTCCGCGACGACCCGCGGTTCGCCGAGCTGCTCGGCCACTTCGACCCGACCGCCGACGGTTCCGGGCTGCGGGCGATCGTGCTGGTCAAGGCCGAGAGGGTCAGCGACTCCTGCGGGTACGCGGTGCCGTTCATGGAGTACCGCGCCGACCGGGACCTGCACGCCCAGTACTTCGACCGCAAGGACGAGGAGGAGTTCGGCGCCTACTGCGCGCGCAAGCCGCTGGTCGGCACCAGCATCGACGGCCTGCCCGCGATCCCGCTGCCGCTCCCGGCCCGGTCGTCCTGACGAACGGCCGTCGCCGGAACGCGACGAGGCCGCCGCACCCCGGGTGGGGTGCGGCGGCCTCGTGGCGCGCGGCCTTACTTGGTCAGACCGGCCTTGACGGAGCAGACCGGCCAGGCGCCGGGGCCCTGGGCGGCGAGGACCTTCTCACCGATGGCGATCTGCTGGTCCTTGGTGGCCTGGTGGGCCTGCGGGGCGTACGCGGTGCCACCGAAGGCGGCCCAGGTGCTGGAGGTGAACTGGAGGCCGCCGTAGAAGCCGTTGCCGGAGTTGACGGCCCAGTTGCCGGTCGCCTCGCAGGCGGCGACCTTGTCCCAGACCGAAGCCGGCGCGGCGGACGCGCCGGTGGCCGTGACGAGGCCGGCGACCGGCAGGGCGGTGAGCGCCCCGGCCATCAGAGCCATCCGGACGCGGTTGCGACGCTTCGGGGTGGCAGTGGTGGTGGCAGCGGCAGTCTCGTTACGGAAGGTCATGGGTTTCCTTTCGGAGGAGTCTGCGAGCGCGCGGAACCAGGCCCTCGGAAGGCCGTCGGTTTCGGGGACACGTCACTCGCGTGGTCCGGCACCGTTGCGCTCGGGGGCCTGGGGCCCGGCCGGAGCGAATCGCTCGGTGCAACGGGTTCGAAGTTACGGGGGTGGTCGTGGCGGTTTCAAGGATTCGAAGGTTTAGCCACGTCAGAGGGCTGTTACCGATGGTAAGAATCAAGGAAATGTGCTGTTTTCGCCCGATTTGCACCCATTTCCAAGATCAAAATAGCCCCGGAAGTGGCCCGCGCCACTGCGAGGCCGCCCAGGAACCCCTGTGAGGCCGCCCACACGGTCGACGGAGCGTGACGATCGGCCCGCCGCCGGTACCGGTTCCGTCGCCCCGGCCGCCCGCCCGGGTGGTCCGCACCACAGCGCTCACCCGGAGTGCCCCCTGCCGTCACTCCCGGTGTCGGGTGGGCATAGCCTCGGCCCCATGAGCAACGAGAACGATGCGGCGGACACGGCGGACCAGGGAGAGGTCGACGCCGGTACGGGCGGGGCGGCGGACGCCGGCTCGGGGCGGGCGGCCACCGCCGGGGCGCCGATCGGCGCCGGGCGGCACGAGGCCGCGCCCGCGCCCACGGGGTTCGAGCTGGGCACCGACGGCCCCAAGGTGGTGCTGGCCGGCCTGGACGGCTCCGACTCCTCCTGGCGCGCCACCGCCTACGCCGCCGGCCTGGCCCGCCGGCAGGGCGCCGTCCTCGCCGTGGCGTACATCCAGCCGATCCTCGGCGCCGCGACCGCCCTGGCCGGGGCCGCGGTGGAGGAGACCACCCAGGAGATCGCCGAGGAACTGCTGGCGGCGCTGCGCGAGGCCGAGCACCGGGTGCGCGAGGTGTGGCGGGTGGACTGGCAGTTCCTGACCATGCGCGGCGACCCGTACACCGGGCTCGCCAAGCTCGCGGACGAGCTGCGCGCCGACGCCGTGGTGGTCGGCGTCTCCGAGCAGGCCGGGCACAAGGTGATCGGCTCGGTGGCGGTCCGGCTGGTGAAGGCGGGCCGCTGGCCGGTCACCGTCGTTCCGTAGGGCCCCTCTCCCGCTGGACCCGAGGACCCGTCCCCCTATAAGGAGGCGCGGGCGGGCCCGCTCGGGGCGGCGGGTAGGGTGCGTGACCATGACGGACACGCGGGGCACGCACCCCTCCGGGCCCGCCCACCCGACCGGCCACGACCTGCACCTCGACCTCCCCGCCACCGGTGGCCGCAGAGCCGCCCTGATGGCGGCCCTGCGCGAGGCGATCCGCAGCGGCAGACTCGCCCCCGGCACCCGACTGCCGCCCTACCGCGCCCTCGCCGCCGACCTCGGCCTGGCCCGCAACACCGCCGCCGAGGCCTACGCCGAACTCGTCGCCGAGGGCTGGCTCACCGCCCGGCAGGGCTCCGGCACCACCGTCGCCGAACGGGCCGACCCCGCCCCGTCCACCCGGGCCCGCCGCCCCTCGCGCCGGCCGGGGCCCGCCCACGACCTGCGCCAGGGCCGGCCGGACGCCGCCTCCTTCCCGCGCACCGCCTGGCTCGCCGCCGCCCGCCGGGCCCTCACCGCCGCCCCCAACGAGGCCTTCGGGCCCGGCGATCCGCACGGCCGGCGCGAACTGCGCACCGTCCTCGCCGACTACCTCGCCCGCGCCCGAGGGGTGCGCACCGACCCCGACCGGATCGTCATCTGCTCCGGCTTCGCCCACGCGCTGCGGCTGCTCTTCGATGGCGCCCTGCCCGCCCTGCCGCCCGCCGAGCACGGCCCGCTGGCCGTCGAGGCGTACGGGCTGGGCTTCCACCGGGAGCTGCTGGCCGCCGCCGGAGTCGCCACCGTGCCACTGCCGATCGACGAACACGGCGCCCGAGCGGGCGAGTTGGCGCGGCACCCGGAGGTCCGTACCGCACTGCTCACCCCCGCCCACCAGTTCCCCACCGGCGGTCCGCTGCACCCGGGCCGGCGCGCCGCCGTGGTCGACTGGGCGCGCGGACGCGGCGGGCTGGTGCTGGAGGACGACTACGACGGCGAGTTCCGCTACGACCGCCAGCCGGTCGGCGCCGTCCAGGGGCTCGACCCGGAACGGGTGGTCTACCTCGGCAGCGCCAGCAAGAGCCTGACCCCCGCGCTGCGGCTCGGCTGGATGGTGCTGCCCGACCACCTGGTGGACCGGGTGCTCGCCGCCAAGGGCGAACGCGAGGGCTGGGCCAGCGCCCTGGAGCAGCTGACCCTCGCCGAGTTCATCGACTCCGGCGGCTACGACCGGCACGTGCGCCGGATGCGCCGCCGCTACCGGGACCGCCGTGACCAGCTGGTGGCCGCGCTCGCCGACCGCGCCCCGCACGTGGCGGTGTCCGGCATCGCGGCCGGCCTGCACGCGGTGCTGCGCCTGGAGCCGGGCACCGAACGCTCGGTGCTCAAGGCCGCCGCCTACCGGGGCCTGGCCGTCGAGGGGCTCGCCGACTACCGGCACCCGGCGATCGACGAGGCGGCGATGCCGGCCGTCGACGGCCTGGTGGTCGGCTATGCCACGCCACCGGACCACGCCTACCCGGCGGCGCTCGGCGCGCTCTGCGACATCCTGCCGCCATCCGCCTGAGGGGGATCCCCGGGGCCCGGGGGCGTCCTCAGGCGGGCGGCGGCGAAGCATAGGCCCCCGGGCGGGCCGGCGGGGGCGGAACGAGAGCGGCCGGTTCACGGTGTCCGCCCGCCGCTGCTGCGTCGGTACGGACCCGGGCCGAGGAGGGCAACCTCGGCGATGGCGGCGCCTACGCTCCTTGGTCATGCGCAGAACACCTTTGAGCCGCGCCGCGTTCGCCGCGTGCCCGGCCCTCGTCGTCGGTCTGCTCCTGTCCGCCGCCCCCGCCGCCCGGGCCGACACCCCGCTGCCCCTCACGGCCGTCTCCGACAAGCAGACGACCGTCCGGGGCGGCGAGTTCACGCTCACGCTGACGCTCACCAATCCGTACGACACCCCGATCCAGTTCGTCTACCAGAGCGTCCAGGAGACCTACGGCACCAGTTTGCAGAGCGGCCTCAAGTTCGCCGCGACCGCCTGCGGCACCCAGACCAACGGGTGCAGCGACAACGTCCACGGCGGCATCGCCCGCTACAACGTGCCGCTCGCCCCCGGCGCCAGCAGCGCCTTCACGGTGACGTACGCCGTCGCGCCCGACTCGGCCTGCGGCCCCGCCACCCGGATCGACTTCTACTCCTACCTGTACTACGAGTACAGCGGCGGCGAGTCCAACAACTCGGGCATCGTCAACGTCCCCGGCACCCAGGTCGCCTGTGCCTGATCCGGCGGCACGGTAGGTGCCGTCCGCGTCCCCTCCCCGGTGCGGCTCCCCACTGCGCACCCCCGTTCACCCGTCAGATGCCGGCGTCCCCCGTGCCGGCATCTGACGGGCCGTTCGCGTTGCCGTCCGCGTGGGGTGCGCCATGCGGATCGTGTCGCCGGGACGGTGTGCCGGGTTGACGCCGGGCGGCGGCCGTCGGGGCCGCTCGGCGGACCGCGGCCGGGGCCGGAAGGCCTTGGGGGGTACGGGGGTCGCGGGGGCGAACGGATGTTCCTCCAGTCCCTGAGGTGATGCGGGCGGACCGGGCGAGATTCACCCTATCGGGGGGTAGTCGGCCGCCGTGCGGGCCCGGCCGGGCCTTGGTGATCTAGGGTTCCGGATGGGCCGCCGGGAGACGGCGGCCGCACTTCGCGCACATCGCCAACGCCCCCACCATCACGCGGATCTGATGATCCGTCATGGCATGCGCCCGGGCGGGCCGGTATGCCCCTGGGCGCGTGACCCGACCACAGGAATGGAGACCACTGCCGATGACCGTGGACACGAGCCCGGAGGCAGTGCAGGCCAAGCAGCAGAGCCTTGCGACGGCCGCCGCACGGAACCTTGCCACCACGACCAAGTCCGCACCGCAGATGCAGGAGATCACCTCCCGCTGGCTGCTCAAGGTGCTGCCCTGGGTCCAGGCGGCCGGTGGCGCCTACCGAGTCAACCGCCGGCTCACCTACACCGTCGGCAACGGCGTGGTGGAGTTCATCAAGACCGGCTCCCAGGTCCGGGTGATCCCGGACGAGCTGGGCGAGCTGGCCCTGCTGCGCGGCTACGAGGACGAGGACGTCCTCACCGCGCTGGCCGACCGCTGCCAGCAGCGGGACTTCGGCCCCGGCGAGGTGCTCACCACCCAGGGCGAGCCCGCCGACCGGATCTTCCTGATCGCCCACGGCAAGATCAACAAGATCGGCACCGGCAAGTACGGCGACGAGACCGTGGTCGGCGTGGCCGGCGACGGCGACCGGTTCGGCGACGACGCGCTGCTGAACCCCGACGCCACCTGGGAGTTCACCGCCAAGACCGCCACCTCCGGGGTCGCCCTGACGCTGACCCGGTCGGACTTCGCCGCCATCCGGGACAACGCCCCCAGCCTCCAGGAGCACCTCCAGAGCTTCCTGGCGCTGCCGCTCCAGGCGCAGAACGAGCGCGGCGAGGCCGAGATCGCCATGTCGGCCGGCCACCACGGCGAGTACGAGCTGCCCGGCGCCTTCGTGGACTACGAGCTCAGGCCGCGCGAGTACGAGCTGAGCGTCGCGCAGACCGTTCTGAAGGTCCACACCCGCGTCGCGGACCTCTACAACCAGCCGATGAACCAGACCGAGCACCAGCTGCGGCTGACCATCGAGGCGCTGCGCGAGCGCCAGGAGCACGAGATCGTCAACAACCCGGAGTTCGGCCTGCTCAACAACGCCGACTTCGACCAGCGCATCCAGACCCACTCCGGCCCGCCCACCCCGGACGACCTGGACGAGCTGCTCAACCGCCGCCGTGACCCCGACTACCTGCTCGCCCACCCGCGGACCATCGCCGCGATCGGCCGGGAGTTCAACGCCCGTGGGCTGTACCCCACCCACGTCGACCTCGGCGGGCAGCAGGTGCCGGCCTGGCGCGGGGTACCGATCCTGCCCTGCAACAAGATCCCGGTCACCAAGGAGAACACGAGCTCGATCATCGTGATCCGTACCGGCGAGGACAACCAGGGCGTCATCGGCCTGCACCAGACCGGAATCCCGGACGAGTACCAGCCGTCGCTGTCGGTCCGCTTCATGGGCATCGACGAGAAGGCGATCATCTCGTACCTGGTCAGCGCCTACTACTCGGCCGCCATCCTGGTGCCGGACGCGGTCGGCGTGCTGGAGAACGTGGAGATCGCGCACCGCCGCAACTGAGCGCGCAAAACAGCGGGCGCGGGCCGTAACCGGTCGGCGCGAAGATCGTTCGACCTGATGACGGACGGCCTGCCCCCGAGGGCGGGCCGTCCGCCTGAGCGTCTTTGATCACTTCTGGTCGTACGCGATGGACTTTCTGTCGGGGATTCGATCGAGATTGACCCTCCTGCCTGATCTGCCCGTCCTTCCCGAGAGGTGTGTGGAACCATGCCCCAGCGTCGGCAGATCCGCCGGATACCGCCCGGCGGCGGGGGCGCGGCCCCCGGGCGGCGGGTGCGGCTGATCGGCGCGTCGGTCGGCGTGGTCGCGATCTGCGTGCTGGTCGGCAGAGCGTCCGCGTCCGGCGTCGGGCAGCACCTCGTCGGATACCCGCACGGCCCGATCGCGGACACCTGCGTGTGCACCGACACCGATGTGTCGGTGGCGGTGCGGCCGGACGGTCAGGTGAGCGTGGGCGTCGGGGTGGACGTCCAGGTCGGGGTGAGCATCGCGCCGAGCTTCGGCTCGGGGCACCACCTGCCCAAGCCCCCGCACTGGCACCACCCCTGCCACTCGCCCACGGCCACCGCGTGGCCAACCCCGCACTTCCCCTCGGTCACCCCGCACCTGCCCTCGCCGACGGTGCACCTTCCTTCGTCCATCCCGCACTTCCCGTCGCCCACGCGCCCGAAGAAGCCGGGGGCGCAGAGCGCGTCCGGCCGGCCGACCGCGGGGACAGCCGGCCCCGGGCAGGGCAGTTCCGGGCACGGTGGTGACGGTCACGAGGGCGACGAGCACGGTGACCACGGTTGGCACCACCACCACCATCACCATCACCACCCGTACCCCTGCACCAGTCCGAGCCCCAGCCCGAGCCCGACGCCGACTCCCACCGCCACGCATTCGCCGCCTCCGTCGCACACACCCAGCCCGTCACCGACGCCCACGCCAACCCCGACTCCGACGCCCACACTCTCACCGACTCCCACGCCCACGCCCACGCCGTCACCCACCCCGAGCCCGACGCCCACGCCGTCGCCGAGCCCGAGTCCCAGCCCGTCGCCGAGCCCGAGCCCGAGCCCGAGTCCGTCGCCGTCGCCAAGCCCGAGCCCCAGTGCGACTCCCACGCCGACGCCGACGCCGACGCCGTCGCCGAGCCCGCCGTCACCCAGCCCGACGCCGGCACCCACCCCGCCGCCCGTGTCACCCGCGCCCCCGGCGTCTCCCGCACCGCCGGCGTCTCCCGCACCGCCCGCCTCTCCCGCACCGCCGGCGTCTCCCGCACCGCCCGCGTCTCCCGCACCCGCCCCCGCCCCTGCGCCGGCGCAACCCGCACCGGCCCCTGCGGCGCCCGCGCCCGTACCCGCGGTGCCCGTTCCGGTCCCGGCCGCCCCCGCACCGGCTGCCCCGCACGTGGCCGTGCCCAGCACGGTGGTCCCCAGTCCGGTGGCCCCCAGCCCGGGGGTCTCGCCGAGCCCGGCGCGTCCGAGCCCGCTGTGGCCGACCGCGGCGGCGCATCCGACGTTCCAAGCCCCCAGGCCGAAGCCCCAGGCGATGGCCCAGCATCACCGGGGCACCTCTCTGACCACCAAGCTGCTGGTGATCATGCTTCCCGGCGTGCTCGCGGCGGCAGCCCTGCGCCCGGGCCGCGGCGGCCGAGGACGCGGTGGCCGTTCGGACTCGTCCTGACCGTCCGCCGAGGGTCCTCCGACTCACGTTTTGTCAGAAGTCAAGCCAAAGAGGGGAGTTGCCATGTCCGAGTGGGTGGCGTTGATCGTCGCCATGGCGTCGGCCTGTGCCGTCGTGGTGGCGGTGGTGGTACTGAGGAAGCGCCGGCCGATCCCGGCGGAGAGCGCCGACGAGACCCCGGACGTCATCGAGTACATCACGATGATGATCGGGGTGGTCTACGCGATCGTCCTGGGCCTCGCCATCGCGGGCGTCTGGGACGCGCGCAGCTCCGCGCAGGACGACCTGTTCCACGAGGCGCAGTCGCTGCGCGAGGTGAGCGACCGCGCGGTGATCTACCCGGCGGAGTTCCGCGACCAGGTCCGGGCCGATGTGGACGCCTACGTCTCGTACGTGGTGAACACCGAGTGGTCCTACATGCAGAAGACCGGCGGCATCACCGGCAAGGGCGACGAGCTGTTCCAGAAGCTCCAGAACGACGTCGCCACCCGGTCGCCCGCCTCCGACCTGGAGTCCCAGGGCTACCAGCCGATCATGGACCGGATCAGCCAGGCCTCCGAGTCCCGCAACGCGCGCGGGCAGAACGCCGGGCCGACGATGCCCGGGGTGGTCTGGCTCGGCCTGATCGGCGGCGCGGTGGTGACCGTCGGCATGCTGTTCGCGCTCCAGATTCGGCGCACGCCACGGGAGTTGATCCTGGCGCTGTGCTTCAGCGTGCTGATCGCCTTCCTGCTGTTCATCATCTGGGACTTCGACAACCCGTTCTCCCGGAGCGTCTCGGTGACCACCCAGCCGTTCCAGGACCTCTTCCCCTCGCTCAACCTCGGTGACGGCTGAGCCGGCTGAGTATGCCGCGTCGGCCGGGCGGATCGCGGGCGGATCCGGGCGGATGGTCTTCGGATAATCTTGCCCGGATCGTCGGGGTCGGCCCCGACGGAAGGATCGAGGGGACCACCAGCAGTGTCCGACCCGACGCCGGATCTCGGCGCCAACGTCCCGCCGATCCGCCCCGAGCGCGCCTGGTGGTGGCTGCCCGCCTCGGAGCGGCTCCGGCGCAGGAAGCAGCGCCAGGTCTGGGAGGGCTACCGCAAGGACGAACACGCCAAGTCCCGGCGGCGCAAGCACCTGCGGAACGATGGCGCGGAGTGCTGCGCCGACGGCTGCTGCGAGTTCGCCGACCCCTGCCTGATCGCGCTGATCCCGGTGATGATGGCCTCCGGCCTGCGCTTCGCCCTCGCCGGGGTGCGCGGGCGCCGCACGGCCGACCCGTCCGCCCCCGTGCCGAGCGGCTTCGCGGCCGGGGTGCTGTACGGCGCGGTGCGCCACTACCGCACCGAGGTCAGTCCGCGCCGCCCGGCCTGCTGCCCGTACACGCCGTCCTGCTCGACGTACGCGGTGCGGGCGCTGCACCGGCACGGCGCGCTGCGCGGGGCCCGGCTGACGGTCGGGCGGTTGCTGCGCTGCCGCCCGGGGGCGGGCGGGGCGGACCCGGTGCCGCCGCGCTGAACTGAACGCGGACGGCCCGCGCGGAGGTTCCGCGCGGGCCGCCTTGATTCATGACGTCTCGTCAGCGAAGGCTGCTGTCCATCGCGTTGAGCATCGTGCTGGAGGCGTCGTCGTTCTCCAGGGAGAAGGCGAACAGCCCGCCCAGGCCCTTGCTCTTGGCGTAGGCCCCGCGCGCCTGGACGGCCTGCGGGGTGTCACCGGTCCAGAAGTTGGTGCCGTCGTAGACCCAGCTGCTCTCGGTGACCGGGTCCCAGTGGGTCTGCGCCGCGGTCGGGTTGAGCTCCTTCCAGGCGGCCAGGCCGGCCTCCTGGCTCAGCGGCTTCTTCGCCGTCGGGCCGGTCGCGCTCTGGTACAGGCCGTAGTTGGAGCCGGCCGGGACGCCGGTCCAACCGCGCCAGTAGAACGGGATGCCCAGCACGATCTTGTTGGCCGGGAAGCCGCCGGGGATGCCGTACTCGGGCAGGCCGGTGGTGTACGCGGCGAGCGTGGTGTCCACGTTGTACTTGCGGGTGCCCGGGGTGATCGGCGTGGTCGGGTCGGCCGCGCTGTCGTGCAGCGGGTCCTGGTGGTTGGTCGGGCCGGTGGCGTCCCACGCGCCGTGCATGTCGTAGGACATCACGTCGGCGTAGTCCAGGTAGGCGCCGATCTTGTCGGTCTCCAGCTGGGCGACCTTGTCCTGGCCGCTGGGCAGCGCGGCGCTCAGGATGTAGCGCTTGCCCTGGGCGGCGCCGAGGGCGTCCAGCTGGGTGCGGAACTCCTTGAGCAGCAGGGTGTAGTTCTGCTTGTCGGCCGCGGAGTAGTGGTTGCCGGTGTGGCCGCCGGCCGAGCCCGGGTACTCCCAGTCGATGTCGATGCCGTCGAACAGGCCGGCCGCCGAGGCCTGGCCGCCGGAGGCGTCACCGGCCACCCCGGTCGGCAGGTTCCCCTTGAGGAACATGTCGACGCAGGAGGAGACGAAGGTCTTCCGGGAGGCGTCGGTGGCGGCCGCGTCGGAGAAGTACTTGGAGTATGTCCAGCCGCCGAGCGAGATGGTGAAGCGCAGGTTCGGGTACTTCGCCTTCAGCTGGCGCAGCTGGTTGAAGTTGCCCTTGAGCGGCTGCTGCCAGTCGTCGGTGGTGCCGTCCACGCTGGTGCCGGAGCCGTAGTCGGCCTGGTAGTCGGCGTAGGCGTCGCCCGCGCCGTCACCGGCGTTGGGGTTGGACTCATTGGCCGAGTCGGAGGCCTTCACCGCCTGGAAGCAGGTGAACTTGGTGGGGTCGATGTTGGCGAACGCGTAGTGGATGACGTCCAGCTTGCCGGCCGCGCCGCTGGTGTCGACGTTCTTCGCGTTGTACGCGTTCTCGTAGACGCCCCACTGGTCGAAGTAGGCCGAGCGGACCGGCTGCTGCGCGGGGGCGGCGGCGGTCGTGGTGGACACCGGCGCCGACTGGGCGGAGGCGTGGCCGCCGGAGTAGCCCTGCACGCTGAAGGTGTAGTTCTGGCCCGGCAGCAGCGAGCTGACCGTGACCGAGGTGCCCATCGAGGTGGCGACCAGCTGGCCGTTGGACCACACCTTGTAGCCGACGAAGCCGTCACCGGTGGTCAGCGTGGAGGGCTGCCAGCTGAGCACCACCGCGTTGGAGGTGGCCTTGGTGACCTTGAAGCCGGCCGGGGTGGTGACCTTGCCGTCGCCGGCCGGGCCGCTCGCGGTGCCCGTCGGGGTCGGGGTGGTCGGGGTGCCGGTCGGCGTCGGGCTGTTGGTGGGGGTGGGGCTCGCGGTGGGCGTCGGGCTCGCGGTCGGGGTGGGGCTGGCCGTGGCCGTCGGGCTTGCCGTCGGGGTGGGACCGGCCGGGCCGGTCAGCGTGAGGTCGTCCGCGTAGTACGCGCCGGTGCCGTACCAGCCGTGGGTGAAGACTGTGACGGAGTTCGTGGTGGCGCCGGTGGTGAAGGTGGTGCTCAGCTGGTTCCAGCCGGTCCCGCCCGGCGTCCACGCCGAGGAGTTGACGCCGGTGCCGGTGGCGCCCAGGTAGACGTAGCTGCCCTGGACCCAGCCGGCCAGGGTGTACGTGGTGTTCGGCTGGACGGCGACGGTCTGCTGGCACTGCGCGGTGTCGGAGGCCGAGACGGCGCCGCTGAGCGCGTGGGTCCCACCGTGCACCGGGGTGGTGACGACCGAGCCGTTGGAGCAGCTCCAGCCGGCCAGGGTGCCGGTCTCGAAGTCGCCGTTGGCCAGCAGGTTGACCGGGGCGGCCGAGGCGGAGCCGAAGCTCAGGGCGATCGCGGCGCCGCTGGTGGTCAGGGTGGCGGCCAGGGCCAGCGCGGTGGCTCTTCTGCGGTGGGCGGCCCGGCGGCCGGTTCGCTCCCCGGCGGGGTGCGCGGACTGTGCGGGCAGGACGCGGTCGTGCATGCGGTGGGTCCTCCGGATGTGTGGGGGGGGGTTCCGGCGGTGCGGCGGCCCGGGTGGGCCTGGGGAGCCGGTCCGCGTGCGGTGGGGGCGCGCGGACTGGTGACGTGTGGGACGGGCGGTGCGCGGACACGACGGGTGGTCTGCCCGTGCGCGTCACGACTGAACAGATTGGACTGGACCAATATTCGCCGTCAAGGGTGTCCGCCCGCTGGACCGTTCCCGGCCGGGTCCGCGTCGGCCCGGTAGGTTGGCCGTACGAGCAGGCCCGTCGAACGGAGGAGGCGCGATGGACAGCCAGGACTGGGACGACCGCTACGCCGCGAGCGAGCTGGTGTGGGGCGTCGAGCCCAACCGGTGGGTGGTCCGGGAAATGGCCGGCCACACCCCCGGACACGCCCTCGACCTGGCCGCCGGGGAGGGCCGCAACGCCATCTGGCTGGCCGCCCAGGGCTGGGAGGTCACCGGCCTGGACTTCTCCGCCGTCGCCCTGGAACGCGCCGAACGGCTCACCGCCGAACTGCCCGACGAGGTCGCTGACCGGCTCACCTGGCGCCACGGCGACGCCCGCACCGTCGAGGCCCCCGCCGCCGGGTACGACCTCGTCCTGGTCGCCTACCTCCAGCTGCCCGCCGCGGACCGCCGGGACGCGCTGCGCCGCGCCGCCGACGCGCTCGCCCCCGGTGGCACCCTGCTGGTCATCGGGCACGACCTGAGCAACCTCACCGAGGGCGTCGGCGGCCCGCAGGACCCGGCCGTGCTCTTCACCCCGGAGGACGTGCTGGCCGACCTCGCCGACCACAAGCTGCGCACCGTCCGCGCCGAGCGGGTGCACCGTACGGTCGGCGGCGAGTCCGGGCACCGGGCCGGCGAGGCCGGCGGCGCGGCGACGGGCGCCCGGGTCGCGGTGGACGCCCTGGTGCGGCTGGAGCGCGGCGCCGGGTGACAGCCCCGGCCGGTCGGCGGGGCGCGATCCGCCTGGCGGCGGACGAGGGGTGACGCAACGTCAACTAGCTTGTGGGCATGAGGAATCGCTTGCCAAGGTCGGTCGCGGCCGCCGCCGTCCTGCTGCTGGCCGGATGCGGCGGCCCGGACTCCGGCTCCGCCGGCGAGGAGCGGCCGGGGCCCGGGCCGGCGAGCGCCGTCGCCTCCGCCGGCGAGCGCCGCGCCGACGGTGCCCGGCTGCTCTACCGCGCCGAGGGCGGCCGCAGCGCCCAGAACCCGGCCTTCGCCCCGGACGGCCGCTCGGTGCTGCTGACCGAGTTCGGCGAGGGCTACAACAGGGGCGCCGCCGCCCTCAGCGTCCTGCCGCTGGACGGCGGCGCGCCGCACAAGGTGCTGGAGGACCCGGACAGGGCGGCCGTCAACCTTCCCGGCAGCAGCTGGAACGCCGCCGCCGATGCCTTCGCCTTCGCCACCGACCGGGAGTCCGACCACGACGAGGTCTGGCTGATGAAGCCGGGCGGCGCCCCCGAGCGGGTGACCAGGCACGCCGACGGCAGCGGCTACAGCGAACCGAGCTTCTCCCCGGACGGCGAGTGGATCGTCTTCCAGCGGAGCCGGGGGGCGGAACGGGCCGCCGGGCAGGGCGACGCGGCCGAGCGGGACTCGCTCTGGAAGGTCCGCCGAAGCGGCGGCGCACCCGTCCTACTGGTGGACGGCCCGGCCACCGGCACGGACAACCGGCAGCCCAACTGGTCCCCGAGGGGCGACCGGATCGTCTTCCAACGGCGCGGCGCGGGCCGCGAGGACTGGTCACTGTGGACGGTCGGCGCGGACGGCGGCGGGCTGCGGCAGGTCACCGACGCGCCGGGGGAGCACACCGACCCGAGCTGGTCCCCGGACGGCCGCTTCCTGGTCTTCTCCTCCAACCTGGGCGGCCTGCCGAACGCCCAGCTCTTCGCGGTGGCGGCGGACGGCGGCACCCCTGTCCGGGTCACCCGCGAGGACGCCGCCTACGACGGCGCGCCGAGCTGGTCCCCGGACGGGAAGTGGATCGCCTTCGAGTCCGCCCCGGGCGGCGAGGCCGACCCCGCCGCCCTCTGGCGCATCCCTGCGCCGGACACGCCCTAACCGACGGTGATCGTCACCACCGAGTACTGCGCCACGGTCAGCGGCACGCTGACCGTGGCACCGGTGACGGTGTACGGGGCGGCCTTGGGCGCCGGGTCGGTACCGTCGGGGCTCGCGACGGTGACGGCGGTGACGCTCGCCCCGGCCGGGAGCGCGTAGGAGAGCGTGCAGTTGGCGGGGCTGCTGTGGAACGCCGCGGGGGTGTCCCCGAAGTTGGTGAAGTTCACCAGGTGGACGACGGTGTCGGTGCCGAGCCGCCGGGCGTCCAGGAAGATCCGCCGGTCCCCGGCCAGGGTGACGGCCGGCGGGGCGGACTGCCGTACGGCGGTGAGCAGTTGGTCTGCCGAGGCCTGGTCGGTCTTGGTCAGGTAGCTCAGTCCGGGCAGCGCCTTGACGTACCAACAGCTGCCGCTGCCGTAGGAGTTCTGCTTGGTGGCGGGCAGCGGGTCGGCCTTGCGCAGGCCGAGCACGTCGGAGAGGGCGAACTCGCTGCGCTGGCCGCCGAGTTCGTCCAGGGCGGTGGGTGCAGGGCCGGTGATCACGATGGTTCCGCCGGCCGAGACGAAGCCGCGCAGCAGCGCCGCCTCGGTGTCCGAGACCGCCTGGAGGTTGGGCAGCAGCAGGACCTTGAAGCGGGCGAGGTCCTCGGCGGTCAGCCCGGGGCTGGGCACCGTGTCGAACGGGACGTGGGCGTAGACCAGCGCCTTCACGGCGCCCCGGAACTCGCCCAGCCAGGACAGCGAGGCGCAGCTCATCTGCGGGTCGTCGCCGCCCCACCAGTCGGCGATCCCGGCCGGGGCCGTGGCGTTGACGTACATCCCGTTGCCCTCGCCCGGGGCCACGTAGTCCCTGGACGGCGCCGAGTGGTAGACGCCGACCTGGGCGATCGAGACCGGGTCGTAGAGCTTGGCCTGGTTGATCCGTACGAAGCGGTACATCCGGGTGCGCATCGCGGCGTCCGCGGTGTCGTTCTTGAACGGGGTCTTCACCTCGTACGGGTTGCAGCCGGCCGCGATCAGCTGGGACATCACCAGCGAGGCGTCGTCGGCCTGCCAGCCGTAGGAGAACGCCCAGGCGGGCTTGGTGCCGCTGGCGGCGCGGGCGTACTTGTACATGGAGACCAGGCAGACCCAGTCGGAGGCGGTGGCGTGCCGCATGCCGTCGTAGTTGCCGAGGATGTCCACCTCCCACACCTGGCTGACGGCGCCGGGGGCCTGGCGCAGGTAGCCGCCGTCCAGGCCGATCGAGGTGGCGTAGCGGTAGTCCATCGAGACGGTCTCGACGAAGGTGACCAGGTCGGGGTTGACCGAGCGGCCCGCCTCGGCGATGTCCAGCTGGAACCGGAGCAGATTGCGGTGGCGCCACTCGACGTAGCGGCGGAAGACCGGGTCGGCGAAGTTCGCGGCCTTGGGCAGGTCCAGGCCGGTGTCGGCCTTGAACGCGGCCGCGCCCCAGGTGGAGGCGTCGCACCAGGAGAGCACGCCGTCGAAGTAGATCGGGACGTCCGGCCAGATGCCGTCCACACCGGTCGCGGCGACGCCCTTGATCCGGTTGAGGTAGTAGTCCCGCCAGGGCGAGTTGGGGCTGAGCCAGACGCTCTCGTCGCCCGGGTCGACCCAGACCACCACGCTGCCGTAGAAGACGTTGGGCTTGCCGGTGAGGTCGCGCTGCACCCAGTTCTTGCCCTGGTCGTTCTTGTAGAAGGAGCGGCCCTTCTCGCCGCCGGGGGAGATCAGCTCCAGCGACGGGTAGTACATGACGACCTTGAGGCCGGTCGCGTGGGCCAGGCCGGTGAACTGCTTGACCTCGGCCATGTGGGCGGCGAACTGGGCGTCGGTGAGCCAGTCGGAGAGCAGCGTGTCCAGCTCGATGACGCTCACCTCCTGCGCCTTGAGGGCGTCGATGTAGCTCTGCATGTCGGCGGGCTCGTTGAAGGTGCCGTCGGCGATGCGGGCGTAGCGGGCCCAGTCCGGCCAGGTCTGCGCGGCGGTCGTGGTGGTGGCGGTGCGCGGGGCGACGTTGTGCGAGGACGGCCAGAGGCCGTCGTACTGCGCGGTGCCGTGGTCGGTGCCGGGCGCCGCGTCGGCCCAGGCCGTGCCGCCGGGCAGCAGCCGCACGGTGGCCAGCGCGCCGCCCGCGCCGAGGCCGGCCCGGAGCAGGCGGCGGCGGCCGGGACGGGATCCGCCCGGCCGCTCCGGCGTTGCGTGCTGTTCGGTTCCTTCGTGCTGTTCGGGCATGGTGGTCCCCCCAGCGTGAGCGGCCGGCGCGGGTCGGCGCGGCCTCGGAGCCTCAGGGCTTCGGAGCCTCGTGGCTCCGGCCGACCCTAGACGCTCCGCCGCCCCGGCCGTCCGGTCCCGGTCCGCGGCTACGCCAGACGTCGGACCGCCGGTTCCGTCAGGGTGCGGAGCGTCGTCGGGGTGCGGTCCGGGGGAGTACGGGGTAGGGGTGTTCGCAGGACACCGTTGATGATCATAAATTCTCTACAGTGCTGTAGATTCGCGGCACGGGCGGTGGCAGAACGAGGAGGACGCGATGAGCGTTTCGCTGGCCAAGGGGCAGAAGATCAGCCTGGAGAAGCCGGGCGGCGGGCAGCTGAGCCTGGTCCGGATGGGCCTCGGCTGGAAGGCGGCCGAGCGCAAGGGCTTCCTCGCCAAGCTGCTGGCCGCCGGCCGGGAGATCGACCTGGACGCCTCGGCGGTGCTGTTCGCCCAGGGACGGCCGGTGGACGTGGTGTTCTTCCAGCACCTCAACAGCAATGACGGCTCGGTGCGGCACAGCGGGGACAACCTGGTCGGCGGCGCGGGCGACGCGACCGACGACGAATCGATCACGGTCGACCTGACCACCGTCGCCGCCGAGGTCGACCAGATCCTCTTCACCGTCAACTCCTTCACCGGGCAGACCTTCCAGGAGGTCGAGGCCGCGTTCTGCCGGCTCGTGGACGAGACCACCGGCACCGAGCTGGCCCGCTACACGCTCACCGGCGGCGGCCCGTACACCGCGCAGATCATGGCCAAGGTGCAGCGCACGGCCACGGGTTGGCAGATGACGGCGATCGGGCAGCCGGCCAGCGGGCGGACCTTCCAGGACCTGATGCCGGAGCTGGTCAGGCACCTCTGAGCCCAGGGCCCAGCGGGCACCGGTGCCGGGCGTCAGTCGACGTCGCGGCGCCGGAACCCGGCCAGCGCCAGGGCGATCAGGGCCGCCGCCACCAGGGTGAGCAGGGCGAGCGGGGTCCAGTCCATCGGGGCCGCCGGGAGCCGGGGCACCTGCCCGTACGGGGAGAGCCGCTCCAGGCCCTTCGGGAGGTCGAGCAGCGGGCCCAGGTAGCCGATCACGAAGGCGTACCCGGGCATCAGCCAGGCCAGCGGCGTCGCCCGGGGCAGCCAGCCGTACACGGCCGCGGCGAAACCCACCGTCACCCACTGGGCGGGCGCGAAGGCCAGGGCCGCGCCGGTCAGCCGTAGGAACGCGCCCCCGTCGCCGCTGGACAGCGCCCCGGCCAGGCCGAAGCCCACGCCCGCCGCGAGCAGCACGGCGGTGGAGCCCAGCAGGGCCGCCGCCAGGTGCCCGCCCAGCCAGGCGGACCGCGACACGCCGGTGGCCAGCACCGGCACCGCCCGTCCGGCGCTCTCCTCGGCACGCGGGCGCAGGGTGGCCAGTACCGCGTGGACGCCGCCGACCACCGCCACCACCAGCATGGTCAGCGCGGCGTAGGAGTCGGCCAGGGTGTGCCCGCCGAGCCGCTCCAGCGCCTCCCGGATCCGGTCGACGTCGCCCAGCATCGAGTCGGCCTCGCCGAGCAGCGAGCCGTACATCGCGCCCACCACCAGCAGCGCGGCCGCGAAGCCGCCGAGCAGGCCGCGGTGCAGACGCAGCGCCAGGCCGAGCGGGGTGCCCAGGGCCGGGCTGCCGGTGGCCGGGCCGGGGCGGGCGGCGCGCAGTCCGGAGCCGTGGTCGCGGCGGCTGCTCAGCGCGAACCCGGCGGCGCCGGTGGCGGCGGTCAGGGCGAGGGCGGGCAGCAGCGGCCACCAGCGGTCGTCCACGAAGGGGTAGCCGCGTTGCAGCCAGCCGATCGGGGAGGCCCAGGAGAGCGTGCCCGACCCGGCGTCCCCGGCGGCGCGCAGCGCGTAGGCGGCGCCCAGCGCGGTGAGGGCCAGCCCGGAGGCGGTCCGGGCGTGGGCGCTGAGCTGCACGGTGACGGCGGCCACCGCGGCGAACAGCAGCCCGGCGAGGGCGGTCGCCGCGCCGAACAGGGCCGCGCCGGCCGCGCCGAGGCCGGGGATGCCCAGCGCGGGCAGGCCGGCCGCGAGCAGCAGGCCGAGGGCGAGGTCGGCGACCGCGGCGGTGGCCAGGGCGGCGGCGAGCGGGGCGTGCCGGCCCACGGCGGCGGAGCGGAGCAGCTCGGCGCGGCCGCTCTCCTCCTCGGCCCGGGTGTGCCGGGTGACGGTCAGGATGCTCAGCAGCCCGGCCAGGACGGCCAGCAGGCCGAGCATCCGGTGGCCGAGCATGGCGCCCCAGGTGTAGTCGGCCAGGTAGTGGGCTGGGCCGCTCATGGCGAGCAGCGCCGGGCTGCCGGAGCCGTGGGCGATGGCGGCGCGGTCGGCGGCCGTCGGGTAGACGGTGTGGACGCTGTTGGCGGCGGCCAGGGTGGCCAGTCCGAGGCCGAGCACCCAGGCGCTCAGCCGAAGCCGGTCGCGGCGCAGGGCGAAGCGCAGCAGCGCGGCGGTGCCGGCCAGGGTGCGGCCGGCCGGGGTGCTGTCGCTCCGCGGGCGGCGGGGCGCGCCGGTGCGGTCGGGGGCCGGTTCGGCGGCGGTGGCGGTCATCGGGCGGCCTCGCCTTCGGCGTGGTGCCCGTTGGAGGCCAGCTCGTCGCCGTAGTGGCGCAGCATCAGCTCCTCCAGCGTGGGCGGGTGGCTGACCAGGCTGCGCAGCCCGGCCGCGCTCAAGGCCCGTACGGCGGCGTCCAGTTGAGTGCCGTCCACGGTGAAGTGGACCTGGTTGCCCTCGGTGTGCAGGCCGTGCACGCCGGGCATCGCGTCGAGGCCGGTGACCGGGCGCAGGGTCTCGGCCCGGACGGTGGTGCGGGTGAGGTGGCGCAGCTCGTCGAGACTGCCGCTCTGCACCACCCGGCCGCGCCGGATGATGCTGACCCGGTCGCCCAGCTTCTCCACCTCGTCCAGGATGTGGCTGGAGAGCAGGACGGTGCGGCCCTCGTGTTTGGCCTGCCGCACGACGTCCTGGAAGACCACCTCCATCAGCGGATCGAGGCCGGAGGTCGGCTCGTCGAGCAGCAGCAGTTCGGCGTCGGAGGCGAGCGCGGCGACGATGGCGACCTTCTGCCGGTTGCCCTTGGAGTAGCTGCGGCCCTTCTTGGTCGGGTCGAGGTCGAAGCGCTCGACCAGCTCGTCACGGCGGCGCCGGTCGAGCCGGCCGCGTAGCCGGGAGAGCAGGTCGATGGCCTCGCCGCCGGTGAGGTTGGGCCAGAGCTCGACGTCGCCGGGCACGTAGGCGAGGCGGCGGTGCAGTTCGACGGCGTCGCGCCACGGGTCCTTGCCGAGCATCCGGGCGCTGCCGCCGTCGGCGCGCAGCAGGCCGAGCAGGACCCGGATCGTGGTGGACTTCCCGGATCCGTTGGGCCCCAGGAAGCCGTGGACCTCGCCGGTCTCGACGGTCAGGTCGAGGCCGTCCAGTGCGGTGGTCCGGCCGAAGGCCTTGCGCAGGCCGGACAGGGTGATGGCCTTGGTCATACTTCTGAAGCTACCGTAGTTTCAGAAAAACGTGAATATTGGGAAGGCGTTAAAGTTCGAGCCAGGGGGCGAGTGCTCACCGGAGAGGAGTGCGGGGTGGTGCGGGACACGAAGGGGCCGGGAAACCCTGTGGAGGGGCAGAGTGGCACGGCGGTGTCGGACTTCGTCGAGCGCTTCGCCGCGGAGCTGACGGTCGCGGGCATGGCCCGGATGCCGTCCCGGATCTTCGCCTGCCTGATCACGGACGACAGCGGGGTGCTCACCTCCGCCGAGCTCTCCGAGCGCCTGCGGATCAGCCCGGCCGCCGTCTCCGGTGCGATGCGCTACCTGATCCAGGTCGGCCTGGTCGCCAAGGAGCGCGAGCCCGGCTCCCGGCGGGACCGCTACCGGGTGGTCAACGACGTCTGGTTCGAGTCGCTGGCCCGGCGCGACGAGATCATGCTGCGCTGGGTGCGGGTGCTGCGGGACGGCGAGGCGACCCTCGGCGCCGGCACGGTGGCGGGGGAGCGGCTCGCGGAGAGCGCCGAGTTCTTCGAGTTCATGGCCGAGGAGCTGAACGGCATGCTGGGCCGCTGGCGCGAGCACCGGGCGGCCCAGGCACGGTAGCGCGGACAGGTTGCGGCGGCCTCGGCCGTGGAAAGGGCGACGCCGCCGGGGGGCGGGCGGCGTACTTCCGGAGCGAGGGGCTTCCGGGTGGTCGAGTGATCAGGGGCGCGGTTCCCGGTGCGGAACCGCGCCCCTGGGGGTCACTTCGTCGGAGCGGCCGACGGCGAGAGCGCGGCGCTGGGGGTGGGGCTGGGAGCGCCGCTCGGGGTGCCCGTCGCGGTGGGCGTCGGCGTCGGGGTCGGGCAGCCCGGGGCGGGCGTCGCCGTCGGGGTGCCGGTGGGCGTGGCGGTCGGGGACGGGGAGCCCGTCGGCGTCGGCGTCCCGGTGGGCGTGGCCGTGGCCGTCGGGTCCGGGCAGCCGGTGGGCGTGCCGGTCGGGGTGCCCGTGGGCGTGCCGCTCGGCGCCGCCGTCGGGGAGGCGCTGCCGCTCGGGGTGGTGGTCGGCGTCGCGGACGGCGAGGTCGAACCGCCGGGCGTGGGCGTGGTGGTGCCGCCCGGGGTGGTGGTCGGCTGGGGGCTCGGCGACTGGCCCGGGGTCGGCGTGACCGGAACGGTCGGCTGCGGCTCCGTGGCGGGCGTGCCGCCGGGGCCCGGGTCGGACCCGCCGGTCGGAACGTTCGGCGTGGGCAGCGGTGCGGGCGGCACCGGGGACCCGGGGCTGTTCGGGACGGTGGTCACCGTGCCGCTGCCGAAGTGCGCCATCCAGTTGCGCACCGTCCGCAGGTACTCGCCGGAGTTGTTGTAGCTGAGGATCGCCCGGTCGAGCTGCGCCGGATCGGAGAGGTCGCGGCCGCCCGCGCACAGGTAGCGGCCGGCCGACTCGGCGGCGTCGAAGATGTTGTTCGGATCGGCCTTGCCGTCGCCGTTGGCGTCCACGCCCCAGGAGGCCCAGGTGGACGGGATGAACTGCATCGGCCCGACGGCGCGGTCCCAGCGGGCGTCGCCGTCGTAGCGGCCGCCGTCGGAGTCGGGGATCGCGGCGAAGCCGTTGCCGTCCAGCGCCGGGCCGAGGATCGGCGTCAGGGTGGTGCCGTTGGCGTCCACCTGGCCGCCGTTGGCCTGGCCGGACTCGACCTGGCCGATCGCGGCCAGCAGCTGCCAGGGCAGGTGGCAGCCCGGCGAGCGCTGCGCCAGTGAGGCCTCGGCCTGGCGGTAGGCGGCGAACACGGTGGCGGGCAGCGCCGGCCCGGTGGCCGCGAACGGGCCGGCCATGGGCAGGCCGGGCAGCGCGCCGGGCGGCTGCGGGAGCTGGGCGGTGCCGCCGCCGTCGGCGGGCGTGCCGGTGCCGAAGGCGCCCGGGTCGCCGGACGAGGAGCCGGGCAGGAAGCGGCCCGCGCCCTGGTCGGCGGCGCCGCTGCCCGGGCCGGCGTCGGCGGCCGCGACCGGGGCCAGCCCGATGCCCGTCACCTGAGAGCCGGTCAGTGCGGCCAGTGCGGCGAAGGCCGCCGCCGTGCCGGTGACCCGTTTGCCGATCCGGAGCTTGCGCCCGCCCTCCGCTTTGCCGATTCGCACCGTCATCCGCTACCCCTCCACGTCGCCGTCCGGTCCCTCCCGAACGGTTGAGCTGTCGTCATCGTGCCCGCCCCTGTGGAGGGCGGGTCCCGCCGCCGGGACGATTAGTATCACGGCGATCTGACAGGGACAGGATGGCCGGGAGGCGGAGCCCAGCCCTCCGAGGGGTTAACGCGGCATCTCAGCGGGGGTGCGGCCGAGCGCCGGGCCGCCTTCTCCGACCGCGGATGCGCGCAACTCCCTTGCCGCTACGGAGAGTCGGCGGGCGCCCAACCGTGGTGCGGCGGGCGCTCCCGGGCGCCGCAGGGGCGGTTCGGGGCGCGGGGGTGGTGCGTGCGCGGTGCTCCGGGCTCCCGGCGCCGCCCGCCGTCGAACCCTGCTGACCTGCCGGAACATCGGACACCGGGCCCGGCGCCCCCTACCAGGACGGGCCCCGGGACGCCAGGGGGTGACCCCGACTCGGCCCTGGACGGGTGACGTTCTGCTGAAAGTGGGCATGCCAGGAATCGCCGTCCGGCATGCTGTCCCGCGTGATGATGCGGATGGAGGTCCAGACCGTGAGCGCGAACCTGCCGGAGACCCTCGCCGAGGGAGCGGTGGTGCTGCCGGCCACCCCTCGGATGGTGGGCGACCTGGCCCGTGACCTGACCCAGGCCGCCGCGGCGGTCCGGGCGGTGTCGCGCGACTTCCGCTCGGACACGGACGTGGCGGTCGCCGCCTACACCGCGGTGGTGTGCACCGGGCGGTCGGCCGCCCGCGCCCTGGAGGAGGCCGCCGCCTGGTGTCGGCAGGCCCCCGAGGCGGAGGTGCACTCGCTGGCCTGGGCGCGGGTGCCGGGGCACCGGGAGGACGTCCACGAGTACCGTGTCACCCTGGCCGTCAGCTTCCCCGACGCGGAGACCGGCGAGTACGTCGGCGACACCCATCACGCCCCCCGCTGAAGCCGTATCATCGGCCCCATGGTTGAGGGGGGTACGAACGTATGGTGAAGGGCCCGACCGCCGACCCGAGCGGCCCGGAGGCCGGGGAGCGCGCGGCCGACCCGCAGGAGCTTCCGCGGTCCGCCGCCGTCGTGGTCACCGTGCTCGCCGCGGTGTTCGGCGCAGCGGTGCTGCTGGCCGTGTTCCACTGGCTGGGGTGGACCGTCCCGTGGGTCGGCTGGATCGTCGCCAAGGCCGGGATCAAGCTCGCCGTCGGCGGCTTCGCCGGTCTGGCCGTCGCGTTCGCCTGGCTTCGGGCCAGGCTGCGGGCGCGGCCCGGGAGTTGACCGCCAGGCCGGTCAACCGGCCTGCGGCGAGGGGCAGGTGAGGTCGCGCGCGGGCGCGGCGTCATCCAGCAGATAGCGCTCGACCACGCCGGTGACGCAGGTGTCGGTGGTGGGGAACTGGCCGTGGTCGCCGTTCCCGGTGACGGTGACCAGCCGCGAGCCGCGCAGCGCCCGGTGGGCGCCGAGCGCCGCCTCGTAGTAAGTCGCCGGGTCGTGCAACGAGTTGAGCATCAGCGTGGTCGGCAGGTGGGCGCCGGTCACTTTGACCTCGGGCGCCGGGGCGACCGGCCAGGCGGCGCAGACCGCGCTGAAGGCGAGCGTCCGGGCACCGGCCAGCGGCCACCGGGCGGTGTACTCGGCGCCGCGCTGCACCCAGGTGCCCATGTCCTTGGTCCACGGGGTGTCGTTGCAGGTCACCGAGAAGTACTCGGCGAGGAACTCCGGGCTGAGGTAGCTGTTGAAGGCCTTCGCGGCCGCCGCCCGGGTGGTGGGGTCGGCGCCCTGCCAGTCGTCGACGGTGGCCAGCAGTCCGGCCAGCTGGGGGAAGTTGGCGGCCCGGTAGATCGCCGACATCGCGAGGCTGTCCAGCTGGTTCGGGCCGATCGTCAGCGTGCCCTCGACGATGGGGGAGTCGTGCAGCGCGGCCCGGCGCCGCTCCCAGTGCGCCCGCACCTGCTCCGGGGTCGAGCCCCAGTGGTAGGTGGTGTCCCGGGCCGCGAGCCAGGGCGCGAAGTCCTCGTCGAAGCGGCGCTGGAAGCTCATCGGCTGGCCCAGTTCGAACTTCTCCCAGGTGCCGTCGAAGCCGATGTTGCTGTCCAGCACCATCCGTTCGACCCGGTGCGGGAAGAGCGTCCCGTAGTAGGCGCCGATCATCGAGGCGTAGGACGGGCCGTAGTAGCTGAGCTTGCGCTCGCCGAGCAGGCCGCGGAACAGGTCGATGTCGTGGGCGGTCTGCTCGGTGGTCAGGTATGGGATGAGGTCACCGCTGCGCTCCTGGCAACTGGCGGCCAGCTTACGTGAGTTGGCGATCACCCGGTCGATCGCGGCGGGGGACTGGTCGCGGTAGTCGCCGGCCAGGAACTCCTGGAACTCCTCCTGGGTCTGGCAGACCGCCTTGGTGCTCTCGCCGACCCCGCGCTGGTCGAAGCCCACGATGTCGTACGCGGCGGCGATCGCCGGGGCGTCGGCGGCCAGCCCGGCCGGTCGCAGCAGACCGGCGCCGCCGGGGCCGCCGGCCGCCTGGAGCAGGACGCCCTTGCGCTTGGCCGGGTCGGTGGCGCGGTGCCGGGAGACGGCGATGGTCAGATCGGCCCCGGCACCGGGGTGGTGCCAGTCGCGGGGGGCGGTCATGGTGGCGCAGTCCAGGGCGGGCTGCCGGGCGCAGGGCTGCCAGTTCAGGTTCTGGTGGGTGTAGCGGGCGGGCGCCGGGTCGGCGTCGCCCGGGTCGCGGCCGGTGGCGGCACTCGCGGTGGCGGGCGCGGCCAGGCCGGCCAGGAGGACGGCGGCGACGGCCAGCGCGGCGCGTCGGGTGCGGGGTGCGGTGGTTCCGGTGGGCTGGGCTGCGGTCTTCGTCACGGGAACGATCATGTCGGGGCCCGGTCTGATGATCGATCATCCCCACTGCCGTCTTCGGGGTGGTGCTGGATACACCCCCGCCGGAGCGGGGGCTCCAGTCGCGTCCTCAGTAGGCGGCGGTGAAGCGGGCCCGGCGGTGGACGGGCCGTTCGGCCTCGTCGAGGAGCGCGACGGCGAGGTCCTCCATGGAGATCGCCGAGTTGCCCTCGGCGTCCACCAGCAGTTCGTCCCGGCCGAGCCGGAACAGGCCGGTGCGCACGCCGGGCTCCAGCACTGCGGCGGGGCTCAGGTACGTCCAGTCGATGTCGGGGCCGGCGGCCCGGTAGAGGTCGAGCTGCTCGCCGCAGGCCAGGGCGATCGGCCGGATCGCGTCGGGGAAGCCGGGGCTGTCGACGAGGACCGTCCCGTCGGCGCCCGGGACGAGCAGGCTGCCCGCGCCGCCGACGGCCAGCAGCCGCGCGCCGGTGCCGGCCACCCCGGCCAGCAGGCCCTTGGTGGCGACGGCCAGCTCGTGCTCACTGCCGGGCACCGGGCGGGTGGCGGTGATGATGACGTCCTGTCCGGCCGCGATCCGGGCGACGTCCTCGGGGGCGCGGGCGTCGCCCGTGACCAGGGTGACGGCGGACGGCAGCGCGTGCGGCTTCGCCCGGTCCCGTAGGACGGCGGTGACCCGGTGGCCCCGGGCGAGGGCCTCGGCCACGATCCGGCCGCCGACGTTGCCGGTGGCGCCGAACACGGTGATGCGCATGGGGATGCTCCCTGGGAGTGAAGGCGGGACGGGGTCAGACGTTCGCGCGGACGGGCCGCGCGCTCGCCGTCGGCTCGGCGCCGGAGGCCGGCCGCGCCGTGGTGCGCGGCCGCCCGGTCTGGGCGGCGATCAGCGAGCCGAGCACGACCAGGGCGCCGAGCGCCTGGAGCGGGCTCAGGTCCTGGTCGAGCGCCAGCCAGCCGAGCAGGGTGGCGACCACCGGGCTGAGCAGCCCGAGGAAGGAGACCGAGACCGGTGACAGCTCCCGCAGCCCGCGGAACCAGAGCGCGTAGGTGACGGCGGCGCCGATCAGGCAGAGGTAGGTGTAGCCGAGCACGTTGGCGAGGCTGTAGTGGGACGGCGGGGCGCCCTCGGTGAGCAGCGTGACCGGCACCAAGAGCAGTCCGCCGGTGGTGAGCTGCCAGCCGGTGGTGGCGAGCATCGGCGCGGGGGAGACCCAGCGCTTGGAGAGCACGATGCCGGCGGCCATCACCGCGGCTCCGCCGAGCGCGGCCGCCACCCCGAGCGCGTCGAGCCGGGCGTTGGCGCGCAGCACCAGCAGGCTGACACCGGCCACGCCCGCGATGCCGGACAGCACGGTGCGCAGGGTGAGCCGGTCGCCGAGGACCAGGGCGGAGAGCCCGGCGGTGATCAGCGGCTGGACGGCGCCGACGGTGGCCGCGATGCCGCCGGGCAGGCGGTAGGCGGCGATGAACAGCAGCGCCTGGAACACCCCGATGTTGAGCGCGCCGAGGACCAGCGAGCGCCACCACCAACTGCCCTGCGGCAGGCGGCGGGTGAGGGCGATCAGGAGCAGCCCGGCGGGCAGGCAGCGGATGACGGCGGCGAGCAGCGGCCGGCCGGGCGGCAGCAGCTCGGTGGTGACCAGGTAGGTGGAGCCCCAGACCGCCGGGGCGAGGGCCGTCATCAGGACGAGGGCGAGGCGATTTCTTAGCACTAAGCAAATATATCTCAGCGCTAAGGCATTCTTCATCACTTCGGATGAGTGGTGTGGCTCACAGTTACCTCAGTGCTAAGGAATTCGGGGAGTGGTCGCCTACCCTGAACCCGTGGCAGATCATGTGGACCGCATCGTCGCGCAGTGGGGCGCGGAACGCCCCGACCTGGACGTCTCCCCGATGGAGGTGTTCGGCCGGCTCAAACGCCTCTACCGGCTGGTGGACGCGGAGCTCAACCGCACCTTCGCGGAGCACGGGCTGGACGCCGCCTCCTTCGACGTCCTCGCCACCCTCAAGCGCAGCGGCCCGCCCTACCGCCTCACCCCCACGGGCCTGATGCAGTCCGCGATGGTCACCTCCGGCGCCATCACCCAGCGCCTGGACCGGCTGGAGGCCCGCGGCCTGGTCACCCGGACCCGCAGCGACCAGGACGGCCGCAGCCGCGAGGTCGCCCTCACCCCCGACGGCCACGCGCTGATCGACCAGGCGCTGCCCGACCACCTCGCCACCGAGCACCGGATGCTGGCGGGCCTCGACGAGGCGCAGCGGACCGCGCTGATCGAGACGATGCGCGTCATGGTGGCGGACCTCGGGGGCGAGGCGGAGTAGCCGGATCGTGGGCTACGGCCTGACCGCCACCGCCTTGAAGAAGGCGTAGTGGAACGTCCCGCCCGGCTCGGCCGCGCGGCGCAGCTCCGCGACGCCCCGGTCGAAGTCCTCCGGGGTGGTCAGCCCGGCGGCCAGCGCGTCCGTCCGGACGGCCTCGACCATGGCGACGAAGGTCCGCAGCGTGAAGCCCTCCACCAGGGCCGGGCGGGACCCGTCCGCGTAGACCGTCCGCGGCCGGACCGCCACCTCGGCGAACCCGGCCGCCGTCAGCAGGGGGTGCAGGCGGCGGCCGAGCAGGCCGTCGCCGCCCGCCCCGGCCTGCAGCCGGACCAGATGGTCGACGGTGCGCCGGGCCGCCGGGCTCTCCGGATGGAAGAAGGCCGAGCCGTGGTCGCCCTCGATCACCGTGATCGTCCCGCCCGGCCGCAGCACCCGGCGCAGCGCGGCCAGCCCGGCCGCCGGGTCGGGCAGGTGCTCCAGGACGAAGCAGAGGAAGACGTGGTCGAAGGAACCGTCCGGGAACGGCAGCCGGTGCAGGTCTCCGTGGTGCCAGCCGACCTGCGCGGCGGGCGCCTGCGCGGCCACCCGGGCGCGGGCCTGGGCCAGCGACTCGGCCGAGAGGTCGGCCGCCGTCAGCCGGATGCCGGGGCTGGCGGCCAGCAGGTGCACGGTCTGCGCCCCCACCCCGCAGCCCGCCTCCAGCACCCGGCTGCCCGGCGGATACCCGGTGCCCGCGTGCAGCAGCTCGGCGAGGGTGTCGGCCTGGTCGCCGAGGCGCCGCGCCTCGGCGACCGAGTAGCCGTGGACGTAGTCGCGGCCGTGGCCCGGCGCCGCCGTGTCTGCCATGTCTGCCGTGTCTGCGGTTTCTGTGGTCATGGCCCCACCCTCGCCGCCACTATGGTCCGGTGAACAGGTCCAAAGCCGAGCCATCCGACCAGTCCAAAGGGGCCCGGCCCGAAGAGGCCCGGTCCGAGGAATCCGGCGCCGACTTCCTCCAGCTCGACCCGGTCGACGCCCCGCCCGGCGGCCTCACCGACTGGCTGGCCCGCCGACTGCGTGAGGCCGTCGCCGACGGACGGCTCCCGGCCGGGACCAGACTGCCCGCCAGCCGGGTGCTCGCCGCCGAACTCGGCGTCTCCCGCGGCGTGGTGACCGACGCCTACCGGCGCCTCGCCGAGGAGGGGCAGGTGGCCGGCCGCGGACGCGGCGGGACGGTCGTGGTCGCGGCCCCTGCCGTGCCGGCGGAGCCGGACACGCCCCGTCCGGCCCCCGCGCTGTTCCGCGACGACCCCGGCCCCGAGGGCTTCGACCTGCTGCGCGCCACCCCCGCCCGGATCGACCTCACCCCCGGCGTGCCCGACCTCGCGGCCTTCCCCCGCGGCGCCTGGCTGCGCGCCGAACGCGCCGTCCTCGACGGCCTCGCCGCCTCCGACCTCGGCTACGGCGACGTGCGCGGCACCCCGGCCCTGCGCCGGGCCGTCGCCCACTGGCTGGCCCGCAACCGGGGCATCCGCGCCGACCCGGACGAGGTGCTGATCGTCGCCGGCACGGCCCAGGCCCTCGCCCTGCTCGGCCGCGCCCTCGGCCGCACCGGCATCGACGAGGTCGCGGTCGAGGACCCGGGCTCGCTCGGCGCCCGCCGGCAGCTCGCCCACTGGCTCTGCGCCACCCCGCCCGTCCCGGTCGACGCCGAGGGCATCCGGGTCGACGCGCTGCGCGCCACCGGCGCCCCGGCGGTGCTGCTCACCCCCGCCCACCAGTACCCGACCGGTGTCGTCCTCGGCGGCGACCGGCGGCGCGAACTGCTGCGCTGGGCGGGGGAGGGCGGCCTGGTCATCGAGGACGACTACGACGCCGAGCACCGCTACGACCGCCCGCCCGTCCCGGCCCTGCGGGCCGCCCTGCCGGACCGGGTCTGCTACGCGGGCAGCATCTCCAAGCTGCTCGCTCCCGCGCTGCGCACGGGCTGGCTGCTCGTCCCGGCCCGGTTGCGCGGCGCCGTCCTGGACGCCAAGCGCTTCGCCGACCTCGGCAGCCCGGTGCTGCCCCAGCTGGTCCTCGCCCGGCTGATGGAGTCCGGTGACCTCGACCGCCATCTGCGGCTGCTGCGCCGCCGCCACCGTCGCCGCCGGGACGCCATGACCGCCGCCATCCGCACCCACCTGCCGGGCGCCACCGTGCACGGCGCGGCGGCGGGCCTGCATCTGATGGTGACGCTCCCGGCGGAACTCGGCTGCACCGACGTGGAGTTGGCCGCCGCCGCGTTGGCCGAGGGGGTCAAGGCGCAGCCGCTGTCCTGGCATGCCCGGCTGCCGTACCCGCCCGGTCTGGTCCTCGGCTACGCGGCGGGGTCGGTGGTCGAGATCGAGGAGGGGCTGGCGGTTCTGGGGCGGCTGGTGCGCCGGGCGTCCTGATCCCGGCATCGGCTCGTGGCCGGACCTCGAAACACTCGGTCGGCCTAGGGGCGCGGCCCCTGTGAACCACCCATGGCTTATAAGTCGGAATATCGGATGAAGCTGGATGAGGGTGAATGCCGGGCCGGACCCCGGGGTACGTTGACATGCTGAAGTCAAAAGCCGACCCGGGAGGCGTGATGACCCCGTTCCGCAGTGTCGCTCAGCTCGGAGTGGTCCTGGCCGTCATGGGGGCGGCGCTCGGGCCGGTGCAGCTCGGCTCCTCCGCCCGGACGCAGGGAGCCCCGAGCGCCTCAGGCGCCCAAGGCGCCCCGGGTGCCCCGGGTGCCCCGGGTGCCCCGAGCGAGAGGACCGCCGCGATGGCCGGCCATGAGCAGGAGGACTCCCGGACGCTCGCCGGACGGCGGATCGTCCTGTCCTACTCCGGCCCGACGCCGCCGGCCGGGGTGCTCCAGACGATCCGGGAAGGCCGGGCCGCCGGGGTGATCCTGTTCGGCGAGAACGTCACCAGCCCGGCCCAACTCGCCGAGGCCGTCGCCGCCTTGAAGCAGGCCGCGGCCGAGGCCCCGCACCCGCGCACCCTGCTGCTGATGACCGACCAGGAGGGCGGCAAGGTCCGCCGGCTGCCCGGCGCGCCCGAACTCTCCGCCCGCGGCGTCGGGTCGGCCGCCAACCCGGTCGCCGCGGCGGCGGACTCCGGGGCCGGCGCCGCCCGGACCCTCGCCGACGCCGGGCTGAACCTCAACCTCGCCCCGGTGCTCGACGTCTACGACAAGCCGGACAACTTCATCGACCACTTCGAGCGCTCCTTCAGCCAGGACCCGGCCAAGGTGGCCGAACTGGGCACCGCCTTCCTCACCGCCCAGCAGGGCCTCGGGGTGGCCGCGACCGCCAAGCACTTCCCCGGCCTCGGCGCCGCGCCCCGGGGCGAGAACACCGACGAGGGCCCGGTCACCCTGAACGTCCCGCTGTCGCAGCTGCGCTCCCGCGGTGAGGCCCCGTACCGGGCGGCCATCGCGGCGGGCGTACGGCTGGTGATGGCCTCCTGGGCGGTCTACCCGGCGCTGGACCCGGACCACCCGGCCGGGTTCTCGCCCCGGATCATCCAGGGCGAGCTGCGCGGCCGGCTCGGCTTCGACGGCGTCACCGTCACCGACGCGATGGAAGCCGAGGCGCTCGCCCCGTACGGCGGCACCGGTGACCGCGCGCTGGCCGCCGCCGGGGCCGGGATGGACCTGCTGCTCTGCTCCGCCCGGGACCCCCAGCAGGGTGAGGACGCCACCGAGGCGCTGGCCGCCGCCCTGGACGACGGCCGGCTGGACCGGCACGCCTTCACCGCCGCCGTCGCCCGGGTCGACGCCCTGCGCACCTCCCTGGACTGAGCCGACGGCGCCGTGCCCGGCCGGAGCCTCGCGAGCGGCCGGGCACGGTGACGACTTGAAGAAATCTTCATCTGTCGCGATGATGCCTACCGGCCGCGGCGTCCACCCCGCCCGGCCGGACGACCACCGAGCCGGACGAGGGAGAGGGCGGACGATGCCGGTACCGCTGTACCAGGCCAAGGCGGAGTTCTTCCGTACCCTCGGCCACCCCGTACGGATCCGGGTCCTGGAACTGCTCCAGGACGGACCCCGGCCGGTGCGCGAGCTGCTGGCGGAGATCGAGGTCGAACCCTCCAACCTCTCCCAGCAGCTCGCGGTGCTGCGTCGCACCCAGCTGGTCACCGCGACCCGTGAGGGCAACACCGTGGTGTACGCGCTCAGCACCCCGGACGTGGCCGAGCTGCTGAGCGCGGCCCGCCGGATCCTGACCGAGCTGATCACCGACCAGGGCGCGCTGCTCACCGAGCTGCGCGCCGCCGGCGGTCGGCAGTCGCGCTGAGCCGCGCCCGGCCCGTCCGCCCCACCCGAGGAGAAGCACCACCGTGAGCAAGAGCACGAACGACGGCACCAGTGAGGAGAAGCGCCGCCGCAAGGCGATGCTGATCCGCGCGGGCATCTACATCTTCGCCACGCACCTGTTCGCCGGTTTCGTGCTGCTGCTGTTCGCGCTCGGCGGCCGCAAGTAGCACCCCGGGCGGGATCGTTTCACCGGCGCCGCCCGCCGTCCGGCACCAGGTAGCGGTCGCTGGTGCTGCTCCAGGCGTGCACGCCGGCGACCAGCTCCCGGGTGCCGTCCAGGTACCAGCGGCCGGCCGGGTGGCGGCGCAGCAGTTCGCGGCGCAGCTCCTCGCTCTCCTGTCGCAGCCGCACCACCTGGGCGCGCACCGCGTGGACGGCCCGGCCGCGGGTGCAGCCGCGGGACCGCTGGACGGTGAGCACGGTGTTGAACGCGGCGCCGCTCTGCCGTTCCTCGCGTTCCAGCGAGTACAGGTCGTTGATCAGCGTGGCGGCGTCGGCGGTGTTGGCGCGCAACCGGTGCAGCGCTGGCTCCGCGTGCAGGGCGGCCGGGGCGTCGGCGCCGTGGACCCGTTCCATTATGTTCATGAACGGGTAGAGGCAACTGCCGTGCCGGCGCAGCCGCATGGTGTCCGTCAGACCGAGGCCGCGGGCCGGTACGGCGCCCCGCGCGCGGTGGTCGGCCTCGGCGGGGAAGGTGGCCAGGCAGGCCCGCCACTCCCGGGCCGCCCGGGCGCGCCACTCGGGGGACATCGAGGCGGTCTGCCGGTTCCACAACTCGCGCCAGGAGTCCAGCAGTCGGTCGTCGGACGGGCTCGCGCCGCGGGCCCCGTCGAGGACCGCGACCAGCGGGTCCACCAGGGCTCGGGCCTCGGCGGGGTGGCGGCCGGGCGACTCGTCGAAGCGGTCGTCCAGGATGGTGAACCAGCCCAACACGTCCACCAGCAGGTCGAGTTCGGTGCCTCCGACGCGGGGGAAGGCGCGGCCGATCAACTCGTGCAGCGCGTAGGCCCGGTAGCGGGGCAGCTCGGCCGGGGTGAGCAGGCCGTGGCGGACCACCCAGTCGGCGTGCCGGTCGGCGGCGCGCCGCAGGTCGCGCGGCGGGCGGGGGCCGACCGCCGCTGCGGCGCCGGTGAGCAGGCACCGGCCCGGTGGCGGCCCGCCGTGCGAGGAGGGCGCTGGGGAGGCTGTGTCCCCCGGTGAGGAGGCGGCATCGCCCTCGCGGGAGGCCGCCGAGGCGCCACCGCGAGGGGAGCGCGCGCCGCGCGGCGCGAGCCGCACCCGCAGGCCGTGCGCCTGGACCGTGGTCCACACCACCTCGCGGGCGCGCGAGCCCGACACCGCCACCGGCCGCCAGCGGCGCAGGATCGCCGCGGCCGCGACGGTCAGCTCCGCCCAGGCGAAGGCCTCGCCGATGCACTTGTGCTTGCCCGCCCCGAACGGCAGGAAGGACGGCCGTCCGGTGCCGCTGCCGTCCTGCCAGCGTTCGGGCCGGAAGCTCAGCGGCTCCGGGTAGCGCACCGGGTCGCGGTGCAGCGCGGTGAGGCTGTACAGCAGCTCGGTGCCGGCCGGGACGCGGTACGGGCCGAGCTCGACCGGCACCCGGGCGGTGCGCATCAGGAAGGCGTTCGGCGCGTGCAGCCGCACCACCTCCTGGGTGACGCTGCGGGTGTAGGTGAGCCGGCTCAGGGCCTCGGGAGTGGGGACGGTGCCCGCGGGCAGGTGTTCGTCCAGCTCGGCGAGGACGCGCTCCTCCGCCTCGGGGTGGCGCAGCAGCTCGTCCAGCAGCCAGGTCAGCGTGGTGGAGACGGTCTCGGTGCCCGCGCCGAACATGGTGATCGCCTCGGACCGCACGTCCGCCTCGGTGAGCGGGCAGCCGGTGGCCGGGTCGGTCGCGGCGCGCAGCAGCGCGGGCAGGGTGCGCCGGCGCTCCCCGCCGGACGCGGTCGCGGCGCGGCTGTCGACGGCCTGGTCGACGACCCGGTTGAGCACCCGGACGGCGTCGTCGAACCGCCGGTTGACGGGCAGCGGCAGCCGGGCGAGCGCCGGGTTCGGGTAGAGGGACTGGACGATCTGGCCCTTGACCAGGTCCGGCAGGGCCCGGTGGAAGGCGAGGGTGGCGTCCTCACTGAGCCGGGCGTCGAACAGCGCGCGGGTGACGATCTCCAGCGCGAGGTGGTTCATCTCCTTGGCCACGTCGAGGACCTGGCCGGGGCGCCAGCGAGCGGCCCGCTCCTCGGTGACCTGCTGCATCACGGCCAGGTACTCGCCCATCCGGTCCGCGCCGAAGGCGGGCTGGATGGTCCGGCGCCGGTCGCGGTGGGCCTGGCCCTCGGACATCAGCAGACCGTCGCCGAAGGCCGTCTTGAGGGTGTCCTGGACGGCGCCGCGCGGGCAGTCGTGGGCCAGTGCGACGAGCAGGGTGTGCACCAGGCGGGCGTCGGTGACCACGCAGACGCTGCGCGGACCGAGCCGGATGCGGACCACCCCGCCGTGGCCGGAGAGCGAGCCGAGGAAGCCGAGCGGGTCGCGCAGCAGGGCGGCGGCGTGCCCGAGGCCGGGCAGGGCGCCGGGCGCCAGCGGGGGGACGGCGGCGCGGGCCAGGGGGGAGGGACCGGGTGCGGTTCTCGGGGGGACGATCAGCTTCCGCGTCTCGGTCAGCAGGGACATGACACTTCCTCTCACCAGAGTGGCCGGCGCGGGCGATGCCGGGTGGCAGTGGTGGGCCGGCCGCGGGACGGGGGACCGCCCAGTGCGGGCCCCGCGCGCGCCCCCGGGCGGAGGGCGCACGTTTGGCAAACGCGCCGGTTTCCCGAGCGTTGCGCCGAATGTGCGGGGATCACTCCAACGGCCGATCGGATCGACCCTTTCGTGCGTGCTCGAAGACCGGTGTTGACCTGCGCGGATGCCTGTGCCCGTACGGTCCGCGGCGATCCCGGAGGGCAGGGTCTTTGGACCCTCGCCGTACGGGCGTGCGAGGGCCAGCATGGTTGCGAAGAAGGAGGCCCCTGATGACCCGTCTGCGCCACCGGCCCGCCCTCGATGTCCGGGTGGAGATCCGCGGCGAGCTGCCGCGCGAGGATGCCGAGTATGCCCGGGCGCGGGCGCTGGACACCGCCACGGAGCTCGGCCCCGACGCCCACGCGTTGCGGCTGCGGCTGACCCGCTCGCGCGACCGTTCGATGTCCCGGCCCGCGCTGGCCCAGGCGGACGTCGAACTGGCGGGCGTCGGACCGGTCCGGGTACAGCTGGCCACCGGCACCGCGCGCGAGTCCGTCGACCTGGTGCTCGGCACCCTCGCCGGGCGGGCCGTCCGGCTGCGCGAACAGGGCGACATCGGCTTCGCCGCCTCGTACGAGAGTGCCTACCGCCCGCAGTTCGCCGACCGTCCGCTCGCCCAGCGGCGGATCGCCCGGCACAAGGCGGTCGTGCTCGCCCGCCGCACCCCCGAGCAGGCCACGCTCGAACTGCTCGCCCTCGACCGGCGGTTCCACCTGTTCACGGACGCCGCGACCGGGCGGGACATGCTGGTCCACCGCTGCTCGCCGAGCGGCGCGATGGAACTGTGCGCCGCGGGCAGCGGCGCGGTGCCCCCGCTGGACCTTTCCGAGGCGGCCCGCCGGCTCTGGCTCATCAACCGCCCGTTCGTCGGCTACACCGATCTCGGCGACGGCCGGGCCCGGGTGCTCTACCGCCGCTTCGACGGCCACTACGGCCTGATAGTGCCGGTATCGGACGGCCGGATCGGGGCAGGAACCCTGTCGGCTCGGGACTGACACCGCGGCGCGACGACCACACCACGAACTCTCCACGACAAGGGGCCGGGACCATGGACTGCGACGAGGTCATGCTGACCGTCCGGATCACCGCCGCCGAGCGCGCGCTGCTGCGCGAACTCGCGCGCGGGCACGGCGGCGACGTCTCCGAGGTGGTGGTGGACGGGCTGCTGGAGGTCATTCCGGCGCTGCACGACGACGCCTGCGTCCTGCCGCTGATGCGCGTCCTGGCCCGGCCGGCGCCCTTCGCGCTCACCCTCTGGCTGCCCGCCCCGATCGCGGACCTGCTGCCGCTGCTCGGCGAGCGGCTGGCCCGGACGGGCGGCCCGGCGGCCGGCCCGGCCAGTGCCGCGCTCTCGGCCGCGCTGCGGCTCTGGCTCGCCGGGGACCGGGTCGCCCTGGCGGCCGGGCTGGCCCGGCTGCACGGCGGCTGCGGTGCCGGCCTCGCGGGCATCGGCACGGTGCCGGCGCGTGCCGGGGCGGGCGCGGCGGCCTTCGGCATGGCGCCGGTGAAGGTCGCCGCCTGATCCATTCCTGACGGATCATCAGATGCCGGGTGGTGCCTACCGCCCGGCATCTCGCTTGCCGGGCGTGGCGCCCGATGTGGTGAGTATCGGTCAGATCACGCCGAATTCCGCCGACTTGATCCTTCTGTACTCCCACGACATTCGAACTCCTCTGCTGGTGCCGGGGATCGGTGGCCCTTACCGGAACTGTTCGCCGGTGAAGACCTCATGAGCCGTTCCGGGTAAGGCTGTTCCTGTGAGCCCGGGAACCGGTCGGCGCGTACGCCGGCCGCTCCCGTATTCCTGCCCCCACACCGCCCGAGGACCAGCCCGTATGCGAACCCGCCCCCGCCTCGCCGCCCTCGCCCTCGCCGCCCTGGCCGTGCTGGCCGCCGCCGCGCCCGCGGCCGCCCACGGCGACAGCGTCCATCTGGACGTCACCGGTCGGCGCGACGCCCGCGTCAGCGCCGTGGCCACCTGGGAGGACGACCACGACCCGGTGACCGGGGAGTTCGCCGGCACGCTCTTCGCGACGGCCTCCGACGGCCGCACCGTCGGCCCCTGGCGCCTGGTCACCGTCCCCGACCACCCGGGGACGTACACCACCCGGGAGGCGCTGCCCGCCGGGCACTGGCGGGTGACGGTGGACTGCGCCGTCCCCGCCCCCGGGCACGGCGAGCGCGAACTCGACGTCGACGCCGTGGTGGTGGCCGACCCGGCGCTCCCGGAAGCCTCGCCGCTCGTCGAACCCGCGCCGTGGTCCGCCGGGACCCCGGGCCCGCTCCGGGAGACCGCCGCCGCTCTGGTCGCCGCCCGGCAGGCCGCGCCCGGCCCCGTCCACGCGACCACCTCGGTGGCCACCGTCTGGGCCGCCGTCGGCACCGCCTGCACGGCCGTCGTCCTGGTCGCCACCGGCCTCTGGCTGCGCCGCCACCGCGGCTGAGCAGCCCGTCGGCCCCGGGTCGGGAACCGGTCGGATGCGAACCGGCGTCCCTTCCGGGCAGCGGACGCCACCGGGCGTCCGGCCGATCGCAAGGGAGCGTCCGCGCATGAAGAAGGTCCTGATCACCGGAGGCGCGGGATTCATCGGCAGCACCGTCGCCTCCGCCCTGCTCGACCGGGGGATCACCCCGGTCGTGCTGGACGACCTCTCCCGGGGGCGGGTCGAGTTCGTCGAGGACCGGGTCTTCTATCGGGGCGACATCGCCGACGCGGCCCTGCTGGACCGGATCTTCGCCGAGCACCCCGACATCGACGCCACCGTGCACTGCGCCGCGAAGATCGTCGTCCCGGAGTCGGTGGCCAGGCCGCTGTACTACTACCGGGAGAACGTCGCCAAGACCGTCGACCTCCTGGACTCCCTCCAGCGCCACGGCTGCACCCGGGTCGTCTTCAGCAGCTCCGCCTCGATCTACGCCCCCACCCCCGACGCCCGGGTGGACGAGAGCAGCCCGGTCGACGCCGCCAGCCCGTACGCGCGCACCAAGCAGATGATGGAGCAGGTCCTCCAGGACTGGACCCGGGGCGAGGGCGCCGAGCGCCAACGCGTCATCGCCCTGCGCTACTTCAACCCGATCGGCGCCGACCCCCGGCTGCGCACCGGCCTTCAGGACCTCCGCCCCACCCACGCCCTCGGCAAGCTCATCGAGGCGCACACCACCGGCACCCCGTTCACCGTGACCGGCACCGACTGGGCGACCCGCGACGGCTCCGGCATCCGCGACTACATCCACGTCCAGGACCTCGCCGAGGCGCACGTCGCGGCGCTGCTGCGGTTCGACGAGGTGATCGCCCCGGGCGTGGCGGACCGCTACCGGGTGATCAACGTCGGCACCGGCGACGGGACCACCGTGCGGGAGCTGATCGCCGCCTTCGAACAGGCCGTCGGCACCAGCCTGGAGGTGCGGGAGGCGGGGCCGCGGCCCGGGGACGTGATCGGCTGCTACGCCGTCGTGGACACCGCCCGGGACCTGCTCGGCTGGCAGCCGCGGCGCGGCATCGCCGAGGGGGTCTCCGACGCGCTGGCCTGGCGGCGGGTCTGGTCCGCCCGGATCGGCGTCAGCTGACCGCCGCCGGGCGCTACGTGACGGCCTCGCCGGACTTCGGCCAGTTGTCGCGCAGCCGGTCGAGGTAGGACTGCGCCTGGGAGCCGATCCTGACGCCCCGGGCGAAGGCCAGCATGTTGCCCGCGCCGGCGTTGTAGCCGAGCGCGAGGAGTTCGTCCCGGGTGAGCGACACGCCCGGGCGGGCGGGGAGTTGGGCGGCGAGGTCGTGCAGGTGCCAGGCGGCGGCCTGGACGGCCAGGTCGCGGTCGTCGGGAAGCTCCTCCCACTGGCGGGAGGCGAAGGGGCGGCCGGGCTTGGTGTCGTCGAAGGCGGCCCGGTGCATGTTGGCGATGCCGAAGGAGGCGTCCGGCTTGCCGCGCTGCCAGGCGCGTTCGAGCTCCGGGTCGTGCGGCTTGTACGACTCGTTGTAGAGGATCGCCATCAGCAGCTGCGGGTTGACCCCGGCCTCGGCGGCGTACCGGCGGACCGGTTCCGCGTAGTCGGCGGGGTCGTAGGCGCCGGACGGCTTCGAGGGCTTCGACGGCTTCGTCGACGGGCTCGCCGACGGCGCGGCGCCGGAGGCGGCGGCGGTCGGGGAGGGGTCGGCGGTGGCCGCGTCGTCGTGGCCGTTGCCGCGGATGAGGCCCAGTCCGGCCACCACCACGACCCCGATCACCAGCCAGCGTCCCCGGCCGGACCCCTTCTTCTCCTCGCTCACCGCTGCCGCCCCCTCCCCGTTCGCCCGTGCGCCCGTTCGAACGCCGCGCGGCTGCTCGTGTCCTGCGGCAGGTTACTCGGCGGGCTTCTGGTCGCCGTCGAGGTTGCGCAGGAAGTCCTTCGCCTTCTCGACGCCGGTGTCGATCTGGCCGCTGAACTTGCCGTCCGTGCGGTCGTCGATCGCGTCGCCGACCTTCTCCAGCCCCTGCCCGATCACGTCGCCGTGGTCACGGGCGAGGTCGGTGGCCTTGTCCGCGAGGTTCTTCAGACTCTCAAACATGGTGACGCTCTGCTCCTCTGATGCGTTCCTGATGGTGTGCCGACGTGGCGGGGATCATGACCATCCTAACGACGGCCACCAGACGGTCTGCCGCTGCCGGGTGACAGCGGATGACTTTGCTGAAATGGGTTTGTATGCTCCAGCCCGTCTTCTACAGAAATGTAGAGGTCGGGATCGTCACCGGGATGTCGCCAGGACGCCACCAGGACCGACGACCTCCCGGAACGCGCGGCGGTGCGCCCAGCGCACCGCCGCGGCCGCCACGACCGAGGGAAGTGCGCATGGCCGGGCAGCGGGCGAGAACGCCGTACCAGGACGCGGGACCGCGCACCGAGGACCGCGCCCTGCCCGCCCAGCGCTCCCGGGCGGCCGGCGCGGGAACCCCCGGGGCCGGCGCCGAACCCGGGGCGCCCCGGCAGGCCCGGACGCAGCGGCCGGGGGCGGCCCGGCGCCGGCAGCAGGCGCGACGGCGCGGCGGGGTGGCGGCGGCGCTCTCGGCGGTCGGCCTGCCGCTGCTCGGGGCCGTCGCGGACGAGCTCGACGGGCCGGGCGTGGGCTTCCTGTTCGCGGTGGGCTCGGTGCTCGGGACGGCGGCCGCGGTGGCCCTGTGCGGCCGGGCGGGCCGGTGGTGGGTGCTGACGGCGGCTCCGGTCGTGGTGCTGCTCACCGCGTCGGGCGTGGAGTACCTGGCGCACCCGGAGAAGTACCAGGGCAAGAACCTCGGCACCGGTGCGCTGCGCTGGGTGGTCGGGGCGTTCCCGGTGATGGCGGTGGCGGTGGGGGTGGCGCTCGCGGTGGTCGTGGCCCGCGAGGCGGCGGCCCGGCGCCGGGCGGTGGCGGAGCGTCGACGGGTCGGCCGGGCGGCTGCCCCGGCCGGAAGGGGCCGCCGTGGCTGAGCGCCGCATCCGGACCGGCGTCGGGCGTGGCCGCGGCCGCAGGGGCCACGCCCCGCACCGCGCCGCCGCCCCGCTGACCGTCGCCGGGCGCACCCTGGCCTGCACCGTCTCGGCCGCCGTGCTCGGTGCCAGCGGCTTCACCTGGTACGAGTACCGCAGCCTGGACGACGGCATGATCAAGTCCGACGCGCTGAACGAGGCCAAGAAGAACGCCCCGCCCCACCTCGACAAGTCCGTCAACCTGCTGCTGATCGGCCTGGACAGCCGCAAGGACATGGACGGCAACGACCTGCCCAAGCAGTTCGTGGAGGACGAGCTGCACGCCGGCTCCAGCGGGATCGGCGGCTACAACACCAACGCCCTGATCGTGCTGCACATCCCGGCCAACGGCGGCCGGGTGACGGCGCTGTCCGTCCCGCGCGACGACTACGTGCAGACCACCGGCGCGGACGGCAAGCCGCACAAGATCAAGGAGGCGTACGGCATCGCCAAGGAGGCCGCCGAGCAGAGGCTGGCCGGCAAGGGGCTCTCCAAGGCGGAGCTGGAGCGGCAGAGCCGCGAGGCCGGCCGCTCGGCCACCATCCAGACCGTGCAGAGCTTCCTGGACGTGCCGATCGACCACTTCGCGGAGGTGAACCTGATCGGCTTCTACGACATCGCCAAGTCGGTCGAGCCGATCCAGGTCTGCCTCAACCACCCGGTGGACGATCCGATCATCGCCCGGACGGCCGGCCACGAGGGCGGCGGCACCGGCCTCAAGCTCCCGGCCGGGATCAGCTCGCTCGACGCCGCCCAGGCGCTCTCCTTCGTCCGCCAGCGCCACCACCTCACCAACGGCGACCTCGACCGGACCCACCGGCAGCAGGCGTTCCTGTCCTCCGTCGAGTACAAGCTCAAGCAGCAGGGCATCCTGAACGACTTCGGGCAGATGCAGAAGCTGTTCGCGGTGGTGAAGAAGGACGTCGTCATCGACAACGAGTGGAACATCCTCGACTTCGCCCAGCAGGCGCCCAACCTGACGGGCGGCAACGTGGAGTTCAACACCCTGCCGATCAGCGGCTTCAAGACGGTCGGCGGGCAGGAGGTCAACACCGTCAACCCGGAGCTGATCAAGAAGATCGTCCGGCAGCTCTTCAACCACGAGCCGATGCCCGCGGCTCCGGCCGGCCCGCCCGGGGACGTGCCCGGCGAGCAGGCCCCGGCGTCGTGGCCTGCCGCCGGTCCGAGTGCGGCGGCCAAGGCGGTGGTCGACGTCAACGCGGCCGCGGGGGCGGGCGCGGCGGCCACCGAGTCCAAGGCGCTGGGCGAACTCGGCTACCAGGTGGGCCGGATCGGCGACGCACCGGTGCGGACCAGGGCGACCACGGTGGCGTACGGGGCCGGGGCCAAGGCCGACGCCCAGCAGCTCGCCGCCCGCTACGGGGTGGCCGCGGCCTACTCGGCGGCGGTCCCGGCGGGCCACGTCGTGATCACCCTCGCCGTCTCGCGCACCCCGAGCCCGGCACCGGGCTCCCCGCCCGCCGCCGCGGCGGGGGACCCGTCGGCCGATCCGGCGGCGGGGCTGCCGATGCAGGGACCGGCGGTGAAGGCGGGCGGGATCCCGTGCGTGGACTGAGGTCCGGGTGGGGGCCTCGGCGGAGGGGTGCCCGGTCGAGGACCTCGACGTACACGATCCGCTCGTCCACGACGTCCAGGACGAGCATGCCGGTGGCCGGTGTCAGCGGTACGCACCGGTGGCCCGGGCCGAAGGGGTGCTCCGGGGCCGTCACGGGCGGGGCGCCTTCACCCCGTGGACGGCGGCGTACTCGGCGGCGAGCCAAGGGCCCAGGTCGTCGACGAGCAGGGCAAGGGCGGTCCGGTCGGCGGCCGGGGTGCGGGCGAGACCGGCGGCCAGGCGCACCTGGGCGGCGCGCTCGGGGTAGTACCCGGCGAAGACCTCGGCGGAGGCGGCCAGGTCGCTGGTCCAGCCGCCCCAGCGGGGCATCACCAGGGTGAAGGCGGTGCGGACGAGGCGGCGGGAGACGCCCCGGGCCAGGGTGCGCAGCTCGGCGTCCGTGCCCGCGGCGGCCAGGCGCTCGCGCCACTTCGGAAGGAGCAGGGCGACGTCGCCATTGGTCTCCCGGGCGAGCAGCGAGGTGGGGCGGTAACGGGGGAGCCGGTCGGCGAGGTCCTCGCCGAACAGCGGGGTGCAGAGGCAGGCGACGAACCAGCCCAGGTCATGGCGCTCCAGTTCGCTGAGCAGCGTGCCCGTGCCGAAGAGCAGCACACCGACGCCGTTGACCTCGGCGAACTCGGCGTCGAGCGCGGCTTCGAGGGCGTCGGCCGCCGCCCGGTCCGCGGCCGTGGGCTCGTGGTGCAGGGCGAGCAGCACATCGAGGTCGGAGACACCGGGGATCGCGGTGCCGCGCGGGACACTGCCGTAGAGGTAAGCGCCGTGCAGCCGGTCGGGCCCGAAGGCCGCGGCGATCCGCTCGCGGGCGGCCGCGACGACCGGTGCGAACGCCGGCGGCACGCGCTCCAGCGAGCCCTCCCGTGCGATGTACCCGTCCCGATCAAGCCCCTGAGTGGCGGTCATGGCGGTACTCTGCCGTACCTTCACCGTGCTGACCAGCGGATTTCCGTCGGACCGGCCTATTGTCAGTGCCCTGTGCAAGCATCCGTCGTGCACGGACCGGAACGGCGTGAGGGGCGGCATGGGCACTTGGGACACCGGGCACTTCGACAATGACGCGGCGGCGGACTTCTGCGGCGGTCCGGACGCCGCGGCCTCGTCGGCGGAGGCGCCGGTGGCGGGGAGCGGTACGGGCAGCGGCGGGCCCAGGGCGTAACCCGCCCCCCGTTCGTCGCAACGGCGGGTGGCTCGGCGCTCGCCGAGCGTGCCGACCGGTCGTCAGCCACCCTGGAAACCCCGCCAGGGCTCTGACGGGGCTCTCCCCGGGACACCCCGCGAGCGACGAGGAGGCGGCATGCAGCAGCCCACCACCCGGGCCGCGGGCCCGCCCGGCGCCGTGCGCGGCTGGCTGGACGCGCTCGCCGTCGTGCTGGCCGGGCTGGTCGCGATGGCGGTGGTGGCCGTACTCGGCCTCTGGCTGGCCGGGGCCGACGACCTGCCGGACGGCGGCTTCCCCGCCGTGCTCGCCGCGACGCTCGCGCTCGCCGTCGGCGGCACCGTCCGACTCGACGGCGGCGCGGGCGACTTCGCGGCGGTGGGGGCCGGGATCAGCGCGATGCCGCTGAGCGTCTCGGTGGCCGGCGCGGTCGCGATGGCCGAGGTGTTCCTGCGGCAGCTGCGCTTGCGTGCCGTGGCCGGCGGCGGCGAACTGCTCGGGCGGATCGGCCGGACGGTGCTGCTCTGGCTGGTCGCCCTGGTGCTGCTCACCCTCGGTGCCCGGCACAGCTTCGTCGTCGCGCTCGGCGACGACCTGGCGCAGTCGCTCAGCGGCGCGCTCGGGCTCACCCCGGAGGTCGGCTTCCACGCGGACGGCCCGACCACCGTCGGCATCGGGCTGGCCTGGCTGCTGCTGGTGTTCGCGGTCACCTTCGCGGTGTCCCGGCGCGCCCCGCTGCCGCGCGCCCTGGTGCGCCACCAACTCGCCGTCCGCCCGCCCGCCTTCGCGCTCTGGCTGGTCCTGCTGGCCTACCTGGCGATCGATGCGGTGGCCGGGGTGCTGACCGCGATCGTGCACGGCAACGCCCGGCAGACCCTGGCCTTGCTGCTGCTCGCCCTGCCCGACCTGGTCTGGCTGGCCTTCGGCCTCGGGCTCGGCGCCGAGTGGCACGGCCGACTGGTCGGCGGGCTCGGCCTGCCCGTCCCCGAGCCGCTCAGCGCCGTGCTGCGCACCTCCGACGGCGGGCAGGCGACGATCAGCCTCGGCACCCTCGCGGAGCAGGACGCGCGCAGCTGGTGGCTGCTGCCCCCGGCCGCCGTCCTCCTGCTCGCGGCGGCCTTCCTGGCGGCCCGCCGCGCGCCGCGCACCGTCCGGCTCTGGCAGCACGCCGTCCGGTTCGCGCTCGCCACCGCCGTCACCGTGCTGCTGGTCGGCCTGTGGACCAGGGTGGACGCCGACTACGGGCTCTCCGTGCTCGGCGTCGGCCTCGGCCGGGGCGGCCTGGGCGATCTGCTCGGCGCCGTCCTCGGCGGCAACAACCCGTTGGCCGGGCTGGGCGGCGGCGGCCTCACCCTGCGCCCCGTGCTCTGGACGGCGGTGCCGCTCGCGGCGGGCTGGGGCCTGCTCACCGGCGCGCTCGGCGCCCTGCTCGCCACCCGGGTGCGCCACCGGGGCGAGGTGGCCGACCGGGCGGAACACCCGAATGTCCGGCAGGACGGGCCCTGACCCCGGCTCCGGGCGGCCGGGTTCAGAACGCCTCGGCCAACAGGATGACCGCCGCCGGGACAGCCTGGCCGAGGGCGCCGCGCCACAGCTTCGGCTCCGAGACGAACAGGGTGATCCCGCCCGCGACCATGAACGCGGCGATGTAGCGCACGATCGACCGGCCCGCCTCGGCGTGTCCGCTGTGCAGCAGGACCAGCCCGGCGACCAGGCCGAGCGCCAGGAAAAGGTTGTAGAAACCCACGTTGACGCGCCACAGCCGGACCTGCGGGGCGTCCGCGGTGCTGCCGGTGAGCAGGCGGCGCACCCGCGGGTGGCCGTACAGGAAGCCGAGCGCAGCAGCCCGTAGGCGTCGGTCGGGGTGGCGGGCACCACGGTCTTCACCCCGGCGTGCGCGAACAGGCTGTACGGATGGTCGGAGTGCTGTCCCGCCCAGCCGTCCCGGGAGCCCGAGCCGGGCACCAGGCAGGTCAGCGGCACGGTGGCCTGTCCGCCGGTCATCAGCGAGAACTTGTGGGCCTGGTTGACGAGTTGCTCGAAGACCAGGAACAGCAGGGACGGGGATCTGGAACTCCAGCACCGGGCGCCGGCCGGCCGGCGCGGCGCCGATCGCCATCGAGGTGAAGGCCTGCTCGGACAGCGGGGTGTCGACGATCCGCCGCGGCCCGAAGCGCTCCAGCAGGCCCAGGGTGGGCCCGGCCAGTCCGGCGCCGATGCCTCCTCGGGGGTGGGCAGCAGGGCGCGCTCGGCCTCGGTGAGCCGCCATTCGGGGGAGGCGGGGCTGTCGGGGGCGGTGGGGCTCTGTCGGCCTGCATCTCGGCGAGTGAGGCCAGGACGAAGGCGCGGATGCGCTCCTGCATGGTGGTGGGCTCCTTGTCGGGGTGGTGGTGCGAAGAGAGTCGGGGCGCGGTCAGCCGGCGGTGGCGGTGGTCGCGCGCAGGGCGGCCGGGTCGCGCAGCAGCTTTCCGGTGGCGGTGCGGGGGAGGCGGTCCAGCCGGGCGAACCGGCGCGGCCGCTTGTAGGCGGCGAGCCGGCGGGCCAGCCCGTTCTCGACGGCGTCGAGGTCGGCTCCGGCTTCGGTGGCCAGGTAGGCCTCGATCGCGCCGTCGTCGAAGACCACCACGACCTCGCGGACCCCGGGCAGCGCGGCGAGGGTCTGCTCGACCTCGGTGAGGTCGACCTTCAGACCGCCGATCGAGACCTGGGAGTCCAGCCGTCCGAGCACGGTGACCAGGCCGTCGCCGCCCAGTTCGGCGGCGTCCCTGGTGTGCAGCCAGCCGTCCGACCAGCGGGTCGGATCGTCCAGCCCGGGGTACGGGGAGGACGCCGCGCCGATCTGCAACTCTCCCTTCACCAGGCGAAGTTCCATGCCGTGCACGGGCCGCTTGGCGGGGTGGAGCGTGCCGGAGAGGTCGGTGGCGATCACCCCGGTCTCGGTCATGCCGTACATGGTGCCCAGCGGGACGCCGTAGCGCCCGGTGAACAGCGCGGGCAGGCGTGGACGGACGAGCTCGCCCGCCACGACCATCCGCCGCAGCCGGGGCAGCGGCGGAGGAGTGACCGCCCCCGCCAGCAGTTCGGCGTGGAAGGGCACTCCGAGCACGGTGGTCGGCCGGTCGCTCGCGGCGACCTCGGCGAGGATGCCCGCCGCCGTCATCCGCTCCGGCACGGTGAGCGCGACCCGGGCGTACAGACTGTTGAGCAGTCCGCCGACCAGGCCGAGCACATGCACCACCGAGGAGAGCAGGACGACCCGCTCGCCCTCGCCGGGGAACTCCACCAGACGTCGGTAGCAGTCGAGTTCACGCAGCAGATCGGACGCGGCGCGGGCGATGACCTTGGCCGGGCCGGTGGATCCGGAACTGAGCTGGATCAGCGCGTGTCCGGTCCGGGCCGCTCTCCCGTCCGCCAACGCCACGGCCACCGGCTCGACTTCGGAGAAGCCGCGCAGGGCCGCCGCGGATCGGTGAGCGGAGCCTACCAGCACCTGCGGAGCCGGCCGCACCACCGCCGCGTCGATCTCGCGGCCGGTCAACCGGTGGTCGAGCAGGGCGACTTGGGCGCCGATCCGCCAGCATGCCAGCAGCACCGCGACGAACGCCACCGAGGGCGGCAGCCGCAGGGCCACCGTCCCGCCGGGGCCGAGCCCGGCGGCCGCCAGCCGAATGGACTGCTCGTCGACCAGGGCGCGCAGGGCGTGCCGGTCGAGCGGTGCGCCGAGGCGCAGACACTCCTCGCCGCTGGGGCCGGCCAGCAGCAGCCGGTCGACCCAGGAGTCCGGGGCGTCGGAGTGCGGCAGGAAGGCGGCCGGAAGTACGGAGGGGGAAAGCCGGTCAACGCGGCTCCACACAAGTGAGGGGATTTGACATGGGCGCCATTAAAAACCCCAACGGCCAATTCCGTGGCCGTACCATGGCACAGACGTTTAATCAATCAAGGTCTATACCAATGGGGTTGTTGCTCCTACGCTGCCGAACCGGGACTGGCCCGAGCGTGGCCGTCCTGGAACGAGGAATGCCCGTGGGAGTTCTCACGCTGGCCGGGACCGAGCGCGCCGCACGCGCCCGACTCCCACCGGAAATCTGGGATTTCATCGAAGGTGGCAGCGGTGCGGAACGCGCCCTGGCGGCCAACCGGGAGATCTTCGGGCGCCATGCCCTGCGCCCGCGCCGTCCTGGCCGGCCGCCCCGCGCTCTGGGGTCTCGCCACCGGCGGCGAGGCCGCCCGCACCGGGTGATCGACCTGCTGCGCGAGGAACTGGAGCACACCATGGCCCTGTTGGGCCGACCCCGGCTCGCGGACCTGGACCGCACCGCACTCGCGCCCTGGCCCTGCCCGGCCGGCGGCCGATCCGGGTGCGGCGGTTGAACCCCTCGGCACCCGAGCGACGTAATCCCGACTGGAGGCCCGACACATGACCGAGCAGAGCGAACGATTCCCGGGCTGGGACTGGGACGACCCGGACGGCCTGGCCGTCCGCCTGGACGCCTTCAGCGAGCAGGTCGCCACCTGCGACAAGCTGGAGGCACACCCCGGCGGACCGCCGCGCGACCACGCGGGCTTCCGTGAACTCGGCCTCACCGGAATCGAGTTCGCCGCGTTCAGGACCACCCACCCGCAGGGCCTCGGCACCGACCTCGCCACCCTGCGCGGCCCCGACACCGCCACCGAACCCGGCACCCTCTACCGGGTCGACGGCGACCGCTGGTTCACCCAGCTCGACATCTCGAAGCCGCTGCCCTTCGCCGACGCCAGCGTCGACTGGGTGTACGCCGAGCACCTGATCGAGCACGTCACCACGCCCTCGCCATCGGCTGGCTGCGCGAGGCCCGGCGGGTGCTGCGCCCCGGCGGCGTGCTGCGGCTGACCACCCCCGACCTCGCCCGCTACCTGACCGGCTACGCCACCGACGACGGCTTCCTCGCCAAGCACCGGCGCCGGCTCACCACCCTCGGCTTCGGCCCGCCGATGCCCGCGCGCCCCGCCTTCCTGGTCAACCAGATCTTCCGGTGCTACGGCCACCAGTGGATCTACGACCTGGACGAGCTGCGGCACGTCCTCACCCGGGCCGGCTTCGACCCCGACCGGATCCGCCCCTGCTCCTACCGTCAGGGCGCCCGTCCGGACGTCGCCGACCTCGACACGGCCTTCCGCACCGACGAGACCGTCTACGTCGAGGCAGACTGTTAGGGCCCTCCCGACCGGCCATCTCGAACTTCCTTGGGGCACGCACCGCGCAGCGTCGCCGTCGGTCGCCCGTGCCCCGCCCGGCCCCGCGCACCGAACGGATCCGCCCATGCCCCTCCATCCCCAGGCCGAGGCCCTGCGCGCCCGGCGCGCGAGCAGCGGCACCGCACCGCTCTACACCCTGACCCTCGCCGAGGCCCGCGCCGCCGACCTCGCGGACATCCGCGCCGCGGCGGGCGCCCCCGAGCCGGTGGCCGCCGTCGAGGAGCACCGCATCCCCGGCCCCGGCGGCGAACTCGCCCTGCGGCTCTACCGCCCCGAGGCCACCGGCCGCCGACTGCCCGCCCTGCTCTATCTGTTCGGCGGCGGCTGGACGCTCGGCTCGCCCGACACCAGCGACGCCATCTGCCGCCGGCTCACCAACGCCGCCGGCTGCGTCACCGCCTCGGTCGGCTACCGGCTCGCCCCCGAACACCCCTTCCCCGCGGCACTGCACGACTGCCGCGCCGCACTGCTGCAACTCGTCGAACGCGCCGAGGAGTTCGGCATCGACCCGGACCGGATCGCGGTCGGCGGCGACAGCGCCGGCGGCAACCTCACCGCCGCGCTCACCCTCCTGCTGCGCGCCGACGGCGGCCCGGCCCTGCGCCACCAGCTGCTGGTCTACCCCAACACCGACCACCACGCCGACACCCGCTCGCTGCGCGAGAACGACGACCCGGCGCTGTTCAACCGCCGTTCGGTGGACTGGTACTGGGGCCACTACCTGGCCGACGAGGGCGACGGCGCCAGCCCGTACGCCTCGCCGCTGCGCGCCGCCACCCTGGCCGGCCTGCCGCCCGCGACCGTGCTCACCGCCGAGTACGACCCGCTGCGGGACGAGGGCGAACAGTACGCCGAGGCGCTGCGCTCCGCCGGGGTCCCGGTGCGGCAGCGCCGCTACCAGGGCATGCCGCACGGCTTCTTCGCCATGACCGGCACCCTGGACGCCGCCGCCGAGGCCCAGGCCTTCGCGGCCGAGCGCCTCCGGGAGGCCCTGCGGTGAACCTGACGCTGGAGGACCTGCACGCCTCCCTCGCCGATCCGCTGCTGGACGCGATGACCTTCCTCAACGAGGTCACCTTCCGCTACCCGGACGCCGTCTCCTTCGCCCCCGGCCGCCCCTACGAGGGCTTCTTCGAGCCCGAGGACGTCCCGGCCCACCTGGCCACCTACCTCGCCCACCTGGCCGACCGCGGCCTCGACCGGGACGCGGTGCGCACCACGCTGTTCCAGTACGGCCCGACCAAGGGCATCATCAACGAACTGGTCGCCCGCACACTGGCCAACGACGAGGGCCTGACCGTCGACCCCGAGGCCCTGGTGGTCACCGTCGGCGCCCAGGAGGGCATGCTGCTGACCCTGCGCGCGCTGTGCGCGGGACCGGACGACGTCCTGCTGGTCAGCTCGCCCTGCTACGTCGGCGTCACCGGCGCCGCCCGGCTGCTCGACCTGACCGTCCGGCCCGTCCCCGAGGGCCCGGACGGCGGCCCCGACCCGGAGACGGTCCGCGCCGCGGCACGCGCGGTGCGGGCCGAGGGGCGCCGCCCGCGCGCCCTCTACGTCGTCCCGGACTTCGCCAACCCCTCCGGCACCAGCATGCCGCTGGCGGCCCGCACCGGGCTGCTGGAGGTGGCCGCCGAGGAGGACCTGCTGGTCATCGAGGACAACCCGTACGGCTTCTTCTCCCGCACCCCGGACCGGCGGCCCACCCTCAAGGCGCTGGACCGCCGCCGCCAGGTCCTCTACCTGGGTTCCTTCGCCAAGACCTGCTTCCCCGGCGCCCGCCTCGGCTACGTGGTCGCCGACCAGGAGGTGGCCGGTCCCGGCGGGCGGCGCGGCCCGCTGGCGGACGAGCTGGCCAAGCTGAAGAGCATGACCACCGTCAACACGCCCGCGCTCAGCCAGGCCGTCATCGGCGGCATGCTGCTGACCTACGACTGCCGGCTGCGGGCCGCCAACGCCCGCGCCACGGCCCACTACGCGGCCGGGATGGACACCCTGCTGCGGGAGCTGGACCGGCACCTCCCGGCCTCCGTACGGCGCCGCCTGGGGGTGTCCTGGAACCGGCCGGAGGGCGGCTTCTTCGCCGTGCTGACGGTGCCGTTCGCCGCCGACGAGGAGGCCATGGAGCGCTGCGCCCGCGACCACGGGGTGCTCTGGACGCCGATGGCGACGTTCTACCCGGCGGGTGGCGGCGAACAGCGGCTGCGGCTGTCGGTCAGCTCGCTGACCCAGGAGCAGATCATCGACGGGGTGGCCAGGCTGGCGCCCTTCCTGGCGGCCTGAGTCCACGGACGCGCCCAAGGGGCCCGCCTCGTTTCGTGAGCCGGGCCCCTCAGTCGTCGGTCAGCCGTCGGTCGGTCCTTGGTCAGCGCACCCGGGTGGAGAACAGCCGGGCCGACCAGTACACCGCCAGGACGGTCATCGCCACGACCACCAGCAGCCCCTGCCAGACCACGCTGTCCCCGGCGTGCCCGGAGAACAGCGCGCGCATGCCCTCCACCGCCCAGTAGAAGGGGTTCCACCTGGCCGCCTGCTGGAGCCAGCCCGGCGCCAGGGTGAGCGGCAGCAGCACCCCCGACAGCAGCGCGATCGGCTGGGCGATGGTGTTGACCACCGGCGACATCGCCGCGTCGGTCGGCACCATCAGCGCGATGCCGAAGGAGATCGCCGAGGTCATCAGCGCCAGCAGGCCCAGCAGGAGGTAGGCGAGCAGCAGGTTCAGCGGGCTCACCCGCAGCCCGAACGGCAGCGCGATCAGGGTGATCAGGACGGCCTGCACCAGCAGCGCGACCATCTCCCGCAGCGCCCGCCCGAGCAGCAGGGCCAGCCGGCTCACCGGCGTCACCCGGGAGCGCTCGATGATGCCGGCCCTGAGCTTGCCGAGCAGGCTGAAGCCGGTGAACAGCCCGCCGAAGATGCACAGCACCGCCAACAGGCCCGGCACGTACACCTGGTAGGCGTCGGCATAGCTGCTGGCGCCCTGCGGGGCGAGCACCTTCTTCAGCAGCGGGGCGAACAGCAGGAGGTAGAACACGGGCTGGATGATGCCGACGGCGATCCAGATCGGCGTGCGGATCATGAGCAGCAGCTGGCGCTGGAAGATCAGCCAGGTGTCGCGGGCGAGCTTCACGGTCTCCCCAGGGGGTCAGGGCTGAGTGCGGTCAGGACTGGTGCAGCGAGCGGCCGGTGCGGGCCAGGAACACGTCGTCCAGGCTCGGCCGCTGGAGCTGCACGGTGCCGGGCGTGAGGCCCGCCGCGTCCAGGGCGCGCAGCAGCTGCGGGATGGCGGCGGCGCCGTCCTCCAGGTACAGCCGCAGCCCCTCGTCGCCGTTTGGGCTCCAGCCGGTGCAGGTACGGCTGCGGGCGCAGCACCCTGGCCGCCCGCTCGAAGGCGACCTTCCCGGCTTCCCCGGTCCTCCCGGCTTCCCCGGTCCTCCCGGCTTCCCCGGTTCTCCCGGCTTCCCCGGCGACGGCGTCCAGGCCGATCAGCACCACGTCGCCGGAGATCTCGCGCTTGAGCGCCTCGGGGGTGCCTTCGGCGACCACCTGGCCGTGGTCGACGATCGCGACCCGGTCGCAGAGCGCGTCGGCCTCGTCCAGGTAGTGGGTGGTGACGACCACCGTCATGCCCTCGGTGAGCAGCCGGCGGATCTCCTCCCAGACGTGCGCCCGGCCGGCCGGGTCCAGCCCGACCGTGGGCTCGTCCAGGAAGAGCACCCGGGGCTGGTGGATCACCCCGAGCGCGATGTCCACCCGGCGGCGTTGGCCGCCGGAGTAGGTGGCGCACGGCCGGTCGCCGAAGTCGCCCAGGTCGAAGGCCTTGAGCGCGTCCTCGGCGGCCCGGACGGCCTGCGCCTTGACGGCGCCGTACATCCGGGCCTGGAGGACCAGTTCCTCGCGGCCGCTGACGGTGTCGGTGGTGCCGCCGCCCTGGGCGACGTAGCCGATCCGTCGCCGGACTCCGGCGGGGTCGGTGAACAGGTCGGCCCCGGCGATGACGGCCTGCCCGCCGTCCGGGCGGATCGGGGTGGCCAGCATGCGCAGGGTGGTGGTCTTCCCGGCGCCGTTGGGGCCGAGGAAGCCGTAGATCTCGCCGGCCGCGACCGACAGGTCGATGCCGCGCACGGCGTCGACGGTGGGCTCCCCGCCGCCGCGGCGGGAGGTCTTCTTGCGGTAGGACTTGCGCAGTCCCGTGGTCTCGATCAACCGGAACTCCCGTACGGGGATGGGCTGCCACGGCACCTGGAGAGGCGGGGCTCGGCACCTGCGGAGGGCGGTGCTGCTGCGACACCCTGGGGTGAACCCCACCCCCGGAAACAATGGCCTAGACCAATGGACGTGCGATCTCCCGGTCTGCTAGAGGGCCTTGGCGCGAGCCGGTTCAGCCGAGCGCCTCCAGCCGGTCCGCCGCGGCCGCCGCACCGCCTCCGGCCAGTAGTTCCCGGCCGACCTGAACCGCCCGTTCCCGGTAATGCGTCGAATCGAGTACGGCCCGCAGCGCGTCCGCCAGCCGCTCCGGCGTCACGCGCGCGAGCGGCACCCGCAGGCCCGCGCCGCTTGCCGCGCCGACTGGTGGCCGAACGGCTCGGCGTCCATCCGGCCGGGCTGGTCTGGCGGTACGGGCGGCACGGCAAGCCCGAGCCGGCGGACGCCGGTGGGCTGCGGGTCAACTGGTCGGCCTCGGAGGCTCTCGCGGTGCTGGCCCTGGCCGAGGGGCGGCCGGTCGGCGTCGACATCGAGCGGCTCCATGTCGCCCGGACCGCCGAGCGGATGGCCGCCCGCTGGTTCCCGCCCGAGGAGGCGCGGTTCGTCGCGGAGCCCGCCGAACCGGCCGAGCGGGCGGCGCGGTTCACCGTGCTGTGGTGCCGCCGCGAGGCCTGCGTCAAGGCGTACGGGGGGGCTCGGGCGGTCCTTCGGCGTGCCGGTGGCCGGTCCGTCACCGTTGCCGGTGGTCGACCCGGGCGGGCTCGGCGCCGGGCCCGCGCGGCTCTGCGACGTTCCCGTGCCGGGGCCGTTCCGGGCTGCCATCGCCACCCTCGGAGAGTCGCCGATGCATGTCAACTCTCGTGTATGGAGAGTGAATTGACGATGTCTCCGGTCCGGCGACCTTTGGTCTGGACCAGCTGGCGCGGGAACCCCCGACGGCCGACCCCGAACTCACCGTGCTGCCCGCCCCGCCGCTGTCGGTCCGGCTGATGTTCACCGTCCTGCGGATCACCGGCAGCCTGGACTTCGCGCTGGCCGCCTGCCCCCAGGTGTTCGACCCCGAGGAGGCCGAGAGCTTCGCCCGGGCGCTGCCGGCGCTGCTCGCGGCCGCCGCCGAGGGGCCGGTGCCGCTCGACGACCTGCCCGCCGTGCCCGGCCCGCCGGAGGGCGGCCGCGGTGGCGAGTGGCGGCTGATCGACGGCGCCCGGATCGACCTCGCGGCCGTCCGCGCGCTCCTGGACACCGCCCTCGGCGCGCACCGGCTGTCGGCGCTCTCGGTCCGCGAGGGACGGTTGGTGGCCGAGATCGTGGCGGCCGACCCCGGGTTCGGACCCGCCGACGCCCATCGCGCGGTGCTCGACGCCTTGGCCGGCCGGGACACCGCGATGGCCCCGCACCACTACGTCGTCCGGCACGCCGCGGCGGCGGGGGTGCGGACCGAGACCGGGAGCGGACGGGACCCGGACGTGCTCGCCCGGCTGTCCGGGCTCACCTGAAGGGGTGAGCGCGGCGGTCCGCGCGGCGCTCACCCTGCCGGGCCGCCACGGCCGTCCGCCGGCCCCCGCGGGAGGTCCTCCCAGGAGCAGGCGGAGGTCTCCCCGGAGGTGAGCCCCCAGGGGTTCGGCACCCGTTCCTCGTCGCCGTCCTGCACCGGCAGCCGGTCGATCATCGCGACCAGCGCCGGCGGCAGCCGCGGCGCCAGCCCCCGGTGCACCCGGGCGGTGAGGTGGCGCCGCACGTCCTCCGGCAGCAGCGGCCGGCCCATCCGCAAGGACCGTGGCCCGGAAGGCCGTTCGGCCGTGGCGAGCTGGTCCGACCAGGCCCGCCAGTAGTCGGCGTCCTCGGTCTCACCGAGCATCAGGTGGTGCAGGTGCAGGCAGTACGCGGCCGTCCCGCTGCCCGATCCGGCCGCGAAGCGCCACCAGAACTCGGCGCCCTCCTCCTTCCCGGTGGCGTACAGCAGCGCGCCGAACACCTCGGCTCCCTCCGGCTCTATCCGGCGCGCGTTCACCAATAGGTCGAGCCCGTGCGCGGCGTCCGGCGCACCCAGCACCAGGGCCACCACCAGGCCGAGTTCGAAGGCGGCCTGCTCGTGCTCGGACGGGAGGTGGGCGGGCTCCGCCGTGATCCGGGCCTGGCGCACGGCGGCGATCCGCCCCTCGTGGTGGCGCCGCGGCCGGGGGACGCGGACCGTCGCGGCCCTCCCGTCGGCGCGGCCCGTTCCGCCCGGCGCCGGCTCCCGCGCCCCGTCCGTCACAGTTCGCCTCCGCGGTCCGGGAGTTCGCGCACCCCGAGGCCGCGCGCCAGCCGGTCCCGGGCGTGCCGGAGGTTGGAGTGCACCGTCGCCACCGGCCGTCCCAGGTACGCCGCGATCACCTGGACGTGCAGGCCGAGCAGGTACCGCAGGATCACCACGTCCCGCTGCCGGTCCGGCAGTTCGAGGATGGCCGCGTACAGCCGCACCTCGTCCGCCTCGCTGTGCAGCAGCCCGTTCGCCACCTGCTTGAAGGCGCCGATCACCGCCGCGAAGGTCACCGCCTCCACCTCGACCGGTTCCTCGACGGCGACCCAGTCCGCGACGTGCCGGTTGGCCAACCGCCAGGCGTAGGCCGCCGGTTCCTCGAAGCGCAGCACCTGCGGCCAGTAGCGGGACAGATCGGCCTTCACCGCCTCGACCACCAGCGCCGCGTCGGACCGGTTGCCTATCCGGGTCAACGCGAGGGCGTGCCAAGCGGGTTCGTGGGTCTCGCAGAAGGCGGCATAGGTGAGGTCCAGGCGGGGTCCGTGCTCGGAGCGGGGCTCGGGCACCGGGTCGACCGCCCGGTTCGTCGCCGCCGCCCGGCCGGTGCACGCCACGGTCGTCCCACCCCGGTGGCCGCGCACGGCGGCTCCCCTGTCGATCGTCATCGAGCCTGCTTTCCGTGGCCGTCGGCTGATCGCCGGGCCACCCGAGGGTCGGGCTGTCTGTGCCCATCCTCATTGCATCAGGCCTGTCACTCCAGGCTGCAATCCGAATACAGATTGTCATCTCATGGGCTTCAGCGATTCATAGGAACAATCGGAAGGTGTTCGGAACGTGATTGGCTCCCGTACGTCCTGGGCAGCAACCGACCGATCGGGATCGGAGCCGATCGGGGGCGGAGCCAAGGGGGATCACGATGGGCCGTTACGACGGGGTGGACCTCCGGTTGACCGTGCCGCACCCGGCCCGGATGTACGACTACTTCCTCGGCGGCTTCACCAACTTCGCCGCCGACCGGGAGGCCGCCGGGCACGCCCTCGCGGTGGCGCCCTGGCTGCGTACCGGCGCTCGGGCCAACCGTTCCTTCATGCACCGCTCGACCCGGGTGCTCGCCGAGGCCGGCTTCGACCAGTTCCTCGACATCGGCACCGGCATCCCCACCTCGCCCAGCCTGCACGAGACCGCCCAGCGCATCCGGCCCGAGGCCCGGGTGGTCTACGCCGACAACGACCCGATCGTGCTCTCGCACGCCCAAGCCCTGCTCACCGGCACCCCCGGGGGCCGCACCGCCTACGTCGAGGCCGACGTCACCGACCCGGTCCACCTGCTCGCCACGCCCGGCCTGCGCGAGACCATCGACCTGGCCCGGCCCGTCGCGCTCTCCCTCAACGCCCTGCTGCACGTCGTGCCCGACGAGCTCGGCGCGCACCGGCTGGTCGAGCACCTCAAGTCGGCCCTCGCCCCCGGCAGCGCCCTGGTGATGACCCACGTCACCGCCGAGTTCGCGCCCGAGTCCGCCCCCGGCCCGGCCCGTGTCCACTCCGCCGGCCCGGGCGCCGACGCCGCCGCCCGGGCTCGGACCCGACCGGAGATCGCCCGCTTCTTCGACGGCTGGACCCTGCTCGACCCGGGCGTCGTCCCCACCCCGCGGTGGCGGCCGTCACCCGGCGAGACGCCGGTCGCCCCCGCGGAGGCCTCGGCGTACGCGGCGGTGGCCGTCAAGCCGTGAACTCCACGGGAAAATCCGGCTGCTGACGAACCATCGGCGCCCGCTCCGCGTCCTGGTGATCGAGAAGGCGGCTCACGCCGCGACATTCGACCAGAGGGGGAGCATGTACCCGCAGCCTTCGGAAGCCCGCGACAGCCACCGCAGCCGCCGCGCGGTCCTCGGCCTCGGGGCGGCCGTGGCCGTCACCGCCGTCACCGCAGTCACCGCCGTGACCGGCGCGTCGGCACGCGCGGCGACGGCCGACCGGCCCGCCGACGAGACCGGGATCCATCCGGCCCTCGCCGCCCTGGAACAGGAGCACTCCGCCCGCCTCGGCGTCTACGGCCGCAACCTGGTCACCGGCCGGACCGTCCGGTACCGCGCGGACGAGCTCTTCCCGATCTGCTCGGTCTTCAAGACCGTCGCGGTCGCCGCCGTCCTGCGGGACCTCGACCGGGACGGCGAGTTCCTCGCGAAGCGCATCCGGTACACCGAAGCCGACGTCGTACGGTCCGGCGGCGGAGACGTCACGAGCAAGGCCGAGAACGTGGCGAACGGCCTGACCGTCGCCGAGCTCTGCTCCGCCGCCATCGTGGTCAGCGACAACACCGCGGCCAACCTGCTGCTCCGCGAACTCGGCGGACCGACCGCCGTCACCCGCTTCGCCCGCTCGATCGGCGACCGCGTCACCCGCCTGGACCGCTGGGAGCCCGAGCTCAACTCCGCCGAGCCCGACCGGCGCACCGACACCACCACCCCGCACGCCATCGCCGACACCTACGGCGACCTCGCCCTCGGCAACGCCCTGCCGCCCGCCAAGCGGGACCTGATCGCCGGCTGGCTGCGGGCCAACACCACCAGCGCCCACCGCTTCCGCGAGGGCCTCCCGGCGGACTGGGCGCTCGCCGACAAGACCGGTACCGGCAGCTACGGCAGCACCAACGACGTCGGCATCGCCTGGACCCCGGCCGGCGCCCCCGTCCTGCTCGCCGTGCTGACCACCAAGCCGGCCGACCAGGCCGCGCCGATGGACGAGCTCCTGGTCTCCCGGACGGCCACGCTGCTCGCGGGAGCCCTCGGGTAGCACCCGGCCCCGGGTCGGCGCGGTCGTCCCGGCGATGCCTCTCGTCCCAGCCACCCCACCCGTGCGCCCCTGTCCCGCCGGGCACAGACTGGTGGTGGATCGATGCTGCCCCGCGACGCTGGGAGAGGCATGCTGCTGGGACTCACCACCGCGCTGGTCGCGACCGTCTGCTTCGGTTTCGGGGCGGTCTTCCAGGCGCGCGGGGCCCGGTCGGCCCCGCGCGCCGACCGGGTCCGGGCGGGCCTGCTGGCCGCGCTGGTGCGCTCCTGGCAGTTCATCGCCGGCACGCTGCTGGACATCGTCGGCTTCGCGCTGAGCATCGTCGCGCTGCGCACCCTCCCGCTGTTCCTGGTGCAGGCCGTCACCAATTCCAGCCTGGCCGTCACCGCCCTGGCCGCCGTCTGGCTGCTGGGCGCGCGGCTGCGCCGGGGCGACCTCGCGGGCATCCTCGCCGTGGTCGTCGGACTGACCCTGCTGGCGCTCGGCTCCGGGCGGCCCGGCCGCGACCACGCCGGGCCCGCCTTCCACTGGGCGCTGCTCGCCACCACCGCCGTCATCCTGCTCGCCACCCTGGTCCTGGTGCGCCGGGCCGGCAACGCGGCGGCGGCCGGCCTGGGCCTGCTGGCCGGGGCCGGCTTCGGCGTGACCAGCCTGGCCGTGCGGGTCCTGGACGTCTCCGGGCCGGTCGCCGTCCTCACCGACCCCGCGGCCTACGCCCTCGCCGTCGGCGGCCTCGGCGGCTACCTCGCCTACGCCCTGGCCCTGCAACGTGGCACGGTGACGGCCGCGACCGCCGCCGGAACGGTGACCGAGACCTTCGGCCCGGCGCTGGTCGGGGTGGCGGTGCTCGGCGACGCCGCCCGCCCCGGCTTCGAGTGGTGCGCGCTGACGGGCTTCGCGGTGGCCGTGGGCGGTACCTTCGCCCTCTCCCGCTTCGGCGAGCTGGAGGGCGAGCCCGCCGAACCGTCGGCCCCGCACCGGGACGCCGAGTCGGAGCCCGCCGTGCCGCCCCGGTAGCCCGGGCGGCTCCGCCATGCGAAGGTGACTTGCCGGACAAAACGGACGGCGACGACGGTCACAGAGCGGCAGGTGCCCGATGGCGGAGGAGCCCCACCCCCGACCCCGACGGTCGGACCCCGAGCACGCCACGGACTCCGAGGCCCCGAAGGGCCGAACCGACCGCCCCGTCGCACTGGTCACCGGCGCCTCCTCCGGGATCGGCCTCGCCACCGCCACCCGCCTGGCCGACGCCGGCTGGCACACCCTGCTCTCCGGCACCGACCGCGCCCGCCTCGACGAACTCGCCGACCGCACCGGCGGCCGCGCCCTGCCCGAGGACCTGAGCAAACCGGACGGCCCGGCCCGCCTCGCCGAGGCCGCCCTGGCCGACGCCGGCCGGGTGGACGCCCTGATCGCCAGCGCCGGCCTGGGATGGCGCGGCCCGTACGCGCAGACGCCCTCCGACACCCTGGACCGGATGATCGAGGTCAACCTCGCCGCCCCGCTGCGCCTGGTCCGCCTGCTGCTGCCCGGCATGCTGGAGCGCCGGCGCGGCCGGATCGTGCTGATCGGCTCGATGGCCGGCCAGGTCGGCGTGTGCGACGAGTCGGGCTACGCGGCCACCAAGGGCGGGCTGGCGATGTTCGCGGAGAGCCTCTGGTACGAGCTGCGCGGCACCGGGGTGGGCGTGCGGCTCGTACTCCCGGGGGCGGTGGACACCCCCTTCTTCGACCGGCGCGGCACCCCGTACCAGCGCGAGCGGCCGCGCCCGGTCTCGGCGGAGCGGGTCGCGGACACCGTGGTCGCCACCATCGCCACCGAGCGTGACCGCCTCTACGTCCCCCAGTGGCTCGGCTTCCCGGCCCGCATCCACGGCGTGGCGCCGGGCGTGTTCCGCCGGATGGCCTCGCGCTTCGGGTGAGCGCCACCGTCGTGCGCCACGCGGGTTCCGCCGCCGCCGCCGCGCTCGCCGCCGCCGCGGCCGTCGAGTTCCTGCACCTCGCCCCGGCCGCCGTCCGGCTGCCGCCGCTGCGCCGCAGCCTGGCCCGCCGCACCGCCGGCCACGGCACCGCGCCGGGCCACATCGCGCTGACCTTCGACGACGGCCCCGATCCGCGCAGCACCCCGTACGTCCTCGACGCGCTGGACGAACTCGGCGCCCGCGCCACCTTCTTCCTGCTCGGCGCGATGCTGGAGCGCGCTCCAGGGCTCGGCCGTGAACTGGTGCTGCGCGGCCACGAGGTGGCCGTCCACGGTTGGCACCACCGGCCGCAGTGGTACCCGGCCCCCGCCCGCGACCTGCGCGAACTGCGCCACGCCGATGAGGCCGTGACGGAGCTCTGCGGTGCCCGCCCGCAGTGGTACCGCCCGCCGTACGGCATCCTGACCGCGGGCCCGGCCCTGGCCGCCCGCCGCCTCGGCCTGCGCAGCGTGCTGTGGACCGCCTGGGGCCGGGACTGGGAGGCGCGGGCCACCGGCGAGTCCGTCTACGCGACCGCCCGTCCCGGCCTCACCGGCGGCGCCACCCTCCTCCTGCACGACTCCGACTGCACCTCCGCCCCCGACTCCTGGCGTGCCACCCTCGCCGCCCTCCCGCTGATCGCCGCCCACTGCCGGGCCCACCGGCTCACCCTCGGACCGCTGCGCGACCACCGGGTGCCCCCGCCCGTCGGCCCGCGCTGACCCGGCCCGGGGCCCGCTACCCCAGCCCCATCCGCCGCAGCGCCGCCCCGAACCCCTCCTGCCAGGCCGCCGGTGTCGCGCCGGCGGACGGCGGGGGCTCGGGCCGGCCGAGCGCGGCCAGGGCGTTGCGGACCACCTCGGCGGGGTGGGCGGTGGCGACATCGGCGTGGCCGAGCTCCAACTCGTGCTGGAGGTTGTCGCGCCCGTGCCCCTGCACCACGTCGAGCAGGAGCAGCCGCCGGCCCAGCGCCCGGGCCTCGCTACAGGTGTCGCCCGAGCTGGTGACCACCAGATCGGCGGCGGACATCAGGGCGGGGACGCGGTCGGTGTAGCCGAAGGGGTGCAGCCGGGGCTCCCGGCGTGCGGCGGCCCGCAGCCGGCGTTCGAGTTCGCGGTTGCGCCCGGCCACCGCGAGCACGTGCGGCCCGGCGGCGGCCAGCGCGGCAGCGGTGCGGGCGAGCGGGCCGAGCCCCCAGGAACCCGACATCAGCAGCACGCACCTGGCGTCGGCCGGCACGCCCAGCTCCGCGCGGGCCGCCGCCCGGGTCGGCGGCCGGTAGAAGGGCCGGCGCAGCGGCGCGGGCACGACGGCGACGTCGGCGTCCGGCCGGTAGCGCCGCACCGCGCACGCGGCCACCTCCGAGGTGACCAGGAACAGGCCCGTCCCCTCCTGCACCCAGAGCCGGTGCGGCGTCACGTCGGTGCAGAACACGAAGTGCCGGAACCGCCGCTCCGGCGCCTGCCGCAGCAGCCGGTTGACCGCGGAGGTCGCGGTGGCGAACACCGAGACGACCAGCTGCGGCCGCTGCGCCTCGACCAGCGCCCGCAACGCCGGGACCAGCCGGGTGCGGGCCGCCGCGTCGGCGAGCAGCGCGATCCGGGCGCCGGGGCGCAGCGCGGAGAAGTGGAAGGCGTCGTACACCCCGGGCAGGTCGAGCAGGCGGCGGAACACCGCCTCCCCGGCCGGGCCGGAGCGCTGCCCGAGCAGGGCCATGGCGTCGACGGTGTCGGTGCTCCAGCCGCGCTCCCGCAGGGTGTCCGCGCAGGCCTGCGCCATCACGTCGTGGCCCTGCCCGAGCGAGCCGGAGACCAGCAGGGCGTGCGGCATCGGGCGGCCCCGTCAGGTGCCCGCGGCCGAGCCGACGGCGGCCCGGTACCAGTCGGCGTACTGCCGCACGCCGTCCGTGAAGTTGGTCCGCGGTGACCAGCCCAGCAGCCGCTTGGCCTGCGCCGAGGAGATCCGCCGCCCCGCGTAGTCGGCCTTGCGCCCGTCGATGTGCTCGATGGTGACGGGGCCCAGCAGCCCGTCCACGGTGTCGGCGATGTCCCGCACCGTGACGGCCGTCGAGCCCTCCAGCGCGAAGGTCTGGTCCTCGGCGGCGGGGGACAGGGCCCGGACGTGGGCGTCGGCGAGGTCCTCGACGTAGACGAAGTTGCGGCTCTGCCGGCCGTCCCCGGCGATCGTGATCGGCCGCCCGGCCAGCGCGGCCTGGACGAACCGGGCGACGACCAGCTCGTCGCGCATCCGGGGGCCGTACGGGATGCCGTAGCGCAGGATGGTGAAGTGCTGCCCGTAGAGCTCGCGGTAGCTGTGCACCAGCATCTCGGCGGCGAGCTTGGTGGCCACGTACAGATGGCCGCTGCGCTCCAGCTCGATCGGCACGTGCTCGTCCAGCTCCTGCTCACCGCCGTCGAGTTGCCCGTCGGAGAGGGCGGCGCCGTAGACCCAGACGGTGCTCGCCAGCACGGTCCGGCTCAGGCCGCTGCGCCGGGCGGCCTCCAGGACGGCCTCGGTACCGTCGATGTTGGTCCGCACCGCGCGGACCGGGTCGGCGGACACCTGCTCGACATCGGCCAGCGCGGCGAGGTGGTAGACCACCTCGCTGCCGGCCAGCGCCGCGGTCAGGGCCTTGAGGTCGAGGACGTCGAGCCGCACGTGCTCGGCGTCCGGGTTGAGGTACTTGTCGGTGGTGTCCACGGCGAGGACGTCGTGGCCGGCCGCGATCAGGTGGTCCACGACGTGTGAGCCGATGAACCCGCAGCCCCCGGTGACGGCTATCCGCACGGTCTTGCTCCCTTCGCTCCGGTCACCCGGCCAGTCGCCGGTGCACCGCGCAGACGGCGTCGACGACCTGCTCCGTCTCGTCCTCGGTCATGTCGGAGTGCACCGGCAGGCAGACCTGCCGCGCGCAGACGTCCTCGGCCACCGGCAGCGGCCCGCGCCGGTAGGGGGCGAGCACCGGCTGGAGGTGCAGCGGCAGGTCGTACACCTCGCCGGACAGCCGCACCCCGTGCTCTTCGGCCACCGCCCGCTTGAACTCCGCGCGGTCCACCCCGGCGGGCAGCAGCGCCACGTACTTGTAGTAGTTGCCGCGGCAGCCGGGCGGCTCCGGCACCGGGTCGAGGCCGTCCAGGCCGGACAGCGCCGCGTCGTAGCGGCGGGCGACGGCCCGGCGGGTCTCGATGAACTCCTTCAGCCGGCGCAGGTGCACCGTACCGATCGCGGCGTGCGGCTCGCTCATCCGCCAGGAGTAGCCGAGCTTGACGTGGTGGTTGGTGGTGAAGGAGCCCTTGCCCTGGTCGCGGTAGACCCGGGCCTCGTCGCGCAGCTCCGGCGACTCGGTGAGGATCATCCCGCCCTCGCCGCTGGTGGTGACCTTGGTCGGGTAGAAGGAGAAGGCCCCGGCCAGGCCGAAGGTCCCGGCGGCGCGTCCGCCGAAGCTGCTGCCGTGGGCGTGCGCGGCGTCCTCGACCAGCGGGATGCCGCGTCGGTCGCACAGGTCGCGCAGGGCGCCGGCCTGCGGGCCGACCAGCCCGCCGATGTGCACCAGGACGACGGCGGCGGTGTCCGGGGTGAGTGCGGCCGCCACGGTCTCGGGGGAGAGCGCGAGGGTGGCCGGGTCGACATCGGCGAACACCGGGCGCCCGCCCGCGTGCAGCACCGCGCCGGCGGTCGCGTAGAAGGTGACGGCGGGGACGACCACGTCGCGGCCCCGGACGTCGATGCTCCGCAGGATCACCTCCAGCGCCGCCGTGCCGCTGCTCACCGCGACGGCGTGCGAGGCGCCGTGCTCGGCGGCGAAGGCCTGCTCGAAGCGTTCGGTCCACGGACCGAGGGTGAGCGAGCCGGTGGCGAGCATCTCGGTCACCGCTTCGGCGACCTCCGCGCGGTCGCTCTCGTCGAACACGATGCGGGCGGCTGGAACGCCCATGGGGCACCTCCGGCGGCGGGCTGCGCAAACAGCACCGATCGGGTCGGATCCTCCCGAACCGCACGGTAAGCGGACGGGTCAGGAGGATCACGCTACTTCGCCCACCGGGCCGCGGCCCGCCGTCGAAGCGGGCACGAGTGCTCGAATCTGCTTCCGCCGCAGGTCGGAGCGCTGCTGCCGGTGTGGGGCGTGCGCTCCTCCGTACGGGGGAGGGCCCTACTGCGTCCGTAGTACGCCAACGGCCTGCGCAGAGACGACGACGGATGAGGGGTCGGCGATCAAGGATTGGCCATGCTGCGGCGGACCGCGTCCATCCGGACGTCCGGCCCGCCGTGGCGCTGTCCCGTTCCGAGAACCGCATCCGAAGGAGTCCGCTCTCCCGTGGCCACGTTCCTCTACCGTCTGGGCCGATGGGCCTTCGTCCGGCGCCGGCTGGTGACCTTCCTCTGGGTCGCCGTGCTGGCCGCGGTCGGGGCCCTCGCGGCCAAGGCGCCCGCCGCTCCCGACGACGGCTTCGCGATGCCCGGCACGGAAGCGCAGAAGGCCTTCGACCTGATGAACGAGCGCTTCCCCGGCGGCCACGCCGACGGGGCCGCGGCGCGCATCGTGTTCGTCGCCCCCTCCGGCCAGAAGATCACCGCCACGGCCAACCAGCAGGCGGTCGAGCGGACGGTCGACGAGGTCGCCCACTCCGAGCAGGTCACCGGCGCGGTGAACCCGTTCAAGATGCAGGGCGCCGTCTCCCAGGACGGCACCACCGCGTACGCGACGGTCAACTACTCCGCCAAGCCGGGCGAGGTCTCCAAGGGCGCCACCGACGCCCTGGAGCAGGCCGTCCAGCACGGCCGGGACGCCGGGCTCAAGGTCGAGATCGGCGGCACCGCGCTGATGGCCAAGCCCGAGGCGGGCGGCAGCAGCGAGGCGATCGGCATGGCGCTGTCCGCCGTCGTCCTGGTGATCACCTTCGGCTCGCTGCTCGCGGCCGGTCTGCCGCTGCTCACCGCGGTCGTCGGCGTCGGCCTCGGCATGGCGCTGATCACGGCGCTCGGCAGCACGCTCGGGCTCTCCGCCACCACCGGCACGCTCGCGATGATGCTCGGCCTCGCGGTCGGCATCGACTACGCGGTGTTCATCGTCTCCCGCTACCGCGCCGAGCTCGCCGAGGGCCGCACGCCCCAGGAGGCGGCCGGCCGGGCGGTCGGCACCGCCGGGTCCGCGGTGGTCTTCGCCGGCCTCACCGTGGTGATCGCGCTCGCCGGCCTGTCCGTGGTCGGCATCCCGATCCTGGCCAAGATGGGCATGGCCGCCGCCGGGACGGTCGTCATCGCCGTACTGGTCGCGCTCACCCTGGTCCCCGCGCTGCTCGGCTTCCTGGGCCGCAAGGTGCTGCCGCGCAAGGTCCGCAAGGCCCGCGGCACGGCGGCCCCGGCCGAGAAGGAGAACGGCGGCGCCCGCTGGGCCCGCTTCATCCTGCGCCGCCCGCTCGCGGTGCTGCTCGGCGGCGTGATCGCCCTCGGCGCGCTCGCCGCCCCGGCGCTCGACCTGCGGCTCGGCCTGCCGGGTGACGAGTCCAAGCCCACCTCGACCACCCAGCGCCGCGCCTACGACCTGCTCTCCGAGGGCTTCGGTCCGGGCTTCAACGGCCCGCTGATGGTCATGGTCGACGTCAAGGGCGTCGCCGACCCGAAGGCCGCCGCCGCCGAGGTCGAGAAGAAGGTCTCCGGGGTGCCCGGGGTCGTCGCGGTGACGCCGCCGATGTTCAACAAGGAGGGCGACACCGCCATCCTCAACGCCGTCCCGGCCTCCGGTCCGAGCGACGCCGAGACCAAGAAGATCGTGCAGGCCATCCGCGGCGACGCGGCCGGCCTGAAGACGGCCACCGGGGCGACGGTCCTGGTCAGCGGCACCACCGCGATGAACATCGACGTCTCGCAGAAGATGTCGGACGCGCTGCTGCCCTACCTCGCCGTGGTCGTCGGCCTCGCCGTCATCCTGCTGATGGTGGTCTTCCGCTCCGTCCTCGTCCCGCTGAAGGCGGCGCTCGGCTTCCTGCTCTCGGTGGTCGCCGCGCTCGGCGCCGTGGTCGCCGTCTTCCAGTGGGGCTGGCTGGCCGATCTGATCGGTGTGGAGCAGACCGGCCCGGTGATGAGCATGATGCCGATCTTCATGATCGGTGTGGTCTTCGGCCTCGCCATGGACTACGAGGTGTTCCTGGTCACCCGGATCCGCGAGGGCTTCGTCCACGGTGAGTCCCCCGACGAGGCGATCGTCACCGGCTTCCGGCACAACGCCCGTGTGGTCACCGCCGCGGCCTTCATCATGATCGCCGTCTTCGCCGGCTTCATCGGGATGAGCGAGCCGATGATCAAGATGATGGGCCTGGGCCTCGCCGCCGCCGTCGCCTTCGACGCCTTCATCGTCCGGATGACCGTCGTCCCGGCCGTCCTCGCCCTGCTGGGCCGCCGCGCCTGGTGGCTGCCGGGCTGGCTCGACCGGCTGATACCGGACGTGGACGTCGAGGGCAGCAAGCTGGAGGTTTCCGCCCCCGAGCCGGCCCCGGCCAAGGAGTCGGTCACCGTCTAGGCCGCCGGTACCACCCCACCCCGCCCGGCCCGGCACCACGCTGGGCCAGGTACGGCACCGGCTGACTCGGACACCGGTTCGAGCCCCAACCGTTACCGTTGCTTCGGGGGCCGCCGCACGTGCGGCGGCCCCCGAGCACACCCCCACCGCCCCCACGAGGCCGGCCCGGTACGAACCGGCGCCGCCCGAGGAGGGCGCGCGACCAGGCCCCCCGACCCGGAGAGCACCAGCATGAGCGACACCTGGCAGCGCCTGCGCCGCGACCATCCGCGGATGCTCGACGCCGCCGGAGGCGTGGCCCTGATCACGATCACCGCCCTCGGCGCCACCACCGACCAGACCGCCGGGAAGTTCGTCAAGGCCGACCCGACGACCTGCGTCCTCGCGCTCGTCGCGGCCCTCGCCGTGTTCTTCCACCGCCGCTGGCCGCGCGCCGTGGTCGCCTTCACGCTGCTCTGCACCATGCTGCTCGCCTGGACCAGCCCCCGGCTCACCCCGATGCTGGCCGCCCCGCTGCTGCTCTCGCTCTACTTCCTCGCCGTCCGCACCGACCGCGCCACCGCCTTCCGCGCCTCGGTCGCCACCGCCATGCTGCTCACCGGGATCTCCCTGCTGCTCGGCCCCAGCGGCCCGCTCGGCGAACGGATCAGCGTCCTGGCCTGGGCCCTGCTGCCCGGCGCCCTCGGCGACTCCATCCGCAACCGCCGCGCACACCTCGCGTCCATCGAGGAACGCGCCGAACGCGCCGAGCGCACCCGCGAGGAGGAGGCCCGCCGCCGGGTCGCCGACGAGCGGATCCGGATCGCCCGCGACCTGCACGACGTGGTGGCCCACCACATAGCCCTCGCCAACGCCCAGGCCGGCATCGCCGTCCACCTCATGGACCGCCACCCCGACAAGGCCCGCGAGGTGCTCAGCCACATCACCGACGCCACCGGCTCGGCCCTCCAGGAACTGCGCGCCACCGTCGGTCTGCTGCGCCGGGCCGAGGAGCCCGCCCCGCTCGAACCCGCCCCCGGCCTCGACCGGCTGCCCGAGCTGATCAACACCTTCGAGCGGGCAGGCCTGCCGATCCGGCTCACCGTCGAGGGCGAGGCCCGCCCGCTGTCGCCCGGCGTGGACCTCACCGCCTTCCGGATCGTCCAGGAGTCGCTGACCAACGTGGCCAAGCACGCCCACGGCGCCGACGCCGACGTCACCCTCGCCTTCACCGGCAGCCGGGTCGTCGTCAGCGTCGCCAACGGCCGACCGACCGTGCCCGGCCGCCCCCGCGCCGTCCTCCGCCCCCCGCACCCCCCGAGCGAGAGCGGCTTCGGCCTGATCGGCATGCGCGAGCGGGCCGGGGCGGTCGGCGGCCGGCTCAACGCCGACCGGCGCCCCGGCGGCGGCTTCCTGGTCACCGCCGAACTGCCGCTGCGCACCGGCGCCCGCGACGACGGCCCCTCGGCCGCCGCGGCCCTCACCGCCGCCGAAGTGGCCCGGGCCGCCCGCACCGCCCGCACCGCCCACCCGACACCAGCCGAAGGACAGGACGACCGCGCCGCCCGACCGGACCGCGGCGTTCGAGAAGACAGGGACCACGCATGACCATCCGGGTACTGCTCGCCGACGACCAGGCCCTGCTGCGCGGCGCCTTCCGCATGCTGATCGAGGCCGAGGACGACATGGAGGTGGTCGGCGAGGCCGCCGACGGCCGGGAGGCCGTCGAGCTCGCCCGGGCCACCAAGCCCGACGTCGTGCTGATGGACATCCGGATGCCCGGCACCGACGGCCTCGGCGCCACCGCCGAGATCTGCGGGGACGAGGAGCTCTCCGGCACCCGGGTGCTCATCCTCACCACCTTCGAGATCGACGAGTACGTGGCCCAGGCGCTGCGCGCGGGCGCCGGCGGCTTCCTCGGCAAGGGCGCCGACCCGAACGAACTGCTCGCCGCCGTCCGCACCGTCGCGGCGGGCGAGCCGCTGCTCTCGCCCGCCGCCACCCGCGCCGTGATCGACCAGCTGCTGGCCCATCCCGAGCCGGCGTCCGCCGCCCCCACGAACGAACGGCTGTCGGTCCTCACCGCCCGTGAGCGGGAGGTGATGTCGATGGCCGCGACCGGCCTCACCAACGAGGAGATCGCCGAGCGGATGTTCGTCAGCCCCTTCACCGTCCGCACCCACGTGCATCGGGCGATGTCCAAGCTGGACGCCCGCGACCGCGCCCAACTCGTCGCCATCGCCTACCAGACCGGCCTGGTCCCACCCGGCCGCCCGGTCTGAGCGGCCCAGTCTGAGCGGCCCGGTCCGAGCTGTCCGGTCCCGGCCCTCCGGGACGTCCCTGTCCTCGGGCGAGGAACGCCCCCGCAGGCTCGCCGCGCGGCCCCGCCGCCCGCGGCGCAGGATGGGAGACCGGGGCAGCGGAACAGCCGGGGACGGGAGGTCGGGCGGTGGGAATCGCAATGGCAGACATCCGCGAGTGGCGCGGACACCCCGTGGTCGACGAGAAGGGCCACCGCATCGGCTCGCTGGAGTCCGTCTACGTGGAGACGGCCAGCGACGAGCCGTTTTTCGCCACCGTCACGGTCGGTTTCGCCGGTCGGCGCCGCCTGGCGTTCGTCCCGCTGGACGGAGCGCTGGCCGGGCCGGACTACCTCCGGGTGGCGTACCCGCGCAGCCAGGTGAAGCAGGCCCCGGCGATCGGCACCGACGACGTGCTGCCCGCCGAGGACGAACCCGCCGTGTTCGCGTACTACGAACTCCCGTACACGACCGGGGCGGGCGGGGAGCGCCGGCTGGCCCGCCGCTGAGCCGCACCGGGCAGGTGGCGAAGAGCACGGCTTTCGCCACCCGGGAATGAATACCCCGCCGGGTACACTTGTCCATCGACAGTCGATGTGAAAGGCGGCCCGACATGCAGGTGGACGAGGAAGCGGTCGGCGCGGTCCTGAACCGACTGCGTCGCGCTCAGGGCCAGTTGGCCGGAGTGATCGCGATGATCGAGGCGGGCCGGGACTGCAAGGACGTGGTCACCCAGCTCGCGGCCGTCTCGCGCGCCCTCGACCGGGCGGGGTTCAAGATCGTCGCGAGCGGCATGCGCCAGTGCATGGCCGGCGCCGAGGAGGGTGCCGCGCCGATGAGCGAGGCCGAGCTGGAGAAGCTCTTCCTCGCCCTGGCCTGATCGGCGGAACTCCCCTCGGGGTCAAGGTCCGAGGAGGGCCGCGGTGGTCCGTCCGCCGCGGCCCTCCTCGCGCGTCCGCCGGGGCGCCGGTGGGGCGCCCGACACCGCCGCGCCCAACGACTTCGCGGGCACCGCGCGGACCGTCTGGGTCAGGCCCGGCAAACAGGCCGACCTGGCCTGGCCGCTGGACCGGGAGGGCCGCTACGACGTCATCGTGACCGCCCACACCGGCCGGCGCTTCACCCAGCGCTACGCGGGCCACTGAGCTTGTGGTCAAGGGGTCGGGGGCGCCGATCCGGTGACCCCCGGCCGTGGCTCGGCCGCCGTGCCGAACCCCGCCGTTACCGTCGGGCGCATGCAGAAAATCAGCACCTTCCTCTGGTTCGACGACCGGGCCGAAGAGGCCGCGGCCTTCTACACCACGCTGTTCCCGGACTCCCGGATCACCAGGATCACCCGCTACGGCGACACCGGCCCCGGCCCGGCCGGCTCGGTGATGACCGTCGACTTCGAGCTCGCGGGCCGGGAGTACGTGGCCCTCAACGGCGGCCCCGCGTTCCACTTCACCGAGGCGGTCTCGCTCCAGGTGGAGTGCGACGACCAGCGGGAGGTCGACGAGCTCTGGGCCAAGCTCACCGCCGACGGCGGGCAGGAAGCCCCGTGCGGCTGGCTCAAGGACCGCTTCGGCCTCTCCTGGCAGATCACCCCGAAGGTGCTGCTGGACCTGGTCTCCGGCGAGGACCGGGCCAAGGCGGAGCGGGTCTTCGCGGCCATGCTGCGGATGCACAAGATCGAGATCCAGCCGCTGCTCGACGCGGCCGCGGGGTGAGGCCGTGACCGCCCTCACCCACCGCGGCATCACCTACCTGCGGGCCACCCCCGAGCGGGTCTGGCACGCGCTCACCAACGCCGACGAGTCCGGCATCTACTGGGGCCACCGCAACGTCTCCACCTGGCTGCCCGGCGCGCCCTGGGAGCACCAGCGGGCCGACGGCTCCGGCATCGCCGACGTCATCGGCAGCGTCGAGGCGGCCGACCGCCCGCACCGGCTGGTCACCACCTGGACCGGGCCGCAGGAGCAGCGCTCCGGCTGGCCCTCCCGGGTCACCTTCGAGATCCAGGGCTGGCAGGACCTCACCCGGCTGACCGTCATCCACGAGAACCTCGGCGACGAGGCCGCGCGGGCGGACGCCGAACAGGGCTGGTCGGCGGTGCTCGCCAACCTCAAGACCTACCTGGAGACCGGCCATCCGCTGCCCCAGCAGCCATGGCTGATGCCCTGACGTCCCGACGCTCTGACGTCCCGACGCCCTGATGCGCCGATGTCGTGACGCGCCGGCGCCCTGACCGCGGCCCCGGTACGGCGGATCGCCGCCCGGCCTACGCCGCCGGGCGGCGCTCCGCCGTACCGGCCGCCCGGCCGTCGCGGGCCCGCTCGCCGCGCACCAGACGGCGCAACCAGGCGTAGCGGGAGAACCGCTCCCGGTTCGCCACCGAGGCCCGGTCCAGCTCCTCCATCAGCCGCCGGCTGCGGTGCTCCAGGTCCATCTCGTCCAGGATGCGGTCCACCTCGGCCAGTATCGATCCGTGCAGCTGCCAGGCTTCCGGGTGCTCCTGGACCCTGCGCAGCAGCACCTGGGCGACGTTCTCCCGGCAGGTCCAGGCCGCCGCCAGCTCGGCGGTCAGCCGTTCCTCCGCCTCCTCGGCGTTGCGGCTCACCTGGGTGGTCACCAGCACCGCGTAGCTCACCATCGCGCCGCCCACGTGCGCCAGCAGCTCCTCCAGCGCCACCGCGACGTCCGGTGGGAAGAGCTCCTCGTCCGGCCCGCGCCGCTTGGCCAGGTCGGTCAGCGAGCGGGCCAGCACCCGGATCACCACGACGCAGATCTCCAGGGTGTCCAGCCCGGTGCGCAGCACCAGCCGGGACAGCAGCCCCTCGCTGATCCGCGGGTTGAACCGCAGGCTGTCCTCGGCCTGGCGCAGCGCCGCGTCCACGTCGGCGATGGCCTGGTCCAGCCGGCGGGCTTCGTGCAGCCGCTCGGCGGCCCGGGCCACCGGGGTGGGGCGGCCCAGCTGCTCGGAGAGGTCGAGCAGCAGCTGGCGGCCCCGCCGGGCGAGGTCCTCGATGGACTCCCCGGCGGTGTCCACCCAGACCGGCGCCGCGAACACCAGGTTGAACAGCAGGCCGACGGCGGCTCCGATGAGCGTCTCCAACACCCGGTCCCAGGCCTGCGAGGCCAGCTTGGTGACGCCCAGGATCAGCATCGCGCTGATCGCGACCTCCTGGACGAACTCCTCGACCCGGACGAACCGGCCGACGACCAGCGAGGCCAGGATGATCAGCCCGAGGCTCCACCAGGACAGCCCGACCACGGCGCTGAACCCGATCGCGATCAGCACTCCGACCACCACCGAGTTGACCCGGCGGACGCTGGTCTTGAGCGTCGAGTAGACGGTGACCTGGACGACCAGCAGCGCGGTCAGCGGCGCCGTCAGCGGGGCGGGCTCGCTACTGAGCCGGGTCGCCACCGCGTAGGCGATGGTGGCCGCGACGGTGGCCCTTACGGTCTGGACCACGAAGGGGTCTCGGGCGCCGCGTCGGACCAGGTCCGCGAGTGTCTCCGGGAGAAGGGCCATGACGCCCTTCTTTCCCCGAAGCGGTGCTTCACACCGGTCCCGGGGCCGCGCGGCACCCGTACGACCGCATCGCGCCCGGCCGGCCGGGGCCGGGCGGGTCCGTCAGTTGTCGCGGTTGAAGCGCAGCTTCCAGGGGGCCAGCGCGGACTCGACCTGGACGCCCATGCTCATCTTGGAGGCGCCCTCGATCCGCTCCTCGAAGCGGATCGGCACCTCGCGGATCGTCATGCCCTGCTTGACGACCCGGTAGTTCATCTCGACCTGGAACGAGTAGCCGTTGCTCTGGACGGTCGGCAGGTCGATGGCGCGCAGGGTGCTCGCGCGCCAGGCCTTGAACCCGGCGGTGGCGTCCCTCACCCCGAGGCTGAGGATCGTGTTTACGTAGAAGTTCGCCCAGGCGGAGAGCGCCTTGCGGTGCCAGGGCCACTCCGCGGCGGTCGAGCCGCCGGGGACGTAGCGGGAGCCGAGCACCACGGCGGTGCCTTCGGTGAGCAGGGTGTCGACCATCGCGGGTATCGCCGAGGCCGGGTGGGAGAGGTCGGCGTCCATCTGGACCACGATGTCGGCGCCGTCGTCCAGGGCCTTGGCCATGCCGGCCAGGTAGGCGCGGCCGAGGCCGTCCTTCTCGGTGCGGTGCAGCACGCTCACGGTGCCGTCGGACTCCGCGGCGAGCTTGTCGGCGATCTCGCCGGTGCCGTCGGGGGAGTTGTCGTCGACCACCAGCAGGTGCAGGTTGGGCACCGCGAGCTCCGCGAGCAGGCCCGCGAGCACCGGGAGGTTCTCCCGCTCGTTGTACGTGGGGACGACCACAACGACCTTGGGGGAGGCCTCGACCATGTTCTGTTTCCCTCGTGCCCTCGCCGGCGGCACGCTGCCGTACCGGTCGGATTTCCTGATGACCTGCGCTGGTTGGACCGTGTGAGTGTATCCGGGGCTCGGACGGCTTCCTCCCCCGGCCGGGAGACGGACGTCCGTTCGACCACGATGCGGTACGGCGACCGGCCGCGGACACCCGGAACGGCGGCCCCGGAAAACGCTTGTGACGCCCCGTCGCACCATCCGGCTTCGGCCCGGCGGAGACCTCCAGCCGGCTCGCTACGCCGTGCCGTAGACCGTGGCCAGGTTGTCCTGGGCCGGGTGGGCGCGGCCGGCCGGGCCGGCCGCGAAGGCGCGCAGGACGTTCTCGGTGACCTGGCGGACCAGGTCCCCGGCGTGCGAGTCGATGCCGTGGTCGGCCCTGCCGCCGCCGGGCCCGCGGGCCTCCAGCGCCTCGACCCAGCGCATCGTCCCGGTGGCGAACACCCCGGCACCGCTCGGCACGGTGTGGTAGGCGGTGTCGGAGTGGGAGTGCCGGCCGTCGCACACCACGGGGGAGTGGGCGATCACCTCGATCGGGTGCGGGGTGGGGAAGCCGGTGTTCACCCGGTCGTACTCCACCCCGACCAGGTGCGGGAAGGACGCTCCCGCCGCGACGCCCGTCCCCTCGAAGGCCCAGTGGCCGGGCGAGGTGACCACGTACGGGGCGTCCACCGGATAGCCGTCGTAGATGACGCCGAGCATCCAGCTCTCCGGGTCGGCGCCCGGCTCGGCCCGGAAGTCGGTGGTCGCCGGGGCGCCCGCCCGGTGGCCCGGGTCCTGCGCCCAGGCGTCCTTGTAGCAGACCACCGTGCGGTCCGGCCCCAGGTCGGTGGGCTCGAACCGGACCCGGCGGTAGCAGCAGTTCGCGCCCAGGAACGCCAGATTGGTCCCGGCGTCCCGGGCCGCCACCACGTGGGCGCGCTGCTCGGGCGACCAGTACTCGTCGTGTCCGAGCGACAGGACGGCGCTCGCCCCGGCCAGCAGGCCGGGCTCGCGGGCCACGTCGATGCCGGTGGTGTAGGCGAGCGGCAGGCCGAGCCGCTCGGCGAGCGCCACCAGCGGTGCCTCGTAGACCAGGAACAGGCCGGCGCCGTTGTCGTAGTCGTACGGCCGGTCGAAGACGACCTCCAGCGAGCGGGTGGCCAGGCCGCCGGTCGGGCCGTTGTACAGGCTGTAGCCGCCCCACTCGTTGTAGGCCTGCCAGGTCGCCGGGGCGCTCATCACCACGGTCTTCCCGGCGGTGTTCGCGGAGCGGACGGTGAGCGGAACGTAGCGCCGGCCGGAGCCGTCCTCGGCGTCCAGTCGCAGCAGGTAGGCGCCCTCGGGCCAGCCGGCCGTGTCCACCGCGAGGGTGCGCTGCCAGCCGGTCAGCACGGTGCGGGTCGTCGGGTCCACGTGCGGCGCGGCCTGCTTGGTGCCGGGCACGTGCTCGCGGCGCCAGACCAGCCGGGCGCGGGCGCCGTCGTACCAGCCCATCCGGTACGCGGAGACGGTGAACGCGGCGGCCGGGGTGGAGACGTGCAGGCCGAAGGTCTCCCCGGGCAGCACGCTGACCCGGTCGGCGAACCCCTCGATGGCGCCGTCCGGGCCGGGGTCGGTGATCTCCCAGTCGGGGTCGCCGCGCAGGGACTGCTCGCTCTTCGGGCCGCTGTGCCCGTCGGCGGTCCGGCCACCCGGCGCGGCTCCGGAGTCGGCGGCTCCGGCCGGCGCGGCGTCGGAGGAAGGGCCGGACGCCGGGTCGGACGGGTGTGCGGCCGGGGCCGGGTCGGGGCGGCGGGGGCCGCAGGAGGTGACGGCCGCCGCCATCAGGCCCAGGCCCAGAATCCTCCGCCGGCTCGGCTCCGCCACCGCGACCTCCCTGTTCTCCGGCCGGTTCGCGGCCTGTCCCTGGTCCTGCCCGTGTGCATGGGTGCGTCGACCCGACCGGTGGCGCGCCGTGGTGCGCCGCTCCGGCGTGTCGGTGCGCGCGCACATCCTCGCGCGTTTCGCGAGGCCTGTGCAGAGCGCCGCGCCGGGCCGCGGGCGCCGCCGGGTGTCGACGGGCACCGGCGGGTGCGGCCCGGCGCGGGGGAGGGCCGTACGGGCGCACCCCGGGCGTGTCGGCCCGCGCGGTGCCCGGCCCCGGCGGACCGGTCCCCTAGCCTGACCAGGCCCGCCGTCCGGCGGCCACCGGGGGGCCGGAGCGGTGCCTGCCCGGCCGAGTCGTGGACAGGGGTGCACGTGGTTTCGTCGGGTTCGGCCGAAGCGGGGTCGGCGTCCTCCCCCCGGCGCGAGCGGTTCCGGGCCTGGCTGCTGGAAGGCCTGTCCGACATGGCCAAGCAGCACCCCGGCCCGCACGCCGAGGCGCCGGCCGAGAAGGGCCAGCGCTGGTGGCGGGTGATGTGCCTGACCGGCCTGGACTACTTCTCCACGCTCGGCTACCAGCCCGGCATCGCCGCACTCGCCGCCGGCCTGGTCTCGCCGCTGGCGACCATCGTGCTGGTGGTCGTCACCCTGCTCGGCGCGCTGCCCGTCTACCGCAGGGTCGCCCAGGAGAGCCCGCACGGCCAGGGCTCGATCGCGATGCTGGAACGGCTGCTGTCGTTCTGGAAGGGCAAGCTCTTCGTACTGACCCTGCTGGGCTTCGCGGCCACCGACTTCATGATCACCATCACCCTGTCCGCCGCCGACGCCAGCGCCCATCTGGTGGAGAACCCGCACCTGCACAGCGCCCTGACCGGCAAGCAGATCACACTGACCATGATCATGGTCGCGCTGCTCGGCGCCGTCTTCCTCAAGGGCTTCAGCGAGGCGATCGGCCTGGCCGTGGTGCTGGTCGCGGTCTACCTCTCGCTGAACGTGGTGGTGGTGGCCAACGGGCTGTGGCACGTGCTCCGGGCCCCGCACGTGTTCAGCGACTGGACCGACGCGCTGACCGTGGAGCACGGCAACGTGATCGCGATGATCGGCGTCGCGCTGATCGTCTTCCCGAAACTGGCGCTAGGCCTGTCCGGCTTCGAGACCGGCGTGGCCGTGATGCCGCACATCGAAGGCGACCCGGACGACACCGAGGAGAAGCCCACCGGCCGCATCCGCGGCGCCCGCAAACTGCTGACCACCGCCGCCGTGATCATGAGCGTCTTCCTGATCACCACCAGCTTCATCACCACGCTGCTCATCCCGGCCGACCAGTTCAAGGCCGGCGGCCAGGCCAACGGCCGGGCGCTCGCCTACCTCGCCCACCAGTACCTGGGCAGCACCTTCGGCAGCGTCTACGACCTCTCCACCATCGCCATCCTCTGGTTCGCCGGGGCCTCGGCGATGGCCGGGCTGCTCAACCTGATGCCGCGCTACCTTCCCCGCTACGGCATGGCCCCGCACTGGGCGCGGGCCGTGCGGCCGACCGTCATCGTGCTCACCCTGATCGCGTTCCTGGTCACCTGGGTCTTCGACGCCAACGTGGACGCCCAGGGCGGCGCCTACGCGACCGGCGTGCTGGTGCTGATCAGCTCCGCCGCCATCGCCGTCACCATCGCCGCCCACCGGGCCGGGCAGCGCCACTGGCGAGTGGGCTTCGCGGTGATCTCCGCGGTGTTCCTCTACACCACGGCGGTGAACATCGACGAGCGGCCGGACGGCGTCAAGATCGGCGCCTGCTTCATCGCGGGCATCATGCTGGTCTCCTTCCTCTCCCGGCTCAAGCGCGCCTTCGAGCTGCGTGTCACCGACGTGGTGCTCGACGGCGTCGCGGAGCGGTTCGTCCGGGACTACACGCACCGGCCGCTCCGGCTGATCGCCAACGAGCCGAACAACCGGGACCTCGCCGAGTACCGCGAGAAGATCCACCAGATCCGGCGGGACAACGACATCCCGATCGAGGACGACCTGGTCTTCGTCGAGGTCACCGTGCTCGACCCGTCCGACTTCGAGGCCGAACTGACCGTGCGCGGCGAGGTGCTGCACGACCGCTACCGGGTGCTGGCGCTCCAGAGCTCCAGCGTGCCCAACGCGCTGGCCGCGCTGCTGCTCCAGGTGCGCGACCTCACCGGGCAGCAGCCGCACATCTACTTCGAATGGACCGAGGGCAACCCGTTCGCCCAGTTCCTGCGGTTCTTCCTGTTCGGGCAGGGCGAGATCGCGCCCGTCACCCGCGAGGTGCTGCGCGAGGCCGAGCCGGACCGGTCACGGCGACCGGCCGTGCACGTGGGCTGAAGCCGGCCCGGGCCGTCGCTGGTGTCGCGGCTCCGTCAGCGGGTCCGATGGGACTTGGCCCAGGCGGGGGCGACGAAACCGATCAGGGCGACGGCGAAGCCGAGTTGCAGGATGTGGCGGATCCAGTCGATGCCCGAGGTGTGCCGGACGCCGATCCAGCCGGAGACGGCGTTGCCGAGCCATGCCCCGGCGGCGCCGAGCAGCATGGTCATCCACCAGGGGATCGACTGCGGTCCGCGCAGGATCAGCTTGGCGATCACGCCGAGCACGAAGCCGATGAGCAGAATCCACAGGAGCTGGAACATCGGAGTCCACCTTCCGGGCGCCCGTCCGGGCCGACAGCCCGGTGCGCCGACTCGTCGAAGACGCGGTTCGTCCCATGATCACCCGGATCGGTCGAACGGGCACGTCGACGGGTGACCGCGCAGGTCGGCGACGTCCGGCCGGCCCGGTGCGTCAGTCGGCGTCGGCGCGGCGTGCGACCAGGGCGGCCAGGCCGTCCAGGATGCGCTCCAGACCGAACTCCAGCGCCTGGTCCCGGCCGCCGGGGTCGGCCATGGCGGCGGCGACGGCGGGGAAGCGGTCGGCGTGCTCCTGGATCACCGTGCCGAGGGCGGCGAGGAGTTCGGCCTCGGGGTTGCCGGCCGGGCCGGTATGCCGGGACTGCGCGGCGATCCCGCGTACGTGCCCGGTGAGCAGGACGGCGGCGTCCATCCGCTCGGGGCCGGTCAGCCCGTGGCCGTCGAGTGCCGCCACCACCCGCTCCAGCCAGGCGAGTTCCTTCGGGCCGAGCACCCGCGGGCCGACGGTGGCGTCCAGCAGCCACGGGTGGCGGGCGAAGGAATCGGCCAAGTGGTGGGCCCAGGCGGTGAGTTGCCCCCGCCAGCCGACGCCCTCGGGCGCCGTCGGCGGCTCGCCGACGGCCGACTCGACCATCAGGGCGACGAGTTCGGCCTTGCCCGGGACGTAGCGGTAGAGCGACATCTTGGTGAAGTCGAGCAGCCCGGCCACCTTCTGCATGGAGACCGCGCCCAGCCCCTCCGCGTCGGCGATCTCGACCCCGGCCGCGGCGATCCGCTCCAGGCTGAGGGCCGGCTTCGGTCCCCGGGTCGGCTTGGCCGGCGGGCCCCACAGCAGCCGCACCGTGTCGTTCGCCGCCTCGGCCATCATCCGCTCCCGTCCTGAGGGGTCCTGTCCTGGGGCTCCTGTCCGGGGCTTCCCGGTGGGTGCCTGCGCTCCGGATCGGCCTTCTGCCAGGGGGCTTGCACGCCGATCCAACTGTGTCTACCGTACACAGCAATAAACGGTGTCCGCCAGACACAGTTTCTTGCCTCGGACGGAGTGGTTTCCATGAGCACCAAGGTCCTGATCTCGGGCGCGAGCATCGCCGGCCCCGCGCTGGCCCACTGGCTGGGCCGGTACGGCTTCGAGGTGACCGTGGTCGAGCTGGCCCCCGCGCTGCGCGACGGCGGCCAGGACGTCGACTTCCGCGGCCGCACCCACCTGACCGTGCTGGAGCGGATGGGTGTCCTGGACGAGCTGCGCGCGCTCGGCACCGGCGGCAGCCCGATGACCTTCGTCGGCCCCGACGGGCGCCGGCTGCTGCACCTGCCCGCCGAGTTCGCGGGCGGCGACCTGGAAGTCCCGCGCGGCGAGCTGGCCCAGTTGCTCCACCGGCACAGCAGCACCCGCGCCGAGTACGTCTTCGGCGACTCGGTCACGGCGCTGGAGGAGACCCCGAGCGGGGTCCGGGTCGCCTTCCGGCACGCGGCGCCGCGCGAGTTCGACCTGGTGATCGGCGCCGACGGGCTGCACTCCACCGTCCGCCGGCTCGCCTTCGGCCCCGAGCGGCGCTACGTCCGCCACCTCGGCTACTACGCGGCCACCTGGCAGCTGCCGAACGACCTCGGGCTACCGGTCGGCGCGGTGGGCCTGAACGTCCCCGGCCGGCTGATGTCCGTCGGCGCCGCCCACCGCGACCCGAGCCGGGCCGGCGCGTTCTGCCTCTTCGCCTCGCCGGAACTGCGCTACGACCGCCACGACCCGGCGCGGCAGCGGGCCCTGGTCCGGGCCGCCTTCGAGGGCCTCGGCTGGCGGGTGCCGCAGCTGCTGGACAGCCTGGACGCCGCTCCCGAGCTGTACTTCGACTCGATCAGCCGCGCCGACGTGCCCGCCTGGTCGACCGGCCGGATCGCCCTGATCGGCGACGCCGCCTTCGGCGCGACCATCGGCGGCATGGGCACCGGGACGGCGGTGGTGGCCGCCTACGTCCTGGCGGGCGAGCTGGCCCGGGCGCGCGGCGACCACCGGACCGCGTTCGACCGCTACGAGAAGCTGCTGCGCGGCTACGCGCGGGGCTGCCAGAAGGGCGGAGACCGGACCGGGCCGTTCCTCGCCCCGCGCACCGGGACGGGGCTGCGGTTGCGCAAAAGGCTGCTCAACCGGCGGTGGGCGCTGGACCGGATGCTGGAGCTCGGCAAGCAGGTCAGCAGCGTCGAACTGCCGGACTACGAGTCCGACCTGATCCGCGCGTAGGAGGCTCGGTCGCATGGGTCTTGGACGCATGGGTCTCGGCCGTATGGGTCTCGGCCGTATGGGGCTTGGGCGTAGGGGGCTTGTTCGGGGCGGAGGCCCAAGGTCCCACCCGTTCGGCCCCTTGGCCCCTGGCCATTTGCGCCGTGGCGAGCGATGCTGCGGGTAACCGGTCAGGACGATCCGCCTGGTCGGACCAGCACCGTTGGACGAGGTGAACCGGCGTGCGGCATGCCACCGTCGAATCCGTGATGACCAGCCCCGTGGTCCTGGTCTCGCCCGAGACCGGATTCCGGGAGATCGTGGCACTGCTGAGCGAGTACGAGATCACCGGCGTACCCGTGGTGGACGCGGAGGGGCGGCCACTCGGCGTGGTCTCGGAGGCCGACCTGCTACGCACCCTGGCCGCACAGGAGGACCCGGCCAGTCTGCTGCCCGCGCCCGAGTCGGCGCAGGCGGGCCCGGACGGCGAGGTGACCGCGGCCGACCTGATGACCGCGCAGCCGGTCTGCACCACCCCCGACACCAGCGTGGTCGCGGCGGCCCGGATGATGAGCCGGCACGGCCTGAAGCGGCTGCCGGTGCTGGACGAGGAGGGGCGGGTCGTCGCCGTGGTCAGCCGCGGTGACCTGCTGCGGGTGTTCCTGCGCGAGGACATGGTGATCCGGCGGGAGATCGTCGAGGAGGTGCTCGGCCGGATCGACGGGGTCAGCCCGGCGGAGATCGGGGTGGAGGTCAACCAGGGGCGGGTGGTGCTCAGCGGCACCGTGCCCGAGCCGCACCTGGTGCCGATCGTGCTCAACCTGTGTCGTTCGGTGGACGGGGTGGTCTCGGTGACCGACCGGCTCGGGGCCGGGGGAGCGGCGGCGGTCGGCTGAGCCCGTCGGCCGCGTGGTTCGTCGGCCGGTTGAGCTTGTCCGTGGAGTGGTTCGTCGGTCGGTCTGCCGGCCGGTCTGCCGATCGGTCGCGTCCGTGCCGGATCCCGGACGTTCGTCCGCGACTCGAACGATCCGACTTCGCATACTGCGGAGGGTATCGGGTAACTCACCCTGTGTGCCCGGCCGTGTGGACTGCCGGGGCTCCGGAGCTTCGGGGAGGCGGCCGTGGCGGTCGTGTTCGACGCCGACTTCACTTCGACCAGTCAGTGGATCGCCGGGCGCAGCAGCGCCTATCCCCGGATGGGGCCGACCAACCGGAGCGACCACAAACTCGACTACCTCAGTCGCGACTACTGCCCGGACGGGGTCTTCGCGGCGACCAGGCGGCACAACGGCGGGCTGTGGAGCTGCAACCTGCTGACCACCGAGGGCAGTCCGGACGGCTTCCAGGTCTGCACCGACGACGTGCTGACGGCGAACGTGACGCTGCCCGTCGAGCTCGGCGCCTGGCCGGCGATCTGGACCTGGCGGGACGGCGGCAACGAGGTGGACGTCTTCGAGTACCACCCGGACAACCCGGACCTGTTGGAGATCTCCAACCACGTCCGGGGCGGCTTCCGGTACTGGCACGGGGCGGACGCCGGGATCGACCTGGGGGCGACGTTCGACCTGCGGGTGGTGCTCGGCGCGCACTCGGTGGACTGGTACGTGGAGGACGAGCTGGTCTACGCGGACCTGCACGGGGTCGGGGCCGGGTGGTCCGCCTACCTGATCGTCAACATGTCGGTGGCGGACGGGGCGTATCACGCCCGACCGCCGCGCGGCGGGCCGGACCGACTGAGCTGGGTGTGCCACAGCCTCCAGGTCGAGCGCTGAGCGTCCGGGGGGCCACGGTCCGTGATGCTGCTTGCCTCGGCTGAGCGCCGGACCGTCCTCCGGTGCCTTCCTCACGCCGCTTTCACCGGTGACGGGCGCACGATGGTGGTAAGGCGCTGCTCACCTCGGCGGGCCCCGACGGGGCCGGAGGAGGAGGTCCTGATGAGGTACTGGCACGGACGCGGCCACATCGTGGGTGGCTGGGGTATGGGACTGATGGCGTTCGGGACGCTGCTGTTCCTGGTGATCGTCGTGCTTCTCGCCGTGGCCCTGTTCCGCTACGTGTCGCACTCGCGGCAGCCGATTCCGCCCGGTCGGCCGGGATCGGGCACCGGCGGGTCCGGCCAGGTGGGGCCGCCCGGTTGGGGCCGGTCCGGGCAGGCGAGCGACGGGGTTCAGGGGGCGGCTCCGGAGCAACTGCTCGCGGAGCGGTTCGCGCGGGGTGAGATCGACGCTGAGGAGTACCGGCACAGACTGGACACGCTGCGTTCGGCGAACGGCCCGGGCGACGGATGACCTCGGGGTACGGGGCGGGCCCGCCGCACACGGGTACGGCGGGCCCGGTCCGTCGGCGGAGGCTGCGACGGCTACCCGGCGAGGGTGGTTACTCGACGACCAGCTCGACCGGGATGTTGCCCCGGGTGGCGCGGGAGTAGGGGCAGACCTGGTGCGCCTGCTTGACCAGCAGCTCGCCGGTCTCGCCCGCGAGGGCGTCGGGCAGCTCGACGCGCAGAACGGCAGCGAGGGCGAAGCCGGCCTCGTCCTTGCCGATGGACACCTCGGCGGTCACCGAGACCTCGCTGGTGTCCACCCCGGCCTGCCGGCCGACCAGGCCGAGGGCGCTGGCGAAGCACGCGGCGTAGCCGGCGGCGAACAGCTGCTCCGGGTTGGTGCCCTGGCCGCTGCCGCCGAGTGCGGGCGGCATGGCCAGCGTGAGGTCCAGCTGTCCGTCGGAGCTGACGGCACGGCCCTCACGGCCGTTCGCGGTGGCGGCTGCGGTGTAGATCGCGTCCATGATCGCTTCCCCTTGGGTCCTGGGTTCCGCTGTGGCGGTGGTTGGTGTGACTCCGGTTGTCGCCGCGTTGCGTCGCTGCGCTGCGCCTTGCGGCGTCGGATTGTGCTGCGTTGCCCCGCGGTGTGCTGTGCTGCGGTGCGATAAGTAGAGCACACAATTCAGTTGCGCACAACTAAATGGCGCAATGGTGATCGGTACCATGGGTTCATGAGCACCGACCCCGGCATGGCGGACGAGGATCTCCTCCGCCTGGACCAGCAGATCTGCTTCTCGCTCAACGCGGCCTCCCGCGCCTTCGGTGGTGTGTACCGGGTGCTGCTGCGGGACCTCGGGCTGACCTACCCCCAGTACCTGGTCATGCTGGTGCTCTGGGAGGACGGGGAGCTGCCCGTCAAGCGGATCGGCGAGCGGCTGCGGCTGGACTCCGGGACGCTCTCCCCGCTGCTCAAACGGCTGGAGGCGGCAGGGCTGGTGCGCCGGGAGCGGAGCCCGGAGGACGAGCGGTCGGTCACCGTCCGCCCGACCGCCGAGGGGATCGCCCTGCGCGAACGGGCCGGGCAGGTGCCGCGTCGATTGCTCGCGGCGGCCGGGCTGCCGCTTGAGGATCTGGCGACGCTGCGCGGCCTGTTGGACCGGGTGACCGTCGCGCTGGACGCGGCGGAGGTGGAGCCGGCGCCGTAGGGGGCGGCGGTGGGGCGTGTCGCCGGGCTTGTCAAGCCGTGCTGTCGCGCTCTGTGATCTGGCTCACGCTTGGAGTGGCGCGGTTCGGCTTCCGGAGGCGAAGCGGCAGGTCAACGGTGCTGTTCAAAAGTGAACGGAATCGTTCGCCAATTGTCTGCCCGATCCGGTCAACATCCCGCACCTCCCGGACGGTTACACCACGAGCCCCAAGGGGCCGTCGGCGTGCCATCCGGTGGGCCGGCCAGCTGACCCACGAGAGGGGGTCCGCGTGAGCACTCCCGGGCCGGGCGAGGAGTGGGGCCTGAGAGCCGACCCGCTCGGCGACCTGCCGAACGACTTCGAGGCCTTCTTCACCCGCGAGAACTCCGGCTACCTCCGCTACGCCCAGCAGCGCCTGCGGCACCGCGAGGACGCCCAGGACGCCGTCCAGAACGCGGGCGCCACGCTCTACAAGAGCTGGCGCCGGGCCCTGGCCAGCCCCGATCCGAAGGCCTTCGCCTTCAAGATCGTCAAGGACGCCGTGGTGGACGTGCTGCGGGAGCGCCGCCGCACCGAACGCAAGCGCCTGCGGGTGATCGCCCAGCGCCGCCCCGACACCAGCCAGGACGAGCTGAACGAGCTCGCCGAGCTGGACGCCCTGGACTGGGCGATGGAGGAACTCGCGCGGGCCGCGCCCGTCCAGGCCGACGTGGTCCGGCTGCGCCAGGCAGGGCTGTCGTACCCCGACATCGGGCAGTCCCTCGGCATCGCGCACACCACCGCCCGCACCTACTACAGCCTCGGCCGGCGCCACCTGGAGTACCTGCTGGAGCACCCTGACGACGGCGGGACGGCGCCATGAGGGTCGCTGACCTGCTGCGCGCGCACGCCGTCGAGCTGGAGCGCGAGTTCGGCGACCACGATCCGGTGGACTTCACGCGCCGACTCGCCGAGCGGCTCGCCGCCGCCCGTCGACCCACCCCGGCCGTACGGGAACGCCCGGCCCGCCCGCCCGCCGGGGCCCGGCCGCCGCACGCTCCCACCTCGGGGACGAGCCCGGGGGCGGCAGCGGCGGCAGGCTCCGGGTGCGGGGCGGCAACGGCCGCCGGGTCCGGTCCGGGGGCGGCTGCCGGTGCGTGCGTCGGCCCGGGGCAGGCCCGGTGGGCCAGGGGGCGGGCGGAGCTGCGGCGCGACCTGCGGCACCTGTGCGCCGGGGTGGCGGGCGCGGTGGAACCGGGGGAGCTGGCCCTGGACCTGGAACTCGCCGAGAAGACGGCCTTCCGCACCCTCGGCTGCCTGCTGTACGGCATGGGCCGCACGGCGGACGGTGTCTTCTGGTGGCGGATAGCGGCCCAGTACGGGGACCAGCTGGCCGTGCACTGCCTGGCGGTGCACTACGCCGCCGAGGGCGCGCGGCGCGACGCGGCCCGCTGGGCCGCCCAGGCCCAGGACCTCAGCGCCCCCGGCCGACTGCCGGAGCTGGCGCCGGACGTCCGGCCAGGAGGTGCCGCGGAGCTGGCCCGGGTGCTGGCGGAGCGCTATGACGGCGAGATCCTGCTGACGGTGCGGGAAGCGATGGCGGCGCGGCCCCGCGCCGATCCGGGCGGGCTCGGGGCCCGGGCGGTACGGGGGCGGGGGGTGGTGCGGATCCGGTGACGGGGGCGGGGCCTGGGCGGGGTGGTGCGGTGCACTGGTTGGGGCGCGGCAGGTGGGGGCGCTCAGGTGAGACCGGAGACCGCGGCGCCCAGGTATGCGGCGCCGAGCAGCACCAGGAGGGCGGCAGCCATGGCCTTGGCCCCGGCGCCGGTCGGGGCGGCGGCGACGGAGGCGGCCCCGCCCCGACGGGCGGGATCAGGGTCTTCGGGTGGGCCGAGACCAGGACCACGGCGACTGCGGCGGACCGGACGGCGGTCAGGCGGTCGATCGAGAGCAACCAGGCCGGTGGTGCGGTGACTCGGCCGGGCTGCGGCCGCTCGCGCCACTGCCGGGCGGCCGGCAGGAGGAGCAGGGCGCCGAGGGCGAGCTTCAGCCGGGACGGCCAGGTCGCCATGGTGTGGACGGGGCCCAGCACGCTGCCCGCGGCCACGACGGCGCCCGCCACCGCGGCCAGGCCGAGCACCCAGTCGGCCGCGAAGGCGATCCCGTTGGCCCGGCCGCGCGGTGGGGCGAGGATCAGGAGGACGGCGATCAGCGGCAGCGGACTGAGCGCGACCGTCATCGCCGAGGCCGGCATCGGGCCGATCGCCTCGCCCATCCCCCGGACCTGCCTTCCCCGTCGCCGGGCGCCGTCCGCCATTCAGCTACCGACGGACGGGCCACGCACGGCCGGTTCCGCCATCCGGGTGAGGATGGGAAGGGAACGGGCTGGACGGGCCGCGCGGGACGCGAGCCGGGGACGGGCGGAGACGGGCGGAGACGGGTCGGGGAGAATCGGCGAGGGCCGCCGCACCACCCTGGGTGCGACGGCCCTCCGTGGGCAGGAGGCGTCAGTCCGTGCCGGACTCGATCGCCGCGTGGTCGAGCGCGGTGGGGTCAGCCTCGTCACCGTTGCCGGCCGCGATGGGGGCGGCGCCGCCCGGGGAGAGCTCACCGATCAGACCGCTCCACGGCGCCAGCTGGCCGTGCACCGCGTACTGCTCCAGCTTGCTGCGCGAGTCGGCGATGTCGAGGTTGCGCATGGTCAGCTGGCCGATCCGGTCGTCCGGGACGAACGCGGCGTCGACGCTGCGCTCCATCGACAGCTTCTCGGGGTGGTAGCTGAAGTTGGGGCCCTGGGTGTCGATGACCGAGTAGTCCTGGCCACGCCGCAACCGCAGGGTGACGCTGCCGGTGACCGGGTGGCCGATCCAGCGCTGGATGCTGTCCCGGAGCATCAGCGACTGCGGATCGAACCAGCGGCCCTCGTACAGCAGGCGGCCGAGCCGCCGACCCTGGGTGTGGTACGTGGCGATGGTGTCCTCGTTGTGGATGGCGTTGAGCAGCCGCTCGTAGGCGATGTGCAGCAGCGCCATGCCGGGGGCCTCGTAGATCCCGCGGCTCTTGGCCTCGATGATGCGGTTCTCGATCTGGTCCGACATGCCCAGACCGTGCCGGCCACCGATGGTGTTGGCCTCGTGGACCAGGTCGACGGCGCTGGCGAACTCCTGGCCGTTGATCCGGACCGGGCGGCCGAACTCGAACTCGATCGTGACGTCCTCGGTCTGGATCTCGACCTCGGGGTCCCAGAAGGCCACGCCCATGATCGGGGTGACGATCTCCAGGGAGGCGTCCAGGTACTCCAGCCGCTTGGCCTCGTGGGTGGCGCCCCAGATGTTGGCGTCGGTGGAGTAGGCCTTCTCCGCGGAGTCCCGGTACGGGAGGTCCCGCTCGGCGAGCCACTCGGACATCTCCTTGCGGCCGCCGAGCTGGTCGACGAACGCCTGGTCCAGCCACGGCTTGTAGATCCGCAGGTTGGGGTTGGCGAGCAGGCCGTAGCGGTAGAACCGCTCGATGTCGTTGCCCTTGTAGGTGGAGCCGTCGCCCCAGATGGAGACGCCGTCCTCCTGCATGGCGCGTACCAGCAGGGTGCCGGTCACGGCGCGGCCGAGCGGGGTGGTGTTGAAGTACGTCTGCCCGGCGGAGCGGATGTGGAAGGCGCCGCAGGCGAGGGCGGCCAGGCCCTCCTCGACCAGCGAGGCCCGGCAGTCCACCAGGCGGGCCTGCTCGGCGCCGTACGCGCGGCCCCGGGCCGGGACGTCGGCGAGGTTCGGCTCGTCGTACTGGCCGATGTCGGCCGTGTAGGCGTACGGGAAGGCACCGTGCTCGCGCATCCATGCGACGGCGACGGAGGTGTCCAACCCGCCGGAGAATGCGATACCGATCCGTTCACCGACCGGAAGCTTGCTCAAAACCTTCGACATGGATGCACCCTTGACCCGCGAGGAGCGGGCCCCTGACTAGCGATGTGTGACGGAATTCGGCGTGATCGATCCGATGCCCGAACTCTGGCATAGATTTGCAGAGGAATGCAAGGGCATGCGGTCGCCGGGATGGTGAAGGGCCCTTGCGGGGGTGGCGTCACGCGATCGGTGAAGCGGCCAACTCGGCTGGCTGGAGGCGGTGTTGGGTGCTAGGCGTGGCGGCTGGGTGGTCGGCTGTGGCTGTCCCGGGTCAACGCCGTGCGGGCGCCCGGGTGTGCAGCCAGGCGGTGCGGGAGGCGAATGCGCCCAGCCCGAGTGGGACCAGATGGCCGGCGTCGGCCACCTGCTGGTCCAGGACCCAGGCGGTGGCCAGGGCAAGGGCGAGCGCCGGCAGCCCGTAGCGGCGCAGCGGGCGCGGGCCGAGCGGGAGGAGGCAGGCTGCGGTGGCGACCAGTCCGTAGCTGATGCCCACGTCCCGGGCCCCGGAGAGCGCGCCGGGGATGCGGGCGGACACCATCACCCACATGGAGCCCTCGGTGCCGGACGAACCGGGCCCGCTCGGCACGGCTCTGGCTCGCCAGCCACCAGGCCGTCACGGTCAGCAGCAGGACGTACGCCGCGGTGAGCCGCAGCCGGGCGGCGGCTCTCAGCGCCGGACGGCGGGAAGTGGCGGGGCCCGTCGGTGTCCTCGTCGCGAGGCGATCGCTCCTGGTGCCTGGTGCCCTTGCTCGACGGCTCCCGGTACCGGCTCACCCGGTGCGTGGCCGGGGACCGGGGCCGGGAGCATGACCGGGACGGTCGAAGCGCCGGCGGACGTGAACGGTCGGCTGGTCGCCCGGGCCGGGAAGAGGCAGGGGGCGGGAGAGGTGGGGCGGGGGGAGGCGGGGCGCCCGTGCGGCGAGGCCGGAGCGGCAGGTGGCGGCGGGGCCGGGCGGGGGTGAGGGTGAGGGGATGGGGAGGAGTGTCGAGGAGGCGCCGATGGCCGGCAGCACCGCCAGGGGCTCCGCGGCGCACCGGCGGCCTTGGTGGGCGCGGGCCGCCCGTGCGGTGTGGGCCTACATGCGGCGCGCGCCGGGCACCTACCTCTGGCTGGCGATCCTGCTCCTCACCACACAGGTGATCCGGCACGTCGATCCGGCGACCGCCGACCGCATCCTGGAGCGCCGTTCGACCAACCTCCACCACCTCCAGGTCTCTCCGCTCCGCGTCCTGGTGGCCAGCGCGCTGTGGATCTCGGGCGGTGGCTGGCTGTCCTACTTCCTGCTGTACAACCTCTTCCACGTGCCCGCCGAACGGTGGCTCGGCACGCTGCGCTGGATCTCGGTGGCGGCGTTGGCGCACGTCGGCGCCACCTACCTCAGCGAGGGGGTGCTCGGCTGGGCGATCCACCGGGGGCTGGTCTCACCGAGGGCCGTCTACACCCTGGACTACGGCGTCAGCTACGCGCTGGCCGGGGTGGTCGCGGTGCTCACCTACCTGATCGTGCGGCCCTGGCGGTACCTGTACGCCGTGGGGGTGCTGGTGGTCTACGGGCTGGGTGTGGAGCAGAGCCGGGACTACACCAGCATCGGACACTTCAGCGCGGCGCTGATCGGGTTCGCCTGCTATCCGCTGACCCGGGACCGCCCGGGTTCGTTCGACCCGGTCGCCTCGGCGCGCACGCTCTGGCGGCGGGCCCGCGGGCGGTGAGCGGCGGTTCGTGACGACGGGTGGCGCCGGGCCCTGGTGCGGTCGCACCCGGTCGCCCGCGCGGTCATGGCTGGACATTCTGTGAATGCCAACTGTCCGTAACCGTAAGGCTATTACCGAATTCTTACCGTGCGGCTCTTCCCCTGGCCGGGCGGGCCCAGCAGGCTTCCCCTGTTTCCGCCGAGTGCGCGCGACCGCGCGACCGGCCCCAGGGGAGGACCGCGAACCGTGCCCACCAGGCAACGACGACGGCTGCTGATGAGCGCCGTCACACTCACCGTGATCGGACTGACCACCACCCAGGCGTTCGCCGCGCCGACGGTGTCGCCGCAACAGCAGCCGTGGCAGGTCCGGCACCAGGCGGACGTCGGCAAGAACCACGCCAAGAAGGTCCACGGCGCGGCCGCCGCGAGCGCTGCTGCTCCGAGCCTCAGCCCGAAGATCGAGGCGGAGGGAGACGGCGGGGACGAGGCGGAGAACTCCGCCGAGGGCACCGCGCAGTACACCGAGGCCCGCACCGCCCCCGGTGTGGTCGCGCCGGGTGCCTACGGAGCGGCCTGGGCGCAGCTCCAGTCCATGCCGCGCACCGGCGGCGACTGGGACCACGTGACCGACAAGCCGTACAACTCCGACGACCCGCGCTACCGGGACGTCAACTCCAACTCCAGCGGCGGAGCCGGCCTGGTGACGGGCCGGATCACCGGCCTCGCCGCCGACAGCAACGGCTATGTGTACGCGGGCGGCGCCAACGGAGGCGTGTTCCGCTCCCGCACCGGCGGCGGGCACTGGGAGCCGATCGCGGACAAGCTGCCCACGCTGTCCACCGGCACCCTCGACCTCGACGAGGGCGGCCGGCTCTGGTACGCCACCGGCGAGTCCAACACCGGCGCGACCTCCTACGTCGGCACCGGCGTGTACGTGCTCGGCGACCCCCGGCACGGCCAGTTCCAGCCCGGCAACCGGGTCGGCGGCGCCGAGCTGGAGTCCACCATCATCCACGCGCTGCGCTTCGGCGGCGGCCGGGTCTGGGCGGCCACCAGCCGGGGCGTGTGGAGCCACTCCGCGACGGACCTCTCCGGCCCGTGGAAGCAGGAGTTCGCGCCGAACCCGGAGTACCTGCCGGGCGGTGCGAAGGCCGGTGACCCGGCCGCACCGTACAAGAACATCGCCAACGACATCGCGATCGACCCCAAGGACCCGAGCAAGGTCGTCCTCGCGGTCGGCTGGCGCAGCGGCGACAGCTACAACGGCTTCTACAGCAAGGCCGCGGACGGCAGTTGGCAGCGCGTCGGCTCGCTCGGCGACCTGCCGACGGACGCGGCGAACGTCGGCAACGTGACCTTCGCCCGTTCGGCGGACGGTTCGCGCTACTACGCGATCGACCAGTCGCCGGAGGTCATGGCCACCGACCCGGACACCGGTCTCAAGGGCATCTACGTCTCCAAGTCCGGCTCGCCGTTCGGGCCGTGGACGGTGGTCGCGGACAAGGAGAAGCTGAGGAACTCCGGCTCCGCGCTCCAGGACGAGGGCTACCAGCCCGGCATCCAGGCCTGGTACAACCAGTTCCTCCAGGTCGACCCGGCCAACCCGGACCACGTCTACGCAGGCCTCGAAGAGGTCTTCGAGACCAAGGACGGCGGGGCCAAGTGGGACACCGTCGGGCCGTACTGGAACAACGGCTTCCCGTGCTGGAGCATCGACCCGGCCAAGCAGACCGGTGACTGCTCGCCGACCACCCACTCCGACCAGCACGCCGTCGCCTTCGGCAGCTACCAGGGCCAGGTCAACGTCTACGTCGGCAACGACGGCGGTGTCTACCGCCGCCCCGGCAACGGGCAGTTGGACGCTTACGGGCACGCCAAGGACTGGACGCCGCTCAACGACGGCACCATCGACACCCTCCAGTACTACTCGGTCGGCGTCGGCAAGGACCCGGCGGACCGCTCCGGGCGGGGCGTGATCGTCAGCGGTGGCCTCCAGGACAACGGTGAGTCGATCCTGCGGGCCCACGACAAGGTGATGGGCTCCGACTTCGGTGGCGACGGCGCCGACACGATCGTGGACCCGGCCAACGGCTGCAACATCGCCGAGGAGTACGTCTACCTCGACATCTGGGTCACCCAGAACTGCGCGACCAACGACGGCAGCTGGACGAAGGACCCGAGCAAGGCCACCTCCTACGAGGTCGCCCCGCCGGACAAGGACACCAGCGCCGCGCGCTTCATCGCGCCGATCACCGCCGACCCCAAGGACGGCAACACCTGGATCGCCGGCGGCCAGCACGTCTGGGTGCAGCACAAGGGCTACGCCATCCGCAGCGGCAGCGAGTGGACCAGTGCCTACGACCTGGGCAAGGGCCACGTCGCCACGGCGGTGGCGACGGTCAACGGCACGGTGTACGCGGGCTGGTGCGGTCCGTGCAACAACGTCGGCTTCAGCCGCGGCATCGCGGTGGGCAAGACCGACGGCACCGGTTGGCACCAGCTCGACCTGCCGGTCGACGGTACGCTGCCGAACCGCTACATCTCCTCCTTCGCGGTGGACGAGAACGACGCCCAGCATGTCCTCGTCGCCTTCAACGGTTTCTCGCGCACCTGGACCGAGGGCCCCGGGGCGGGTGTCGGCCACCTCTTCGAGACCCGTGACGGTGGCGCCACCTGGACCGACATCTCGGCCAACCTGCCGGACGTCCCCGCCACCTCGGTCAAGATCCTGCCGAACGGCGGGCTGGCCTTGGGCACCGACCTCGCCGCGTTCTACCGTGCGCCCGGCACCACCGACTGGCGGGTCCTCGGCCGCAACCTGCCCACCACCGCGGTGCAGCAGCTGAAGGTCGGCCCGGACGGCAAGCTCTACGCCGCCACCTTCGGGCGGGGCATCTGGTCCTTCGACCTGCACCGTCTCGGCCACGGGCGCTACGACGAGACGGATGACTGACCGACCGGTCTTCGGGTAACGGGTTGCTGCCCGCCCCCGACCGGTGTCGTTGCCCGGTCCGCTCCCAACGAGCGGGCCGGGCAACGGCTTTGCGGCCGAAGGCGTGGCTACCGGCCGGTGCGCAGGTATGGGCAGGGGATGTTGCCCCCGCTGTCCCGGGACCAGGCCGCGCGCACGAGACGGCCGGAGGTCATGCGGGGGCGAGCCGCCAGAGTGAGGTGACCTCGGCGGCGCGGGCGGCCCGGAGGAGCGGGTCGGCCCCGCCGGGGGTGGTGGCGCGAGGGTGACGGGGGGCGGTGTCGAGGCGTCCGGTCACGCGCAGTCCGGCTCCGGAGACGGCGTCGAGCAGATCGGCACGGGACCGCAGGCCGAGGTGTTCGGCGAGGTCGGAGAGGATGAGCCAGCCCTCGCCGCCGGGTAGTAGACGGTCGGCCAGTCCGTCGAGGAAGCCGTGGAGCATCCGGCCGTCCCGGTCGTAGACGGCCTCGTCGAGGGCGGAGCCCGGCCGGCCGGGCAGCCACGGGGGATTGCACACGACCAGGGCGACCCGGTCGCGGCCGGGCGGGTAGAGGCCGCTGCCGGCGGTCTCGATGCGCTCGGTGAGACCGAGGCGGTGGGCGTTGTCGCGGGCGCAGGCGAGCGCGCGCACGCTGGTGTCGGTGGCCAGGACCTTGCGCAGGCCGCGCCGGGCGAGGAGCGCGGCGAGCACCCCGGTACCGGTGCCGAGGTCGTAGGCGGTGGGGTGGTCCAGGGCGGCCTGGGGAAGCGGCGTCCGGGCGACGAGGTCGACGTACTCGCCGCGGACGGGGGAGAAGACCCCGTAGTGCGGGTGGATGTGGGCGCCGAGGGCCGGAACTTCGACACCCCTGATGCGCCACTGGTGTGCGCCGATCACACCGAGGAGTTCGCGCAGGGACACGATTCTGTTGTCAAGGAGCGGTCCGTAGGCCGCCAGGCAGGCCTCGCGGACGTCGGGCGCCCGATGGAGCCGGACGCGGTGATCCGCGTCGAGCGGTACCAGCAGCAGGCCGAGGACGCGCGCGAGGCGGGCGCGTTCCCGTCGGTGCTGCCGGAAGGCCTCGGCCGGGCAATCGGGTGCGGATCGGGGCCGGCGCCGCTCGGCGCGGCGGCGCATGGCGTGCAGGAGTCGGAGCGCGCCGGGGTAGTCGCCCCGCCAGAGCAGGGCGGTCCCCTCGCAGACCAGCCGATAGGCGGCCTCGGCGCGAAGGGTGTCGTCGGCGGCGATCAGGCGACGTGGTGCGGGCGTGCCGTTCTCGCTGTGCCAGGGGGCGGGCAGGGCGGAGAGGGTGGGCAGGGTGACTGTGCTGGGCCGGTGGGTGTCGGACACCGGAGCTCCTCGTGGTCGAACGTGCAAGGGGCACGAAGAGCGCTTCGACGAGGAGGTGAGCAGCTGGCGCGTCGGGCGGTGGCGCCGCCGGGACGGCGGGCGCGGGCGTCAGGCCGGGTGCGGCTCACGCGTCGAAGCGCGAGCCGGGGAGTCACCGAGCACGAGGCCCGGCACGACGGCGAGCCGTATGCCACTGATCATCTGCGGGCCTCCCTTCCGAACTTGCCGGTCCTGCGCGGTTGTTCGTACGCTTTCACACAGAGTGGCCGGATGGCAACCGATTTATCACCGGCCCGGTGGCCAGTGGTGCGGCACCCGCTCCAGCACCCCCGCGCCGAACAGCTCGTACAGCGGCAGCGTCTCCAGGTGGACGTAGCCGATGTGGCAGTCGCAGACCGGCAACGGGCAGCTGCGCGGCCGCAGTCGGGCGCGGTAGCTGCCGTCGTAGAGGTTGCCGAGGGCGTCCCGGACGAAGTGGCAGCGGCGCACGGTGCCGTCACCGTCCACCGACAGCACGGACTCGCCGGTGCGGCACGGCAGCCCGGCGCTGGGGTGGGCATGCCGGCTGTAGCCGAAGTGAGGGTCGAGCGCGGTCCATCGGGCGGCCTCGGCGTCGGTGTAGTCCAGGCCCTCGGCGGCGTTGACCCACAGGTAGACGCCCTCGGCGAGCTCGGCGCGCAGCCGGCGGGCCTCGGCGAGGTGCTCGGGCAGGCCGACCACACCGACGCTGTAGCGCACGCCGAGCGCGTCCAGCTCGCGGCACTTGGCGAGGAAGCGGTCGAGGGTGACCTGGCCGGGGTGGAAGGTCACCCAGAGGGCCAGGGCGCCGAGGTCCGCCTCGGCGAGCCAGCCGGTGCGGCAACTGAGGTTGGTCTGGATCGCCACGCGACGGACGTGCGGCAGGTGGCTCAGCCCGACCAGCGCGCGGCGGTACCAGGAGCGCACCAGCCCCTCGCCCCAGGGGGTGAACAGCAGAGACAGGGTGTCGCCGGTGCCCGCGCGCCCGGCGGCCCAGTCGGCGAAGCGCTCCAACGCGGCCCGGTCGGCCCGCAGTTGCCCGGGACTGTCGCGCCGCTTGGCGAAGGGGCAGTACGGACAGTCGTAGTCGCAGGAGGCGAGTGGACCGCGGTACAGCAGGGTGAGGTCCCGCGCGCCGTCCTTGAGCGGCGGCGTGGGTACCGATGTGGGGTCGAGCGAAGGTCCGGGCCCGCGGGAGGGCATGCCGAGGAAGGTCATTTCGTCTCGTACTCCGCCATCCGCGCCATGACTTCGGGTGAGAACAGCATCGGCCCGACGGCGTCCGAGTGCGCCAGCCCCTCGGGGCTGAGCCGCAGGAGAGCGGCGTCGCCCTCGGCGAGCCAGCCGCGCTCGGCGAACCCGGCCAGCTCGGCCGGGAAGTCCTCGGCCGGTGAACTGCCGAACCGGTCCCGGTAGTCCGCCAGCGGCAGGCCCTCGGCCTGGAGCAGCGACTGCACCAGATGGCGCCGCCGCGGCTCCGAGCCGTCCATCCACAGGCCCACCTGGGCACGGTCGAAGTCCGCGGTGGCGACGTAGTCGTCGATGATGCCGCGCACCTTGGTGGCGTTCACCGCGTAGTCGAAGGAGTAGTGCAGCCGCGAGGTGTAGGACCGGGCGCCGCAGCCCAGGCCGACCATGCCGTCGGTCTGGCAGGCGTACTCGCTCGCCCCGGCCTGCGGGGAGGCCACGCGGCGGAACATCCGCATCGACACCTGCTGGTACCCGTGGGCGAGCAGGTGGTCGCGGCCGGCCCGGTAGAGCCCGAGCCGGCGCGCGTCCCAGGCGGCGGGGCTCTCCTGCTCGCCGCGCCGGGCCAGGCCGGTGAGCGGGCGGACGTACAGCGGGTAGAGGTACAGCTCCTCGGGCTGCCAGGCGAGCGCGGCGTCCAGCGAGCGGAGCCAGCTCGCCTCGGTCTGGCCGTCGATGCCGTAGATGAGGTCGATGTTGAGCACCGGGAACCCGGCCGCGCGGATCCGGCCGAGGGCGGCCTCCACCTCGGCCCGCTTCTGCGGGCGGACGGCGGAACGCGCCTCGGCGTCGTCGAAGGACTGCACTCCGAGGCTCAGCCGGGTGGTGCCCCGGGCGGCCAGCACCTCCAGCCGGTCGGCCGTCGCGGTGGCGGGCGAGGCCTCCACCGACAGCGGTATCGCCCGCAGGTCGGCACCCATCCGCCGCTCCGCGATGTCGCACAGCCGCTCCAACTCGGCGGCCGTCAGATAGGTGGGGGTGCCCCCGCCGAACGCGGCCAGCGCGAACCGGGCACCCTCGTCCAGCGCGGCGCGCACCGCCGTGGCCTGCCGTTCCAGGGCGTCCAGGTAGGCCGTGGTCAGGCCCTCGGGGCTGCCGATCCGGGTGAACAGGTTGCAGAAGCCGCAGCGGACCTCGCAGAACGGTATGTGCAGGTAGAGCGAGAGCGCGTGCTGCGCCTCACCGGCCCACAGCTCGCGCAGCAGCGGGCGCTCGGGCAGCGGGCGGTAGGCCGTCTTGTGGGGGTACGCGTAGACGTACGACTGGTACGGCGAGTCGGAGAGCGGGGGCGCGGCGGTCATGCGCGTTCCTCGGAGGTCGCGGCGGCCTGCGCCGTGCGGGCGGGGAGGGTGAAGTGCGCGTAGGGGACCGTCCAGACGACCTCGTGGCCGATCCGGTGCCCGGTGTAGCCGTCCTCGCCGTATGCGGTGCCGTGGTCGGAGCAGACGATCGCGAAGCAGGGGCGGCGGGCGCTCATCGCGGCGAACAACCGGCCGATGTGCGCGTCCACGTACTCCAGGGCGGCGGCGTGGCTGGCCCGGGAGTCCCCGTGCTCGCGGGTGGCGCCGGGCAGGTGGAACCAGTTCGGCTGGTGCAGCGCCGAGACGTTCAGGAACAGGAACAGCGGCTGCTCGGCGGGCTGTTCGGCGGCGACCCGCTCGGCCCGGGCGACCTGCTCCTCGAAGGACGTCGGCGATGCCACCCCCAGCTCGGGCGCCCAGTGGCTCTCCTGGAAGAGGCCGGGCAGCACCGAGCCCAGCGGGCCCTGCCGGTTGAAGAACCCGACGCCGCCGATGCACACCGTGCGATACCCGGACGCGGCCAGGGCCGTCGGCAGGTCGGGGGCGTCGAAGACCCAGGTGCGCGGGGCGGTGCTCTCGGAGCCGGCGAAACGGGCCGCGAACAGGCGTGGGTGCGGGCCGTCGGGGGAGGCGGGCGTGGGCAGGAAGCCGGCCAGGATCGCCTGGTGGGAGGCGTAGGTGAAGCTGCCCGGCGAGTGCCGGCGCTCCCAGCGGCCGCCCGGGAGGACGGCGGCGAGGTTCGGGATCCGGCCGGCGGCGGCCAGTTCCTCGGCGACGTCGAAGCGGAGCGTGTCGAGGGTGACGAGCAGCAGGTCGTGGGTGCCCACGACCGCGTTCATGTCGGGGGCCGGGGCGGTGGTCTGGTGGTTCATCGGGCGGATTCCGTGATCTGGTGGTCCGTCGCCGACGGCGACGACGGGGAGGGGACGGTGAGCGCGGCGACTTGGGCGCCGTAGGTGTCGAGGCCCTCGGCGGGGCCGCCGGGCAGGCCGGTGAGGTCGGGGAGCAGATCGCCGAAGGCGTTCACCTCACCGACCAGGGCGCGCCGCCAGCCGGCCGTGGGCAGGACGTCGACGCCGACCATCGGCGAGCCGGGGAAGCAGGCCGCCGCTTGCTCGGCCGTCTCCACCAGGGCGGGCCAGGCCGGACCAGCCGCTTCCCGGGCCTGCTCGATGCTGCCCCGGGCGCCGCCGAGGTGCAGATTGGTCATCGGCTGGCCGCTGGTGCGCACCACGGCGTGGGTGGCCCGGCCGGCGACCACCACGACCCGCAGGTCCGCCGACCGGCCGGACTGCGAGGCCTTCGGGATCCACTGCTCGACGTGCAGTCCGTCCGGCGCCAGGCCGTCCACGATCGCGGCGACCTCCCGCTCGCTGCGGTAGCGGCGCACCCGCAGTGAGTTGTGCAGCCGACCGTCGGCGAGCTCAACCGAGGTGGTGGCCAGCAGCTGCCCGCGCGGCCCGAACTCCAGGGCCATCACCCCGGAGGCGGAGGAGCCGTGCGCGGGCTTGACGAAGACCCGGCGCAGCCCCGCCGCGGCGAGGCGCTCGCGCAGGTGCTCCCAGCCGGCGACCTCGCCGCCGAGTGCCCTGGGCACCGGCACCCCGGCTCCGGCGAGCAGCGCGTGCGCCCGGCGCTTGTCGAACATCACCGCGATCTCCTCCGGATCGCCGAGCAGCCGAACGCCCGGCCGGGCGGCCAGCCCGCGCAGCGCGGCCATGATCCCCGCGTACCAGGCGGCCGTGCCCTCGACCCTGGTCGGCGCGTAGCCGGGGCCGAGTACCGGACCGCGCAGCAGCCGGTCGACCTCGGGCTCCTCGCCGGGCGACTCGATGCGCAGCAGACCTCCCTCGGGCAGTCGGTACCGGCCGCGCAGCACGTCCAGCCAGGGCAGGACGGCGGGCTCGGGCAGCCCGGCGGCCCTGGCCGCGGCCGCGAACAGCGTCACCCGGCGGTGGCCCGGATTGCCGAGAACGGTCAGCTGCACAGTCATCGTTCTGCCACCCGCCTACTCGGCGACCGAGACGTAGCGGTCGTCCTCGTCGTCCATGTCGTCGCCCTCGGCCTCGCTGAGGTCGAGCGCGACCCCGGGCAGGGCGTCGCCCAGGCGCTGCTGCATCTCCTCGGTGAGGTAGTGGTGGTGCAGGTCGAGGGAGCGCAGGTGGGTGAGCGGCTGGCCCTCCAGCAGGGCGGTGGCGCCCTCGTCGGAGAGCACGCCCATGGAGAGGTCGAGCGACTCCAGCCGGGCGACCACGGGGGCGTGTGCGAGGGCGGCGGCGATCTCGTCCTGGAACTCACTGTTGGCCAGACCGAGGTGGCGCAGCTTCGGCAGCCGGGAGCCGTCCAGGAACGGCGCCAGGTCGTCGATCGTCGCGTCCCCGCCGTACTCGTCCACGCCGAGCCAGAGGTCCAGGTGCTCCAGCGCGGGCAGCTCGGAGCCGGCCACCGCGCGGACCACGGCGGCGGGCAGCCCGCCGGACTCGATGCGCAGGGTGGTCAGCGCGTCGTGCCGGACCGGGTCCAGGCCGAGGCCCGTGCCGCCGCGTACGGTCAGCGACGTCAGCGTCGGGAAGGCGGCCAGCAACGGAGTGACGTCGTCCATCACCAGCCAGGAGACCTCGCACTCGTCGAACGTCACCTCGGCGAGGAACAGCGCTTCGAGGGCGGGCAGCCGCCGGGCCTCGGCCGTGAGGACCTCGATCACGGGGCGAACGGAGTCGTAGCCCTTGTCCCAGTCCCACCAGGGGCCGATCACCAGGGCGCGTACGTCGGCCGGGTCGACATCGCGCAGGAAGGACTGCCAGAGCTGTGCGAAGTCCTGCTCGGAGCGGTACGCGAGGGCGAGCCGCCAGGCGACGGCGTCGGCGGCGGGCCGCGGCCGGGTGTCGTCGGGGACGAACTCATGGACCGGCAGGTCGTGGAAGCGTTCGATGTGGCGGGCGATGGTCATGGCGGATCCCGGTGGGTAGGTCGGTCTGGCGGAGGCGGGGCGCTGACGGCTACTCGGCCACGGCGACGTAGCGCCACTGGTCGTCGGGCTTGCCGGGCTCGGAGAGGTCGACCCGGACCTCGGGCAGGGCCTGGCGCAGGCGCTGCTGCATCTCCTCGGTGAGGTAATGGTGGTGCAGGTCGAGGGAGCGCAGGTGGGTGAGCGGCTGGCCCTCCAGCAGGGCGGTGGCGCCCTGGTCGGTCAGCACGCCCATGGAGAGGTTGAGCGATTCCAGCCGGGCGACCACGGGGGCGTGCGCCACGGCGGCGGCGATGTCGTCCTGGAACTCGCTGTTCTGGAGCCCGAGGTGGCGCAGCGCCGGGAAACGGGTGCCGGCCAGGAACGGTTCGAGGTCGGCCATCGTCGCATCGCCGCCGTAGTTGTCCACGCCCAGCCAGAGCTCCAGCCGCTCCAGGGCCGGGAAGTCGCAGCCGGCCACCGACCGCACGACCGCGCCCGGCAGGCCGCCGGCCTCGAAGCGCAGCGCCTTGAGCGCCTCGTGCCGCAGCGGCGCCAGGGCCAGACCACCCTTGCCGTCCCAGTCTTCCGAGGCGCCGCGCACCACCAGCTCGGCCAGCTGCGGGAAGGCCGTGAGCAGCGGAGTGATGTCGCACTGCTGGATCCAGGAGATCTCGCACTCCTCGTAGGTGATGTCACCGACGAACAGCGCGCGCAGGGCGGGCAGCCGACCGGCGGCGGCGACGATCGCCTCCATCGGCTCCCGGAAGCTGCCAGGCTCCTCCGGCGACCACTGGCCGATCACCAGGGCGGTGACGCGTGCGGTGTCGACGGCGCCCAGGAACTGCTCCCAGCGCTCCACGAACGTCGCCTCGGACTCGTAGTCGAGCTTGATCCGCCAGGCGGCCGCGTCCGCCTCCGGCAGCCGGACGGCGCCGGAGCCGCCCTTCTCCTCGGCCTCCTCCAGAGCCTCCACGAAGTCGAAGACGGGAAGGCCGTGGAACCGCTCGATGTGGGCGTTGACAGTCATGCGCTGCTCCTCTGGGGTCTGGGCCGAACAACTGTCTACCAGCAGGGACTGACAATCCGGCGGCCGGGGCGCCGCCCGGGCGCGTTGTCAGACCCTTGCTCTATGTTCGGGTCCTGGCTCCGGAGAGTGACCGCGGCGGACGCGGCGGAGCCATGGGTTCCGGCGCCCGCCGGGGTCCGGCCATACGGCGAGGGAGGACTGATGTACCGCCAGGGCGATGTGCTGATCGTGCCGGTCGAGGAGAGCGCGGTACCGCCGCGGGCGGCCGAGCTCGCCGCGCAGCCCCGGGACGTGCGGGGCCGGATGGTGCTGGCGCTCGGCGAGGTCACCGGGCACGCGCACGCCGTCGTCGGCCCCGGCGAGCTGCGCCGCGAGACCGGGCCGTTCGGCGCGGGCTGGCTGCACCTGCCCGAGGGCGGCCGGGTGGTGCACGAGGAGCACGCGGCGATATCGCTGCCCAAGGGCTGGTACCGGGTGGTCCGCCAGCGCGAGTACGTGCCGGGCGCGGTGCGGATGGTCGCGGACTGACGACCGCTCCGCCCGCCGTACGGGGGTCGGCGGGCGACAGCGGGGCAGCGGGGCAGGACGCGGCCGGGGCCGCGGCACGGAACGGGAACGGACGGCGGGCGGGGAGCCCGACCGGGAACGGAGCAGGGATGGAGACGGCGATCCACGACGAGGTCCACGGCGACCGGACGCACGCACGGGCGCTGCCCGGGCCGGCCGGGGTGACGGCCCGCTGGCGGGCGGCCGCGGCGGCCACCGGCGCGGGCGACCGGGCGGTGGCCGAACGCGCCGTCCGGGCCGCCTACCGGGCGGCCGGGCTGCCCGAGCCCGCGGCGATCCGCTGGTTCGGCTCGCCGCTCGCCGCGACCGAGGCGGCGCTGGAGCTGCGGGCCGCCGGTGCGGAGAGCGTACGCGAGGCCGTGCGCACCCGGCCCTGGGAGGAGGCCCGGCGACGGGCCGTGGAGCGGGTCGGCACCACCGGATGGGCGGGCCACTGGGCGCTCACCGGTGGTGAACTCGGCCCGGTCACCACCCCGCTCGCCGACCGGCTGCGCAACGCGGTGCTCGACCGGCTCGCCCCCGAGGCCGACGGGGAGGCCGACGCCGCCGCGGCCGAGGAGGCCCGGGCCCGGCGCACCACCGTCCGGCTCGCCCTGCTGGACGCCGTGCGGGGCCAGCACGACGCGCCGTGGTTCGCCGCCTTCGAGGCCGTCGGCGCGAGTGCCGACGCCGTCGCACCACTCGCCGAGCTCGCCCGGGAGGTCGGCTGGTGGTGGCCGTACCAGGGCGTGGCCCTGCTCAGCGAACGGCCGAGCGCCCTGCACCGCGACGAGGCCGGGCGGCTCGACCGGGCGGACGGGCCCGCCCTGGAGTACGCCGACGGCTTCGCCCTGCACGCCTGGCGCGGCATGCCCGTCCCGCCGGAGTTCCTGGCCGGCCTGGCCGAGGTGACGGTCGAACGGATCCGCACCGAGGAGAACGCCGAACTGCGCCGCGTCCTGCTGGAGCACTACGGCTACGAGCGGTACCTCGCCGACTCCGGCGCCGAGCCCGTCCACCGGGACGAGACCGGTGTGCTCTGGCGGATCGTCCTGCCCGACGACGAGCCGGTGGTGATGGTCGAGGTGGTCAACTCCACCCCCGAACCGGACGGCACCCATCGCACCTACTGGCTGCGCGTCCCCCCGGCCACCCGCACCGCGCGCGCCGGGGTCGCCTGGACCTTCGGCATACCCGAGAGCGCCTACCACCCGCAGCGCGAGACCTGATCCCGGCGCCTCACCGCATCCGGAGCAGGCCCCCGAACTGCGCGTGTTGACCCTTACCCCACGTCAGGCCGCACGGTGGGGCGCAGCGAACGCACGGATGATCGGAGGGACGCATGAGCTGGTCAGTGGGACAAGTCTCCGGCTTCGCCGGAGTCACGATCCGGACCCTGCACCACTATGACCGGTCCGGGCTGCTCTCGCCCAGTGAGCGCAGCCCGGCCGGCTACCGGCTCTACAACGGCGCGGACCTCGCCAGGCTCCAACAGGTGCTCTTCTACCGGGAGCTCGGCTTCCCGCTCGACGAGATCGCCGACATCCTGGCGGACCCGCAGGCCAACGCGCTCGACCACCTGCTGGCGAGACGACAGGCCCTCACCGAGCAGATCACCCGGTTGCAGAAGCTGGTCGACGTCGCCGAACGGGCCATCGAGGTCCAGCGCACCGGGGTCGAGCTGACCCCGGAGGAACGCTTCGAGGTCTTCGGGGACGTCGTCTTCGACCTCAGCTACGCCGCCGACGCCCACCTCAAGTGGGGTGATCGGGACAGCCACCAGGAGGCGCTGGCCCGCGCCGCCTCCCACTCCAAGGAGGACTGGCAACGGCTGATGGCGGAGGCCGCCGAGTGGCGCGGCCGGCTGCTGGAGGCCTTCGACGAGGGGCTGCCGGTCGATCACCGGGCGGTGCTGGAACTCGCCGAGCAGCACCGGCGGCACATCGCCCGGTGGTTCACGCCCTGCCCGCCGGAGATGCACTGCCGGATCGCCGACGACTACGAGGCGGACGCCAGGGCCTTCGCCCTCGTCGTCCCGCCGGCCGAGCAGCGCCCGGGACTGGCCGGCTACCTCCGCGCCGCGATCGGCGCCAACGCCGAGCGGCACACCGCGAGCGGACCGGAGGTGACCGGATGAGGATCCTCGTCATGGCCGCAGGCTCGCACGGCGACGTCGCCCCCTACACCGGGCTCGGGGCCCACCTGCGCGACGCGGGGCACGAGGTCGCGCTCGCGGCGCCCGAGACCTTCCGTGAGCTGGTGACCGACAGCGGTCTCGACTTCCGGCCGCTCCCGGTCGACCCGCGCGGGGCGGGCACCGGGGGGCCGACCGGCGGGCGATCCGACCTGCTCGCGCGGGCCGCCGCGTTCATCGGGCAGCTGGGCGACGGGCTGGCGGACGCCGCAGCGCCCGGAGCCGACCTGCTCCTGCTGAGCACCACCACCGCGCCGTTGGGCTGGCACCTCGCGGAGGCCATGGGGGTGCCCAGCATGGGGGTCTACCTGCAACCCACCCTGCCGACGAGGGAGTTCCCGCCGGTCGTCGGCGGCGGCCGCTCACTGGGCGGCTGGGGCAACCGGGTGGCCGGGGCGCTCGGCCAGCGGGTCGTCGACCGCCTGCACACCGAGGCCGCACGCCGGTTGCGGTCGCGGCTCGGCCTCCCGGCACTGGCGCAGACGGCCCGTCGGCGGGCCGTGGAGCGGGCGGACTGGCCGGTGCTGCACGGATTCAGCCCGAGCCTGCTGCCACGCCCGGCCGACTGGCGGCCGGGACTGCGGGTGGTCGGCAACTGGTGGCCGCACGTGGCGGACGGCTACCAGCTGCCGTCCGCGGTCGACGACTTCCTGCAGGCTGGGCCGCCGCCGGTGTTCGTCGGCTTCGGCAGTATGGCGGCGGGGCACGGCGAGTGGCTGAGCACCCTGGCGGTGGAGGCCCTGCGGCGGGCCGGCGTCCGGGGCGTGGTGCAGGCCGGCTGGGCCGGGATCGCCGGGGAGGGCGACGACGTGCTGACGGTCGGCGAACTGCCGCACGCCCGGCTGTTCCCGCGCATGGCAGCGGTCGTGCACCACGCGGGTGCGGGTACGGCTGCCGCCGCGCTGCGCGCGGGAGTGCCGAGCGTCCCCGTCCCGGTGACGGCGGACCAGCCCTTCTGGGCCGACCGGCTCACCAGGCTCGGAGCCGCCACCGCCCCGGTCCGGTTCGCCGACCTGACCGCTGACCGGCTGGCGGAGGCCATCCGTCAGGCCGTCGCGGAGCAGCGGCTGCGGGAGCGGGCGGAGGAGTCGGCCCGCGCGATGGCGAAGGAGGACGGCGTGGGGCGGGTCGCGGAGGCGGTGGTGGCGTTGGGCGGATAGGGGAGACGGGGCGGACCGCCGGGGGCCTCAGGCCAGGGGGGCGGGCTCGGCGGTCTGGACCGGCTCGGCAGGCCCGGTGGTTCCGGCGGTCTCGCGGGTCAGGGATCCGGTCCGTTCCGCTCAGGCCCGCAGGCCGTGGCGCTTGGTGTACACGAGGTGGAACAGGAGCAGCGGTACGACGATCACCGGCCAGCTCAGGTTCATCGCCGCCGGGGCGGCATCGATGGGCAGGAGGTACGCGAAGGCCAACTGGGCAAGGGCGTTGAGCAGGCTGGCCGCGCCCCAGACCACGGTGAGCACCCGGACGCCGTGACGGAACGCGGCGTCCTGCTCCCAGCGGCCCTCCCAGGCGCGCAGCCCGTCCTCGCCGGCCTTGGCCCGTACGAAGGAGCGGAAGACGACCATCAGGGCCGGGCGGCCGTAGGCGACCGAGGCCAACAACCAGATTCCGACGAGTCCGCCGAGCATGCCGGTCCAGGCCTCGCGGATCAGCAGGGTCCGGGGGTCTCCGGTGAGGGCGGAGAGCGCCAGGCCGAGCACGATCATGCTGAGGACCAGCAGGGCCAGGAAGTCGACGCGGCGGGTCCGGACCAGCCGTGCCACCACGGTGACGGCAGGTACGGCGGCGGACCAGAGCAGCGACCACCACTGGTCCACGCCCGCCGTGCGCAGCCCGTAGTAGACGGCGAGCGGCAGGCCGAGGTCGATCAGCAGGGGTAATAGGGCGGCGGCGCGGCGCGGGGCGGCGTGGAGGGTCACTTCGCCTCCTCGTTCCTGGTCGCGAGGGTGAACAGGGTGACCAGCTCGCGCCCGTAGGCGCGGGCGTCGAAGTCGTCCCCGGCGGACAGCCGGTTGGCGGCCGCATCGATCGAGGCGCGGATCGCGGTGGCCATCGCCTCGGCGTCGAACGGCCGGAAGTCTCCGCTGAGCTGCCCGTTGCGCAGGTGCTCGACCAGCAGCGCCACCGGGGTGTCGAAGCTCGCCGAGCTGACCAGCGGACTGCCGTCCTCCCTACGGGCGTTGGCGAGGACGTCCACCAGGGCCCGCACCTCGACGGGGTGCTCCGCCAGGAACTCCAGGTTCGCCTCGATGTAGGCGGCCAGCTGTGCGGCGGGTTCGGGGCGGGCCTGGATGCGCGGCCGCATGAAGGCCTGGGCCGCCTCCTGGACGGTGCCGACGAGGGCTCGGAAGAGGTCCTCCTTGTCCTCGAAGTGGTACGAGATCAGCCGGACGCTGGAGAGCTTCGCCCGCTTGGCGATCTGCGCGAACGAGGCCCGGGCGTAGCCGAGTTCGGCGACCGTCTCGATGGTGGCCGCGACGATCTGGGTGCGTCGGGCATCGGTGGTGAGGCTCCGGCCGGAGCTGTGGCCGGCCGGAGCGGGGTCAGGATTTACTCGCATGAGTAAAAATTAACACGGATCGGCAAACTTCGAGTGTGAAGCGCCGTGGCCGGTGCCGACGGACCTCAGGGCGCCCGGGCGATCAGGACCGGCTGGAAGAAGCCGGTGTCGGCGGGCTGCTCCCAGCGGATGCCGGCCAAGCCCGCCTCGGTGGCGAAGGCGCTCAACTGGCCCCGGGTGAGCGCCCAGGAGGTGGAGCGACGGACCGCGACCCGCCACTGCCCGGTGTCGTCCGGCAGGAGCCGGAAGAGCTCCAGGTCGTACCGTTCGCCGTCCTCGTGCCACTGCCAGAGCTGGAAGATGACGGACCGTCGTCCCCCGTGCTCGGCGGTCTGCGGCGCCGTGGAGGCGGGGCGGTCGCGGCGCAGTTCGTCGTACGGGCGGGTGGTGACCAGCAGCAGTCCGCCCGGGTGCAGGACCCGCCGCATCTCGCCGAGCGCGGTGCGGCCGTCCCACCTCGGCGGGGCGGTCGCCGAGGTGCGTGCGGATCAGGGCGTCCAACGCCGCGCCCTGGCGGGCGAGGGGGGCGTTCCAGTCGGGGTAGAGGAGGTGGTAGTCGTCGGTGAAATCGTCGTAGAAGCGACCGAGGTCGGACTGGCTCATGGCGGCAGGTCTCCACGGGGTCGTCGGTGGGAACGGCGCAGGGGCGGCAGGGCAACCGAGCCCGGAGGTGTGGGGCCGGGCCGTTCGCCACGGCGCCATCCTGGACCGGCCGCCCCGGTGCGGAGCACCGGTTTTCGGGGCCATCGCAGGGGGCCGGGACATGGCACGGGTGCCGGAGGAGACATCCGCCGGCCCTGCGGTACCGTCGCCGCCATGACGCGGGCATGCGCACCTTCGAAGAGCTGATCGCCGAGGCCGAGTCCGCGCCGGTGGACGGCGACCTGGTCGGCAGTCGGCACCCGGTGCGGGCCTGGTGGACGGAGATCGCCCGGGTGCTGCGCCCTGGCGGCACCTACCTTCGCCCAGCACGTGGGCCCGGCGTCCGGCTTCGAGCTGGTCGAGTACCTCCTCGGCCCCCAGCCGCAGGCGCGGGAGGGCCGTCGCCCCCGAGCGGGAGGGTGCCGAGGCGCGGGCGGCCGGGCTGGAGGTGGTGGACCCGCGCTCCGAGCGGCTGAGGATGGAGTTCCGCGACATCGGCGCGGTGGTGTACTTGCTGCGCAAGATGATCTGGATGGTCCCGGGCTTCACCGTGGCCGGGTACCGAGACCGGTTGCGTGAGCTGGACGCGCTGATCCGCGACGAGGGCCCTTTCGTCCCCCACTCGGCGCGCTTCCTGATCGAGGCCCGCAAGCCGTAGCCGACAGGCAGGCGGTGATCGCCGCAGCGCCGCCCGCCCGCCGGGAGGGGGCCGGTGGGCGGGCGGGCGGCGGACCTCAGGACTGTGCGACCAGCTCCAGGTACGCGTCGTGCCAGAGGTCCTCGTCGCCGTCCGGCAGGAGCAGCACGCGGTCCGGTCGCAGGGCCTCGATGGCGCCCGGGTCGTGGGTGACCATCACGATCGCGCCCGGGTAGGTGCCGACCGCCGCCAGGACCTCCGCGCGGGAGGCGGGGTCGAGGTTGTTGGTCGGCTCGTCCAGCAGGAGGACGTTGGCACCGGAGTGCACCAGGGCGGCCAGGGCGAGCCGGGTCTTCTCGCCGCCGGAGAGCACGCCGGCCGGTTTGTCGGCGTCGTCGCCCCGGAAGAGGAACGCGCCGAGCACGTGCCGCAGTTCGCCGTCGGTGAGGGCGGGGGCGGCCTGGGCGAGGTTGTCGCGCACGCTGAGCGCCGGGTCGAGGGTGTCGTGCTCCTGGGCGAAGTAGCCGAGCCGCAGTCCGGTGCCGGGCACCACGCGGCCGGAGTCCGGGGTCTCCCGGCCGGCCAGGATGCGCAGCAGGGTGGTCTTGCCGGCTCCGTTCAGGCCGAGTACGACCAGCCGGCTGCCGCGGTCCACGGCCAGGTCCAGGCCGGTCAGGACGGGTCGGCCGGCGTAGGACTTGGCGAGGCTGATCGCACCGAGCGGCATCCGGCCGCAGGGGGCGGGCTCGGGCAACCGGATGCGGGCGGTGCGTTCGGCCTGCCGGACGGGTTCCAGCTCGGCGAGCATCCGGTCGGCCCGGCGGGCCATACTGCGGGCGCTGGTCGCGGTGGCGACGTTGGCCCGCATCCGGTCGGCCTGCGCGTGCAGCGCGGAGGCCTTGCGCTCGGCGTTGGCCCGCTCCCGGGTGCGGCGGCGCTCGTCGGCGGCGCGCTGGGTCAGGTAGGCCTGCCAGCCGGTGTTGTGGACGTCGATCGCGGCGCGCTGGGGGTCCAGGTGGAAGACCCGGTTGACGGTCTCCGCGAGCAGCCCGAGGTCGTGGCTGATCAGCACCAGTCCGCCCTGGTGGGTGGCGAGGAAGCCGCGCAGCCAGGTGACGGAGTCGGCGTCCAGGTGGTTGGTGGGTTCGTCCAGCAGCAGGGTGCCGTGGTCGGCGAACAGGATGCGGGCCAGTTCGACCCGGCGGCGCTGGCCGCCGGAGAGGGTGCCGACGGGGGAGTCCATCACCCGGGTGGGCAGGCCGAGTCCGGCGGCGACCCGGGCCGCCTCGGCCTCGGCGGCGTAGCCGCCCCGGGATTGGAATCCGGCCTCGGCCCGCACGTAGGCGTCCATCGTCCGGCGCTCCTCGGCGGGCGACCCGGCGCGGGCCATCGCGCTCTCGGCGGCGCGCAGGGCGCGGACGGCGGTGTCCAGGCCGCGGGCGGACAGGATGCGGTCGGTGACGCTGACCGAGGGGTCGGCGGCGCGGGAGTCCTGCGGGAGGTAGCCGACGGCCCCGGTCCGGGTGACCGTGCCGGCGGCGGGCGCCAGCTGCCCGGCCAGGGTGGCGAGCAGGGTGGTCTTGCCGGCGCCGTTGCGGCCGACCAGGCCGATCCGGTCGCCGGGGGCGATGTGCAGGGTGACGTCGGACAGCAGTAGACGGGCGCCGACGCGCACGTCGACACCACGGGTGGTGATCATGGGATAACGCTCCGAAATGGCTAACGGACACACGGGTGGCGTGGGAGTGAGTCCGTCGGCTAGGAAATTCGGGGCGTAGACATGTGGGGCAGGCTATCGGCCGGGCGGAAGGGGCGCATCCGAATTACGGGGCGCATCCGAATCGCGGGGCGCATCCGAATCGCGGGGCGCGTCCGAGTCGAGGGATGCCTTCGCCTTGCGGGGCGCGCGGGCGACTTGTCGTGGCCATGCCTTATTCGCTTCCATGTCGGCATGCGCCGACGCGACCTCGTACTCCTGACCGATCACAGTTCGACTGAGGGCAGCCGACAGGTGCTGGCCGCCGCCGCGCGGATGCTGACCGGCCGGGAGCCCGTGCAGCTGGACGCCCGGCACTTCATGACCGGCGGCAGCGGCCTGGTCGAGCCCGACGACGCGGGCGGGATCCGACTGATGGCCGACGACCGGGCCGTGAGCGCCGACACGGTGATCGTCTACGAGGTCCCACCGCACCGGCGCCGCGCGTTCGCGGACTGCCAGCGGCGGCTGCGCGGGTGCGCTGCCCGCTCGCTGGGCAGTGACGCCGAGGCCTGGCGGGCGGCCACCGAGAAGGACGCCACCCTCGCCCGCTTCGTCCGCGACGGCGTGCCGCACATGCCCGGCACCGTGTTCTCCCGGCCGAGCCCGGAGGCCGCCGCCGAGGCCTTCGCGGAACTCGGCGGCGACGTCTGGGCCCGACCCCGGATCGGGACGGGCGGTGACGACGTCTTCCACGTCACCACCCGCACCCGGCTCGCCGCCGCCGCGCGGCACTACGCGCGGGCCGGGGCGGACTGGCTGATCACCCGAGACGCCCGCAACGTCCTCCCGGACGGGCGCCGCCACCAGTACCGGGTGGTGGTCCTGCACGGGAGCGTGGTCAGGGTGGTCGAACACGTCCAGGCGGATCCGGACAGGCCCTGCGGCGAGCGCCGGGGCGCCGTCTCCAGGCCGCTGGACTACGGCGAACTGCCGGAGGGGCTCGCGCGGTCGGCCGTCGCGGCGGCCGCGTCCCTGGGGCTCGACCTCGTCGGCGTGGACCTCGCCGCCGAGAGCGGCGGGGTGGTCCTCGGGGTCGACGTCCACCCCGCCTTCGGCCTGCGCGACCTGGAGCAGGTGGCCCTGCCGTACGTCGCCGCACACCTCACCGACTGATGCCCGGTCGCGACCGCCGAACCGCCCCGAGGGCTCAGCTCCGCAGCACCACCCTGAGCACCGACGGCCGGAACAGCAGCGACGGCGGCGCCACCAGCGACATCACCTCGTGGAACGCCTCGGTGACGGCCGTGTCCTGGGTGCTCGCGGCCAGCACCTTGTCGAAGAAGCGGTGCTGGAGCCCGATCAGGGCGCCGGAGGGCGCGCCGGTGGTGGCGCCGAAGCGGGCGTCCTCGGCGCAGGAGATCATCCACGGCATCTTGGACGCCGCGGCGACGGCACTGCGCGCGGCCCGCGCCATGGCGTGCCCGATGCCGCCGTGCCGCTTCGCGGTGCGGCGCAGCTCCCGGGCGCAGAACAGCGCGACGGTGACGCCCTGCCCGTACACCGGGTTGAAGGTGCTCGCGGCGTCGCCGACCACCACCAGGCCGTCCGGGCTGCTGCGCTCGTAGTGCCGGCGCACACCCGGGCCGGGCAGGAAGCCCCGCACCTCGCCCGCCGGTTCGGCGCCCCGCAGCACGTCCCGCAGCATCGGATCGCGCAGCAGGCCCAGGTGCTCGGTGAATCCCTCCTCGCCGCTCGCCGGTTCGGCGCCGCGCATCCCGGCGAGGCTGACGATCCAGCGGTCGCCCTCGACCGGCAGCAGCACGCCCATCCGCCGCGCGTCCGGCGCCTTGGTCTGGAGGTAGACGGCCCTGTCGCCGAGGTCGGAGCCGGCGGGCTGGTGGAAGATCCGGGAGGCGTACGCGACGCCCGCGTCCACCCGCTCCTCGGGCACCGGCGGGCAGCCCAGCTCGGCGAGCCACTTCGGCAGCGAGGTCGAGCGGCCCGCCGCGTCCACCACCAACTCGGCGGGTATCTCCCGGACTTCGCGGCGCTCCCGGCCGCGCTCGCGGACCTTCACTCCGGTCACCGCCGTCGCCGAGCCGAGCAGCCCGACCACGTCCGTCCCCTCCAGGATCTCGATCGTGGGATCGGTGCGGACCCGGTTCAGGACGCGGGCGTCCAGCACCGGCCGGGTGCAGGAGAGGAAGCTCATCCGCGCCGGGTACTCGGCCAGCCACCCGGCGGAGCAGAGCCACTTGACGTCCGAGGCGGCCACCCGCCGCGCGCCCGCGTCCGCCAGCTCCTGCCGGATGCCGGGCATCATCTCCTCCAGCAGCCGGTGCCCGGCCTCCAGGACCAGGTGGGCGTGCCGCCCCTGCGGCACCCCGGCCCGGAACTCGGTCCCCGCCGGGTACCGGTCCCGCTCCACCACGACGATCCGCTCGGCGAACCCGCGCAGCGCCCACGCGGCCGCCATCCCCGCGAGCCCGCCACCGACCACCACCGCTGTACCCCGCCCCGGGGTGCTCTCCGAAGAAGTCATGGAACGCAGCGTAGTGGCGCAATCGCCTCTCCGTGATGGCCTCCTCACGATTGCCACATCGCGTACGAAAACCCCCGCGCGGCAGGGTCGTTGGCGCCCGGCGGGACACACCCGGGCGGTCCCCGAGGGAGACGGGCGGGGGACCGGTGGGAGACGGGTGGGGGACCGGCGAGGGCCCCGGCGAGGGCTCCGGTCGTACGGGTACTAGACTCGGCCGGGTTGTGCTGGCGCCATCTCCGGTGCGTGAGCGCGCGAGGGCGAGGAGGTGAGAGCCGTGGAGTGCAGTAGTACGGGCCGAAGTCGGCCCCGCCCCCGGTTGTCCCGCACCACTCGCGGCCCCCGGCACACCTCCTCCCGTACGGCTCCCGCGCGACACTGACCTCGTCCTCCCGACGAGGCGCCGCCGGTCGCGCCGTGCGCGTGGCGGCCGGCCGGGCGCCTCCGGCCCGCCCTGTTCCCCGTGGCGGCCGGGCATCCACCGTGGAGGTCCCCGCCATGTCCGACTGGCGTGTGCGCGCCGTGCGCGCGAGCAAGCGTCCGTTCTCCCGTCCCGTCGTCCGGCCCGCGGACACCGGTCCGGCGCCCGAGCATTCGATGGACCCCCGCCCGGACCAGCCCATCGAGCCGGTGACGCTGGAACGTTCCGTCGTGGACGCGGCGGTCTACCGGGACGGCCGCCGGATAGAGGCGCCCACCGACCTCGCCGAGATCTACCGCAAGCTGCCCGACCGGCCCGGCACCATGGCGTGGATCGGCCTGTTCCGCCCGGCCGAGGCGCAGCTGCTGGAGGCCGCCGACCGGTTCGACCTGCACGAGCTGGCCGTCGAGGACGCCATCGTCGCCCACCAGCGGCCGAAGCTGGAGCGCTACGGCGACACCCTGTTCGTGGTGCTGCGCGCCGCCCGCTACCTGGACGAGGCGGAGGAGGTCGACTTCGGTGAGATCCACCTCTTCGTCGGCCCCGACTTCGTGCTCACCGTCCGCCACTCCCAGGCCCCCGACCTCTCCGCGGTGCGCCGCCGCCTGGAGGGCGACCCGGAGCTGCTGGCACTCGGCCCGGAGGCGGTGCTGTACGCGGTGCTGGACGCCGTGGTGGACGGCTACGCGCCGGTGATCGCCGGCCTCCAGCACGACATCGACGAGATCGAGACCGAGGTTTTCGGCGGGGACCCGCAGGTCTCCCGCCGCATCTACGAGTTGTCCCGCGAGGTGATCGAGCTCCAGCGGGCCACCCGCCCGCTGCTGGAGATCATGAAGAGCCTGGAGGCGGGCTTCGGCAAGTACGGCACCGACGACGAGCTCCAGCGCTATCTGCGCGACGTCGCCGACCACGCCACCTACGCGGCCGAGCGGGTGGACGGCTTCCGGCAGATGCTCCAGAACATCCTGACCGTCAACGCGACGCTGGTCTCGCAGCGGCAGAACGAGGAGATGAAGCAGCTCGCCGAGGCCGGGCACGCGCAGAACGACGAGATCAAGAAGATCTCCTCCTGGGCGGCCATCCTCTTCGCGCCAACGCTCATCGGCACGGTGTACGGGATGAACTTCGAGATCATGCCGGAGCTCAAGTGGGCCTTCGGTTACCCGTTCGCGATCGGGTTGATGGCGCTGGTCTGTACCGGGCTGTACCTGGTGTTCAAGAAGCGGGACTGGCTCTGACCCTCTCCGGTCAGCCGTAGTACTCCGCCTCCGGGTCCGCCTGGCGCCGGTACTCGACGTGCAGCCGGACGACGCCGTCCGGTCCGGCCAGGCGGGCGAGCGGGCCGTGGCCGGCCGGCAGCGGGCGGGGCTGCGGCCACTGCTGGGCGAGGACGGCCAGTGCGGTGCCGTCCGCGCCGCGCACCAGCCAGGTGGCGCGGCCGCCGCCGATCAACGGGAGCCGGGGCCGGGGGAGTCCGAGCGCGGCGAGGGCCGCCGGGAGGTCCAGGCCGTCGGGGAGGTCGACGGTCGCGGCGTGCGGGGCGTCGGCGTCGTCGCCGGCCGCCACGCTGTCCCGGGTGAGGAGGATGCGCATGACGGGAGGATAGGCCGTTCACGGGAGTGCGCCGAAGGGTGATGGCCCCTCGCCCGTTGACGTGAGCCGCGGATCCTCACCCGTGTGCCGGATTGACAAGGGTCATTGCCGTAGCGGCAAATGACAGGCATGGCCGACGAAGAGTTCGAGAACGTCCTCACCACGGTGGGTCCGAGGCTGCGGGCACTGCGCCGGGAGCGCGGCACCACGCTCGCCAAACTGGCCGCCACCACCGGCATTTCGCTCAGCACGCTGTCCCGGCTGGAGTCCGGGCAGCGCAAGCCGACCCTGGAGCTGCTGCTGCCGCTGGCCCGGGAGTACCGGGTGCCGCTGGACGAACTGGTCGGCGCCCCGGCCACCGGAGACCCGCGGATCCACCCGCGCCCGGTGACCAGGAACGGCCAGACCATCGTCCCGCTCACCCGCCACCTGGGCGGGCTGCACGCCTACAAGCACATCGTGCCGCCGGGCCGCAACGCCGGGCCGGAGCTGGAGCCGAAGGTCCACGAGGGCTACGAGTGGCTGTACGTGCTGTCCGGACGGCTGCGGCTGGTGCTCGGCACCCACGACCTGGTGCTGACGGCCGGTGAGGCCGCCGAGTTCGACACCCGCACCCCACACGCCTTCGGCAACGCCGGCCCGCAGCCGGTGGAGTTCCTCAGCCTGTTCGGTCCGCAGGGCGAGCGCATCCACGTCAGGGCGCGCCCGGGAACCTCTGTTCGGTAGGTTCGTTCCAGACAGGGGGTCCTCGATCCGGCTCCCGTCGGGCCGTCGGGAGGGGCCGAGGAAATGAGTGTGCAGCACAGCACGGAGTCCGGCGAGAGCGGTGGCGCCGGAGAGCGCGCGGAGGCGGCCGTGGGCACCGTCGTCCCCGAGGCCGCCTCGGGGAGAGCGGACCAGGAGGCGGGTGGGAAGTCGGAGCGGCTGCGCAAGAAGCGCCCGTTCTGGCAGGAGCTGCCGATCCTGCTGGTGATCGCGTTGCTGCTCTCGCTCGGCATCAAGACCTTCTTCGTGCAGGCCTTCTCCATTCCCTCCGGTTCGATGGAGCAGACCCTCGCGATCGGCGACCGGGTCCTGGTCGACAAGTTCACCCCGTGGTTCGGCGCCAAGCCCGAGCGCGGTGAGGTGGTGGTCTTCCGCGACCCGGGCGGCTGGCTGGAGGGTACGCCGACGGCCTCCGGCGACTCCGGCATGGGCGCCGTCCAGAAGGTGCTCAGCACCGTCGGCCTGATGCCCTCGGCGGACGAGAAGGACCTGATCAAGCGGGTGATCGCGGTCGGCGGCGACACCGTCGACTGCGAGGCGGGCGCGCCGCTGAAGGTGAACGGCGTCGCGCTGGACGAGCCGTACCTGTTCCCCGGTGCGACGCCCTGCGACAACGACCCGGTCGGCACCGTCACCGTGCCCAAGGGCAAGCTGTGGGTGATGGGCGACCACCGCAACAACTCGCGGGACTCCCGCTGGCACCACAACGAGACCGGCGACGGCTTCGTGCCGGTGGACAACGTGGTCGGCCGGGCCTTCGTGGTCGCCTGGCCGCTGTCCGACTGGTCGACGCTGCCGGTCCCGGACACCTTCGACCGGGTGCCGGCCGGGGCGGCCGGCGCGCCGTTCGAGGTGCCGCCGGCGCCGGAGGCGGCCGGGCTGGCCGGGATCGTGCCGCTCGCGCTGTGGCAGCGGCGGCGGTCGGCGCGCGGGGCTTCGGTGCGCGAGGACTCGGTGCGCCGCGGGGACTCGGTGGGCGAGGCCTCGGCGCGGAAGGACGACTGAAGCCCGCTCACGCCGCCCGGGCCGAACGTCCCCGGTGGAATTGCCCCGTCGAACTCCTCCCGCCGATCTCTACACGCCTGTAGAGTCCGGGTGGTGAGCTGCACCCGGGCCGCCCGGCCGCCCCGAGCGGGTGGCCGGGCGGCCTGGTCCGGGTCGGGAGGCGGAGCCGTGATGGAGAGTCAGTGCAGTCCCGAGGGCGCCGCAGGGCCGGCCGGGGCGGAACCGGCGGACCGGGACGTCCAGTGGGTGTACCAGCCGGTCGAGGTCGACCTCGGGGACGGCACCTGGGCGCTCGGCCGGATCAGCGCCTGGTGGCAGGACGCGAGCGGGCAGCGCTGGTGCCGACTGCGGATCGGCCGCGGCGGGCAGTCGGCGCGCTGGCAGCGGTTCGACCCCTCGCGGGTGCTGCTGCTGCCGCTCTCCGGGCTCTGAGCGCACCGGTCGGAAGCCCTCGGCGGAACCGTTCGGTGAGCCCCCGTCGTCCCTGGGAGCGACCGCTGACAGGCCACTTAGCTACCGGGGACGACGTGACTTCGGAGATCTACTTCAGCAACAACTACCGCGACCTGTGCGAGCAGCACGGCACCGGCGCGGGCTTCCAGTTCGAGTTCTCCTGCTCCCGCTGCTCGGACACCTGGCGTTCGGCGTTCGAGCCGTTCCGGACCGGTCAGATGGCCGGCTGGATAGGCAAGGGCGTCAGCGCGGCCTGGAACCTCATCGGCGGCAACGCCAACACCATCAGCAACGCCGCCGACGGGCTGGCCGGCCAGACCTGGGGCACCTCGCGGGACGCCGCCTTCCAACGGGCCATCACCAACGCCCAGTCCCACTTCAACCGCTGCGCCCGGTGCACCCACTACGTCTGCGGCCGCTGCTTCGACCCCGCCCAGGGCCTGTGCCACACCTGCGCGCCGGACACCGCGGCCGAGGCGGTGGCGGCGCAGCACCGCGGCCTCAACGACACGGTCACCGAACGCGCCTACAAGGCCGGGCAGCAGTCCGGCGCCGAGTTCGACGTGAACGCGCCGCGCCAGCTGGTCTGCCCGCAGTGCCGCACCGAGACGCACGGCACGCCGTTCTGCCCGGGCTGCGGCTTCCGGCTGGCGCAGCCCGTCCAGTGCGCCGGCTGCCACAAGGACGTGCCCGACGGCGCCGCGTTCTGCCCGTCCTGCGGGACGAGGCGCTGACGGCTCCGTAGGAGCGCCTAGCCGTACGAGAGGTTGGCGCAGGGGTCGTCGTCGGCCGAGCGGGCGGATCCGCTGACACTGGTGGGCAGCGGGGCCGGGGCGGTGGCGGCCCCGCCGGGGGCCGGCGAGGTGGCGCTCGCCGGGCCGGCGGCGGCGAAGTCGTGGCCGAGGACGACGCTGACGCCCCGGCCGCCGGGCTGTACGGTCGCGCCGGGGAAGAGCTTGGCGACCGCCTCGGCGGAGGTGCGCTCGCCCGTGCCGTACTCGACGACGGTGGTGCTGCGGGGCTTGCCGACGGCGTTGCCGACGCTGGTGACGGTGTAGCCGGCGCCCTTGACGGTCTCCGCGGCCCGGCCGCCGAGTCCGGTCTCGCCGGTGCTGTTGAGTACGGAGACCTTCACCTCGGCGGCCTTGGCGTCCGATGCCGGGGTCGGGGCGGGCGGGGCCTCGCCGGCGGGGCTGCCGGGGGTGGCGGAGCCGGCGTCGGCCGGGACGCTGGCGTCCTGGCCGTCGATGGTGCGGTCGGCCTTGAGCGCGGCCCACAGCTGGTCCACGTCGGGGTGCACCAGGGCGACCCGCGGGCCCTCGTAACGCCAGGGAACGGTCAGGAACTTGACGTCGTGCAGGTCCACCTCCTTGAGCGACATGGCGAAGGCGAGCAGCTTGGCGGCCGAGCCGAGCCCGGGGTCGACGGTCAGCGACTTGGTGGCCGCGTCGGCCAGCGGCAGCAGGGTGGTCGGGTCCATGCCGCGGGACTTGACCTCCTTGATGAGGGAGGAGAGGAAGGCCTGCTGACGCTTGGTGCGGCCGATGTCGGAGCCGTCGCCGATGCCGTGCCGGACCCGGACGTAGTCCAGCGCGGACTGGCCCTCGACCTTCTGCTTGCCCTTGGCGAAGAGCAGCTTCCCCTTGCGGCCGAGGTTCGGGTTGAGGTCTCCCTCGTGGATGTCGTTCGGCAGGCAGACCTGGACGCCGCCGACCGCCTTGGTCATCGAGGCGAAGCCGTTGAAGTCCACCACGATGGTGTGGTCGACGCGCAGGTTGGTCAGCTTCTCGACGGCGTTCTGGGTACAGGCCGGGTTGCCTTGGTCGCTGTCTCCGACCGAGAAGGCGCTGTTGAACATCACATTGGTCTGCTCCTTGGTCCACTTGCCGTTGGGGAGCTTGCACGGCGGGATGGTGACCAGGGAGTCGCGGGGGATGGATATGCCGACGGCGTGCTTGTGGTCGGCGTAGACGTGCAGCAGGATCGCGGTGTCCGAGCGGGCGCCGCCGTCCCCGCCGCCGCCCAGGTCGCTGTTGCCGTTGCCGCGGCTGTCCGAACCGATCATCAGGACGTTGACCGGGGTGCGGCCCTGGGCGTCCGGGGCCGCGGCCTCCGGGCGGTCCTTGCTGAGGGCGTCGCCGTCGAAGGTGTTGATGTTGCTGTTCAGCCGGTAGTAGAGGGCGCCGCCGCCGAGGACGGCGAGGGCGGTGCAGCCGGCGGTCGCCCAGAGCACCTTCTCCTTGGCACCGCGCTTGGGCTTCTTCTTGGCCCGGCCCGCCGAACGGCCGCCCGCTGTGTCCGTACTGTCCTGGTTCCGGTCGGTTCTGCGGCCTGCGGTCCGGCGCCCGCCCGCCCGGCGCGGGGAATTCTCGGCTTCGGGGGAACCCTTGCGGCCAGGCATGTCGTCATCCTCCACAGTTGCCATGGGAACCCCCGTCGAAGCGGTGGGTTCGCATGGGCCGGGGTCGGGGCCGATCCAGGCAGGACCCGTCGCTAAACTTTTACACCGCTGTAGAACTTCAGTGGAGCATACTAGGCGCGGATCAGAAAACCAGCTGGTCAGACCATGAGAAATTGATCAGACTGGCTGGTCCGCGCTGCTCCGTACCGGTGCAAGGAGCATGATGACTGATCGGATCATACGTTCGATAGCTGGCGCCCTGGTGGCTCTGCTGGCCGCCGTCGGCCTCGGCGCCGCCACAGCGGGGGCGGCGGTGGCCGCACCCCGAAGCGTCGCGGCAGCGGCAGCGACCCCGGGCACTTCTGCCGAGGGCGCCTTCGGCGCGAGCACTGGACAGGAGGTCCGCACCGAGGCGCGCGCCGGGTCGACCGCCGACTCCGTGCACCTCGCGGCCAAGGACGAGAAGAAGAAAAAGGGCTTCTTCGCCAAGCTGGGCAAGTTCCTGCTGGTCGTGATCATCCTGATCATCCTGTTCTTCGTGCTGCTGATCGTCGGGATCGTCTACGCCGTGAAGCGGATCTTCAGCCGCCGCAAGTAGCCGCCGCCGGTAGCCTCCGGGCGCCGGCCGCGACCCGGGCGTTCGCCGCCGCTCTCCGAGCGGTGGAGCCGGAACGACCGCCCGGGGCGGGCCACTTGACGGCGATTGGCCCTGGCCCGGACGCCGGGACCGCCCGAGGATGAGCGCCATGAGCGACAACCACTCCCACGAGGCCCCCGACCGGCTGCGCCCCGACAGCAGGGTCGTCCACCCGCCGCTCGCCGAGGTCGTCGGCAGCCGTCCGCTCGGCGTGCCACTGCACCAGGGCCACCTGTTCGCCTTCGACACCGGCGACGCGCTCACCCGGGCCCACGGCGGACCGGACGGCGCCTTCTTCTACAACCGCTTCGGCAACCCCACCGTCCGCACCCTGGAACAGGCCGTCGCCGACCTGGAGGGCGGCACCGGAGCCATCGCCACCGCCTCCGGCATGGGCGCGATCAACACCGCGCTGCTCGCCCTGCTGCGCGCCGGCGACCACGTGATCGCCCAACGCAGCCTGTACGGCGGCACCGTCGGGGCGCTGACCGACCTCACCGAGCGGTGGGGCGTCGAGGTCGGCTACGTCAACGGTGACGACCCGGCGGGAGTGGCGGCCGCGCTGCGCCCCACCACCCGGGTGCTGCTCCTGGAGACCGTCTCCAACCCCACCACCAGGGTCACCGACCTGCCCGGACTGATCGCCGTCGCGAAGCGGGCCGGAGTGGTGAGCGTGGTGGACAACACCTTCGCGACCCCGCTGCTGTGCCGCCCGATCGAGCACGGCGCGGACATCGTGATCCACTCCGTGACCAAGTACCTGGGCGGGCACTCGGACGTCCTCGGCGGGATCGCCGTCTTCGCCGACCCGGAGCTGCACCACCGGGTCTGGCGGCGCTCGCTCGAACTCGGCGCCGCCGCCGACCCGTTCGCCGCCTGGCTCACCCTGCGCGGAATGCAGACCCTCGCCCTGCGGGTCCGCCGCCACTGCGAGACCGCGCTCGACCTGGCCGGACGGCTCTCCGCCCACCCCGCGGTCACCGCCGTCCACTACCCGGGCCTGCCCTCCCACCCCGACCACGGGCTCGCCCGCCGTCTGCTCCCCGACGGCCACGGCGGCGTCCTGGCCTTCGACCTGGCCGGCGGCCGTACGGCGGCGGAGACGTTCACCGAGTCCGTCCGGCTGGCCTCGCTGGCTCCGTCCCTGGGCGACGTGCACACCCTGGTGCTGCACCCGGCCAGCACCTCCCACCGGCAGCTGTCGGACGAGGAGTTGGCGGCGATGGGCATCGGCCCCGGCACGGTTCGGGTGTCGGTCGGCATCGAGCACCCGGAGGACATCTGGGCGGACGTCCGGCAGGCGCTGGCGAAGGTGTGAGCGCGGGAGGAGCCGTCGGCGCCGGCCGGCCGACGTCATGAAGGGTCGGCTCGGCGGCCGGTCAGCGCGGCCCGTCAGCGCGGCCGGGGGCGGGCGACCGGGTGGCCGGCTCCGCGCGGGCACCGGGGCGGGCCGCCGGGGAGCGCGAACGCCGGATGACCACCGGTCATACTTGGGCGGCGGCGCCCGGCCCCGGACGCCGCCGCCCGGCCCGGCGCACCCGGCGCCGCACCGATCCGGCCCGCGCACACCCCGTGCCCGCGCCCGCAGACCGCCCCGGAGGAAGCCCGATGAGCCCCCACCAGCCGACCACTCGACCGGCGGCCGGGGCTCCCGGGGTGCCATGGAACCGGCAGCGGCTGCGCAGCAACAACGAGTGGCTGCTGCTGGAACTGCTGCGCACCGGAGGCGGCTCCTCGCGCGCCCAGCTGGCCCGGGACACCGGCCTGTCCAAGCCGACCGTCTCGGCCGCGCTGGCCGAGCTGGAGCGGGCCGGTCTGGTCCGGGAGGCCGGGACGCTTGCCCCCGAGCGCGGCCGCACCGCGGTGCTGTACGAGGCCGACCCGACGGCCGGGTACGTGCTCGGCGTGGACATCGGCCGGGCCCGGCTGCGGGTGGCCGTGGCCGACCTGGCCGGGACGGTCGTCGCCCGCCGGGACGTGGCCAACCGGGGCCGGTCGGCGAACGCGGTCGCGGACGCCGTGGTCGCCACCGCGCACGAGGCGATCGCGGAGGCGGGTCTGGCCGCCGGGGACATCGTGCACGCCGTGATCGGCACCCCGGGCGTGTGGGACGAGCGGCGGCGCGGGGTGCGGTACGCCAGCAGCCTGCCCGGCTGGGGCAGGCCGGGGCTGTTCGACCGGATCGGGGAGGGCCTGGGGACGGCCGTCTCGGTGGCCAACGACGCCAACCTGGCGGCGCTCGGCGAGTACACCCGGGGTGCCGGGCGGGGCAGCCGGATGTTCGCCTACCTGCTGGTCGGCACCGGGCTCGGGCTGGGCGTGGTGAAGGACGGCGAGCTGCTGCTCGGCGCGCACGGCGCGCTGGGCGAGATCGGCCTGGTCCCGCTGCCCGAGCAGGCCGGTCAGCCGGCCGCGACCATCGAGCAGGAGGCCGCCGCGGACGCGGTGGTGCGCGTCGCCCGGGACTTCGGGCTGGACGGGGATCCGGCGGCGCGCCAGCTGACGGCGAAGCAGGTGTTCGAGCGGGCCCGGTCCGGGGAGGCCGCGGCGGTGCGGGCGGTGGAGCGGGAGGCCGAGCGGCTCGCCTACGCGGTGGCCGTGCTGTCGGCCGTCCTGGACCCGGACCTGGTGGTGCTCGGCGGCGGGATCGGCAACAGCGCGGACCTGCTGCTGGAACCGTTGGAGCGGGCCCTGCACCGGCTCGCCCCGATGCGGCCGACGCTCGCGCCGAGCGCCCTGGGGGAGGAGGCGGTGCTCCTCGGCGCGGTCTCCACGGCGCTGGAGACCGCCCGCCCCGAGGTGTTCGAGCGCCGGACGGCGGGGCTGCGCTGACGGCCGGTCGCCGCGCCGCGGCGGCGGCGCGGACGGGACGCTCGGTGGCCGGAAGATCACGATCTGCCAACGAGTGAGGGTTCGGTGGACGGTGCGTATGCGATTCCTGCTTGAATCGCACGACTCATCCAAACGGAACGGAGCGTTCTCCTCCCATGCCTTCACGGATACCCGGTCGCCGTCGGGCCGGTCTGGCCGGTTTCGCCGGACTCGTGCTCACCGTCGGTCTGGCGCTGACCGGTTGCGACCCGTCGGCGACCGACGGCGGTGCCACGGCCTCGGCCACGCCGACCGCCGCCGCCACCTCGGCCGCGCCGACCGCCCCGCCGGCCGCGCCGACCGCCCCGCCGGCCGCCCCGGAGCCGGAGCCGACCAGCGCCCCGCCGGCCCCGGCGGCGCCCGTGGCCCCGGCGGTCACACCGCCGCCGGTGGCGCCTCCGGCCCAGCCCAGCGCCCCCCAGCAGCCGCCCGCCACCAAGGCGCCGCAGCCGAAGGTGACCACCGCCCAGCCGCCGAACGACCCGGAGCCCCCGGCGGCGGCCGGCGCCGGCTGTGAGATCCGCTCGAACGCGGGCAACTGCTACGAGGCCGGGCAGTTCTGCCGCAACGCCGACCTGGGCAAGAGCACCCACGAGGCCGGTGGCCGGGTGATCTACTGCCGGATGGTCAGCGGCAAGCCGCACTGGCAGGCCTGAGGCGCTTCGGCCCCGGACGTCCGCGGTATGGACGTCCGGGGCCGAAGGCGTTCGAGGGCTGAAGGCGTTTGGGCCCGCGAGGGGGGCCTGCGAGGGTGCGGGGGCCGAGGGTGTTCGGGCCCGCGGCTGTTCGGGCCCGGGGTGTTCGGGTTCAGGCGTCGATGACGCCCAGGGTGTCCCAGAACAGGTGCTCGTAGGCCTGGAGCAACAGCCCGTACTCGCGTGCGGTGGCCAGCGTCGGCTCGTCCAGCCGGTCCGGGCCCAGCGCGTCGGCGGCCTGCTGCTCCAGCTCGGGTGCGGGTTGGGCGAAGAAGTCGAAGAACGCGCAGGCTTCGTCGGAGAACCCGTAGTGGTGGCGAAGGGCCTGTGCGATCGTTCCGCAATAACCGCCCCAGGCCGCGAAGTTGGCGACCATGGCGGCGGCCGCGGCAGCCGGCTCGCCGTTCAGGGCGAACCAGGCGAGGCAGTGGGGATAGGCCTGGCAGCCGGGCAGCGGCGGGCGGGTCTCCAGCTCGCCCCGGTCGAGGCCGACGGCGGCGGCGAGCGCGGGCAGGGTGCGCAGCGCGACGCTCTCGCCCTCGGCCATGGTGGCGAACCAGGCGCCGACCGGCCGGTCCGCGCAGCGGCTGGCGAGCAGCAGCAGGCTGCGGCGGTCGGAGCGGATGATCCGGTGCTGCTGGGCGGCGAGTTCGGCCAGCGTCGAGCGTGGCGCGGTGCCGTCGGCGAGCGCCGTGACCAAGGCGGGGGCAGTGTCGCCGGGTGCCAATCCGGCGCGCAGGTCCTGGATCTGGTCGAGGATCGGGTGGTTCACCGGTGCCTCCGGGGTGCGGGTCGGTCCGGGGCCATTCCTACCGTCTGGCGGTGCCGGTGTGGTGGCGACAGGCCGGGAGCCGGTGGAGTCGGGAGCGGGCGAAGCGGTCCTCGGGGTCAGTCGCCGGCGCAGGTCTTGCCGATGTCACCGGCGGCGTCGGTGATCGGCTCGAAGTCGGGCTGCCGGCCGTCGGAGGCCCGGTCGATGGCGTCGATGGCCTTGGAGAGCCGGTCGGTGGCCGCGCCGAGCTTGTCCCCGCCGTTCTGGTGGATCTTCTCGGTGTCGTCGGCGACCTTCTTCAGGGCGTCGAGGGTCTGCTGTCGGTGGCCCTCGTCGACGAGCTGCCCGATGCTGGTCGCCGCATCGCCGAGGTCCTGGACATCGCTGGTGAGGGTGATCGCCGGCTTTCCGCGGTTGAAGGCCTGGTCGGTGTCGCACGCGGCGACCAGCGGGGGAGCAGCGCGAGCGTGGTGGCGGCCAGGCGGTGCGGCTTCCTTGTCATCTCCGTATCCCTCCCGTCGCATCAACGCCGTTGCGCCGCCCCGGGGTTCCGGGAGCCTGCGTGAATGTTGGGAAAGTCTTCAGCGGGCAATGATGGTGATGTGGCGTCAGTTTGTGCGTGCGGCGGCCCCGCGGGTGGTGGCCCGCGGGGCCGCCGTCCGGTCGGGGGCTACCGGTTGGCGGGTGCGGACAGGTCGCGCACCAGGCGGGCGATGGTCGGGGCGGCCACCCCGTGCGCGTCGGCCGCCCGCAGGACGGCGCCGCCGATGGCGTCCAGTTCGGTCGGCCGGCCCGCCTCCACGTCGCGCTGCATCGAGGACTTCATCGAGCCGGGGATGCGGTCGAAGGAGGCGAGCAGGGTCTGTGCGTCCGCCGGCGCGCCGACCGCCCGGGTGACGGCGCTGATCTCGTCCAGGACGGCGAGGAGTTCGGCCCGGTGCTCGGTGCGCACGGTGCCGATCTCGCTCGCGTGCCGGGTGGTGAGCAGGGCGAACGGGGCGAGGAAGGAGAGCTTGCTCCACAGCATCGCGGTCTCGTCCTCGCGCAGGGTGACGTCCAGGCCGGCGTGCCGCAGCCGATCGGCGAACTCGCCGACGGGAGAGGCGTGTTCGGTGGTCGCGCCGAGTTCGATGGCGGCGAACGGGCTGGTGTGCTCGATCCGCCCGGGCGCCGTCCGGGTGGCCTCGATCCGGATCGTGCCGGCCGTCACCAGCCCGGCCGGGTAGCGCTCGCGCAGCAGCGCCATGTGGTCCAGGCCGTTGAGCAGCGGCACCACGATCCCGGTGCCGAGCGTGTGCGCGGGCATCCGGTCGAGCGCGGCGGCCAGAGCCGTCTCCTTGACCGTCACGAAGGCCGCGTCGACCGGCTCGCGCAGCTCGGTGGCGGCCTCGACCCGGGCGGTGAACTCGCCGAACTGGCTGCTGCGGACGCGCAGTCCGTCCCGTGCGATGGTGGCCGCGGTCGCCTCGCCGGCCAGGCAGACGACCCGGTGGCCGTCACGGGCGAGCAGCCCGCCGATCAGCCCGCCGACGCCGCCCGGGCCGAGGACGGCGACGGTCAGGGGGGTGGTGGTCATGATGACTCCCTTGGGGTGGGTGGGGATGGGAAGCGGAGGGCCGCGGTTGCGGGGCTTCCCGGAGGAGGCGGACCTCCAGACCGATCACGGTGAACGGCGGTATGCGCGGGACGGGTTGGGCGCGGGGGAGGAGGATCACTCGGCGTACCTGGTGAGTGCGCCGGGCGCGTGGAGGGACACGTGGTCGAAGCCGAACGGCTCCTCGTGGCGGGGCTTGCGCCCCGGGGCGGGGCGGCGGCGCCGGGTGTCGGGCGCGCGGCGAAGGTGGAGGCCCTCGTGACGCAGGTTGCCGTGAGCGGGGTCGGACACCGGCACGCCCTCGGCGCGCAGCGCCTCGACCAGCTCGTGCGCCGGCCAGCCCAGCAGGTCGATCCCGTGGTAGCCGACCGGGCAGGCAGGCCGGTCATCGCTCGGATTCCGGTCGAACATCACGGCGCGGAGCCGGCCGTCGTCGTCCGCGCAGAGGGTGACGTTCAGACCGGGCAGGAGGAAGCACAGAGCCCAGGAGCAGCCGCAGACGAAGGTGTTCCGCACCCCGTCCGGGGCCGGCGACTCGCCGTGCCCGGCCAGCAGTCCGCGCGCCTGCGCCTCGGTGAGGCCGAAGCGCAGCTCGGGCAGCGGGGCGGGCAGCCGGACGCCGTGGCCGGGCAGCAGGTCGATGGTCACCGGATCATGATTCCCCGTCGGGCGGGCGGACGGGGAGCCGGGGTCGGAAAGGGGCGAGCGCCTTCCGCCACGGCGCGGTTAGGGTGCGGCAGGCGGCGCTGTGCTTCGAGGGGGGAACGAGCGGATGACGGCGGACGGACGGCTGGTCGCGGCGGTACGGGCGCGGGACGTCGACGCGGTGCGGGAGGCGCTCGGTGCGGGAGCGGACCCGAACGCCCGCGGCGCGGACGGGCTGCCGCTGCTGTGGGAGGCCGTGCTCGGATTCGACCACGAGGTCGCCGAGGTCCTGGTCGACCAGGGCGCCGACCCCGACCGTCCGCAGCACGACGGGACGACGCTGCTGCTGCGCGCCGTGGACCTCGGCTCCCCCGCGCTGGTCACGGCGGTCCTGGGCAAGGACCCGGCGCTCAGGCTGTCGGTCGACGCCCGGGAGCGGTTGCTGGCGCTGGCCAGGTCCTGGGACGAGACGGGCGCGGAGGAGGAACTGCGCCGTCGGACCGGGGCCGTCGGACCGGCGCACCGGGTGTCGCTGACCGAGGACCACGCGAAGGTCGAACAGGTCTCGCTCGGCGGGCTGACCGTCCGGGCCGGACACGGGGCCGTGCTGACCGAACTGGAGTGGGCCTTCCGCATCCTCACTCCGGTCGACGAACTGGTGAACCGGGCCGTCAGGCACCGTGACGCCCTGCACGTCGGGCAGTCCGCCTGCCTGTACGTGTTCCACAACCGCCGAAGCCGGGAGACCTGGTCGGCCCTGATGGCCCACCACCGGCACCCCGACCCCGCCCATCGCCGCTTCGTCGCGACCTTCCTGAGCTGCCCGTTCCTCAGGATGGGCGCCACGGTCGAGTACGAGGCGGAGGAGACGGAGCTGATCGCCGCCTGGGCGGCCGTCGAGCCGGACGGCGAGGTGCTGGCGGAGGTCCTCCGTGCCCTGAGTGACCGCGACCACCCCGACGAGGAGGCCCTCGGGCTGCGCCACGCCGACCACCCGGACCCGAGGGTGCGCAGCGAGGTGCCGCGCCGCCTCGGCGCCCCGCTGACCGCGGCGGGGCACGCCTGCGTGCTCCGGCTGACGCGGGACCCGGACGCGGCGGTCCGGCGTGCCGCCGCCGGCTCGCTCGGCGACGGACGGCGCACCCCGCAGACCAGGGCCGCGCTGCTCGCCCTGACCCGGGACGAGTCGGCGGCCGTCCAGGGCGCCGCGGCCGACGTCCTCGCCCACTCCGCGGACCGGACGCCCGAGGTCGCCGACGCCCTGGCCGCGCTGTTGGACGTGGACGACCACCTGGTGCGGCTGGCGGCCGCCCACGGCCTCGCGGTGCGGGACGACCCGCGCACGGCGCTGGCGGTGGAGCGGCTCGGGCCGCTGAGCCGGCCGGAGTACCGGTACGAACACAGGGCGGACGCGGTGAGGGACTGGCGGCTCCGCAACCGGCCCGGGGAGACCCGCGCGCCCGAGGAGATCCGGGGGTCTGCGGGGATCCGGGGGTCTGCGGGGATCCGGGGCTCCAAGGAGACCTAGCACCACCTGCGGGGTTCGGTTTTCCGAACCCCGGATTCGGGTGCCAGCACAATCGATCTCCCGGGCCCGGACGCCCACGATGGAGGGCATGAACGGGATGACGACAGCCGCCACCACGGCGGCGTACGGCGGCGGGGTGTCGGGTGCGGCCCTGAGCGCGGCCGGGCTGCACCGGGAGTACGGGCGCGGCGCGGCGGCGGTGCGGGCGCTGCGCGGGGTCTCGGTGGCCTTCGCGCCGGGGACGTTCACGGCGGTGATGGGGCCCTCCGGCTCCGGCAAGACCACCCTGCTGCACTGCCTGGCCGGGATGGACCGCCCGACCAGGGGCACCGTGCGGTGGGGCGACACCGAGGTGTCCGGGCTGCCGGAGAGGCGACTGGCGGAGCTGCGCCGCACCCGGGTGGGGTTGGTGTTCCAGGCCTTCAACCTGATGCCCGCGATGACGGTGGCGCAGAACGTCGAGTTGCCCGGGCGGCTGGCCGGGCAGCCACCGGAGCGGGCCGGGGTCCGCGAGGCGCTGGCCCGGGTCGGGCTGGGCGGGCGGGAGCGGTACAGGCCCGGGCAGTTGTCGGGAGGCCAGCAGCAGCGGGTGGCGATAGCCCGTGCGCTGACCTCCCGACCGGAGGTGCTGTTCGCCGACGAGCCGACCGGCGCGCTGGACCGCGCCACCGGACAGGAGATCCTCGGTCTGCTGCGCGCGGGCGTCGACACCGACGGGCAGACCTGTGTGATGGTCACCCACGACCCGGTCGCCGCCGGATACGCGGACCGGGTGCTGCTGCTGGCGGACGGCCTGCTGGTGGACGAGCTGACCCATCCGACCGCCGCGCGGGTCGGCGAGGCGCTCAGCCGGTTGGGCGGGGGAGCGCGATGAGCAGTCCCGTGCTGGCCCTGTCGGCGGGGCAGATCCGTCGCCGTCCGGCGTCCTTCGCCGGGCTGGGGGCGGCGCTGTTCCTGGCGATGGCGGCCGTGACGCTGTTCGGCTCACTGGTCGCCGCGCAGGTCACGGCGCCCGCGGCGGTGACGCGGGCGGCGGTGTCCGGGCCGGGCCTGATGCCGATCGCCGGGGGCTTCGGGGAGATCGCCGTCCTGGTCGCGCTGTTCGTCGTGGTCAACGCGCTCGGCTTCACCCTGCGCCAGCAGCACCGCGACCTGGCGCTGCTGCGCACCGTCGCGGCGACACCCCGTCAGGTGCGGCGGGTGGTGCGCGCGCAGGTGGCCGCGACCACCCTGTTGGTGGCCGTACCTGGCGGCCTGACGGGACACCTTGCCGCCCGCGCCTTCCTCACCGCGCTCCAGCGGCGCGGGATGGCCGCGCCCGGGCTGCGCATACCCGGCGCGCCGGTGCCGGCGCTGGTCGCGCTCGCGGTGGCGCTGCTGGTCGGCCTCGCCGCCACCGCCGTCTCGGTGCACCGGGTCACCCGGCCGGCTCCGGCGGTCGCGCTGACCGAGGGCGCGGGCGGGCCTCGGCGGACGGGTGCGCCGCGGTTGCTCGCCGGCGTGGCGGTGCTCGCGGGCGGCGGGGTGCTACTGCGGCTGGCGGCGAGCCGGCCGCCCGGGGAGCTGGACAAGGCGGGGCAGGCCTCGCTGCTCGGTTCGCTGGTGCTGCTGGTGGCGGTCGGACTGCTGGGGCCGGCGGCGGCGCGGGTCCTGGCCCCGGTGCTGGGCGCTCCGGCGCGGGCACTCGCCCCCCGGGCGGGCTGGCTGGCGGACGCCAACCTGCGCGGCTACGCGGCCCGGCTCGCCTCCGCGGTGGTGCCGGTCGCGCTGCTGGTCGGGCTCTCCGGCACCATGCTGGTCCTGACCAGCACCGCCGAGCAGGTCGCCCGGGCGACGGGTGCCACGACCAGTGTCACCAAGGAGAGCGACATCTGGCTGCGCGAGATGGAGCTCGGGCTGCTGGTCTGCTTCGCGGCGGTCTCCACGGTCAACACCCTGGTGGCGCTGACCGCCGACCGGCGCCGCGAGTTCGCGCTGCTGCGCCTGGTCGGGGCGACGCGGCGGCAGCTGCTGCGGATGCTCTCCGTGGAGGCGGCGCTGACCACCGCGATCGGCGTGCTGCTGGGCACGGCGGTGGCGGCGGCGGCCTCCGGGGCGTTCAGCCTGGCGGTGACGGGTTCGGTGGTGCCGGTGGTGCCGGGCGCGGCGTGCGCCTGGGTGCTGCTGGGGGCGGCGGTGCTCACCGTGCCGGGGATCGTGGGTACCGGTCTGTGGGCGGTCGGCGGCGCGGCGGTGGAGTCGGCGGGCGTGGAACGGGGGTGAGGCCAGGGAGGTGAAGAGGCGACGGAGGGAGGCTTCCGGGTGCGGGCATGCGTCAGCGGACTGACGGGGCGTCCGTACGGAGGGGCAGGTGAGTGCGGTGAGTGCGGTGGTTGCGAGGGTTCCGGAGGTGCCTGGTGGATGCTGGGGGCTGGTCGGCGGGTGAGTGGTGAGGTGGATGGTGGCTGAGCGGCGGCGGTACGGGTCGGTGCACGGTGGTGAACTGGCCTTTGCGGTGGCCGGGTTGCCGCTCGGAGTGCTCGGCGGGGTGTACGCCGTCGCCGTCCTCTACGCGGGGGCCCTGCTCTCACTCACCGTGCTGGGCCTGCCGTTCGTGGTGGCCGCGCTGCTCGGGGCGCGCAGGCTCGGTGGCCCGCACCGGTGGCTGGTCGGGCGGCTACTGGGGGAGTCGGTGCCCGCTCCTCCTCCGCTGCCGCGCCCGTCCGGGGTGCTCGCCCGGGGCAGGGTGGCGCTGACCGACCCGGTGGCCTGGCGGACGCTGCTCTACCTCTTCCTGCGGCTTCCACTGGGCGTGCTCGGCTTCCTGGCCGTGGTCGTGCTGCCGCTCGGCAGCATCTGGCTGGTGGGCTTCCCGTTCTGGGCGCGGATGGTGGAGCCGGGCCCGAGGTTGATCGGCCTGCTGGACCTGGGCGCGGTCCCGGCCGGCCTCACGGTGCTGGCCGTGGTACCCGCCGCGCTGCATGTCGTCAGCGCGGCGAACCGTGCGCTGGCCCGCGCGCTGCTCGGGCCGGCGCGCTCCCAGCAACGGGTGCGCCAGTTGGAGCACGCCCGGGCCGTCCTGCTGGCCGAGAACACCGACCGACTGCGGCGCCTGGAACGCGACCTGCACGACGGCACCCAGGCGCAGCTGGTCGCGCTCGCCATCACCCTGTCCCTGGCCGACGACGTGTTGGCCGATGACGTGCCGGGCGGCAGCGTTCCGGCCGACGGTGCTCCCGTAGCGGGAAGGCGCCCGGATGGCCCCGACCTCGGGCGGCTGCGCACCCTGGTCGACCGGGCCCGCGAGCAGACCGACGCCACCATCACCGGTCTGCGCCGGCTGACCAAGGGCATCCACCCGGTCGCGCTGGACGGCGGGTTGGCCGAGGCGCTGCCGGGGCTGACCGCCACCTCGCCGGTGCCGGTCGAGGTCCGGCTGGACCTGCGGGAGCGCCCGGACGAAGTGATCGAGCGGGCCGTCTACTTCTGCGCGGCCGAACTGCTCACCAATGTGGCCAAGCACAGCGGGGCACGGTCGGTGGAACTGAGCCTGCGCGCGGCCCGCGGGAGGGTCCGGTTGACCGTGCGCGACGACGGGCACGGTGGTGCCGCGATCGGTGCCGGCACCGGGCTGGCGGGCCTGGCCGAGCGGCTGGCCGCGGTGGACGGGCTGCTGCGGGTGGACAGCCCGCCCGGCGGGCCGACGGTGGTCAGCGCCGAGCTGCCCGCCCGACTGTGACAGGAGGTCAACGGTCGGAGCGACCGCCGGGGTGGGTTCAGGCGCCGCACTCCGCGAGGTAGGTGAGCACGGCCTTGACCCGCCGGTTGTCGGCGTCGCTCGCGGGCAGGTCGAACTTGCCGAACACCGCCGCCACGTGCTTCTCCACCGCCCGCTCGGACACCACCAGCAGCGAGGCGATCGAACGATTGGAGTGCCCCTGGGCCATCAGCTCCAGCACCTCCCGCTCGCGCGGGGTGAGGGCGTCCACCCGGCTGCGCCGCCCGCCGTGCAGCAGGGCGTTGACGATCTCCGGGTCGAGGGCCGCGCCACCGGCGGCGACCCGGTGCAGGGCGTCCACGAACTCGGAGGTGCGGGCCACCCGTTCCTTGAGCAGGTAGCCGACGCCGGCGGCGCCGTCAGCCAGCAACCGGGCGGCCCAGGCGGTCTCGACGTGCTGGGAGAAGACCAGGATGCCGACCTCGGGCAGCGCGGCCCGGATCTCGACCGCGGCCCGGATGCCCTCGTCGGTGTGGCTGGGCGGCATCCGGATGTCGACCACGGCCACGTCGGGCCGGTGCTCGGTGACGGCGGCGACCAGCTCGGGTGCCGTCCCGGCGGTGGCGACCACCACGCACCCACGGGCGGTGAGGAGTTCGACCATGCCGTCGCGGAGGATCACCGAGTCCTCGGCGAGGACGACGCGGAGCTGCTTGTCGATCATGCCGTCATTATCCGGGCCTCCCGCGGCCGACCCGGGCGCGGGCCGCGGGTGCCGCCGATTTCGGTCGGCGGCGGCCTGCGTCGGCTTGCGTAGGACCGGGAAAACCTTCAGTTGAGACTGGACAGCCCAGACTGATGAATTTACCGTGGAACCGTGACCGAGAAGCGAACTGTCCGTTCCTCCGCCGCCGCGACTCCCACGGCCTCCGTGGCCTCCGTGGCCTCTGCGGCCGACTCCGCACACCCTGACGTTCCCGACACCGCGGCGCTGGCCGCGCGCGAACTGCGCGCCGTCTTCAGCCGGTTGCGCCGCACCCTGCGCGAGACGAGCGCCACCAGCGACCTGACCCCCTCCCAGACCGCCGTGCTCAGCAGGCTGATCAACGACGGGCCGGCCTCGGCCAGCGCGCTGGCCGCCGCGGAGCGGGTCCGCCCGCAGTCGATGGCCGCCACCGTCGCCGCGCTCGAAGAGCACGGCCTGGTCGGGCGCAGCCCCGACCCCGAGGACGGCCGACGCCAGGTGGTCAGCCTCACCGAGACCGGGCTGGCCTATGTCGCGGGACGCCGCCAGGCCCGCCAAGGCCGGCTGGCCCGGGCCATGGCGGATCACTACACCGAGGCCGAGCGCGCCACCGTGCTGGAGGCGCTGGCCCTGATAGACCGGCTGAACCGGTGAGGCCCGGCCCAGGGGCCCTGCCGGCCCGGTTACGGGCGGGCTGTCACCGGTCCGCTCCGGACGACGGGTTCAACCGTCGACTGATCGCACCGATGGTGCTCGGCTCGGTGCTCAACCCGATCAACTCGTCGATGATCGCGGTGGCCCTGGTGCCGGTGGGCGCCGCCTTCGGCGCTCCGCCGGCCGAGACCGCCTGGCTGGTCACCGCGCTCTACCTGGCCACCGCCGTCGGCCAGCCGGTGATCGGACGGCTGGTGGACACCTACGGCCCGCGCCGGCTCTACCTCGCCGGGACGGCCCTGGTCGGCATCGCCGGCCTGCTCGGCTCGCTCGCCCCGTCGCTCGGGCCGCTGATCGCCGCGCGGGTGCTGCTCGGGCTGGGCACCTCCGCGGCGTACCCCGCCGCGATGCACCTGACCCGCAGCGAGGCCGAGCGGACCGGGCGGTCCAGCCCCACCGGGGTGCTGACGGTGCTGGCGGTCGCCAACCAGACCGTCGCCGTGGTCGGTCCCACCCTCGGCGGCCTGTTGATCGGCGCGGGCGGCTGGCGGACGGTCTTCGCCGTCAACGTCCCACTGTCGCTGGCCTGTCTGGCGCTCGGCGCGGCCCGGCTTCCCGTCGCCGGGCGCCGACCCCGGGCGGACGGACCCGAGGGATCCGACGGACCCGACGGACCCGACGGACCCGAGGGATCCGACGGACCCGACGGTCTGGACGGACTGGACGGGCCCGACGGCGAACAACCCGGTGGCGCCGACCGCCCGGCCCGGCTGGACCACGCCGGGATCGCGCTGTTCGCGGTCCTCCTGCTCGCCCTGATGCTGTTCCTGATGAAGCCCGACCCCGCGCGCTGGTATCTGCCGGTGTCCGCCGTCCTGGCGGCCGCGGGCTTCGCCGTCCGCGAGCGCCGGGCCCGTACGCCCTTCATCGACCTGGGAGCGCTGGCCGGCAATCGGCCGTTGATCGCCACCTACCTGCGCCAAGTCCTCGGCTACACCGCCATCTACGCCTTCCTCTACGGCTACACCCAATGGCTGGAAGAGGGGCGCGGCCTGTCGGCCACCACCGCCGGACTGGTGCTGCTGCCGCTCTCGCTGAGCGCCCTCGCGGCCTCCGGCATCAGTGGCCGCAGCCCGGCCGTGCGCGGCAAACTGCTGGTCGGGTCCGGCTGCCAGATCGCGGCCTGCGCCGCCCTGCTGCTGGTGCACACGAGCAGCCCGGGAATCCTGCTGATCGCCGTCGGCGTCCTGGCGGGCCTCTCCCAGGGGCTCATCGGGCTCGGCACCCAGACCGCCCTCTACCACCAGGCGGACCCGGCCGCCATCGCCTCGGCCGCCGGGCTGCTGCGCACCTTCATGTACCTCGGCGCCATGGCGGCCTCGGCCGCGAACGCCGCCTTCTTCCCCCACGGTGCCACCACGGGCGGGCTGCACCACCTCGCGCTCTTCATGCTCGGCGCCGCGGCCCTGCTCTTCCTGCTCATCTTGCCCGACCGCTCGCTCGGACGACGGGAAGCGCCGGTGCGGCAGAAACCATGACAGGAAGCCGGCTGCAGGTGGCCCGGCTTTCGAAGCCGCTGCCGCCGCGGGGCTCCAGCCCCGTGGGTCAGGCCTGTTGGGCGACCCCGGGCCGTAGCGTCAGGTAGTCGTCGAGACGGGCCGAGGCGGTGAGCATCGCCAGGCCCCGGGCGGTGAGGCGCTGCTGCCAGCCGTCGAGGGCGGCGGTCAACTCGCCGGTGCCGCCCGCCGTGCGGATCTGCCGCAGCACGGTGGCGATGTGGTCCAGCAGGTAGCCGCCCCGGCGCAGCAGGTGGGCGAGTTCGGCGTCGCGGACGTCGGCCGGGAGGTAGCGGCGGTGTCCGGTGACGCGGTCCCGGGCGGGGGTGAGGATGCCGGCCGCCTCCCAGGACCGCAGGGTCGCGGGGGTGACGCCCAGCCGGTGTGCGACCTCGCCGACGGTGCGGGCGCCGGGCCGTACGGGAAGGCCCGTTCCGGTGGCGGACCCGGCGGTCAGGTGGCCGACGGCTTCGCGGACGGCGGCGAGGGTCTCCCGGTCCCGCAGCAACTGGGCGTGACCCCGGTCGAGTTGGGCGATGGCGTCGTCGAGCCGGTCGGCGTGGACGGCGGTCATGGCCGCGCCGGCGGTCGGGTGCCCGTACCCGGCGACCAGGGCGAGGTAGGCGCGCAGGGAGACCGCGTGCGACTCCGTGTAGATCCGGTAGCCGGTGGGCGTGCGTTCGGCGGGCGGGAGGAAGCCGTCACGCTCGTAGTTGCGGATCGCCTGGGTCGAGATGCCGTGCTCGCGTGCCAGGTCGGCGGGGCGCATGGCCGTCTCCACTTCGGGTTCAGAGCCGTTTGAGGCTTTCCGCGACGGTTGATCGGCCACAGGAGCAAAAGTTTCAACCGTCCTTTCAAGGATACGCTTGAGGTTCATGAACCAGGACATGGATGACTTCGTCACCCCGGCATGTGAGCTTCTGGGCCTCGGCGAGCCGACGCACAAGGAGCCGGCCTTCGGGTGGGCCCGCAACGAACTGTTCGTCAGGCTGGTGGCCGACCGGGGCTTCCGGTCGATCGCCCTGGAGACCGACCGGGTGGCCGCGTTCGCGGTGGACGCCTACGTCAGGGAGGGGGTCGGCACCCTCGAATCGGTGATGGCGGAGGGCTTCACCCACGGTTTCGGCGAGCTCGCGCCCAACCGTCGACTCGTCGCCTGGATGCGGGAGTTCAACCGGGAGCGGCCGCCCGGTGAGCGACTGGCCTTCCACGGATTCGACATCCCGACCGAGACCACCAGTGCCCCCAGCCCGCGCCGCTACCTGGAGGACACCCGCGACTATCTGGGCCTCGATCTCGACCTCGCCGGCGTGGCGGGCGAGGACGAACGCTGGAGCCGTACCGAGGCGGTGACGGATCCGGAGCAGTCGCCGGGCGGCACCGTGGAGGCTGCCCGACTGCGCTGCATCGCCGATGACCTCCTCCTTCAACTCCACATGAGGGCACCGGAGTTGATCGAGTCGACCTCGATCGCCGAATGGTTCGCGGCCCGCGCCCGGCTGGCCGCCGGGATCGGCCTGCTGCGCTACCACGCCCAGTCGGCGGTTCGCGGGCTGACCCAGAGCGCCCGGATCGGCACCCTGTCCGGCGTGCGCGACGCGTTGATGGCGCAGAACCTCCTCGACATCCGCGAGATCGAGGCCCGGCGCGGACCGACCCTGCTCTTCACCCACAACCTGCACGCCCAGCGCAACCCGAGTGCCTGGGCACTGGGCGAGCTGGACTGCCGGTGGACCGGCGCGGGCCGCATCGTCGGCACGCTGCTGGGCGAGCGGTACGCCTTCGTCGCCGGGAGCCTGGGGCGCAGCGCGGCGATCGGACTGGCCGAGCCGGCCTCGGGGACGTATGAGAGTCACCTGCAACGAAGCAGCGGGACATGGGAGTTGACGTCGGCGGCGCTGCCCGCCGAGGCCCGTACCCGCACCGACACCGTTCCGCGGCAGGGCTACTTCCCGCTCGACCGGGAGACCGTCGACGGCGCGGTCGCGCTGCTGCACATCGCCGACGGCTCGGCGGTGCCGGCCGGGGGCTGAGCGGGAGCCGGTCCCGGGTAGGCCCGCCGCAGGTGGGCGACCAGGGCGGCGGTCGGTGCCGAGGGCCGCCCGGTCGGCCAGGCCAGCGCGATCCGGACCCGGGGGACGGGCCCGGTGAGCGGGCGGACCCGCAGACCGGGCACCGGGCCGGGGTCCGGCAGCACGGCCACGCCCAGTCCGTGCGCGGCGAGCTCGGCCAACTGCGAGGGGGCGGCCGCCTCCACGCCGACCGCCGGGTCGATACCGGCCTCGGTCAGGGCGCGTTCCAACGCGGTGCGCATCCCGGTGCCGCGCGGGGTGCTCAACAGGGGGTGCCGGGCGAGCGCCGCGACCGGGAGCGGGTCCTGGCCGGGGTCGGGGACATCCGGGCCACCGTCCGAGCCGGCCGGCGGGTGGTGCTCGGCACGGGCCGCGACCAGCGGGACCTCCAGCACGGTGTGCAGGCGGAGCCCGGTCAGCGTGGACCAGCCGTCGTCGTCCTCCCGCCCGCTCGCGGGGACGGGCAGGCCGACGACGGCGAGGTCGAGTTCGCCCTCGCGTAGGGCCGCGAGCATCCGGGTGCTGGTGTCCTCGATGAGGGAGAAGTCGATGCCGGGGTGCTCCTGGCGGAACGCGGCCAGCGTGGTGGCGAGCCCGGGGAAGGCGCCCGGCTCGGACGGCGGGGTCAGGGCCGCCCCGGAGACCATGCCCAGCCGCACGTGGCCGCGCCGCAGCCCGTCGAACTCCTGCGCCGTGCGGCGGGCCTCGGCCGCGGCGGCGAGCGCCGCCCGGGCGTGTGGCAGCACCGCCTCGCCGACCGGGGTGAGCCGCACCGCACGGCCCGAGCGGTCGAGCAGCCGGTGCCCCAGCTCCCGCTCCAACTGTCGGATCTGGGAGCTCACTCCGGGCTGGGTCAGGTGCAGCAGCTGCGCGGCCCGGGTGAAGCTGCCCTGCTGGGCGACGGTGACGAAGTACTGGAGCTGCCGCAGTTCCATAACTCCTGATCATAGGTGGCAGAACTTCCCGGTCTTGGACGGCGGGTGGATGCCGGCCGCAGGGTGGGGGCATGGAAACCGTGCGACAGGACCAGGGTGAGGAGCGGGCCGGCTGGGTCCGCGAGCAGATCGCGGCCGAGCGGCGTGAACTCGCGGAGGTGTTCGCCGCCTTCACACCGGAGCAGTGGAACGCGCCGTCGCTGTGCGAGGGTTGGCGGGTCCGGGAGGTGGTGGCGCACATGGGCACCGGGTTCCGGCGCTCCACGGCGCGTACGGCGGTCGAGCTGGCCCGCTCCGGCGGCAACGTGCACCGGATGGCCGACCGCCTGGCCCGCCGCGACGCGGCCGCCATGAGCGAGCGGGAACTCGCCGCCGCCCTGGCCGAGCACGCCGAGCACCCGTGGCGCCCGCCGGTCGGCGGCCGGATCGCGGGCCTGGCCCACGACGCCGTCCACGGGCTCGACGTCACCGTGGCACTCGGCCTGCCCGGACGCCTCCCGCTGCCCCGTGCGACCGCCCTGCTGACCGCCCTCACCCCGCGCGGCCTGCGGTTCTTCGGGGCCCGGCTGGACGGTGTCCGGCTGGTGGCGACGGACACCAGCTGGTCGTACGGAGACGGGCCGCGGACCGTCGAGGGGCGGGCGGAGCACCTGCTGCTGGTGGCCTACGGGCGACGGATCCCGGAGGGCCTGCTGTCGGGGCCGGGCGCGGGGCGGTTCACCGCCGGCGGGTGAGCCATCGCCGTCGTGCGGGCCGGGCCGGGCCGTGACTACGATCGGAGGAAGCCCTTCCGGATGGTGGTGGAGACGGGAAGCCAGGTCGCCGATGGCCCCGAGGTCCGTGCAGTGGCCGCCGTACGTGCGGGTCGCGCCGTGGTTGCTGACCGTCGGCGGGCTGGTGTGGAACGCGCTGGACCCGGCCGACTACTGGGGCGATCCGATGCTCGCGGCCGCCGCCGTGCTGGCCGGGGCGCTGCTGGCGCTGCGGGACACCGTGGCCGTGGCGGTGGCCAATCTGCTCGGCATCCTGCTGCTGTCCACCCAGGACGGGTCGATCGGGACCGGGGCCGGGTACCTGGAGCTGGCGAGCACGGCTTTCGCGGGGCTGCTCGGGATCGGGGTGAACCGGGTGGTGGCCCGGCACGGGCGGCGCCTGGAACGGGTCCGGTCGGTGGCGGAGGCGGCGCAGCGTGCGGTGCTGCCGGAGCCGCCCGCGCGGGTGGGGCGGTTGTCGGTCGCGGCCTGCTACCGGGCCGCCCAGGACGAGGCGCTGATCGGCGGGGACGCGTACGCGCTGCAGGTCACCCCGTACGGCGTGCGCGGACTGATCGCCGACGTGCGGGGCAAGGGGCTGCACGCGGTGGGGGCGGTCTCGGTGCTGCTGGGCGCCTTCCGGGAGGGTTCCCACCGGGCGCCGGAGCTGACCGCGCTCGCCGACGCGCTGGAGGACTCCCTGCTGCGGGAGAGCGAGCGGATGAGCGAGGAGCTGCGGCTGGAGGGGTTCATCACCGCGCTGCTGGTGGAGTTTCCGCCGGGGGAGGAGAGCGTCCGCACCCTCGACTGCGGGCACCCCGGCCCGTACCTGCTGGGCCCGTGCCCGCCGGGCGAGGCCGGGCCCCCGGTGCGCCGGTTGGACGCGGCGGACCCGGGGCTGCCGCTGGGGATGGGCGGGCTGGGTGTGGCGCGTCCGGCGCCGGAGAGCCGCCCGTTCCCGGCCGGGTGCACGCTGCTGCTGGTGACCGACGGGGTGACCGAGGCCCGGGACGCGGCGGGGGAGTTCTACGACCCGGTGCTCGGACTGGCCCCGCTGGGGCCGTTCGCCGGCCCGGGGGAGGTGTTGGACGCGCTGGTGGCGGACGTCGGGCGGTGGACCGGCGGGCCCCGGGACGACGACATGGCGGTGCTCGCGATCACCCGCCGGGCCGACGGCTGACGGACGGCGCGGTGACGGTCGGCCGAGGGCGGACCGGTCGGTTCACGCGGGGGCCGCCGGCAGCTCGCCGACGCCCACGACGGCTCGCTTCGGTCACGCGGATATCACGATGAGGTGACGACCGGACTGCACTCCCTCGAATCCGGCCAAGTTGAGTGTCGTCGTCCGGTGGCTGGAAAGGCGGCGTCCGCATATCGGACGATGATCTGGACCGGTGGGTCCGGAGGCGCCCGGGGCATCCGTCGGCCCGCGTCACCTCGATCGACGGATGTCGCGCGCGGGGCGGCGGCCGTGCGGGCGGCCGCAAGGGGCGCGTAAGGGTGGACCGGGGGAGTGGCGGGATTCGGCCGACCTGCGGACCGTCCGGAAACGAACCCGCTGCTTGCCCTGTATCGAATGGGTGACCGAGAGTCGCATCGATGAACGAGAAGCCCTGCCCCCGCCCGGCACGTCCGCTCGGCCACCGCGACTTCCGGCTCCTGTTGACCGGAGCCGCCGCGGCCCAGACGGGCAGTCAGGTGACCCTGGTCGCCCTCCCCCTGGTGGCGGTGGTGGTGCTCGACGCCACGCCGTTCCAGGTCGGCCTGCTGACCGCCGCCGAGACCGCCGCGTTCCTGCTCGTCGGTCTGCCGGCGGGCGCCTGGCTGGACCGGACGCGCAAGCTGCCGGTCCTGATCCGTGCCGACGTGGTGCGCTGCCTGGCCGTGGGATCGATCCCGCCGGCCGCCGCGCTCGGGGTGCTGACCATGCCGCAGCTCTACCTGGTGGGACTGGTCACCGGGGTGGCGACGGTGTTCTTCGACGTCGCCCACCAGTCCTTCCTGCCCGCCGTCCTGCCGCGCGAGCAACTGGTCGCCGGGAACGGGGCGTTGGAGACGGTCCGCTCCTCGGCGCAGATCGCCGGGCCGGGCCTCGGCGGCGGACTGGTCCAGCTGCTCGGCGCGCCGCTCGCCATCGCGGCCGATGCCTGCGGCTACCTGGCCTCCGCGCTGCTGCTCGTCCGGATCAAGGCCGAGGAGCAGCGGCCGGAACCCGGGACCGGGCGCTCGCTGCGCGCCGAGATCGGGGAGGGGGTGCGGTTCGTGCTCGGCCACCCGCTGCTGCGGGCGATCGCGACCGCCACCGCCACCTCCAACCTGTTCTCCGCCGTGCTGACCGCCGTGCAGACGGTGTTCTGGGTGCGGGTGCTCGACCTGTCGCCGGGCGCGATCGGCGTGCTGCTGTCGGTCTCCGCCGTCGGCGGGCTGGCGGGCGCGCTGTGCGCCGGGCAGCTCGCCCGGTGGGTCGGACAGGCCCGGCTGATCTGGCTGTCCGCGGTGGTGACGGCGCCGTTCGCGCTGCTGTGGCCGCTGTCCGGCGGCGGCGCGGGCGTGGTGCTGTTCGGCCTGGCCTCCGGGGTGGTGCTGTTCGGCGCGGTGGTCTACAACGTCGCCCAGGTGAGCTTCCGGCAGAGCCTCTGCCCACCGGAGCTGCTCGGCCGGATGAACGCCACCATGCGCTTCCTGGTCTGGGGCACCTTGCCGATCGGCGCCCTGATCGGCGGTGTGGTCGCCGACGCGGCCGGGCCGCGCGCCGCGCTCTGGCTCTGCGCCGCCGGGTTCCTGCTGGTGCCGCTGCCGCTGCTGCTGTCGCCGCTGCGGCGGATGCGCGAACTGCCGGGCACCGGGGGAACGGCCCGGCCGGACGTGGATGTGGAGGCCGCCGAGGAGGAGAGCGCCGTGCGCCCCAACGCGTCCTGACCGCCGCCCAGTCGAGCCGCCCGCACCACCCGATCCCCGACCCGATCCCCGACCCGAGCCGCGACCGGAAACCGGAGACCGCCCCCGTGCACGCCAGCATCACCGCCGCCTACCTCGCCCGGTACCGTACCGCCGCCGCCGAAGCCCCGGTGGAACTGCTCCCGCTGACCGGAGCCCAGCGGCGGTTCCTGATCACCCGCCGACTCACGCCGCAGAGCCGCTCCGACATCGTCCCGATGCTCTTCGCCTTCCCGCGCGGCACCCTCGACCTCGGCCGACTGGCCCGCGCCGCGGCCGCGGTGGCCGCCCACCACCCCGCGCTGTGCGGCGCCTTCGCGACCGTGCGCGGCACACCCGTCCTGCGCACCGGCGGCCCCTCCGCCGAGGCCGCGCGGATCGCCGTCGCCCCCGGCGGCACCGCCCGCGCGGCGCTGCGCGAGGCCCTGCTGGACTGGCCCGCCGACGGGCCCGCGCTGCGCCTGCTGGTGGCCGCGGACCCGGACGGGGACGAGGAGCTGCTCGTCCTCGCGCTGGACCACGCGGCCTGTGACGAGCAGTCGCTCGGCGTGCTCACCGCCGAGCTCAGCACGGCGTACGAGCAGGACGAAGCGCCGGCGGCCGGGCCCACGCCGCAGGCGCTGGCCGACTACCGGCAGGCCGTCGAGTCGCAGCTCGCCGCCGAGGACGCCGCCGGCGGCCCCGCCGCGCAGGCCTACTGGGGCCGCCGACTGGGCGGGCTGACCGGAGCCGGCGGCGGCGCGGCGACCTCCACCGGAATGCTCACCGAGCGGCTGCCCGCCGCCCGGGGCGCCGCCCGGGGCGCCGTCTTCCCGGCCCTGCTGGACGCGGTTTCCTCGGCCATGCACCGGCTGTACCGGGCGAACGAGTCCCCCTGTTCGGAGGGCGGGGGAGGGGCGCTCGCGCTCGGCTACCCATGGGGCGGGCGGCCTCCCGGCGCGCCCGCCGCGCTCGGCTGCTTCCTCAACACCCTGGTGCACCCCGCCACTTCGGGACCGGTCGCGGACCTGGGCGCGCTCGCGGACGCCTGGTGGGACGACCTGGACCAGGCCGGCACCCCCTTCGACGAGGTGGTCCGCGCCGCCCGCACCGCCGGAGCCCCGTGGTCGGGCGGCCTGGACGCCCTGCTCACCCTGGAGGACCTGCGCCGCCGCCCGCCCCTGGTGCTCGGTGGCACCGCCGGCCGGGAGGTCCACCTGGACGGCCGTCCGCTCGCCGCGCCACTGGCCGTCTCCGCTTCGCACGGCGAGGACCTGCTGATCCGGCTGGCCTGGGACAGCGACCGCTTCCCCGAGGTCGAGGCCCGGGCCGCCTTCGATGAACTCCTCGCCGTACTGGGACACCACCTGCACGCCGGGCCGAGCCTGGCCCCGCAGGCCTGAAAGCACCGCGGGGCCCGCACGTCCGGGCCGGCACGTCCGAACCCGCGGGCCCCTGAACCCCCCGCTGAACCCCCCTGAAATCCCCGCTGAACTCCCCACGACGGATCCGGCACGACGGATCCACCGAGCCCGTCCGCGCGCGTGCGACACGCCGCCGGACGGACCCCCGGGCACCGGGCAGCGCCTCACCCGGCGCGGCCCGGCCCGCCGGCCGGTGCGGCCCACCCCACGCCGCATCCGGCCAGAGCATTGCCGACAAGCCCACCACACAAGGGAGTTGACCATGTTCGCACTCTCTCCTTCACAGGAGATCGTCTGGCTGCACGAACAGCTGCTGCCAGGCAGCCGGGCCTACAACTTCACCGCCGTCCTCGATCTCTGGGGCACCCTGGACCGGGACGCGCTGCACGCCGGCCTGACCGCCGTGCTGGCCCACCACCCAGGCCTGCGGCTGGAGTTGGTCCCCAGGCCGGAGGGCCTGCCCGGCCAGCGGGTCGCCGAGGGCTGCGAACCGGAGCTTCGCCACAGCGACTTCACCGCCGAGCAGGACCCGGAGGCCGCCTTCCGCCGGCTGCTCGCCGCCGAGGCCGAGGAGCCGCTGGACACCGGGCGGGCCCCGGTGCTGCGCTGGCACCTGGTCCGGCTCGCCGAGGACCACCACCGGCTGATCCACGTCGAGCACCACCTCGTCCACGACGGCCACTCCTTCGCGATCCTGCTGCGCGACCTGTTCACCGTCTACCGCGCCACCGTCCTCGGCGAGCCGTACCGGCTGCCCGCCGCCCCCTCGTACGAGGAGCACGCCCGCGCCGCTGCCGACCTCCCCCGCGACCGCGCGCTCGACTTCTGGACCAGGGAACTGGCCGACGCGCCGCGTGAGGTCACGCTGCCCGGACTCGCCCGGCCGGGCGTCGGGCGACGCCACCGGGGCGGCCAGCTGCGCCAGTCGATCGGCGCCGACCTGGCCGAACGGCTGCGCGAGCGCAGCAAGGCGGACGGCCACACCCCGTTCAGCACCCTGCTCGCGCTGCTCGCCGAACTGCTGCGCCGGCACAGCGGCCACCGCGAACTCGTCATCGGCACCGCCGTCGGCAACCGCCCGGAGGGCTTCGATGGCACCGTCGGCATGTTCGTCAACACCGTCCCGCTGCGCCTGCGGCTCGACCCGGCGGCCCCCGGCACCGAAGCCGTCGACGAGGTGACCGACGTCCTGCTGCGCGCCCTGCCGTACCAGGACCTGCCGGTCCAGGAGCTGACCCGCAGGCTCGGGCTGCACACCACCGGCGCCGACAACCCGCTGTTCAACGTGATGTTCAGCGCGCACGACGCGGCGCTGCCCGACGTCCAGGCACCCGGGCTGGAGGTCTCGCTGTACGAGGGCTTCAACACCGGCACCACCCGCTTCGACCTCGACCTGGTGCTGCTGCCCGACGACCGCCGGGTGGTCGGCGAGAAGCGCGGCGCCGCCGGGATGACCCTGGTCTGGGACTACGACGCCGACCTCTACCGCGAGTCCGAGGCGGTGCTGCTGTCCGAGCGGCTGCTGGAGCTGCTGCGCTGCTACCTGGACCGCCCGCGGACGCCGATCGCCGACCTCGCTCCCGCGCCCGAGCCCGAGGCCGCGGAGACCGTGCGGCCGGCCCCGGCGGCCCCCGCCGCGCTGGACCCGGCCGCCGCCCACGACCCCGCCACGCTCGCCCTGCTGGCCGGCGCCGAGCGGATCAGCTACGGCGAACTCGACCGCCGTGTCGGCGAGTTGGTCGATCGCCTGGGCGGCGCCGGAGTGCTGCCCGGCCAGCCGGTGGCCGCCGTGCTGCCGCGCGGCACGGACAGCGTGGTCGCCCTGCTCGCCTGCCTGCGATACGGCGCCGTGTACGCGCCGCTCTCCACCGAGGACCCGGCCGCCCGGCTCGGCCTGCTGCTGGAGCGGCTCAGCCCGGCGCTCGTCCTGGCCACCCGGCAGAGCGCGTCGGCGCTGCCCGCCGAGGGCGTCACCCCGGCGCTGCTGGACGGCCCGGACTTCCCGAAGGCCGAGCCCGCCGCCGTACTGGACGGCGCCGCGTACGTGATCCACACCTCCGGCTCCACCGGTGTGCCCAAGCCCGTCCTGGTCGGCCGCGAGGCCCTCGCCGGGTATGTCGCCGCGATCGCCGCCCGCTACGAACTCACCTCCGCCGACCGGGTGTTGATGTTCGCCCGGCCGTCCTTCGACGTGGCGCTGGAGGAGGTGCTGCCCGCCCTCGCGGCCGGCGCCGCTCTGGTCGTGCCGCAGCGCGAGGTGCCCACCGGCCCCGAACTGGTGGCCGTGCTGGCCGCCCGCGGCGTCACCGTCGCCAACCTGCCGACCAGCTACCTGCTCGCCGTCCGCGAGGAGCTGCGCGAGGCGCTGGGCGACGGCCGGTGGACGCCCCGGCTGCTGGTGCTCGGCGGCGAGCGGCTGCCCGCCCGGGCCCTGGCCGGTCTGACCGAGGCCACCACGGTGCTGAACGCCTACGGCGTCACCGAGGCCACCGTCACCTCCACCGTGTACGAGGTCACCGCCGCCGACGTCGCCGCGGACGGCGAGATCCCGCTCGGCACCGAACTGGACGGCGTGCGCATCCACGTCCTGGACGACACCCTGCGCCCGCTGCCACCCGGCTGCGTCGGCGAACTCGCCGTCGGCGGACCCCTGTTGGCCGAGGGCTACCTGGGCCTGCCGGAGCCGACCGCGGCCCGCTTCGTGACCGTGCCCGCGCTCGGCGGCGCCCGCCTCTACCGCACCGGCGACCGCGGCTACCGCGACCTGGACGGGCGGCTGCGCTTCCTCGGCCGCGCCGACAACCAGGTCAAGCTGCGCGGCCACCGGATCGAGCTGGAGGAGATCGAGGCCGCCGCCTCCGCCGAACTCGGCGGACGCTCCTGCGCGGTGCTGCTGCACACCGACCCGCGCACCGGCCCCCGCCTGATCGGCTTCCTGGAAGGCGTCGAGCGCCCCGACCAGGCCGCCCTGCACGAGGCGCTCGCCCGCCGACTGCCCGGCGGACTCGTCCCGGCGAGCTGGACGGCCGTCGCCGCGATGCCGACCCTGCCCGGCGGCAAGCCCGACCGGGCCGCCCTCGCCCGCCTGGCCTCGGAGGCCTCGGAAGCCCAGGAGAGCCCGGAAGCCGTCGCCGCGCAGGAGAGCGCCGAGAGCGAGTTCACCGACCCCGGCCAACGGCTGATCGCCGCCGCCTGGCGGGAGGTGCTCGGCCACGGCCGCTTCACCGCGGACTCGCACTTCTTCGAGGTCGGCGGCCACTCGCTGCTCGCCGCCCAGCTCGCCGCGTACCTGGAGCCGCACCTCGGCAGCCGCCCGCCGCTGCGCACCCTGTTCCGCCACGCCGTGCTGGCCGACCAGGCCCGCGCCCTCACCGCGTGAACGACCCACGCGAGCAAGCGACCCGCGCGAACCAGCAGCGACGCCGGCGGCAGACCGCCGACCGGGCCCGGCCGACCCGCATCACCTTCCGGAGCTGATGATGGAACACCCTGACAAGGACTCGACGAACACCCAGACCCCGAGCATCGGCTACGGCCGCCCGCACCAGGACGGCGCGGTGCTCGACCTCTTCACCAGCTGGGCGCACCGCACCCCGGACGCCCCCGCCCTGATCGACGGCGAGCGGGCCTACAGCTACGCCGAACTCGACCGCCTCGCCGACACCGTGGCCGAGACCCTGCGCGGCAAGGTCGGCCCGGGTGACCTGCTGGGCGTCTGCCTCGCCCACTCGGTCTCGCTGGTCGCCGTCACCCTGGCCGCCGCCAAGCTCGGCGCCGTCCACCTGCCGCTCGGCCCGCGCCCCGGCGAGCGGCGGCTGCGCGCCGTCGCCGAGCAGCTGCGCCCGGCCTGCCTGGTCGGCGAGCCGGACCTGCTGCCGCCCGGCGGCGAGCGGCTGCCGCTGGAGCTGCCCACCGCCGGCGTGGTGGCCGCCCTGATGCCCGGTGAGCAGGCGCGCGTCCCGGTCGGCACCCACTACGCGGTGCTCACCTCCGGCTCCACCGGCACCCCGAAGGCCGTCGCCGTGACCGAGCCCGCGCTCGGCGCGCTGCTGCACTGGTACCGCGACCTGACCGGCCTCGGCCCCGGCGAGCGGCACAGCCTGCTGATCGGCGTCGCCTTCGACCCGCACGTGCAGGAGCTGTGGGCCGGCCTCACCTCCGGGGCGGCCCTGGTCGTCGCCCCCGAGGCCGTCCGCTGGGACACCGGTGCGCTCACCGACTGGTGGCGCGAGGCCGGCATCACCGCGTCCATCCTGCCCACCCCGCTGGCCGAGCCCGTCCTGGGCCGGCCCTGGCCCGCCGGCCTGGCGCTGCGCCACCTGTCGATCGGCGGCGACCGGCTGCGCCGCGCCCCCGGGCCCGACGTCACCGCCACCGTCCACAACGCCTACGGCCCGGCCGAGGCCACCGTCACCACCACCGTCCACACCATGGCCCCCGGCGGTGACCACGGCGCCGGCGCCCCGCCGATCGGCCTGCCCATCGCCGGCGCCGTCCTCCTGGTCACCGACGAGGACGGCCGCCCGGTGCCGCGCGGCACGGCCGGTGAACTGCGGATCGGCGGCCGCGGCCTGGCCGCCGGATACCTCGACCCCGAGCTGACCGCCCGCCGCTTCGTCGACGCGCCCGCCGGCGTGGTCGGCACCGACCGGGTCTACCGCACCGGCGACCGGGTGGTGATGCGCCCCGACGGCGTGCTGGAGTTCCACGGCCGGCTGGACGACCAGGTCAAGGTCAGTGGCGTGCGGATCGAACCCGCCGAGGTCGAGGCCGCCTTCGAGCGCGACCCGCTGGTGCGCCGGGCGGTGGTCGCCGCCGAGCAGGCGCCGACCGGCGGGGCCCGGCTGCTCGCCTTCGTCCAGGCCGAGGACGGCGCCGACCCCGAGGCGCTGCTCGCCGCCGTCCGCCCCTGGCTGCCCGAACAGGCCGCGCCCTCCGCCGTCCGGCTGGTCGAGCGCTTCCCGCTGGACGCCAACGGCAAGGTGGACCGCCAGGCGCTGCTGGCCGAGGCGCCGACGGTACCGGCCTCGGCGGACGACGGGGACGGCCCGGTCGAGCGCACCGTGCTGAAGCTCTGCCGCGAGCTGATCGGCCGCGCCGACCTCGGGCCGTCGGACAACTTCCTGGCCGCGGGCGGCAATTCGCTCGCCGCCGCCCGACTGCTGGAGGCCCTGGAGGGCGAGTACGGAGTACGGCTGCGCGCCCCGCTGGTGCTGCGCCAGCCGGACCTGCGGGCCGTCGCCCGGCTGGTCGAGGAGCGGATGGCCGAGCCGGCCGCCGCGACCGCCTGACCCCTCCCGAACCTCCTCAGCGGGGCGCCCCGGCCCACCCGGCCGGGTCGCCCGGAAGGACGACCACCATGACCTCTCCCGCCCTGCCCGCCCTCCCGACCCTGCCCGCCCTGATCGCCCGGCAGGCCGAACGGCAGCCCGACGCACTCGCCGTGACCGACGGCTCCACCGTCCTGACCTTCCGCGAACTCGCCGACGCCGCAGGACGGTTGGCCGCCCTACTGGCCGGCCGGGGCATCGGCCCCGGCAGCGCCGTCGGCCTGCTCTGCGCCCGCTCCACCCGGCTCGTCCTCGCCCAGCTCGCCGTCTGGCGGACCGGCGCCCTGGTCGTCCCGCTCGACCCGGCCTACCCGCGCCCGCGGATCGCCGAGATGGCCGCCGACGCCGACGTCCGGCTCGTCCTCGGTGACAAGGGACTGCTCGCCGAGGCCGGGTTCCCCGAGGACCGCACCCTGGTGCTGACCGAACGCGGCACCGAGGCCACCGACCTCCCGGCGGCGCCCGACGCCACCGACCCGGCCGCGCCCGCCCTGCTCTACTACACCTCCGGCTCCACCGGCCGCCCCAAGGGCGTCCTCGTCCCGCACCGCGCCGTCACCGACCTGGTCACCGCCGAGGACGCGATCACCCTCGGCCCGCGCGACCGGATGCTCTTCCACTCCACCGTCTCCTTCGACGCCGCCACCCTCGAAGTGTGGGCCCCACTCGCCCACGGCGCCGCCGTGGCCGTCTCCCCGAGCGAGCGGCCCAGCGCCGAGGACCTGGTCCGCGACGTCGAGAGCTTCGGCGTCACCACCCTCTTCCTCACCACCGCGCTCTTCCACCACCTGGCCGCCCGGCGCTCCCGGATCTTCGGCGTGCTGCGCACCCTGGTCGTCGGCGGCGAGGCGATCTCCGCCGAGCACGCGGGCGCCGTGCTGCGGGCCTTCCCCTGGCTCGAACTGGTCAACGGGTACGGGCCGACCGAGGCCACCACCTTCACCACCCTGCACCGGGTCACCCGGGCCGACTGCGCCGGCTCCGTCCCGATCGGCCGGACCTTCGGCGGCGCCCACGCCCACATCCTGGACGAGCGGCTCGCACCGGTGGCACCGGGCGCCGTCGGCGAACTGTGGATCGCCGGCGACCGACTGGCCCTCGGCTACCTCGGCCGCCCGGAACTGACCGCCGAGCGCTTCCGGGAACTGCCCGGCATCGGCCGCGCCTACCGCAGCGGCGACCGGGTCCGCAGGCTCCCGGACGGCACCCTGGAGTACCACGGGCGCACCGACGACCAGGTCAAGGTGCGCGGCTTCCGGATCGAACCGGGCGAGGTGGAGCACGCGCTGCTCCAGCTGCCCGAAGTCGCCGAAGCGGCGGTCGTGGTCCGCGGCGCCGGGCAGGCCGACGCCGCGCTCACCGCCTGCCTGGTGCTCGCCGAAGGAGCCCGCCCGGCCGTCGAGGCGCTGCGCGCCCGGCTCGCCGAACACCTGCCCGCCCACCTGGTGCCCACCGCCTGGACCGTGCTCACCACGCTGCCGCTGACCGGTAGCGGAAAGGTCGACCGGCGGGCACTCGCCGACGACCGGCCGGCCGAGGCGAAGCCGTCCGCCGACGCCGAACTCGGCCCGATCCAGCAGGTCGTGGCCGAGGCCTGGAGCCGGGCACTGGAACGCCCGATCACCGACCCGGCCGCCGACTTCCTCGCCGAAGGCGGACACTCGCTGCTCGCCATGTGGGTGGTGGACGACCTGCGGGAGGACCTCGGCGTCGAACTCTCGCTCGCCGACTTCCTCGACCACCCGACCGTCGCCGCCCAGGCCGAGCTGCTGGAACGCGCCCTGCGGGCCGCCGACGACACCCCCGGAGCCGACCGATGAGCATCGCCGACCAGACCGACCTGCTGCGCCGTGCCCGCAGCCGCCGCGCCACCACCGCCACCACTGCCACCACCGCCGTTCCCGCCCCCGCCGCGCACGCCGACCCGGCCCCGCTCTCGCACGCCCAGCAGCGGATGTGGCTGATGGACCGCCTCGGCCAGGGCGGCGCCCTCTACAACGTGCCGATCGCCACCCGGCTGCGCGGCCCGCTCGACCACCCGGCCCTCGCCACCGCGCTCACCGGCCTGACCGAACGGCACGCCGTCCTGCGCACCCGCTACCCCCGCCGGGGCGACCAGCCGTACCAGCAGATCGACCCGGTCACCCCCGTGCCGCTGCCGGTGCTGGACGCCACCGGACCGGAGCAGCTCGCCGCCGAGGCCGCCCGCCCCTTCGACCTCGCCACCGGCCCGGTGCTGCGCGCCCTGCTCCTGCGGCACGACGCCGAGGACCACACGCTCCTGTTGACGATCCATCACATCGCGGTGGACGGAGGTTCGTTGCGCTTCCTCGCGGCGGACCTCGCCGAGCTGTACCGGGCCGCGCGCGACGGCGTGCCGAACCGGCTCCCGTCGCCGGCCCCCTCGTACGCCGACTACGCCCGGCAGGAGCGCGCCCGCGAAGCCGAGCTGACGGCCGCCGCCGACACCCTCGCGGCCGGACTTGCCGGAGCCCGGCCGCTGTCGCTGCTGCGGCCCGTCCCGCCCGGCGCCCGCGAGCGCCGCGCCGCGCTGCACACCGCCCCGCTGGACCCGGCCGTGGTGGAAGAACTGCGCCGCCTCGGCGCGCGGCACGGCGCCACGCTGTTCACCGTCGTCCTGGCCGCCGCGTTCGCCGCCCTGCGCACCGCCTCCGGGCAGGACGACCTCGTCCTCGGCTGCGCCAGTGGCCACCGCGCGCGGCCCGAGTTCCGCCGGACCGTCGGGCTCGCGGTCAACACCCTTGCGGTTCGGGCGATTCCGTCCGGAGATCCGTCGTTCACCGAACTGCTCGCGCTGGTCCGTACCGCCCTGCTCGACGCGCAGCAGCACCACGAGGTGCCGCTCGACCTGGTGGTCGAACGGCTCGGCGCGGCCGCGCGCGGCGAGAACGGCACCCCGCTGCTCTCGGTCAGCTGCGACGTGGTGCCGATCGTCGACCCGCTGGTGCTGCCCGGCCTGGACGCCGAGAACGTGGAACTCGACCTGGGATTGGCCAAGTTCGGCCTCACCCTGCTGCTGGAGGACAGCCCGCGGCCGCGCGTGCTGGTGCAGCACGACCGGGACGCGCTGGACCGGGACACCGGCGCCCGGCTGCTCGACGCCTTCACCGCGCTGCTCGCCGCCGTGGCCGACGGCCCGGAGCGACGGCTCTCCGAACTGCCCGGGGAGCGGTTGGCATCCTCCGAACACCCAGTAGTGGAGGGCCTGTTGGCCGATCCCGCGGTGGCCGAGGCGGGCGTGGTCGAGACCGTCGACGGGCCGCCGCTCGCCTACGCGGTGGTGCGCGGGCCGGTCACTCCGAGCGGAGCCGCCCTGCGGGCCGCCCTGCGCGGGCGCGTGCCGGCCGCCGAACTGCCCTGCGCCGTCACCCTGGTGGACGACCTGCCCCGCCACCCCGACGGCACCCTCGACCGCGAGCGGCTGCCCGGCGCCGGCGCGTCGAAGCAGGGCCCGCTGGAGGTGGTGCGGCAGGCGTTCGGTGAGCTGCTGGGTGCGACTCCGGCGGCCGACGGCGATTTCTTCGCCTTGGGTGGGCATTCGCTGGTCGCCGTCCAGCTCGCGGAGCGCCTGCGGACCCGGATGGGGCTGCCGCTGACCGGCCTGGACATTCTGGAGCAGCGCACCCCGCGCGCCCTGGCCGCGCTGCTCGCCGCCCGCGAGGACGAGCGCCGCGCCACCCCCGCCCGGAGTGGCGCCCGCCCGCGGAGCACCGGCGCGCGCACCGGCACCGTCCTGCTCACCGGCGCCACCGGCGGGGTCGGCGCGGCGGTGCTCCAGGAGCTGATGGCCCAGGGCCGACCGGTCCGGGTGCTGGTGCGGCCCGAGTCCGCGCACCTGCCCGCACTGAACGGCGCCGAGGTGGCCGAGGGCGACCTCGGTGACCTGGACGGCCTGCGCCGGGCCGTCGAGGGCGTCGACGCCGTCATCCACGCCGCCTGCACCTTCACCGACCACGCCACCGACCTCGCCGCCATGCGCGCGCTGGTCGACGGCTGGCGTGGCGGCCCGTTCGTCTTCGTCAGCAGCATCGACGCGTACGGCCGCCCGGCGGGCACCGAAGTCCCCGAGGGCGGCCCCAGCGGCGCGCCCGTCACCCCTTACGGCCAGGCCAAGCTGGACTGCGAGCGCATCCTCTTCGAGGCCGCCGCCGCGACCGGCCGCGGCCCGGCGGCCGCCGTCCGCGCCCCGATCGTCTGGGGTCCACACCACCGCCTGCGCGACCAGCTCCGCTGGGGCGCCACCGGCCCCCTCTACCAGGCCGCCGTGGCCGGCCGGCCGATCAGCCTGCCGGCCGGCGAGGAGTGGTACGGCGCCTCCTGGGTGCACGCCGCCGCCCTGGCCCGCGCCCTGGCCGCCTGCCTCACCCCGGACCACCCCGCCGCCGGCCGGGTCGTCAACGCGGTGAGCGGACACGTCTCCTGGGCCGACTTCAGCGCCGAACTGGTCCGCCTGCTCGGCTCCGCCAGCCCGATCGCCACCACCCCCGACGCCGAGGAGGACCTCCGCCGCCCCTGGCACTACCGTGCGGACACCCTGGCCGCTCCGCTGACCCCCGAACCGGGCGAGGACTGGCGCAGCGTCCTGGCGGCGATGGTCCGCTGAGCCCCGCCGCGGGCGGAGGAGCCCGGCCCGCCCGGCCTCCCCCGCCCGCGCTACCGGAGTCGTCGCAGCCGGAGGCCGCGAGGCCGCGGGTGCGCCGGGTGCGGCCGCTGCCGGCGAGCAGGGCCGACACCGCCTGGTCGGCGGACTCCTCGGCGAGGCGTTCCTGGAGCCGGTTGTCCGCCGTGAGCAGCTGCTCCTCCTCCCACGGCTCGTCCAGGGTGATCGCCCGCAGCAGCGCCCAGTCGGACGGGCACTGCTCGACGAACTGCGCGCATCGGGCGCGGGCCCCGTCCGAGGCTCACCCGGGACGCCGCCAGGGCGGGATTCCCGGAGTGGGTGGAGGTGCGCGAGGGCGACCTCGCCGACCCGGCCTTCCGGGCGACCGCCCTCGACGGGGTGCGCTCGCTGTTCCTGGTGTCGCGGATCGGCTCCGATGCCGGCGTCCTCGGCGCCGCCCGACAGGCGGGCGTCGAGCACGTGGTGCTGGTGTCCTCCATCACCGTGCGGACGCATCCGCACCTGGGCTCGGCCCGCGAGAACGCGGCCGTCGAGCGGCTCACCGGAACCGCCGCCCGGCCGTTCCACCACTGGGTCTTCGAGCACCTCGCCGCCTTCCGCTGAGTGCTGAACGCCATGCCCCGACAGCGCCCCGGCACGGCTGGCCGATTCCGTTCGCTCGCGACCGGCGGTGGGTCGCGGCCGGAGGGCCGTCCGGAGCAGACTGGCCGGTGCACCGGAGTTCCGACCGCAGGGGGCAGGCATGTCCGTACGATTCGGCAGGCGCACGGCAGTTGGCAGGTTCAGGACCGCGATCGGCGCACTCGTCGTCGCCCTGGCGGCGGGAGCGGCGGTGACCCTGCCCGTGACGCAGGCGCAGGCGGCCGGTCCCAAGGCCGCCAAGGTGGTCTACCTGACCTTCGACGACGGCCCCAGCCCCGCCTACACGCCCAAGGTCCTGGCGACGCTCTCCCGCTCCGGGGTGCGCGCGACCTTCTTCGAGATCGGGCAGAACGTCGCCGCCCACCCCTCGGTGACCGCCCAGGTCGCCCGACAGGGCCACAGCGTGCAGAACCACACCTGGTCGCACCCGGACCTGCGCAAGCTCTCCGCCTCCGCGCTCAACGCCCAGGTGGCCGACACCGACCGGGCCATCCGCGCGCAGACCGGCCGCACCCCGAGCTGCCTGCGCCCGCCGTACGGCGCGGTCAACGGCACGGTGCGCTCGAAGGCCTCGGCGCTCGGCAAGCAGGTGGTGCTCTGGTCGGTGGACCCGGCGGACTGGTCCCGCCCCGGCACGGCCGCCATCCGCTCGCGGGTGCTGGACAACGTCCGCCCCGGATCGGTCATCCTGCTGCACGACGGCGGCGGGGACCGCAGCCAGACCGTGGCCGCACTGCCGACGATCATCTCCACGCTCAAGGCGCGCGGCTACACCTTCGCCACGCTCTGCGGCTGAGCCCGTTCGGCGGTAGCGGGCGCGGCGGACAACCCGGTTGATCAGCCTCTCGGGTGACTCGTAGGCTGACCGGACGAACCGGAGAGGCGCCATGACGACGATCACCACCCCCATCACCGAGGACCTCCTCCTCGGACACCTCGACGTCGAGCGCACCCGCCGTGGCCTGCTGCCGCACCGGCTGCCCGCCGGCGCCCGCCGACGCATCCCGGACGAACAGCTCGCGATGGCCGAGTCCCAGCCCTCCGGCGTCCGACTGGCATTCCGTACCCGCGCCACCACGATCACGCTGCACGCCGTCCCCACCAAGCGGGCCTACCCGGGCGTCCCGAACGTCCCGGACGGCGTCTACGACCTCCTGGTGGACGGCCGCCTCACCGCGCGGGCCGGCGTCCCCGGCGGCAACCTGCGCACCGTCGACCTGTCCACCGGCCGCGTCGAACTGGCCGAAGGCCCGCCCGGCAGCGCCCACTTCACCGGCCTGCCGGAGCGGGACAAGACCGTCGAGATCTGGCTCCCGCACACCGAGACCACCGAACTGATCGCCCTCGACACCGACGCCCCGATCGAGCCGACCCCGAGCGGCACCCGCAAACGCTGGCTGCACCACGGCAGTTCGATCAGCCACGGCTCCAACGCGACGCACCCGACCGGCACTTGGCCCGCCCTGGTGGCCAACGGCGCGGGGCTGGACCTGACCAACCTCGGCTTCGGCGGCGGCGCCCTGCTCGACCCCTTCATCGCCCGCACCATCCGCGACACCCCCGCGGACCTGATCAGCCTCAAGCTCGGCATCAACCTGGTGAACAGCGACCTGATGCGGCTGCGGGCCTTCACTCCGGCCGTCCACGGCTTCCTGGACACCATCCGCGACGGCCACCCGGCCACACCGCTGCTGGTGGTCTCCCCGCTGCTCTGCCCCGTCCACGAGGACACCCCGGGCCCGCTCGCCGCCGACTTCAGTGACGGCACCCTGCGCTTCCGGGCCACCGGAGACCCCGCCGAGCGCGCCGCCGGCCGCCTCACGCTCACCGTCATCCGGGCGGAACTGGCCCGGATCGTCGCCGACCGACAGGCCGAGGGTGACCGGGAGTTGCACTACCTGGACGGCCTGTCGCTCTACGGCCCGCCCGACCACGACGCCCACCCGCTGCCCGACGGCCTCCACCCCTCCCCAGAGGCCCACCGGCTCATCGCGTCGCGCTTCGCCGAACTGGCCTGCGCCCGGCTCGGCCTGCTGGGCCCCTGGGCGCCGTCCTGCGGGTGAGGCCGCCGAGTACCAGGGCGGCCAGGCTGACGAGCAGTAGCGGCACCAGGGCGCCGAGGCCCGCCGGACTGCGCGGCCCGTCGAAGACCAGCCGCGTCCCGGCGACGGCCAGCAGTGCGGTGCCGACGGCCGTACCGGCGGCGAACCCCGCCGCGTACCGCAGCCCGCGCCGGAACCGGCGGGCGGCGAACGCCCAGGCCGAGACCGCCAGTGCGGCGGCGACGAAGATCAGGAGCGCGGACAACCCCCGGACGAGGCCGTCGACTTGGGCGGTCTCCGCCTCGGCGGCGCCCCACTCCTCCCGGGGCGGCAGCGAGCTCCCGGTCGGTGGGCGCATCGCGATCGCGTAGAACGGCGCGCCACCCCACAGCGCCGCCCCGAGCCGCATCAGCCGCGCCGGCGCCGCAGCCGTCCTCGCTGCCGGGCTCACGTCGTCGACAGGTGCGGGCACGGTCGGGCTCCCGGTGGCGCGGCGGCGAGTACGGGTCGAGCCTCGCGGAGCGCGCCCGCCGGCGCATGAGTACGGGTACTCATCGCGGTATGGGGAGGCCACACCGGCATCGCCATGGTCCACCAAGTCGAGTGCACCGACCCGTTCGCGTTCGGCACCGCCTTCAAGCGAACCCACGGAGGTCGCCGGATTCCAGCCGTGCACACGCCGTACGGGTCGGCCCGCCCCCCGAGCTCCGCCGCAAGGGCCGGGTCGTGGTGGCGGGCCGCCGCACGAGGCGCCCAGGGCGCCGGGTGGGTCAGTTGAGGGCGCTGAGCGCGGCCTCGTAGTTCGGCTCGTCGGCGATCTCGGCGACGAGTTCGGTGTGCAGGACGGTGTCGTTCTCGTCCAGGACGACGACGGCGCGGGCGGTCAGTCCGGCCAGCGGGCCGTCGGCGATCGCCACGCCGTAGGTGTCGTGGAAGTCCCGGCCGCGCAGGGTGGAGAGGGTCTTGACGTTGTCCAGGCCCTCGGAGCCGCAGAAGCGGGCCTGCGCGAACGGCAGGTCGGCCGACACGCACAGCACCACGGTGTTGTCGAGCGAGGCGGCCTTGGCGTTGAACGTGCGCACCGAGGTCGCGCAGGTCGGGGTGTCGATGCTGGGGAAGATGTTCAGGACCTTGCGCCGACCCGCGAAGTCCTTGAGCGACACGTCCGCGAGCCCCTCGCCGACGAGGGTGAAGCCGGGCGCCTGGCTGCCGGCGGTCGGCAGCGTGCCGCCGACCTGCACCGGGTTCCCCTTCAGCGTGACCTGAGCCATGGAAAGCCTCCTACCAACGGTATACGGGATGTAACGCCGCCGATCCTACTGCCCGCCCCCGGCCCCTCCGTGAGACGGCTTCGAGACGGCTTGGAGACGGCTTGGACGCGGCCTCGCTGTGCGCGGTCGCGGTCTCAGGGGGCGCCCGGGGCGGGGGCGTGGTGCCAGGTGGTCTCGTAGTGGGCCAGGTGTCCGTCGTCGGCCCATTGGCGCATTCCGCCGGCGGTCAGGACGCGGCGGGAGGCGGTGTTGTGCAGGTGGGTGTCGGCCAGGACGCGTCGGGCCCCGGCGCGGCGGGCATGGGCGAGCAGGGCCCGCAGGGCTTCGGAGGCGTAGCCGTGGCCGCGGGCGGCGGGGATCAGGCCGTAGCCGACGGTGACGGTGCCCTGGTCGTCGGCGGGGCCGTGGAAGCCGGCGCCGCCGATGGCGAGGCCGTCCTCGCGGCGGCGGATCTCGTAGGCGCCGTACGGGCCGCTGCCGCCTTGCGCGCACACGTCGAGGAAGCGGCGGGCGCCGGCGATGTCCGCGGGTGCCGGGTAGCCTCGCGCCCACAGCCCGTCCGGGCCGTTCGCGTCCGGGGTGCCCGAGGCGCCTGTGCCGTCGTCGGCGGCGGCGGTGATGCCCCGGGCCAGGGCCGGGGTGAGCGGGTGCAGGACGAGTCGGGCCGTCACGAGGCCCTCCCCGCCCGCGCGAAAGCCCGTCCCCGCCGAGCTGTCCGTGCCTGTACCGGTGTCGTCGTCCATGCCCGCTGTCCTAGCAGAGCGCCCCGCCGCCGCGCACCCGGATTTCCCACCGGACGGTCGGGCACCCGGGCGCCGGGCAGTGCCGCGCGGGCAGTGCCGCGCTGTGCCGCGTTCACAGGGTGAAGTGCACTCCCGTGAGTTCCTGGGACAGGTCCCACAGGCGTCGTCCGGTTTCGGCGTCGCGCGCTCGTGCGGCGGGTTCCAGGCGCTTCGGGGCTCCGCGGAGTTCGCCGATCCCGCCGGGCCCGTAGAGTTCTCCGCCGCGCACTCCGGGGGCGGTGGCCGCGTGGAGTTGGGACAGGGCCCCGCGCTCGGGGGATTGGGCGAGCGGGCGCAGCAGGTGCCCGAAGAGCAGTCGCACGGCGTGGACGGAGCCGGTGCCGGGGAGCGCGGTGGCGGCATAGCCGGGGTGGGCGAGGACGCTGCGCACGGGGTGGGCGGCGGCGGTCAGACGGCGGTGGAGTTCGAGGGCGAAGACGGCGTTGGCGAGTTTGGAGCGGTTGTAGTGGCCCATGGGGGAGTAGGGGTGCTGGTCGGGGTTGCGGAGGTCGAGGCTGGCGCGGCGGTGGTTGACGGAGGTGACGGTGACCACGCGGGGGTCGTGGCCGTGGGCGAGCAGGTCGATCAGGTGGGCGGTGAGGGCGAAGTGGCCGAGGTGGTTGACGGCGAACTGGAGCTCGTGGCCCTGCGGGGTGAGGGTGTGCGGGGGTGCCATGACGCCGGCGTTGTTGATCAGGACGTCGGGGTGGACGCCGTCGGCGCGCAGGCCCTTGGCGAAGGTGTGGACGGAGTGGGGGTCGGACAGCTCCAGGTGGCGCACTTCGACCGGGGCGCAGGGGTGTAAGGCGGTCAGACGGGCGGCGGCGTGGCGGCCCTTGGCCTCGTCGCGTACGGCGAGGACGACGCGGGCGCCGCGGCGGGCGAGGGCGGTGGTGGTGGCCAGGCCCAGGCCGCTGCTGGCGCCGGTGATGACGAACACCCGCCCGGCGAGGTCGGGTTCGGCGCCGGGAGCGGTGTCGGGGGTGGTCGGGTTGCTTGGGTTCATGCGGCTCACGCTGCCCTGCGTGTCACCAAGTGTCAAGCCTGACGTCTCGTGACATGCATGGCGCGTGGGCTACGATGGGTCGGTGATCTCCCCACCCGTGCCCACCCTGGCCCAGCGCAAGCGTCAGCTCGTCGCCGACGAGCTGACCAGTTGTGCGCTGGACCTGTTGGCGGAGCGGGGTTTCGAGGCCGTCACGGTGGACGAGATCGCCACGGCCGCGGGGGTGTCCAAGCGGACGTTCTTCCGCTACTTCGCGTCCAAGGAGGACGTGGTCGTCCAGTTCCTGACCGCGCTCGGTGCCGCCATGCGCGAGGAGCTGGCCCGCCGTCCGGCCTCGGAGGCGCCGTCGGTGGCGTTGCGGCACGCGGTGTGGCGGTGCGTGGAGGACTGTGCCGGCCATGAGGGGCGGGCGCGCAAGGTGGTGCGGCTGATCCTGACCACGCCCGCCCTGCTGGCCCGTTTCCTGGAGCGCCAGGCGCAGTGGCGTGACGAGCTCGCCGTCGAGCTGGCGGGCCGCCTGGGGCTGGACGCCGTGCGTGAGCTGTATCCGCGGCTGGCCGCGGACATGGCCCTGTCGGCCTTCCACGAGGTGCTTCAGCGCTGGAGCGCGGCCGGCAGCCGTGGCGGCACCGGCGACGGTGGTGGCGCTGGCGGTGGCGCGGTGGATATCGCCGTTCTGACGGACGACTGCTTCGCCGTCATCGCCCCGGCCCTGGACGCCGTGGTGCGCACCGGCGTCTGACCCTCGGCAGACCGCACCCGCCGTCGGGGTGCGCACCCCGACGGCGGGTAGGGCCTGGGCTTCGGTGGGTCAGTTGAAGACGAGCACGTCGGTGCGCATGGGCAGGGGGCTGTTCCACCCGATGTTGATCTTGAAGGTCACGACGCCGTTGCCGGGGGCGATGCTGGAGATCTGGAAGGGCGCGGCGCCGACGAACCGGTTGCCGTTGGAGTCGATCTCGCTGGCGGTGATGACGACCGTCGAGTCGATGCCGATGACGTTCCAGGGCAGCTGGAGGTTGAAGGTCCCGTTGCCCGGGGACCAGGTCCACCAGGCCCGCCACACGGCACCGACGTTGCCGCCGATGTCCGCGAGGCTCGCGGTGTGGCCGGAGGGCTGCGAGCTGTGCGCGATCTGCGGCACCTGGCTGGCGGACGGTTCGACTGCGGTCATGGCGGCTCTCCTTGCGCCGGGAGGGCCCCGTAGGCCCTCCGGATACCCAGAGTGTCCGCCGTTGTGCGCAGCGTCACAATCACTCGTGCGAGTGAACCATCGGCGCGTCACCGCACTACCCGCGCCGCTGTCCCGTAGTCTCGCGCGCCACCCGGCGCGTACGGCCGTCGCCCGCCGCCCGGCACGCCCGCTCCCTGTCCGGCGCGCACCCTCCCCGGCTGTCCGGCGCCGCCCCTCATTTGATGCGCAAGCAGCGGCTTGCCTAAGGTGGGGCGGTGACGGATGACGGTGTGTGGAAGGCGCTGGCGGATCCCACCCGCCGCCTGATCCTGGACGAGCTGGCCGAGTGTGACGGGCAGTCGCTGTCCGGGATCTGCGCGCGGTTGGCGAGGCGGCACGCGCTGGGCCATTCCCGGCAGGCGGTCAGCCAGCACCTGGCGGTGCTGGAGGCCGCGGGTCTGGTGTGGGTGCGCCGCGAGGGTCGCTACCGCTTCCACGACCTGAACACCGCGCCGCTGGAGCACATCGCCGTGCGCTGGCTCAGGCCCGACCTGTCCGGCGACGCCCCCTGAGGCTCCGGCCCGCCTTGACACCCCATGACGTATCTAGAATATTGGATGCGTCCCCGAGGGGGCGGACGGCGAGAGGAGCGTGCGCGATGGACCTTGACCCGCTGGCCGTGCACAAGGCGCTCGCCAACCCGGCGCGTGCGGACTTCCTGCGCTGGCTCAAGACGCCCGAGCGCTACTTCGACGAGGCGTACTACCGCGAGCGCGGTGTCGGCTTCCACATCGGCGTGTGCGTCACCGACATCCGGGAACGGTCGGGACTGGCCCAGTCGGTCGTCTCCGGCTACCTCCAGATCCTGCGCGAGGCGGGACTGCTGGTGTCCGAACGCGTCGGCAAGTGGACCTTCTACCGGCGCAACGAGGAGACCATCGCCGCCTTCGCCGCGTACGTGCGCGACGAACTCTGACACCATTCCTCCCCGTGGGGGCGTCCCGATGGGCGCCCCTTTCCTTTCGCTCCAACGCATCTAATTATCTAGATTTGTCTATCCCATGGAGGTCGTCGTGCCACGCACCGCTGCCACCCCGAGCGCCCTGGCCATACCGGTCCTGGCTCTGGGCGTGTTCGGCATCATCACCACCGAGATGGGCGTCGTCGGCGTCCTTCCGGCCCTCGCCGAGCGACTGCACACCACCCCGGCCACCGCCGGCACCCTGATCAGCGCCTTCGCCCTCACCGTCGCCGCCACCGGCCCCGTCGGCGTGCTCCTGGCATCCCGGTGGCGCCGAAAGACCGTCCTGGCCACGGCACTTGCCGTCTTCGCCGCCGCCAACGCCGTCTACGCGCTCGCCGACTCCTTCCCCCTCGTCCTGGCCTGGCGGATCCTGCCCGCCCTGTTCCACCCCGTCTTCTTCGCCCTCGCCCTGACCGCCGCCACCCGCCTGGCCGCACCCGGCAAGGCCGCGCGCGCCGCCACCACCGTCTTCGCCGGCGTCAGCGCCGGCTTCGCGTTCGGCGTCCCCCTCACCTCCTTCCTCGCCGACCGCCTCTCACCACCCGCCGCGTTCTGGTGCGCGGCCGGCGTCAACCTCCTCGCCTGCTTCGGCGTCCTCGCGTTCTTCCCCGACCTCCCGGAAACACAAAAGCCCACCTACGGCGGACAGTTGGGAATCCTGCGGCGAAGCCGGCTGTGGCTGGCGATCGCGGCCGTCACCCTGGTGTTCGCCGCGATGTTCAGCGGCTACGGCTACATCGCCGAATACCTGGAGACCACCACCGGCCTCAGCGCCCGCCTCACCGGCCCCGCCCTGATGGCCTTCGGCATCGTCATGACCGCCGGCAACACCGTCTTCGGCCGCCTGCTGGAACGCGCCCCGGCCCGCACCATCACCGCCTACCCGCTCCTCTACCTCGCCCTCTACCTCCTCCTCGACGCCGTCGGCCCCCACCCCCTGCCCATGCTCGCCGCCGTCCTCCTCTGGGGCGCCGTCCACTCCGGGGGCCTGGCCGTGGCCCAGTCCCACCTCGCCCGCGACGCCACCGACGCCCCCGAGTTCGGCAACAGCCTCTTCATCTCCTTCTCCAACCTCGGCATCACCCTGGGCACCGCCCTGGGTGGCGCCGTCGTCACCACGGCCGGCCCCCGCCACCTCCCCCTGGCCGGCGCCGCCCTCGCCACAGCCGCCCTGGCGGCCGTCCTCCTCCGACGCCGCCTGGGCCCTGACCCTCGCCTCGACCGGCCTTAGCTGTCTTCCGCCTCCTGGTCGCCTTGTCGGTCCTCGGCCCGCGCCCCCGCGGTGTGTTGGGTTTCGGTGTTGGTGGCGGTGAGGATGGCGGTGAGGAGGCCGGGGAAGCGTTGTTCGAGTTCTTGGGTGCGGAGGGTGTTCATTTTGGTGGTGCCTTTGTAGTACTGGCGGAGGAGTCCTGCTTGGCGCAGGACGGTGAAGTGGTGGCTGGTGGTCGATCGTCCTACGGGGAGGTGGATGGAGCCGCAGCTGAGGTGGGTTGTGGAGTGCGCGAGTGTGTGGATCACAGTTCGGCGGGCGGGGTCGGCGAGTGCTTCGAGGACTTGTTGGATGCTCACGTCTTCGATGTCGGGGTGCGCGATCACTCGTGTTGTCGGGTGCGTTCGTCCCATGCCTGCCGCCTCTTCCTCGTGTTCGGCCCCCGTGTGTGTGGTGGTCAAAGTCCGCGTGGTGTGCGTGACTTGACGAGTGTGACGCTACTACGTCCGCCCTGCCCGCTATGACCGTCGTGCCGCCTGCCCGCCCCGCCTTGTTGCCGTGCCGGTCGTTTGTGTCGTGTTGTGGTGTTTATGGGTGGTTGTGTTCGGCGGTGTTGTTGTCGTGGGTTGTTGGTGTGGTCTCTGGGTTGTCTGTGGTGGGGGTTGGGGGTCAGGGGTTCTGTGGGCAGGGGGGTTGGTGGTGGTGGGGGTGGGGGCAGGTGATGATGGCGTAGGAGACGTATTGGCTGGTGTTGGGGTACCAGCCCCAGGCGATGTCGGAGCCGGCGGTTTGGCCGAGGGTTTGGCGTAGGTGTGCCAGCCGTGTCTGGTTGCTGGTGCCGTATGAATCCGGGAAGGGGTGTTGTTCGAGTTCGCCGGCCATCCATGCGACCGCGTCGTCGATGGTGTGGAAGGTGTTGCGGATCAGTCGCGGTGGTTTCTTCAGCCAGTTCCTGATCTCCATGGGCGGGAATTCGTCGCCGGGGCCTTTGGACTCCGTCCTCTCGCGTCCGACCCATCCGTACGCGTGCCAGTGCCGTGCCATGAACGTCCCCTCCGCTGTGTGCCGGGCCCCCTCCCTGGGGCTGTTCCGGCCTGCTGTGTGGTTCAACGAGCGGGCGGGGAAGGCGTTTTGGGTGGGCGCGGCATCTGTCCGTGCCTGGCCGCCGTGCTGCTTCGGCGCGTGGCGGCTCGCGGTCCGTGGCACGGCCCTGGGGGGAGCTGTCGCGCTCCTGAGGGGGAGAAGCGCGGGTGGTCGCGCGATGGTCCTGTGGGTGGTGTTCGTGGTTGCGGTTCATGGGCCGCTGCTCCGCAGGGGCCAGGGGCGGTGCCGAATTGCCGGTGGAGTTCCGGTGGCGGCGGGGTCCGGTGTGGCGGGGGCGATGCCACCCCCGCCCCGGTTTGGGGGTGTGATGGGGGTCAGGTGTGGTCGGTGGGGTCGGCGAAGGCGAGCGCGAGGCCGTAAGTGCGGCCCTGCCCGCGCTGCGCCGGGTCGCCGAGGGCCTGCGCGCCCTGCCCGCCCCGCCTGTCCTGCCTGCCTCGCCCGATCCGCCCGGCCGCTTGTCGTGCCTGCTTCGAGCGAATGAGAGGGGGAGTGGTGAGCCCCCGCGCCCCCCGGCCCCCGCGGCCCCCCGTGGCCTTGCGGCCCCCGGCCTCCGCGGCCCTTGGCCCCCTGGCCCCCCGTGGCCTTGCGGCCCCCGGTCTCCCGGCCCCCCGTGGCCTTGCGGCCCCTGGCCCCCCGCGGCCCCTGGCCCCCCGTGGGCCCCCGGCCTCCCGGCTCCCCGGGCCCGCGGCCCCCGTGGCCCGTGGCCCCCCTGGCCCCCCGTGGCCTCCCGGTTCTGCGGTCCTGTGTGGGTTGGGGGGTTGGGGGGTTGGGGGTGTGTGGGTGGGGTTAGGGGGTGTGGATGGTTTGGCCTGGGGTGAGGATGTGGGTGGGGTCGTAGTGGTG